>NZ_JBEOZE010000001.1:0-635594 GCF_040297465.1 Streptomyces sp. NPDC001787
TGGGCATGCCCGTTCGGGGAACCGTTTTCTGCACACACGGTCGTGCCTCTCCGTAGCTGTTCCACTACCAAGGCGACCCAGCGTGACCTAGAGTCGGAACCTGATCAACATGGCCTAGCGGCTAGATAAGTTGGGGGTAGCGGGTGAACCTCAAAGAGCTGGACCCGGAGAGCAGTCCGCAGGCTGCGTTCGGCGCACGGTTACGCAGCTCACGCGAGGCACGTGGCTGGAAGCAGGACGACCTCTCCACCCGGATGGGCATTTCCAGCGGTCACATTTCGGGCGTTGAAACTGGTCGTAAGATGCCATCTTTACGCTTCGCGAAAGCTGCTGATGTGGTCTTTGGCGTGACAGATGCAGCGGTCACGTTTGAACGCCAGTGGCACGAGATGCAGCACGGCAGCTTGTTGGAGGGGTTCCCCGAGTACGTCGGGTACGAGGCGCGGGCTGTGGAGATCCGACTCTTTGAGTCGGGCCTGATCCCCGGTTTGCTTCAGACACCGGAGTACGCGGCAGCCCTTGAGGCGAGCAACGTGAGGCGAGGCTCCATCACAGCCGAACAGGCGCAGGAACGAGTCACGTTCCTGATAGATCGCCAAGCCGCATTGGTGCGACTACTGCCACCTCTGTTGTTCGTGGTGCTGGATGAGAGCTGTATCCGTCGGCCGATCGGCGGAGAGAAGATCATGGATCGGCAGTTGGCGCACTTGGTCAAGTTCGCTGAGGAGTCGAGCACCGTGTTCCAACTCGCGCCCTACGCCATCGGCGAGGAACGGCCGTTCAATCGCGCGGTCAATCTACTGACCCTGTCCGACCGCTCCGTGGTCTCCTATGTCGAGTCGCAGACGCATGGACACCTGGACCGCGAGATCACTTCCGTGGTGCCCCTGCTGAGGGCCTACCATCAGATGCAGGCACACGCGCTCTCCCAAGCAGCATCTGTTGACATGATCACTCAGGCACGAAGGGGTACCCCGTGACGACCGATCCCCAGTCTTCCCCGCTCCATTGGGCCAAGTCCTCGTACAGCGGCAACGGCGGTACCTGCGTCGAATGGGCCCCGCCGAACACGTCTGCTTCCGGCGTGGTTCCCGTCCGCGACTCCAAGCGCCCGCGCGGCCCCATCCTGGCTTTCCCCTCCGACGCGTTCGCGTCGTTCGTGGCGGGTGTGAAGGCCGGAGAGTTCGACGCCGTCTGAAGCCCCGATTCTTCGCCGAGCCGGACAGGCCCCATCGTGCGTTCGCATGGTGGGGCTTCGTCACGGCGGCCTGCCTCGTCACGCGCTTCGGCCCTTGACGACTGGTACGGGGGCGCCTGGACGCTCCTCCGCCTCATCGGGACCGGCCCGCAATCCGGTCCTCGGGACCGAGCCTGCTCCGGACACCGACGAATGGCGCCACCGCCTCCACGGCCGGGCCCTGTTCGCGAAGCGCCCACCCAGACGGCTCGACCCGAGAGGCCCGGCAAGTGGCTGTGAAAGGCGCTCTCCGCGCGTCGGCTATGACAGGGGCGGATCGAACAGGGCCAGTTCGGCGGGCGTCGGGGCCTCGAACTGGCTCTGGCACTCTCTGAGCAGCTCGGCCGTCAGTACGACCGAGCCCGGCTCCTGGTTGCGGAGGGCGATGCGCCGCTTCAGTTCCGCCATCGGCACCTTGAGGTAGCGCAGTTCGACCTCGGCCCCGAGCGCGCGAGCGCGGAGCCGCTTCTCGTCGCGTTCCGGACGCTGCCAGAACCCGTTCTCCAAGATCACAACCGCTCCGGAAACCAGCAGATCCTGGGCGTGCTGCCACAGGCGACGTTCGATACGGTCCCGGGCCTCACCGTCGAAGAGGTCGAAGCCCAGCTCCGTAAGCCATTCGTCCGGACACAGGCGCACAGCGGACAGCTCTCGCTCCAACTTCCTGGCCACCGTGGTCTTTCCGGCGCCGGGAAGACCGCACAGCAGCAGCAGCCTCGATCGTCGGCCGTCCATGATCACCTGTCCTTCATCGAGCCCTCGTGGAGATCATCGCTCCTGTGGTGGTGAAGGTGAAGCGAGTTTCACGTGCTCGCCGAGGAGGCACCCTCACGATTCCCTCTCGGCGCTCGCGCCGGACGAGAGTCGCCGAACGTGACCGCACGACCTGCTACCGGCCCGGGTAGAAGCCCGGAGCGCCCAGGTCCTGGAACCAGCCCGGTGGCTCGGGTGCGGTGAACGCGTCGGCCATCGCGTCCAGCCAGTCGGCGAACGTGGGGAAGTCCGGGGCGGAGTTGGTCAGGTCCTCCCAGTCCCCGCCCTCAACGTAGCGCGCGAGCCCGTTCCGATCGTCTTGGTGGTGGTAGTGGACCGGGTATTCGCCGCCCGCGTCCGGCTGGGTGACATCGAAGCACCAGACCGCCTCGCCGGCTGCGTCGGCCAGGGCGAAGCCGACCAGGTGGTTGGTGGACAGCCAGGGGGCCTCGCCGCCGCGGCCCACATGTTCGGGCATATGTACAAGTTCGGAGTTCAGCTCGGCGATGGCATCGTCACCGACGACGACGAACTCGATGTGCTCGCGTGCACAGGAAAAGGCGTTGTGCTCGGCGAGGAAAGCCCGGTAGCTCGGCGGAGCCGTCCAGTCGACGGTTCCGAAATGGGGCTTCAGTCCCGTCTCACGGTCGTGGACGGCTTCGGCGGAGGCGGGCTCCGACGCCGTGATGCTGACCGTTCCGGCTTCGGAAGCGAGGCGAAGGACTGCCAGGCTCTCGTGTATCGACATCGCCGTCCTTGGTCGGGGTGATCGTACGGCTACGTGGGCGTGGCCCAACAGTTCTGGCCAGGTGCCTGATTATGGCCGGTGACAGCGATCGGCGGGATCCGTGGAACTACCCAAGGCGAGTACGGCCTTCACGACGCTGGTGATCTGCTCGGTGCTGCGGCGGAGCGCACGGTGTGAGTCCTGCGGGGTCCGGTGGATACTGGCGTCCGATGACTTCCGAGACTTCCGGGACTTCCGACCGCGCGACGCGCCTTCGCGGACTCGCCCGTACGCTCACCGGCCGGTTCGGCCTCGGCTCCCACCGGCACGGCACCGTCGAGGCCGAGTGGTCCGAATCCGCACGCGCCTGGACGTTCGCGTGGACCGACGGGCCGACCGTCGCACAGGTGCGGGCGGCCTGCCTCGAAGCCGAGCCGACGGCGAGCGAGGGCGTCCGGTACGCGCGGACGCTCTCGGAGGACGCGGTCGCACTCGGCGTCGTCCGCCTGACGCTCTGTCCCGCCACCGACGCGAACCGCCGCCCCTTCCTGCGTCCGGCCGACATCGAGGCGCTGCTGAGGGACGAACCGTCCCCGGCTCCGCGCACGGAACGGGAACGCGCGCTCGTGTACGCCGTCCTCTACGAGATCCACGACGCGCACCACCGCAACCAGGCCCAGGCCGAGGAGATCTGCGACACCGTCAACCGGTACGGCCTGGCGGTGTTCTTGCGCCGGAGCGGAGCGGAGCTGTCCCCCGTCGAGGTCCTGACCGCCCACTACTCGGTGACGCACGCCCATCCCGCCTGGCGCCACCGGCTGGTCCCGATGGACGCCGTCGTGCTGTTCCGGGCGGTCCTGGAAGACCCGCGGGCGACGGCGGAGCTCGTCACCGCCGCCCTCGCCCTCCTGCCCGGACTGCCTGCCGAGTACGCCGAGGCCGAGGGCGAACTCCGAAGCCGCCTTGCGCGTACCGCGCCGCCGGTGCGGTCGGGGAAGGACGAGGGCCGCCGCCCCTCCTGCTGACAGGGCGCAGAGCCGGCTGACTGCCGTGGCCGCCGGGTTCGGTGCCGACCGGACAGCGGCGCGGGAGCCCCTGATGTGCCTGATCGCCGGGGCCCACCCCCCCTCACGCCTCGGCGGGCGCGCCACCTGCCTCCGGGCGCAGCACCGGCAGTCCGGCCCGCAGCCGTTCCAGGAACTCCGGCACGTCGATGCTCTCGTCCTCCGGGTCGACGACCTCGGCGACGAACGACTCCACGATGTTCTCGCTGTTGAAGTCCGCTTCGTCATCGTTGCCGTAGTTGTCCACCAGGCGAGCGCCGGGGGCGGAGACGCGGAGATCGTGGTCGTAGTTGATGACCCATGGGGTCTTCACGGTGCCGGTCTCCAGGATGCCGCTGTTGTAGTCGCCGTAGACGAGATGGGTGAAGGAGCCGCCCTTGATGTAGATCTCGCAGTCGCCGCCCTCCAGGGTCTCCGCCCGGGTGGTTCCGCCGACGTAGAGCCCCGGCAGAGACCCGTAGAGCGCGATCGGGCCGGACACCGTCAGATCGCCGGTGATCACCACCAGGTCCACGCCGTCCAGACTTCCGATCCTGGCGACGGCGTCGAGGAAGCCCCCCTCCAGCTCCAGATCGCCCTCGAAGAGCAGGACTTTGCCGTAGTCGCCCTCGAAGGAGGCGGAGAGGGCCGACACGAGGCGAGTGTCGGCCTCCGGGAAGGAGAGGCGTTCGGGCGCGGGGTTGTGGGTCATGCGGTCGACAGTAGGACACGGGTATGACAGTCCTTGGACGCCCTTGTGGTCGTCCGGCGCAGCGCCCCGGGCCCGTCGGGGGGCGGGCGGGGACTCCCGCCCTCCTGTCGGCGCCTGTCCCGCACATCCGTCGTCCGGTGGCATCGCAGTCCCTCGCGGTACGGGCCGTACCCGCCGATCGGCGGATACGGCCCGGAACGAACTTCCCCTCGACATCAGCCCGTTGCATCCGCGTCACCGGGGACGATCCACCGGAACACGTCACCCCGCAGTGGGGAGACCCGCCGATGGATCACGACCCGATGCGCGTCGGCCGGTCAGCACTGTGCGGTGGCGCCGCCGTCATCCAGGTAGGCGTCGTAGATCCACCCCAGGCTGCTTCCGTTGTCGTCCCGGATCCATGTCCAGGTGTTGCCGTAGCTGTTCACGGAGTAGCAGTCGTAGTGGACCGTGGTACCACCGCCGACGTACCCCACCGTGGTGCAGGCCCCGTACGGGCCGGTGTGTACGGCCGCGCTCGACGGGACCACGTTGCCCGACCCGCTGTCCTTGTTGGTGTGCGGCCAGTGGACGTTGCCGCAGGTGACAGCGGCCGTCCCGGTGGGAGCGGCCTGGGCCGGCACCGACAGGGTGCCGAACATCGCGGCTCCGAGACCGATGACTGCCAGAGTGGTGCGCAACTTGCCCATGTTCGTTCCTCTTCTCACTCGACCGGGACACACCCCTGGGATCGCGGGGGTGCCCATGGGAATCTCGCCGCCGAAGGCGGCTCTTGCGATCACTGCTGAAGTGCTGAAGTGCTGATGTGGCGATGTGGTGATGTACGGGTGGCGTTGCTGGCGCGTGCCACACGGGCCATCTGCCGGCTCCCCCGTGCCCGGCTGCGGCGTTACTCAGATTGCGCCGTCGGCGGCGGTCACGCGACGTGATTCGACGTAGCCCGAAGGACGGCGAATCGGGAAAATCGACGGCATGACCTTGCGGATTCACTTCACGGCTGCGGATCTCGCATGCACGCGGCTGGCACCGGCGCCCCGGCCGCTCCTGGAACTGGACATCGCGTTGCGCATCCTTCAGGAGCGGACGTATCCCATACGGTTCGGTGCCTGGCGGCGGGAGTCGTTCAAGCGTCTGTCGCCGCAGGTCCGCCTGCTCTTCGACCTGGTCCCTCCGACGGGGTTCTCGGTCGAGTTCCTCACTCCCGCGGACGCCGGAAGTCCCGAGGCGGTAATGGACAAGGTGCGCGCCACTCCCCGTCGGCAGATCCGCGGGGAGATGGAGCGGTGGGCGAGCCGCCGGCGTACGGTGCCGGCCTGGACTCAGCGGCTCGGCGACGATCCCGCGGTGTTACGGCAGCTCACCGACACCCTGGAACACGTCCATACGCAGGTGGTCGCGCCGTACCAGCCCCGGATCGACGTGCTGGCCGACGCGGACCGGGCTCTGCGGATGCTGCAACTGGCGGAGGGCGGTGTGCAGGCGCTGCTGGCCGGGCTGAACCCGCGGTGCGTACGGTGGAACCCTCCGGTGCTGGAGCTGACCATGGCCTCGGGAAGCAGCGGCGACGTTCACCTCGAAGGCCGTGGGCTGCTGCTGGTGCCGTCACTGTTCGGGGCGGTGTTTCCCGCCCTGGACGACGGAGCCGAGCCCCAGCCGTTCATGACCTTTCCGATCCGCCACGACGAGCGCGTCCTCGTTCCGCCGCAGGCACAGACCGCGGCCGTACTGGCGACGGTCCCCAGGGTGCTGTCCGCGCTCCTGGGACGCACCCGGGCCACGGTGCTGTGCGCGATAGCCGATCACCCCGGCTGCACCACCACACAGCTCGCCCGGCACGCGGGTGTTTCCCCCGCCAGCGCCAGCGAGCACGCCACCATCCTGCGTTCCACCGGTTTCACGGCCACCACTCGTCACCGCAACGCGGTCTTCCACACCCTCACCCCCGCCGGGACCGCTCTGCTCAACACCTCCTCCGCCCAGGCGGGTTGATCTCCACCTGGCTTCCGGACCGGCTCACCCCTCCCCGGGGAGAAAAGCCTCGTCAATGGAGGGCGATCTCCCTACCCTTGGTCCGAGCGGGGCTGCGCGCGTTCCCGCGGGTTGCGGTGGCGTGGCAGAGCGGCCCATCGCGATCGCCGTGGGCGAGGCCCCCCACGGCGACTGATGGAGACGGGGCGGGCCTGCCCCCGATCCGTCCGCGGGTTCGAATCCCGTCGGCACCGCGACCGACCCGGACTCGGCCGAGCGCGTCGAGCCGCCACGTCGGACCCGGTCCACGGAAGTCGTGGGCAGGGGCCCGGTCACGCACGGTGGTGTGACGCGGACCGCAGGGGCGCGGCCGGCACTGCGATCCCCGCTCGGCGCCCGACCGGGGGCTGAACGGCGCCCGCTCGGCGCCTGACCGGGGGCCTGCTCGGGGCGTGGGCCGGGGCCCGGCCCGCTCGCGGCCGACCGCCCGGCACAGCGGTTTCCCGGGGTACGGGACAATGGGGGAATGACCACGCTCGCCCCCTCGCTCCCGCAGCTCCGTATCGGCCCGCACACCGTGCAGCCGCCGGTGGTGCTCGCCCCCATGGCCGGTATCACCAATGCCCCGTTCCGGACCCTGTGCCGGGAGTTCTCCGGGGGCAAGGGGCTGTTCGTCAGCGAGATGATCACGACGCGGGCGCTGGTCGAGCGCAACGAGAAGACCATGCAGCTGATCCACTTCGACGCGAGCGAGACCCCGCGCTCCATCCAGCTGTACGGAGTGGACCCGGTCACCGTCGGCAAGGCGGTCCGGATGATCGTCGACGAGAACCTCGCCGACCACATCGACCTGAACTTCGGCTGCCCCGTTCCCAAGGTCACCCGCAAGGGCGGCGGCTCCGCGCTCCCGTACAAGCGGCCCCTGCTGCGGGCCATCCTGAACCAGGCCGTCTCCCACGCGGGTGAGCTGCCGGTCACCATCAAGATGCGCAAGGGCATCGACGACGACCACATCACCTATCTCGACGCGGGCCGCATCGCCGTCGAGGAGGGCGTCACGGCCGTCGCCCTGCACGGCAGGACCGCCGCCCAGCACTACGGCGGCACCGCCGACTGGGACGCCATCGCCCGGCTCAAGGAACACGTCCCGGAGATCCCGGTCCTCGGCAACGGCGACATCTGGTGCGCGGATGACGCGCGCCGGATGATGCGCGAGACGGGCTGCGACGGCGTCGTCGTCGGCCGCGGCTGCCTGGGGCGGCCCTGGCTCTTCGGTGACCTGGTGAGCGCCTTCGAGGGCACCACGACGAGGCAGGCGCCGGCCTTGCGCGAGGTCGCGGACGTCATGCTGCGCCACGCGACGCTGCTGGGGGAGTGGATCGGTGACGAGACCCGTGGCGTGATCGACTTCCGCAAGCACGTGGCCTGGTACCTCAAGGGATTCGCGGTCGGTTCCGAGATGCGCAAGAAGCTGGCGATCACCTCCTCGCTGGAGGAGCTGGGCAGCCAGCTGGGCGAACTGGACCTGGACCAGCCGTGGCCGGACGGCGCGGACGGGCCGCGCGGGCGTACGTCGGGCAACAACCGGGTCGTCCTGCCGGACGGCTGGCTGAAGGACCCCTACGACTGCGCGGGCGTGAGCGCCGACGCGGAGCTGGACACCTCGGGCGGCTGAGCCCGCCCCGGGCCGGTTCGGCGCTCACGCGCCACCGGAGCTTCGGAGCCATCACGGTGGAGCTTCGGAGCCGTCACGGACCGCAGTCATGAAGGGCAGGAGGCAGGCACCCGGTGCCTGCCTCCTGCCCTCGCTCGTTTGAGCGGCGAATTCGGCAAGGTTCGACAGGGTTCGGCGGAAAAACGTCGACGACGTGCCCTCATGGGTCGTCTTGACGGTGGGGTCCCCGGGTATTTATCGCTCTCGGTGATTTGGGAGTGACCCACTGGCGTCCCTGGGGCGTCCGGATGGTGACATCTGAGCATCGCCTGTAGCGTGATTCGCGCCACTCCTGAGGTGGTGTTGGCTCAGATGAGCGCCCGATGAGGGGGTGTACTTCTCAAATGGTGGCACTGGGTGCCAGGGGGCTTTGTTTTGATCGATCGACGCCTTCGTTACGCACTGTCGATGGGTGGGGCGAAAACGCGAGCTGTCCGTATCTGTTCATTCAAGAAGTGAAGACAGTCACCGGATCGGCGGAAGACCGTCGTCACTTTCGATCTGCTGGCGGACGGGTGGTTGAGGCCGCATGACGCGCAAGTGGACGTACCCAGACACCTTCGATCTGGGTATGTTCCTCGCCGTCAGGGCAGCCACCGCGTCCTCGAGGAGTCGAGACCCGTGTCGGAAAACAAAGATCCCCAGAAGTTCGTCTACGACTTCACCGAGGGCAACAAGGATCTGAAAGACCTTCTGGGCGGCAAGGGTGCGAACCTCGCCGAGATGACCAACCTCGGGCTGCCCGTCCCTCCGGGCTTCACGATCACCACCGAGGCCTGCAAGGTCTACCTCGACAGCGGCGAGGCGCCCACGGCGCTGCGCGACGAGGTGAGCGCGCACCTGGCGGCGCTCGAAGCGCGGATGGGCAAGCGGCTCGGCCAGGCCGACGACCCGCTCCTGGTGTCCGTCCGTTCCGGTGCCAAGTTCTCGATGCCGGGCATGATGGACACGGTCCTCAACATCGGCCTCTCCGACGCCTCCGTCGTCGGTCTCGCCGCCCAGGCCGGCGACGAGCGCTTCGCGTGGGACTCCTACCGCCGCCTCATCCAGATGTTCGGCAAGACCGTCCTCGGGGTCGACGGAGACCTCTTCGAGGAGGCTCTGGAGCAGGCGAAGGCGGCCAAGAAGGTCAGCGTCGACACGGACCTCGCCGCGGCCGATCTCAAGAAGCTGGTCGCGAAGTTCAAGAAGATCGTCGGCGCGGAGGCGGGACGCGACTTCCCGCAGGACCCGCGCGAGCAGATGGACCTCGCCATAAACGCGGTCTTCGATTCGTGGAACACCGACCGCGCCAAGCTCTACCGCCGCCAGGAGCGCATCCCCGGCGACCTCGGAACCGCTGTCAACGTCTGCTCGATGGTCTTCGGCAACCTCGGTCCCGACTCCGGTACGGGCGTCGCCTTCACCCGCGACCCGGCCAGCGGCCACCAGGGCGTCTACGGCGACTACCTCCAGAACGCGCAGGGCGAGGACGTCGTCGCCGGCATCCGCAACACGGTGCCGCTCGCCGAGCTGGAGTCGATCGACAAGAAGTCGTACGACCAGCTGATGCAGATCATGGAGAAGCTGGAGACCCACTACAAGGATCTCTGCGACATCGAGTTCACCATCGAGCGCGGCCAGCTCTGGATGCTCCAGACCCGGGTCGGCAAGCGCACCGCCGGTGCCGCCTTCCGGATCGCCACCCAGCTCGTCGACCAGGGCCTGATCGACGAGGCCGAGGCCCTCCAGCGGGTCAACGGGGCGCAGCTCGCCCAGCTGATGTTCCCGCGCTTCGACGACGAGGCCGCCACGGAGCTGCTCGGCCGCGGCATCGCGGCGTCCCCGGGCGCAGCGGTCGGCAAGGCGGTCTTCGACTCGTACACCGCCGTCAAGTGGTCCCGGTCCGGCGAGAAGGTCATCCTCATCCGCCGTGAGACCAACCCGGACGACCTCGACGGGATGATCGCCGCCGAGGGCATCCTGACCTCGCGCGGCGGCAAGACCTCGCACGCGGCCGTCGTCGCCCGCGGCATGGGCAAGACCTGTGTCTGCGGCGCCGAGGACCTGGAGGTCGACACCAAGCGGCGCCGGATGACGGTGGGCGGCCGGGTGATCGAGGAGGGCGACATCGTCTCGATCGACGGCTCCACCGGCAAGGTGTACCTCGGTGAGGTACCCGTCGTACCGTCCCCGGTCGTCGAGTACTTCGAGGGCCGGATGCACGCGGGTGCCGACGACGCCGACGAACTGGTCGCCGCCGTGCACCGGATCATGGCGTACGCGGACCGGGTGCGACGGCTGCGTGTACGGGCCAACGCGGACAACGCCGAGGACGCCCTGCGCGCCCGGCGCTTCGGTGCCCAGGGCATCGGCCTGTGCCGCACCGAGCACATGTTCCTCGGTGAGCGCCGCGAGATGGTCGAGAAGCTGATCCTCGCGGACACCGACGCCGAGCGTGAGGCCGCGCTGGCCACCCTGCTGCCGTTGCAGAAGGCCGACTTCATCGAGCTGTTCGAGTCGATGGACGGGCTGCCCGTCACCGTCCGGCTGCTCGACCCGCCGCTGCACGAGTTCCTGCCCGACATCACCGAGCTGTCGGTACGGGTCGCGCTCGCCGAGTCCCGCAAGGACGCCAACGAGAACGATCTGCGTCTGCTCCAGGCGGTGCACAAGCTGCACGAGCAGAACCCGATGCTGGGGCTGCGCGGTGTACGTCTGGGACTGGTCATCCCCGGGCTGTTCGCGATGCAGGTGCGCGCTATCGCCGAGGCTGCCGCCCAGCGCAAGAACGCCAAGGGCGACCCGCGCCCCGAGATCATGATCCCGCTCGTCGGTACGGTCCAGGAGCTGGAGATCGTCCGCGAGGAGGCCGACCGGGTCATCGCGGAGGTCCAGGCCGCCACCGGGACCAATCTGAAGCTGACCATCGGCACGATGATCGAGCTGCCGCGCGCCGCGCTGACGGCGGGCCAGATCGCCGAGGCCGCCCAGTTCTTCTCGTTCGGGACGAACGACCTGACCCAGACCGTGTGGGGCTTCTCCCGCGACGACGTCGAGGCCTCGTTCTTCACCGCGTACCTGGAGAAGGGCATCTTCGGGGTGTCGCCGTTCGAGACGATCGACAAGGACGGTGTCGGCGCCCTGGTGCGCAGCGCCGTCGCGGCGGGCCGGGCGACCCGCCCCGACCTCAAGCTCGGCGTCTGCGGCGAGCACGGCGGCGACCCGGAGTCGGTGCACTTCTTCCACGAGGTGGGCCTGGACTACGTCTCCTGCTCGCCGTTCCGTATCCCGGTGGCACGCCTGGAGGCGGGCCGGGCCGCCGCGCAGTCGAAGGGCAGCGACAGCCGCTGAGGCGGGACCGGGGCCACCTCGTACGCCGAGGGCATCCCCGGACACCGACGGCCGCCACGGCCATCACCGAGGACCACCACCCAGAAGCGGCGGCACCCTGTGCGGGGGTGCCGCCGCTCGCATTTATGCATCGCGTGCATAAATGCGGGGTGTGCGCCCCGCGGACGCATGTCGCACGGACGCATGTCACGCGGGCACATGCCGTGTGGAGATGTGCCGTTGGGAGTTGCGTGGTGATGTGCGATACGGCGCTCAATCCGCCCCCACCCGATCCCATTGCTCCGTTTGGTAAGCAAAGAAAAGAGAGGCGGGGGACCGGGGTGCGGCCCATGGATCCCCACCCATGGGCCGCACCCGGCTTACCCCCGCCGGGCACGGAGCCGCACCGTCGCCGACCGCCGCCGAACACACAAAGCCCCCCACGGCCTTCACGCGTTCTTCCGGTGGCGCCGGATTCGTACCCGACGACGTACAGCCTTTCGGGTGAAGCGGAGCGGGGCGAGGCGTTTCAACTGTGGCCGAAACCCCGTGGTGACCTCGCGTGACTGCCCGCATACCCTTTGGTGGGGGCGATTGCGGTTGCAAGGGGTGGGGAACGGTGCTGCGCATCCATGTGTCCGGGGCGGACCTTTCGAAGGTCAGGATGGCCACCAGGCCGGACGCATTATGGGAAACCATTCTCAGTTTCCATCGATTGAGAGACCGGCGTGCTTCCACGGTGTTCGGTAAATGGCGTACGGAATCCCGGGCTCGGTTGAATGGTGAAGTACATATGCTGGCCGCGGTAGTTCCGCCGCGTGGCTATTTCCCGGATTTCCTGACGCCTTCCCGGGAAGGCGCGGAACCATTCGGCCTCGATGTCGGAATAGAAGCCCTGCGCGACACCCCTGTCGACCGGCTCCGCCATGAACTGGGCCTGCTGACGGCCGGGCGGCTGCGGGGCGGGCATCCGCCGTGCGGGCGGGGCCTGTCCACGGCCGGGCGCTCACCGGACGCCCTGCTGGAGGCCCTCTCCGCGGGCACGGAGCCGCTCGGCCGACTCATAGGCGCCCTGCGCAGCTACCACCGCGCCGCCGTCGAGCCGTACTGGCCGCACATCCGGGCGAGCATCGAGGCCGACAGGGCGGTCCGCGGGCGGGCTCTGCTCGACGGGGGCACGGACGGGCTGCTGGCCACCCTGCCGCCCATGATCCGGTGGCGCTCGCCGGTGCTGGAGGCGGACTATCCCGTCGACCGCGAGCTGCATCTGAACGGACGGGGGCTGCTCCTCCAGCCGTCGTTCTTCTGCCGGGGTACCCCGGTCGTCTACCGCGACCCCAGGCTCCCGCCCGTGCTGGTCTACCCCGTGACCCACCACGGCGCCCCCGTCTTCGCCGAACCCGGCCCGTGGCTCGGCCGGCTCGTCGGGCACACCCGCTCCGCCGTCCTCCAGGCCATCGGCAGCGGCTGCACGACGAGCGAACTGGCCCGCAGGGCGGGGGTGTCCATCGCGTCGGCGAGCCAGCACGCCTCCGTGCTGCGCGAGGCGGGCCTGGTCCTCACCCTGCGGCGCGGCACCTCGGTCATGCACACGCTCACCCCGCTGGGCGGGTCGCTGCTCAGGGGCGGTGCTCCGCTCGCCCTTCCCTGAGCCGGGCGGGGGTCTTCCCGTCGCTGGGCGACGACTTCCGCGCGGACGTAACGTGGAGCACGTCACGGCGTGACAAAGCACCGCAAAGAGCGCATTGTGCCACGGTGATGCGGCGGCACGGCGCCACCGAGAGGAAATGCGAGACAGCCATGCCTCAGATGATCTTCGTGAACCTGCCGGTGAAGGACCTGGAGGCGTCGAAGAACTTCTTCGGGAAGCTCGGCTACGGCTTCAACCCGCAGTTCAGCGACGAAACAACGGCCTGCCTGATCATCAGCGACACGATCTTCTTCATGCTCATTACCGAGTCGCGCTTCAAGGAGTTCACCAAGAAGGAAATCGCCGATGCGGAGAAGACCACGGAAGTCATCCTCTGCCTGAGCGCCGACAGCCGCGCCAAGGTCGACGAGATGGCCGATGCCGCGCTCGCTTCCGGAGGATTCCCCGCCAACGACCCCATGGACGAGGGCTTCATGTACAGCCGCTCCTTCGAGGACCCGGACCACCACCTCTGGGAGGTCATGTGGATGGACCCGGAGGCCGTCGAGGGCGGGCAGACCTGACCCGGCAGCCCCGGCAGCCCCGGCAGCCCCGGCAGGCCCCGGCATCGCGCACGGGGCCCGCCGCCCGCCGCGTCAGCCGCGGAACGGGCCCTTCACCTCGTACGTGATGCCCCCGGACGAACTCCCGCTGGTGCCGCGCTGCGAGGAGAAGTAGAGCCGGGTGCCGTCCGGGGAGAAGGCGGGACCGGTGATCTCGGAGCCGGACTGGCCGGTGATCCGCAGGAACGGGGCGACGATGTCGTCCGGCGTGATCAGGCAGATCTCCATGTTGCCGCCGTCCTCCGCCACATAGAGGTCGCCGGAGGACGACCGGGTGACGTTGTCGACGCCGGTCAGCGGGGCGCCGCCGGACACCAGGGAGTCGTCGTAGGCGAGCGAGAGGGACGAGGCGTCGGCGTCGTACGCCCACACCCGGTTGTCGCCCTTGGTGGTGAACCAGCAGGTGCCCGCCGCGTAGAAACAGCCCTCGCCGCCGTTGAAGACCTTGGCGCCGGAGACCTGGTAGCGGGTCTGGGTGGGGGACCCGTCCGGGTCGGGGACGGTCTCCCAGGTCACCGGGCCCGAGGTGCCGGTGCCCGCCACCAGCACCTGAAGGGTGCCGCTCGCGAGGTCGCCCCAGGTGGTGGGGCGGAAGCGGTAGAAGCGTCCGTCGGACTCGTCCTCGGTGAGGTAGACGTAACCGTGGTCCGGGTCGGACGCCGCCGCCTCGTGCTTGAAGCGGCCCAGCGCGGGCCGGCGCACGGCCGCGTCCACGCCCCAGGGGTCGGTCTCGTAGACGTATCCCCGGGTCACCTCCTCGCAGGACAGCCAGGTGTTCCACGGGGTCTTCCCGCCCGCGCAGTTGTTGTTGGTGCCGGACAGGATCCGGTACGCGGAGGTGACGTTGCCCGAGGAGTCGAAGCGCACGGCGCTCGCCCCGCCGCCGCTGCCCGAGGACACCTCGGCGTTGGAGACATAGATCCAGCCGGTGCCGTCGGCGTACGTCGCCCCGCCGTCGGGCGCGCTGTGCCAGGCGTACGAGCTGCCGCTCACGGTCTGGCCCGAGCGGGCGATGATCCGGCTGCTGAAGCCGCTCGGCAGCTGGATGCCGTTGCCGTTGGCCGCCTGCAGCGCGCCGTACGGGCCGGTGCCCGGCTGGGCCGGGTCGGCGAGGGCGGCGCCCCGCCACAGGGTGCCGCCGAAGGCCGCCGCCGAGGTGCCGATCACGGCTGTGCGCAAGAAGGTCCGACGTTCCACGATCACTCCACGAATGTCGTGAGGGCCCGCCGGTCCGGTCGGCCCGGCGAGTCGCGCGTCAGGACAGTAGAGCGATCACGTTGACGGTGCGTCAACAACCGGTGAACGGCTCGCGGATGAGGTTGGTCCGTTCGGACGCCAGACGCACCCCGAACACCGGTACACGCGCCTCGTCGTCGTCCAGACAGGCGCCCGTGGCCAGGTCGAAGCGCTGCTTGAGCAGCGGAGAGGCGACGAACGGCCGCCCCCCGGCCGAGCCGAGCAGACCGCGCGAGAGGACGTACGCCCCGGTGAACGGGTCCCGGTTGCCGATCGCGTACGCGCGGCCCGCCCGGTCCGTGAACAGGGCGGCCTGCCCGCCGTCCGGGAGCAGGACGGCGACCCCCCGCCCCGGTGTCAGCAGCGCCCGCTCGCAGACCGTGAACCACCCGGCCCCGTCCGCGAGCTGGATCACGCGGGTGTCCCGCGCCGTCCCCGTGGTCAGGTCCGTCATCAGGAGGCGGTCCCTTCGAGCGTGCGGACGGCGAGCACCGGTCCGGCGAGGATGTCCAGGTCGGGCTTGATCTGATCGCGCTCCGGGACGAACCTCACCGAGGGATCGGGGGCGTCGGGGGCGTTGACGAAGGTGACGAAGCGGCGCAGCCGCTCCGGATCGCCGAGGGTCTCGGCCCACTCGTCGCGGTAGCCGGCGACATGGCCGGCCATCAGCCGCTCCAGCTCCTCGCAGAGCCCCAGCGAGTCATGGACGACGACGTCCCGCACATGGTCCAGGCCGCCGTCGATCCGCTCCAGCCAGGCCGAGGTGCGCTCCAGCCGGTCCGCCGTGCGGATGTAGAACATCAGGAACCGGTCGATGAGACGCACCAGTCCGGCGTCGGAAAGATCCTGGGCGAGCAGGTCCGCGTGCCGGGGAGCGGCGCCGCCGTTGCCACCCACGTACAGATTCCAGCCGCCCGCCGTGGCGATGATCCCGAAGTCCTTGCCGCGCGCCTCGGCGCACTCCCGGGCGCAGCCGGACACGGCGGACTTCAGCTTGTGCGGTGCGCGCAGGCCCCGGTAGCGCAGTTCCAGGCCGATCGCCATCCGCACGGAGTCCTGCACGCCGTAGCGGCACCAGGTCTGCCCCACACAGGACTTGACCGTGCGCAGCGACTTTCCGTACGCGTGGCCGGACTCGAAGCCCGCGTCCACGAGCCGGGTCCAGATCAGCGGCAGCTGGTCCACCCTGGCGCCGAACAGATCGATCCGCTGACCGCCGGTGATCTTCGTGTAGAGGCCGAAGTCCCGGGCCACCTCACCGATCACGATCAGTTTCTCCGGGGTGATCTCCCCGCCCGGAACGCGCGGCACGACCGAGTACGAGCCGTTGCGCTGGAGGTTGGCCAGGAAGTGGTCGTTGGTGTCCTGGAGTGCCGCCTGCTCGCCGTCCAGCACATAGCCGCTCGCGCCGACCGCGGGGGCCAGCGAGGCGATGACCGAGCCGACCGTCGGCTTGCAGATCTCGCAGCCGTCCCCGCCGCGCGCCGCCTCCCGGCCGTGCGAGTCGAGCAGGGCCGTGTACGAGGTGATGCCGAGGGTGCGGACGATCCCGTACAGCTCGCCGCGGGTGTACGCGAAGCAGCCGCACAGCCCCTTGTCCTCGCTCCGCGGCAGCAGTTCACCGATCACCTTCACGCAACTGCCGCAGCCCGTACCGGCCCTGGTGCACTTCTTCACCTCGGGCAGGGTGGTGTGCGCGCGGATCGCGCCCTTGGTGACGTTGTGGCAGGAGCAGATCACCGCGTCGTCCGGCAGCGCGGACGGGCCGAGGGCGACCGGGGCGCCGGCCCCGGCGGGCAGCACCAACTGCTCGGGGGCCACCGGCAGGACCGTGCCCGTCATCGGCCGCAGCGTGCCGTACTGGCCGGCGTCCCCGACCAGTACCCCGCCCAGCAGGGTGCCGTCCCGCCCGATGACCAGCTTCTTGTAGACCCCGGAGCGGGAGTCCGCGTACACCACGTCCAGCGCGCCCTCGGCGGCGCCGTGCGCGTCACCGAACGAGGCGACGTCCACACCGAGCAGCTTCAGCTTGGTCGACGGATCCGCGCCCGTGAACGCGGCCCGCCCGCCCGCGATCACCTCGGCGGCCGTCTGCGCCATCTCGTACCCGGGCGCCACCAGGCCGTACACCCGGCCGTCCGAGGCCAGCGCGCACTCGCCGATCGCGAACACCGCGTCGTCCGACGTACGGCACTCCTCGTCGACGACGATCCCGCCGCGTTCCCCGACCGCGAGACCGCAGTCGCGGGCCAGCCGGTCCCGGGGGCGTACCCCCGCCGAGAAGACCACCAGATCGGTGGCGAGCGTGGAGCCGTCGGACAGCGCCATTCCGGTCACCGCGCCGTCCCGGCCCGCGGTGACCTCCTGGGTGCCGACGCCCGTGTGGACACTCAGCCCCATGTTCTCGATGGTGCGCAGCAGGGCCGCGCCTCCGCCGTCGTCGATCTGGACCGGCATCAGCCGGGGGGCGAACTCCACGACGTGCGTGTCCAGTCCGAGCCCCTTGAGCGCCCCGGCGGCCTCCAGCCCGAGCAGCCCGCCGCCCACCACCGCGCCGGTCCGCGCCGTCCTCGCGTACTCCTCGATCGCCAGCAGGTCCTCGATGGTGCGGTAGACGAAACAGCCCTCGGCGTCCCTGCCGGGCACCGGCGGGACGAAGGGGTACGAGCCGGTCGCGAGCACCAGCGTGTCGTACGCGAAGGTCCGCCCGGACCGTGAGGTGACCGTGCGGCCCGCGCGGTCGACCGTCTCGGCCGGGTCGCCCAGATACAGCTCGATGCCGTGCCGGGTCATGAAGTCCGGCTCGGCGAGCGACAGTTCCTCCGGTGACTTCCCGGCGAAGTACGAGGTGAGCCGCACCCGGTCGTAGGCGGGGCGGGGCTCCTCGCAGAGCACCACGACCCGGGCGGTGCCGGCGCCGGGGGTCAGCCCGCGGTCGGCGAGAGCTTCCAGGAACCGCTGGCCGACCATGCCGTGCCCGACGACCACGATGGCCGGTACGGCGGGGGCGTGCACGGAGGCGGGGGCGGGAACGGCGGCGCGTACGGAGCCGGCGGCGGGGGCGGTCGGGGGAGTGGGCACCGGCATCTCAGAAGCCTCCGTGGTCGGTGAGCAGATGGAGCAGGGACGTGCCCGCGGGGAGCGGCTCGTCGTCCTGCCAGGTACGGGCGAGGGTGCCGACGGCACCGAGATCGCCCAGGAGCACCCCGCCGGCCAGCCGGTCGCCCCGCACGACGACCGTGCGGTACGCGCCCCGGGTGGCGTCGGCGAGCCGGATCACGTCGTCCCCCGGCGACGGCCGCGCATCGCCGAACGAGGCCAGGTCGAGCCCGCCCGGCGGGGGTGCGGCCGGGGCCGCGGGGGACGCGGCGGGGGGCGTCGTGGGGGAGCGCAGGGTCAGGCGGGTCAGGGCCCGGGTTCCGGTGTAGCGCGCGGACCGCCCGGCCAGCACCTCGGCGAGCACGTCCGCCTGCTCCAGGGCCGGACCCGCCAGCCCGTACACGGTGGAGCGGTGCTCGGCACAGTCGCCGACCGCGTGGATGTACGGGTCGGAGGTGCGCAGTTCGTCGTCCACGCGGACACCCGCGCCGACATCGAGACCGGCGGCCCGCGCCAGCCCGGTCCGGGGGCGGACCCCGCAGGCCAGCACCGTGAGCTCGGCCGCCAGTTCGTAGCCGTCGGCGAGCCGTACGGCCCGGACCGCACCGCCGGCGGTGCGCAGACCGCGTACCCGGCACTCGGTGTGCACCTCGACGCCGAGCGCCTCCAGATGGCGGCGCAGCAGCCCCGCCGCCTCCGGGTCGAGCTGGCGCTCCATGAGGTGCTCGCCCTGCTGGGCCAGCACCACGCGGGCGCCGCGCCCGGCCAGCGCACGGGCCGCCGACACCCCGAGCAGCCCGCCGCCGATGACGACCGCGCGCACTCCGGGGACGGCCGCCGCGCGCAGCGCCAGACAGTCGTCGAGGGTACGGAACGGGTGCACGCCCTCCGGCAGCGTGTCGCCGAGCCCGCGCAGCGGCGGCAGCACCGGGTTCGAGCCGGTGGCCAGCACCAGCCGTCCGTACCGCAGGACGCTCCCGTCGTCGCAGTGCACCAGCCGCTCGCCGCGGTCGATGCGCTCCGCCCGTACCCCGCGCCGTACCCCGGCGGGCGGCAGGGCGATCACGTCCGGTCCGTACCGCCCGGCCAGCACCTCGGCCAGCAGCACCCGGTTGTACGGGGCGTGCCGCTCCTCGCCGATGACGGTGACGCCGGGGACCCGGGCGGCGAGCCGTGCGCCCGCCATCCCGGCGCCGATCACCACCACGCGCGCCGTGTGCTCCGTCCGTGTCCTCATGGCCCAGGAGACTGCGCGGCCGGTGTTACCCGGCGGCATCCCCCCTGTTTCCCGGGAGGAACCTTGCGCTCAGCGTGCGCGGACGGGGTGTGTGAGGGGGGTGCCGGGGCGTGCGAGGGGGCTGCCGGGGTGGCACGAAGGGGGCTGCCGGGGCGTGTGGGAGGGGCGGGAGGGCGTCGCTTAGTGTCGGGTACATGCCCGAGATAACACTGACCACCCTGGTACTCCTCTGCCTCGCCGCCGCCGCGGCGGGCTGGATCGACGCGGTGGTCGGCGGCGGCGGGCTGCTGCTCCTGCCCGCGCTCCTGCTGGGCCTGCCGCACGTCCCGGCCGCCCATGTCCTCG
Source organism: Streptomyces sp. NPDC001787 (assembly GCF_040297465.1). NCBI lineage: Bacteria > Bacillati > Actinomycetota > Actinomycetes > Kitasatosporales > Streptomycetaceae > Streptomyces > Streptomyces sp. NPDC001787. Next base: position 19,637 of record NZ_JBEOZE010000001.1, read on the forward strand.
GCACCAACAAGGCGGTCGCGATCGTCGGCACCTCGGGCGCCGCCGTGACCTATCTGCGCAGGGCGCCGGTCCCGGTGGGGACAGCCCTCCGGGTCGGGCTGATGGCCCTCGCCGGATCGATGACCGGGGCGTTCTTCGCCGCCGGGATCAGCAGCGAGGTGCTGCGGCCGGTGATCATGGTGGTGCTGCTCGGGGTCGCCGCCTTCGTGATGCTGCGGCCGTCGTTCGGTACCGCGGCCGGGGGCGACGGCACGGGAAGGCGGGTGACCCGGGCCCGTACGGTCACCGCGATCGTGCTGGTCGGCGGCGGCATCGGCTTCTACGACGGGCTGTTCGGGCCGGGTACGGGCACCTTCCTGGTGCTGGCGCTGACCGCGGTGCTCCACCTTGACCTGGTGGCCGCCTCCGGCACCGCCAAGATCGTCAATGTGTGCACCAACGCCGGGGCGCTGGCGATGTTCGCCTACCAGGGCACCGTGCTGTGGCAGCTGGCCGCCGTGATGGCCGTGTTCAATCTGGCGGGCGGCATGATCGGGGCCCGCATGGCCTTGAGCAAGGGCAGCGACTTCGTCCGCGGGGTGCTGTTGGTCGTGGTGTTCTCGCTGGTCGCGAAGCTGGGATTCGACCAGTGGACGGCGTGAGCCCCTTCGGCGCGCCCGCGCCCGCCTGCTTGCCTGCCTGCCCCGTGCGCCCTCACCGGCCCCGTGCGCCCGCGCCCGCCTGCTTGCCTGCCCGTGCGCCTGCGCCTGCGACCGTGCCCGCCCGCGCCCCGGTCCGCTCGTGGTCAGCGCACCTCGGTGAGGTGCGCGTACGCGACCACGTTGCCCTGGTAGCCGGTCTCCTCCGAGAAGCCGCCGCCGCAGGTGATCAGCCGCAGTGAGGCGTGCGGCGAGTCGCCGTACACCCGCTGGTCCGGGAAGTCCTCGCTCTCGTACACCTCGATCGCGTCGATCGAGAAGACGGCCGTGCGTCCGTCCTCGCGGAGGATCTCGACCCCGGTGCCCTTCTTCAGCGCCCCCAGCGCGTAGAAGACGGAGGGCCCCCGCGCGTTGTCCACGTGCCCGGCGACGATGGAGGTTCCCCTGGCGCCGGGCGGGACACCGTCCTTGTACCAGCCGGCGATGTTGCGGTTGCCGTCCGGCGGTACGTCGAGGCTGCCGTCGGCGCCCAGACCCAGCCGCATCATCGGCGCGTCCACATCGATGTCCGGGATGCGGATCCGGACCGGCGCGGAGGGCCGCAGCGGTGCGGCGACGGGGGAGCCGGGCTGGAGCTGGGGCCCGGCGGCGAAGGCCTGGGCGGTGGACGGCTGGGGCGGCACCACCTGGGTGCCGGAGCCGTTCTGGACGAGCCAGATGCCGCTCAGTACGGCGATGCCCACCAGCCAGCCCTTGGCCTTCTGCGCCTTCTCGGACACGTCGTCGTCCTTGGTCGTGGCTTGCCGTCGCGCAGGGGCGGGGCCCCCGCCCCTGTATCAGCCGCGGGGTCCCGCCGCTGTCTCAGCCGCCCTGGCCGCCGTCGGGGCGGCGGCGCATCAGCCACACCCCGCCGACGGCCGCCGCGGCGAGAACGCCGACGCCCGCCGTGATCTGCGTGGTGTCGGGCCCGACACTGCCGCCGACGCCGGTCCTGACGTGCCCGGAGGGCCGCTCGTACTCGGGCTTCGCCTCCGGCCGCGTCTCCGGCCGGGTCTCCGGCGGGGTGGTGTGCTTCCCGCCCGCGATCACCTCGAACTCGCCGGTGGCCTCCTTGCCGTTGTCGCAGGAGACCGCGATGTCGTACGTGCCGGGCTCGGTGTCGTGCGGAACCGTGAACTGGCCCACCGCGGACTCCTTGTGCGTGCCGGGGCGCAGCTCGAAGTCTCCGGCCTCCAGGGAGTTCGCGTCGCCGATGCCCGACCCCTTGGGGCCGCACGCGGTGGTGCTCACGGTGACCGTGGCTCCCGGTGCGGCGGACGCCGGGGTGATCTCCAGCCGGCCGAGGTCACCCGCGTACGCGGACGGGGCGGCGAGGGTGAGGCCGAGCGCCAAGACGGTGAGCGCGGCAGTGGCGGTGCCTGTCACCAGGCGGGCAGGACTGCGCATGGGGATTCCTCCGGCAGACGGGCGCGAACGGGTGTGTCCTGCCTCCGACATAACGGGTGGCCCGCCGCCCGTGCCTTCTGACGCCCGCTCAGCTTTCACCCGTACGGCCCGCTGCGGCGCTTCGCCCGGACGGCGTCCGCGCAGGTCGCGGCGGTGCGGCTGGGCCGATCGGTCGGGCCGCCGGTGCGCGGTGCCGATCGAGTGAGACGTACGGCGCCGATATGGCGCACACCTTGGGTGTGACGCAGGTCACAGGAATGCCCGTGACGGTGACGGGAACACGTCTGACACCCCCCACGGGACGGATACCGACCGCCGCCCCCATGGCAACCGCCCTCACCCGGCCCATCCCCCCTGGGCCCGGGTGGGGGCGGTGTCATGTGCCGTCCGTGGCGCTCCAGGTGATGTGCGGCGGGCGCACCCGGGCGCACAGCGGCTGCCCCTTGGCGTCGGTGAGCCGCAGCCGTGCGGTGAGGTGCCCGGTGCGGGCGGCGGCTTCGAGGACGGCCGGATCGATGTCGGCGAACAGGAGCTTGGCGCGCCGGAACATGGTGAACACCCCCGCGTCGTCCACCGTCCCCCACGAGAGATAGACGAAGCGCCCGCCCAGCCTGTTCTGGATGTATGGCCCGGTGATCTCGATGCCGTCCTCCGTGGGCGTGGCCGTGCAGTCCAGCGTCCAGGCGGCGGACGGGGCGTCACCGGGGTGCGGGCACAGCAGCTCGCCGGGCCGGTCCTTGCGCTGCACGCCGACATGGATGTTGTCGAAACCGGAGAAGTCGGTGTCGGGGCCGCAGGTGCGGCCCGGGAGGTCTGAGGCTTCGATGTGGATCTGCATGCCCCCATGCTCCTGCACCGGCCGGGCGCCGCCGGCTCAGCGCCACCGGCCGGGCCGCCGGTCCGGGCCGCCGGCTCAGCGTCACCGGTTCCGGGCTGTCGGCTCGACGCCGCCGGGCGGTCCGCGGGCTCCCCGGTGCTCAGACGGTGTCCCGGACGGCGCCCTCGTACACCTGGGCCAGCCGCCTCATCAGCTCCTCGTCGACCGCGAACTCCGTGTCGTCGATCCGCCGGACCGGGGCGATCCCCTGCGAGTTGGTGAGGAAGGCCGCCCGGTACGGGCCGAGGCCGTCCAGTGTCACCGGGCGCCGCACCGAGGGCCGCCCGGACCCGGCGAGTCCGCTCTCCAGCAGGGCCATCGTGATGCCGATGAGTGCGGGTGCCTGCGGCCAGACCACCGAAGTGCCGTCCCAGAAGCCGATGTTCGTGATCGCGCCCTCGGTCACCACGCCACCGGGCGCGGTCAGCAGCGCCTCGTCGAAGCCCGACCGCCCGGCCAGCCGGCCGTAGTAGGTCTGCCCGAACTCGCCGGGGCGTTTGATGTGCGGCACCGCCCGCGCGTACGGCACGGACATCAGGCTCTTCGGCTCGGCGCTCATCCGGGCGGGCGGGCGCACGGTGACCATCAGCGTCGACTCCGTGTGGCCCGGCGGCAGGAAGCCGTGGACCCGGACGGAGGCGTCCCGTACCCCGGCGCCGTCCAGGGCGTGCCGGATCAGCCCCCGTACGTGCTCCCCGTCCAGTGCGAGCTCGAACAGCTCCCGGCTCGCGCTGTCCAGCCGGGCGAGGTGGAGCGCGAGGCCGCGGACCTTCCCGTCCCTGATCTGCATGGCCGTGAAGTGGCCGTAGTCGAAGAAGGCCGGGATCCGCAGATCCGCCTCGGTGGCCGGGTGTCCATCGACCTCGACGTACAGCGCCGGTGCGGGAGTTGTCATACCGCCACCGTATGCCGGACATCCGTGGGCGACGGGCTTGACCTCAACCGTGGTTGAGGCACGAGTCTCTCCCGCATGGACATCGACACCCACGTATCGACCGACACGGCCACCACCCCGCTCAAGGTGGCCGTCATTCTCGCCAGCACCCGCGACGGGCGCTTCGGGCCGGTTGTCGCCAACTGGTTCCTCGCCCGCACGGCAGATCGTCCGGAGATCGAGACCGACCTGATCGACCTTGCCGAACTCGACCTCCCGTACACCCTCTCCTTCCAGCCGAGCCCTGCGGGAGCCGCCCAACTCGCCCAGGTCTCGCCCCGGTTGGCGGCGGCCGAAGCCTTCGTCGTCCTCACCCCCGAGTACAACCACTCCTACCCCGCCTCGCTGAAGAACCTCATGGACTGGCACCACCTCGAATGGCAGGCCAAGCCCGTCGCCTTCGTCTCGTACGGCGGGGTCTCCGGCGGACTGCGGGCCGTCGAACACCTCCGTCAGGTCTTCGCCGAACTGCACACCGTCACCGTGCGCGACACCGTCTCCTTCCACAACGCGGGCGCGCTCTTCGACGACGAAGGACGGCACAAGGACCCGGCGGAGGCCGACGCGGCGGCGAAGGGGCTGCTCGACCAGGTGGTGTGGTGGGGCCAGGCCCTGCGCGAGGCCAAGGCTCGGCGTCCGTACGGCGCCTGAGCCGGTCCGGACCGACAATCGGGGGGAGGCTGAGACAAGGGGGGCGCGAGCCCCTCCGTGACCCGAGGAGAGCGACGATGACAGCGCCGGCATGGCTGACCGTGCTGACCACGACGGACAGCGAGGAAAAGGCCCACGCCCTGGCCCGGGGCGCGGTGGAGGCACGACTCGCCGCCTGCGCCCAGATCTCCGCGCCCGTCGCCTCGGTCTACCGGTGGCAGAACGCCATCGAGACCAACGAGGAGTGGCAGGTGTTCCTCAAGACGACGGCCGAGCGCTACGACGAGCTGGAGGACCACATCCAGGAGGCGCACGACTACGACGTCCCGGAGATCATCGCGATCCCCGTGGTCCGCGGCAGCGCCCGCTACCTCGGCTGGGTGATGGCGGAGACGGCGCCCGAAACCGCCCTGTGACGGCCGCTGTGAGCCTCACCGAAGCCGGTGCCGGGACCGCCGCCGAGCTGCCGTTCTTCGTGTACGGCACGCTGCTTCCCGGCGAACCCAACCACGACCTCTTCCTCCGGGGCCGGACGACCGGGGAGCGGCCTGCCGTGCTGCCGGGCGCCCTGCTCTACGACGGGCCCGGCTACCCGTACGCCGTCGAGGGCCACGGCGCGGTCCACGGCACCCTGATCACGGCGGTGCCTGGGGTGTACGGGGAACTGCTGGGGCTGCTCGACCACCTGGAGGAGTACCTGGGGCCCGACCACCCGCGGAACCTGTACGAGCGGGTGATCCGGACGGTCGAGTTCCCGGTGGCCGGGGACCCGGTGGCCGGAGACCCGGGAGCCGGGGCCGGGGGAGCCGAGGCCCCGGTGGCCGGGGAGCGGCCGGTGCGCGCCTGGGTCTATCTGGCGGCGGCGGCCGTCACCCGCTCCCTGCGCACCAGCGGCATCCTCATCCCCGACGGGCGGTGGATCACCGGGCGACCGCCGCCACCCGGACGGCGCACACCTTGAACTCCGGCATCCGGGACACCGGGTCGAGGGCCGGGTTGGTCAGAGTGTTGGCCCGGCCCTCACCCGCCCAGTGGAACGGCATGAAGACGGTGTCCGGCCGGATCGAGAGGGTGATCCGGGCGGGCGCCACAGCCCGCCCGCGCCGCGAGGTGACCTCCACGGGGTCGCCCTCGGCCACCCCGATCCGGTCCGCGAGCCGTGGATGCAGTTCGACGAACGGACCCGGGGCAGCCGCGTTCAGCTCGGCGACCCGGCGGGTCTGCGCCCCCGACTGGTACTGGGAGACGACCCGCCCGGTGGTCAGCACCACCGGATACTCCGCGTCGGTCTCCTCGGCGGCCGGACGGTGCGTGACCGGTACGAAGGAGGCCCGCCCGTCCTCGGTGGCGAACCGCTCCAGGAACAGCCGGGGCGTACCGGGGTGCGACGCGTCCGGGCAGGGCCAGAACACCCCGTCCTCGGCCGCGATCCGCTCGTAACTGATGCCCGCGTAGTCGGCCGGACCGCCCGCCGAGGCGCGCCGCAGCTCGTCGAAGACCTCCTCGGGCGCGGCCGGGAACCCCTTACCGTGCCCCAGCAGCGCCGCCAGAGCGCGCAGCACCTCCAGGTCGCTGCGCACCCCGTCCGGGGCGGTGACCGCCTGCCGCCGCAGCAGCACCCGGCCCTCCAGGCTGGTGGTGGTCCCGCTCTCCTCCGCCCACTGCGTCACCGGCAGCACGACATCGGCCAGCGCCGCCGTCTCGGAGAGCACCACATCGGCGACCGCGAGGAAGTCCAGCGACCGCAGCCGTTGCTCCACATGCCCGGCGCGCGGCGCGGAGACGACCGGGTTGGAGCCCATCACCAGCAGCGCCCGCACATCCCGCCCCAGCGCGTCCAGCAGCTCGTAGGCGCTGCGCCCCGGCCCCGGCAGCGAGTCCGGGTCGACTCCCCACACACCCGCGACGTGGGCACGGGCCGCCGGGTCGGTGAGCTTGCGGTAGCCGGGCAGCTGATCGGCCTTCTGGCCGTGCTCACGGCCGCCCTGCCCATTGCCCTGCCCGGTCAGACACCCGTAGCCGGACAGCGGGCGGCCCGCCCTGCCGGTGGCCAGGCAGAAGTTGATCCAGGCGCCCACCGTGTCCGTGCCCTTGGCCTGCTGCTCGGGCCCCCGGGCGGTCAGCACCATCCCGCTCGCCGCCCCGCAGAACAGCTCCACGGCGGCGCGCAGCCCCGGCACCGGCACGCCGGTGATCCGCTCCACCAGCTCCGGCCAGTGCGCCATGACGGCGGGCCGGGCGGCGTCCCAGCCGTTCGTGCGGTCCCGGACGAAGCCCTCGTCCACCCGCCCCTCCGTCACGACCAGATGCAGCATCCCGAGCGCGAGCGCCAGATCGGTCCCGGGACGCGGCGCCAGATGCAGATCCGCGTGCTCCGCGGTCCGGGTGCGGCGGGGGTCGATGACGATCAGCCGCCCGCCGTTCTCCTTCAGCTCCGTCAGGTAGCGCAGCGCGGGCGGCATGGTCTCGGCGAGATTCGACCCGACGAGGATCACGCACCCGCTGCGGGGAATGTCCTCCAGCGGGAACGGCAGCCCGCGGTCGAGCCCGAACGCCCGCTGGTGCGCGGCGGCGGCCGAGGACATGCAGAAGCGCCCGTTGTAGTCGATCTGCGAGGTGCCGAGCACCACACGGGCGAACTTCCCGAGCGCGTACGCCTTCTCATTGGTGAGCCCGCCACCGCCGAACACCCCCACGGCGTCCGCTCCGTACGCCGCCCGTGTCCCGCGCAGCCCGTCGGCGATCCGGCCCAGCGCCTCGTCCCAGCCGGCCGGCTCCAGCTCGCCGCTGTCCTCGTCGCGCACGAGCGGTGACGTCAGCCGCACCCCCGCCCGGAGCACGGCGGGCGCGGTCCTGCCCTTGCCGCACAGGGCGCCCCGGTTCACGGGGAAATCGGTGCGCTCCACGACCTCGGCCACCGTGCCGTCGGCGACCGGGCGCAGCGTCATCCCGCACTGGAGCGCGCAGTACGGGCAGTGGGTGGGCGTCTCGGTGCTGACCATGCGCCCAGCGTGCGGGCCGGGTATTACGAGTGCCACGGCCTCCGGTTACGCTCCCGGTACGCACACCTCAGCCCGCCGCGGGAGGCCCGGTGAGGTCGGGCGGGCGCGGCCCGGAGGGGGCGTCCGGCGGAGGCGACCGACGAGGCATCCGCCGGGGACTTCGACGAGGTCTTCGCCGGGGACTTCGACGAGGTCTTCGCCGGGGACTTCGGTGGGCGTCCGACGACGGACAGGGCGCTCACCGCCGGCCGGCGGCCAGGGACGGGGCGCTCACCGCCGGCCGGCGGCCAGTGCCTCCGCGACCCCGGTCTCCTCGGGTCCCAGGAAGTGCGGGTCGGGCCTGAACGTGGCGTCCAGGGCCGCCTTCCCCGCCGCGAGGATCTCCCGTGCCCCGCCGTAGTACCAGGTCGCGTCGCGCTTGGCGTCGACCCCGACCCCGTACGCGTCGATCCCCGCGGACTGGCACAGGGCGATGGCCCGGCGGATGTGGAAGCCCTGGCTCACCAGTACGGCCCGGTCCACGCCGAAGATCTTCTTGGCCCGTACGCACGAGTCCCAGGTGTCGAAGCCGGCGAAGTCGCTGACGATCCGCGCGTCCGGCACCCCGCGCTCCGTGAGGTACGTCCGCATCGCGTCCGGCTCGTCGTACTCCACCCGGCTGTTGTCCCCGGTGACCAGCACGACCTTCACCTTGCCGGTCCGGTACAGCTCGGCCGCCGCGTCCAGCCGGTGCGCCAGGTACGGCGACGGTCGGCCCTTCCACAGACCGGCCCCGAACACCATGGCGACCTCCCGGGCCGGTGCGTCGGCCGTGGTCCGCACCCGGGCGTCGGCGGTGGTGTGCATCCAGGTCGCGGGCGCGATCGCCACCACGCAGGCGAGCATCAGCCCCTGCGCCACCCGTCGCTGCGCACGCCGGGTACGGGGCAGCGGAAGCGACAGAGACGACGGGAGTGTCCGTGGCAGCGACAGCCGGAACGGCCGGCGAAGCCGCCCGGCCGGCTCCGGCTCACGATTCGGCTTCTCCTCCGGCCTCTTCTCCTCCGGCCCCTCCGACCGCACCAACCCCTCCCGCTCCTCCGGCTCCTCCGGCTCCTTACGTCGCTTCAGCCGTTCCGGCCACTTCAGCCGCTCGCCTCGCTCGCCTCGCATGGGAACCCCCCCTGTCGATCTGTTGTGCGGTCCCACCTGCTCGGACGAGCAAAACGGCCAAAAGGTTCGCCGACGTGGGAAACCACCGCCCGCCGCCGAGCGCTGACACCGCCTCCGGACCGGTCGTGAGGCTGCGGAAAACACCCGTCACGGCCACGCAACGGCCCGGCAACCTCCGTCCGGCACCATCGGCGCATGACGGAGCCCGCACCGGAACACCTTCGCGAGCCAGTGCCTCTCGACAGCACGGCGCAACTCCTCACCCGCGTCACCGCACAGCTCGGCACCCAGCTCAGCCTCGTCTCCCTGAACGGAACCCGCAGGCCATGCCCCGCACCCGGCAACCCGCCCGACCCGCCCGCGGCGGCACCGGCGTCCGCCCCGCCCCCACCCTGGTCGTCGTCGCGCACGGCAGCCGCGACCCGCGGGCGCTGCGCACGGTCCTCGGCCTCCTGGACCGGGTACGGGACATACGCCCCGGGCTCGACGTCCGGCTCGGGCACATCGAGCTGAACGAGCCCCTGCTGCCCGACACACTGGCCCGGGTCGGAACCGGCGAGGCCGTCCTCGTACCGCTGCTGCTCGGCCGGGGCCACCACGTCAAGCACGACCTGCCCCGGGCCACGGCCGCCGAGCCCGGTCTGCGGAGCCGGATCGCCGCGCCGCTCGGGCCGCACCCGCTGCTCGTCGAGGCGCTGTACGGGCGGCTCGTGGAGGCGGGCTGGCGGCCCGGTGACCCGGGCAGCCGCAGCGCAGCCGTCGTGCTCGCCGCCGCCGGGTCCCGCGACCCCGACTCGGTGCTCGACACCCGGCGCACCGCCCGGATGCTCGGCGAACGGCTGGGCGGGGTGCCCGTGGTGCCCGCGTACGCCTCCGCCGCGACGCCCACCGTGCCCGTCGCCCTGCGCGCGCTGGCCGCCCGGGGCCGTCACCGGGTCGCCGTCGCCTCGTACTTCACCGCGCCCGGCCGGTTCGCCGCCGCCGCCGCGGACGCCGCACCGGGGATCGCCGCCGCCCCGCTCGGCGCGCATCCGGCGATGGTCCGGCTGCTGCTGCACCGGTACGACCGGGCGGTGGCCCACGGCGCCCCTGCGGACGAACGGACGCGGGCCTCCGCCTGACGGCACACACCGGCCTCCCGGGCCCGCGTGTCTCACCGGCCCGCGCGTGACCCGTTGTCGGTCCCGGTCGCTACTGTCGGGAGCATGGACGGGACACAGGGCGCACGCGGGGCGCAACGGGCACACGGCACACAAGCCGCACAGGATGTCGGAACGGGCCCGTACGGGCAGGCCGACACCGAGCGCTGGGACACCGAGCCGGACAAGCGGCCCGGCCGCACCGCCTTCCAGCGCGACCGGGCCAGGGTGCTGCACTCCGCTGCGCTGCGCAGACTGGCCGGGAAGACGCAGGTGGTGACGCCCGGCACCCGCTCCAGCGCCTGGGACGCCAGTCCCCGGACCCGGCTCACCCACTCCCTGGAGTGCGCCCAGGTCGGCCGTGAGCTCGGTGCCGCGCTCGGCTGCGATCCCGATCTCGTCGAGACGGCCTGCCTCGCCCATGACATGGGCCACCCCCCGTTCGGGCACAACGGCGAACAGGCGCTCAACGACTTCGCTTCGGACTGCGGCGGCTTCGAGGGCAACGCCCAGTCGCTGCGCCTGCTGACCCGCCTCGAACCCAAGCGCTTCGTCCGCGACACCCGGACCGGGGAACTGGTCAGCGTCGGGCTCAATCTGACCCGGGCCGCGCTGGACGCCGCCACCAAGTACCCCTGGCCGCGCGGCGCCCACCCCACCGACGCCCGCTCCCCGAAGTTCGGGGTCTACGAGGACGACCTGCCGGTCTTCGAGTGGGCCCGCGAGGGCGCCCCGCGGGACCGCACATGCTTCGAGGCCCAGGTCATGGACTGGTCCGACGACGTCGCGTATTCGGTGCACGACGTCGAGGACGGGCTGCACGCCGGGCACATCGACCCCAACTGCCTGTACGCCGAGCCCGAGCGGCGCGAGATCTGGGCCGTCGCCATCGGGCGCTACGTACCGGCGGACACCGAACCGCAGGAGCTCGCCGACGCCCTGGACCGGCTGCTGGACCAGGACTGGTGGCCGCACGGCTACGACGGCTCGGCCGTGGCCCAGGCCCGGCTGAAGGACGCCACCAGCCAGCTCATCGGCCGCTTCTGCCAGGCGGCCGAGACGGCGACGCGCGAGGTGTACGGCCCCGGGCGGCTCGGCCGGTACGGCGCGGAGCTGGTGCTCCCGCGCGAGGTCCGCAACGAGTGCGCGGTGCTCAAGGCCGTCGCCGACCGCTATGTGATGCAGCGCGCCGAGCAGGAGGCCATCCGCGCCGACCAGCGGATCGTCATCGCGGAGCTGGCCGCCGCTCTCACCGCCCGCGCCCCGGAAGGCCTGGAGCCGCAGTTCCGGGCCCTGCACGACGCCGCGCCCGACGACCGCGCCCGCAAGCGGGTCCTGGTCGACCAGATCGCCGCACTCACCGACGCCTCCGCCCGCTCCCTGCACGCCGCCCTCACGGCCCGTCACCGCTGAGCCGGTCACCGTCCCTTCCCGCCGTCCGCCCCGTCGTGCCCCCGCCTCCCGCTCCACCGTCACCTGCTCCCCGTCCGGGAGTGTCCCGCGGCACTGGGGCGCGCCGACGGCCGTCGGCAACGGGGCAGGTGGTGTGCTGGGAGCCGTACCGCGCCGCGCGGGGAATTCCGGCTCCGTACGCAACCGGAGGACCCTGCTCCATGCGGTGCCGGTCCGGGTGGGCAGACTGGACCCATGACCACTGGGTGTGACCTGAACGGGGCACACCCTCTTTCGCCATCACGCTGCGTGCGGGACGCTCGCAGGTGGCGGCGCCGCACAGCACTGCACTGAGGAGGCATCAAGTGGTCGACGCACACCGGACGTTCGTCATCATCGGCGGAGGACTCGCGGGGGCGAAGGCAGCCGAAACACTCCGATCGGAGGGTTTCAGCGGCCGGGTGATCCTGATCGGCGACGAGCGCGACCATCCGTACGAACGGCCGCCCCTGTCCAAGGGGTACCTGACCGGCAACGACGAGCGCGACAGCGTCTTCGTCCATGAGACGTCGTGGTACGCGGGCGCCGACATCGAGCTGCACCTCGGCCAGCCCGTCACGGCCATCGACCGCTACGCCCGCTCCGTACAGCTCGGCGACAACACGGTCATCCACTACGACAAGCTGCTGCTCGCCACCGGGGCCGAACCGCGCCGGCTCGACATCCCGGGTACGGACCTGACCGGCGTCCACCACCTGCGCCGCCTCGCCCACGCCGACCGGCTGCGCAACGTCCTGTCCGCGCTCGGCCGCGACAACGGCCACCTGGTGATCGCCGGAGCCGGCTGGATCGGCCTGGAGGTCGCCGCGGCGGCCCGGGGCTACGGCGCCGAGGTCACCGTCGTCGAACCGGAATCGACCCCGCTGTACCAGGTGATCGGCCCCGAACTGGGCCAGATCTTCACCGAGCTGCACAGCGCGCACGGCGTCCGCTTCCACTTCGGCGCCCGCCTCACCGAGATCATCGGCCAGGACGGCCTGGTCCTCGCCGCCCGCACCGACGACGGGGAGGAGCACCCCGCGCACGACGTGCTCGCCGCGATCGGCGCCGCGCCGCGCACCGGGCTCGCCGGGGCCGCCGGACTCGAACTGGCCGGGCGGGCGCACGGCGGCGGGATCGCCGTCGACGCCTCCCTGCGCACCTCCGACCCGCACATCTACGCGGCCGGGGACATCGCCGCCGTGGACCACCCGCTGCTCGGCACCCGGCTCCGGGTCGAGCACTGGGCCAACGCGCTGAACAGCGGTCCGGCCGCGGCGCGGGCCATGCTCGGCCAGGAGGTCAGCTACGACCGGGTGCCGTACTTCTTCTCCGACCAGTACGACCTCGGCCTCGAATACTCGGGCTGGGCCCCGCCCGGCAGTTACGACCAGGTGGTCATCCGGGGCGACGCGGGCAAGCGGGAGTTCATCGCCTTCTGGCTGAAGGAACGCCGGGTGCTGGCCGGGATGAACGTCAATGTGTGGGACGTCACCGAAACCGTCCAGGAGCTGATCCGGGCGGGACAGCAGCTCGACCCGGAGGCGCTGGGAGACCCGTCGGTCCCACTGGAATCCCTGCTCTGACACCGGGCCGCGGGCACTCCGGGGCCGCCGCCGGCGTATCCGGGAGCCGCCCGGGGCCGGGCCGGCAGATCCGTGAGCCGCCCGGGAACGCCCGGGGCCACCTGGGAAGCCGTACGAAGACCGACTCCCGGCGAAACGCCGAGGCGGCCGGTGGGCACTATCCGTACGGCTCCCAGGCGGTGTCGTCCTGCGCCCCGGGTGCCTGCGCGCACTCGACGAGGGCGGTGCCGACGAGCCGCCCGGAGGCGCGGGTCCACCGCAGTCCCACCGTGTGCCGGCCCGCCACGCCCTCGCCCGCCGTCGCGGTCCGCTCGGCCTCCAGCCGGACCTCCCCGCCGTCGTCGTCCCGGGTGATCCGCCAGCCGGCCTCCGTCAGCCCGGCCCGCGCGGCGTCGGCGGCGCCCATGGCGTCGGACTCCTCCACGCCGTCCACACGCCACCGGGCATTCGCGCGGTACGCCCCGGCCACGGGCTCGTCGAGCTTCATCACGGTCCCCCCGTCGGGGAAGCAGTGGTCCGAACCGAGCGTGATCCCGCCCGTGTCCGTGCCGGGCGCGGCCAGCGAGTGGAGCCGCCGTGCGTCGGCCTTCACCACCGAGGCGGCGATCCCGGGATCGACCTCCGGGAAGTCCGTACCGCCGTACGCCGACCACAGCGCGGCGCCTCCGGCCAGCACCCCGCCCGCGACCAGCGCACCGGCCGCCACCAGCACCGTCGTGCGCCGTCCGTTCCGCATGTCCACCCCATGTTCCCCAGGTCCGAAGGACCGTACGGGCGCGAATCGTAGCCCCCGGTCGCCCCGCCCGTCGCTGCGGGGCGACCGCTTGCGCGACCGCTTGCGCCACTGCTTGCGCGACCGGTTGTCCGAGCCCACCCGTAGACTTCACTCGTGGCAGGCAGGATCAATGACGACGACGTGAAGGCGGTACGGGACGCGGTCCCGATCGACTCCGTCGTGTCCGAATACCTTCAGCTCCGTAACGCGGGCGGCGGAAACCTCAAGGGACTCTGCCCCTTCCACGACGAGAAGTCCCCCTCCTTCCAGGTCAGTCCCAGCAAGGGGCTCTTCCACTGCTTCGGCTGTCAGGAGGGCGGCGACACCCTTGCCTTCGTGATGAAGATCGACCACCTCACCTTCTCCGAGACGGTCGAGCGCCTCGCCGCCAAGGCGGGCATCACCCTGCGGTACGAGGAGGGCGGCTACAACCCCTCCCACCAGCGCGGCGAACGCATCAGGCTGATCGAGGCGCACAAGGCCGCCGCCCAGTTCTATGTGGAGCAGCTGGACAGCCCCGAGGCAGAGATCGGCCGCAAGTTCCTGGCCGGCCGCGGCTTCGACCAGGCCGCAGCCGCCCATTTCGGCGTCGGCTACAGCCCCGCGGGCTGGGACCACCTCACCCGCTATCTGCGCGGCAAGGGCTTCAGCGACAAGGAGCTGATCACCTCCGGTCTGTCGCAGGACGGCCGCCGCGGCCCCATCGACCGCTTCCGCGGCCGGCTGATGTGGCCGATCAGCGACACCTCCGGTGAGATCGTCGGCTTCGGCGCCCGCAAGCTGCGCGACGACGACAACGGCCCGAAGTACCTCAACACCCCCGAGACCTCGATCTACAAGAAGTCCCAGGTTCTGTACGGCATCGACCTGGCCAAGAAGGACATCGCCAAGGCCAGCCGGGCCGTCGTCGTCGAGGGCTACACCGACGTCATGGCCTGTCATCTGGCCGGAGTCACCACGGCCATCGCCACCTGTGGCACCGCCTTCGGCAACGACCACATCAAGATCCTGCGCCGTCTCCTGATGGACAACGGCAGCGCCCGGGTGATCTTCACCTTCGACGGCGACGCGGCGGGCCAGAAGGCGGCCCTGCGCGCCTTCGAGGACGACCAGAAGTTCGCCGCGGAGACGTACATCGCCATCGCCCCGGACGGCATGGACCCCTGCGACCTGCGGCTGGCCAAGGGCGACGAGGCGGTCCGCGACCTGGTCGAGCCCCGCACCCCGCTCTTCGAGTTCGCGCTGCGCCAGATCGTCCGGCGCTACGACCTGGAGACGCCCGCGGGCCGCGCCGCGGCGCTCGACGAGGCCGCGGCCGTCGTCGCGAAGATCAAGACGAGCAGTGTGCAGCGTGAGGTCGCCGTCCAGCTCGCCGGTTTCGTCGGCATCCTCGACCAGGAATTCGTCGTGCACCGGGTCGCGCAGCTCGCCCGCTGGGCCCGCAACGACCGTGGTGACCGGGGCGAGCGTGGCAACGGACCCGGCGGACCGTCCCGGAAGGGCACCCCGCAGACCGTCCAGGCCCCCACCGCCCCCTCCGGCCCCGCGCTCAACCTCCGCAGCCCCGCCCACCGCACCGAGCGCGAGCTGCTCAAGCTCGCCCTCCAGAAGCCCGCGCTGGTCTCCCCGGCCTTCGACGCCTACGGGATCGACGAGTTCACGGCCCCGCCGTACGCCGCCGTACGGCAGTGCGTCGCGGAGGCGGGCGGCGCCGAACAGGGCCTGGCCGAGACCCGTGAGTATCTGGTCGCCGTCCTGGACGCCGCCCCCAACGACACCGTGCGCAACCTCGTCACCGAGCTGGCCGTCGAGGTCTTCCACGGCAAGTCCATCGACGAGACGTACGCGGGCATGCAGCTCGTCCAGGTCCGGCTGCGCGCCGTGGACCGCCGGATCAACGATGTCCAGGGCAGCCTCGCCCGCCTCGGCAGCAATGTGGCGCCGGACGACCTGGCGGCCGCGCAGAACGAGGTATGGGTGCTCCAGCAGTACGCCCAGTCCCTCCGCGCCAACGGCGCGGACGCCCTCTGACCTACGCCCACCGCCCCACCGGGGACCGCGGAGGCCCGGCCAGGTACCCCACCGGGGCAGCGCCGCCGGGCGGGCGGGTCCGTAATCGCCCGGTCACACACCGGACTCAGAAAGTCGCCGCACGCCCCTCGTGGGAGCGATGTGTCGTGCCCCACACTGGGGGCCGGTGCCTGAGTCATCGGAGCGCGATCGGTCCACCGAGGGCGGACCTCCATCCCCGCAATCCGGCAGCGATCACCTGGAGGTCGCCCCCGTGCAGACCCGGACCGTGACGACGACCGAGCATGTCCCGGCCATTCCCGCGCAGAACCGGGCCGTGCACCACCCGGAGACCGCGGTGGACCCGCCGCCGGAGCCCGAAGCGGTCATGGAGGAGTCGACGTTTCCCGGGCCCCCGGAGCCGCACAGCAGACCGGAAACGGGCGGCCCGTCCTCCGATCTCTTCCGGCAGTATCTGCGCGAGATCGGCCGGATCCCCCTGCTCACCGCCGCCGACGAGGTGGACCTCGCCCGCCGCGTGGAAGCCGGGCTCTTCGCCGAGGAACGGCTCGCGAGCACCCCGGACCCCGACTCCCGGCTCGCCGTCGACCTGGACCGGCTGGTCGTCATGGGCCGGATGGCCAAGCGCCGGCTCATCGAGGCGAACCTGCGCCTCGTCGTCTCCGTCGCCAAGAGGTACGTGGGCCGCGGGCTGACGATGCTCGACCTCGTGCAGGAGGGGAACCTCGGGCTGATCAGGGCGGTCGAGAAGTTCGACTACGCCCGGGGCTACAAGTTCTCCACGTACGCGACCTGGTGGATCCGCCAGGCCATGTCCCGCGCGCTGGCCGACCAGGCGCGCACCATCCGCGTCCCGGTCCATGTCGTCGAGCTCATCAACCGCGTCGTCCGGGTCCAGCGCCGGATGCTCCAGGAACGCGGCTGTGAGCCGACCGCCGAAGAGGTGGCCGCCGAGCTCGATCTGACCCCGGAACGGGTGAGCGAGGTCCTGCGCCTGGCCCAGGAGCCCGTCTCGCTGCACGCGCCGGTCGGTGAGGAGGACGACGTCTCCTTCGGCGATCTGATCGAGGACGGCGACGCGGCCTCCCCGGTCGAGTCCGCCGCCTTCCTGCTGCTGCGCGAACATCTGGAGGCGGTGCTCTCCACCCTCGGCGAGCGGGAACGCAAGGTGGTGCAGCTGCGCTACGGGCTGGCCGACGGGCGGCCCCGCACCCTGGAGGAGATCGGCCGGATCTTCGGGGTGACCCGTGAACGCATCCGCCAGATCGAGTCCAAGACCCTCAGCAAACTGCGGGACCACGCGTTCGCCGACCAGCTCCGCGGCTACCTCGACTGAGCGCACCGCGAGCCCCGGGCCGACCGCCCCCTGCCCCCGCCCCGTACCCGTACGGAGCGGGCCGGGGCAGGAGACAGGAGGGGAGGTCAGTCCACCTCGGCGAGCGCCTGCGCGAACTGGGCCGCGTACAGCCGGGCATAGGCGCCCTTGGCCGCCAGCAGCTCGTCGTGCGAGCCCTGTTCGACGATCGAGCCGTTCTCCATCACCAGGATGACGTCGGCATCCCGGATCGTGGAGAGCCGGTGCGCGATGACGAAGCTGGTCCGGCCGTGCGCGAGGCGCGCCATCGCCTTCTGGATCAGCACCTCGGTACGGGTGTCGACCGAGCTGGTCGCCTCGTCGAGCACCAGGATCACCGGGTCGGACAGGAACGCCCGCGCGATGGTGATCAGCTGCTTCTCGCCCGCGCTGACCCCGGAGCCCTCGTCGTCGATCACCGTGTCGTAACCGTCCGGCAGGGTACGGATGAAGCGGTCGGCGTGCGCCGCCTTCGCCGCCGCCTCGATCTCCTCCCGGCCGACCTCGCGCGAAGCGCCGTACGCGATGTTGTCCGCGATCGAGCCGCCGAACAGCCAGGTGTCCTGGAGGACCATGCCGATCCCGGACCGCAGGTCGGCGCGCGACATCTTCGCCACATCGACCCCGTCGAGGGTGATCCGGCCGCCCGTCACCTCGTAGAACCGCATCAGCAGATTGACCAGGGTCGTCTTGCCGGCGCCTGTCGGCCCGACGATCGCCACGGTCTGGCCCGGTTCGACGCTCAGCGACAGATCCTCGATGAGGGGCTTCTCCGGGTCGTAGCGGAAGGACACCTTCTCCAGCGAGATGCTGCCGCGCAGCTCGTCGGGGCGCTCACCGTTCTCCGGGTCCGCCCCCTGCTCCTCCGCGTCCAGCAGCTCGAAGATCCGCTCGGCCGACGCGACCCCCGACTGGACCAGGTTCGCCATCGAGGCGACCTGGGTCAGCGGCATCGAGAACTGCCGGGAGTACTGGATGAACGCCTGCACATCACCGATCGACAGCGCACCGGAGGCGACCCGCAGTCCGCCGACGACGGCGACGAGCACATAGTTCAGGTTCGACACGAACATCATCAGCGGCTGCATGATCCCGCTGTTGAACTGCGCCTTGAAGCCCGCCTCGTACAGCGCCTCGTTCTGCTCGGCGAAGTCCTTCGCGGACTCCTCCTGCCGCCCGAACACCTTCACCAGGGTGTGCCCGGTGTACATCTCCTCGATGTGGGCGTTGAGCTTGCCCGTCACCTTCCACTGCTCCACGAACTGCGGCTGCGAACGCTTGCCCACCCGCATGGCCACGAACACCGACAGCGGGATCGTCGCCAGCGCGACCAGCGCCAGCAGCGGCGAGATCCAGAACATCATGATCAGTACGCCGACGATGGTCAGCAGGGAGTTGATGAGCTGCCCCATCGTCTGCTGCATCGTCTGCGAGATGTTGTCGATGTCGTTCGTCGCCCGGCTGAGCACCTCGCCGCGCTTGGCGCGGTCGAAGTACGACAGCGGCAGCCGCGCCATCTTCGTCTGGAGGTCCTCGCGCAGCTGGAACACGATCCGGTTGATCACCCGGATCGAGATCCGGGTGGACACCAACATCAGCAGCCCGGCGCCGACATAGATCACCAGCGCGATCAGCAGGACGTTCCCCACGGCGCCGAAGTCGATGCCGTGACCCGGGGTGAAGTCCACCCCGGACAGCATGTCGGCCAGCCCACCGCTGCCCTTGTCGCGCAGGCCCTCGATGGCCTGCTCCTTGGTGGTGCCCTCCGGCATCCCCCGGCCGACCACACCCGCGAAGATCAGGTCGGTCGCCATACCGAGGATCTTCGGACCGACCACCGAGAGCGCCACGCTCAGCACCCCGGCGGCCAGCATCAGATACAGCGAGGACTTCTCCCGGCTGAACCTCTTCAGCAGCCGCTTCCCGGACCCCTTGAAGTCCATGGACCGCTCGGTGGGCGCTCCGGCCATCATTCGTCCGCCCGGCCCGGCCATTACGCGGCCTCCGCTTCCGTCAGCTGGGAGAGCACGATCTCCCGGTACGTTTCATTGCCGTCCATCAGTTCGCCGTGAGTGCCCGACCCCACGACCCGGCCCTCGTCGAGCACCAGGATCCGGTCGGCGTCACGGATCGTGGCCACCCGCTGCGCCACGATCACCACCGTCGCCTCGGCCGTTTCCCGGGACAGCGCCGCGCGCAGCGCCGCGTCCGTCGCGTAGTCCAGCGCCGAGAACGAGTCGTCGAAGAGATAGATCTCCGGCTGCTGCACAAGCGTCCGGGCGATCGCCAGACGCTGCCGCTGCCCACCGGAGACATTGGTGCCGCCCTGCGCGATCGGCGCGTTCAGCCCGTGCTCCAGCCGCTCCACGAACTCCTTGGCCTGCGCCACCTCCAGCGCGTGCCACAGCTCCTCGTCGGTCGCGTCCGGATTCCCGTACCGCAGATTCGTCGCGACCGTCCCCGAGAACAGGTACGGCCTCTGCGGCACCAGGCTCACGGTCTTCGCCAGCAGCACCGGGTCCAGCGTCCGCACGTCCGCGCCGTCGACCAGCACCTCGCCGTCCGTCACGTCGAACAGCCGCGGTACGAGCCCGAGCAGCGTCGACTTCCCGCTGCCCGTCGACCCGATGATCGCGGTCGTCTCACCGGGGCGCGCCACCAGGTCCACGGCCCGCAGCACCGGCTCCTCGGCACCCGGGTAGCGGAACTCCGCGCCCCGCACCTCCAGATGACCGTGCCTGCGCAGCTCCGTGACCGGGGCGAGCGGCGGCACGACGCTCGAATCGGTCTCCAGGACCTCCTGGATGCGTTCGGCACAGACCTCGGCGCGCGGCACCATCATGAACATGAAGGTGGCCATCATCACGGACATCACGATCTGCATCAGATAGGCGAGGAACGCGGTCAGCGCGCCGATCTGCATCCCGCCGCTGTCGATGCGGTGCGCCCCGAACCAGACCACGGCGATGGACGACAGGTTCACCACCGTCATCACGGTCGGGAACATGAACGCCATGAGCCGGCCGGTCGAGACCGAGACATCGGTCAGCTCGGTGTTCGCCCCCCGGAAGCGCTCCTCCTCGTACTCGTCCCGGACGAAGGCGCGGATCACGCGGTTGCCGGTGATCTGCTCGCGCAGCACCTGGTTCACCGTGTCCAGCCGCTCCTGCATCGTGCGGAACAGAGGCCGCATCTTCTTCACGATGAGGCTCACCGAGATGCCGAGCACCGGCACCACGGCCAGCAGCACCGCGGACAGCGGAACGTCCTGGCCGAGCGCCATGATGATGCCGCCGATACACATGATCGGGGCCGACACCATCAGCGTGAACGCCATCAGCACCAGCATCTGTACCTGCTGGACGTCATTGGTCGTACGAGTGATCAGCGAGGGCGCACCGAAGCGCCCGACCTCCCGCGCCGAGAACGCCTGCACCCGGTCGAAGATCGACGCCCGGACATCACGCCCGAGCGCGGACGCGGTGCGCGCGCCGTAGTAGACGGCGCCGACGTTGCAGACCACCTGGACGACGCTGACGGCGATCATGAGACCGCCGAACTCCAGGATGTAGCCCGTGTCCCCCTTCACGACACCGTTGTCGATGATGTCGGCGTTGAGGCTGGGCAGGTAGAGGCTGGCACAGGTCTGCAGCAGCTGGAGGAACACCAGTAGCGCGATGGGTTTTCTGTACGGGCCGAGATAGGTCCGCAGGATTTTTATGAGCACGCGTGTCTCTCGGGTCGGCGGAGGGCAGAGGTCGCCCCATTTTCCGGTACGCCGTACGCAGACCGCGAACGCTTTTCCTCAAGCCCAGGTCAAAACCCGATCGCCCCGCGACCGCACTACGACCGCCCCGCGACCACAGTTCGACCGAGTCGCGACCGCACTCCGACCGAGTCGCGACCGCACTCCGATCACACCGTGTCCGGGCTCCCGGAGGCGGCGCGGTGCCAGGAGCCGCCGGGAAGCGCCCGGAGGCACCCCTGGCGGGCCGCCGCCGCTCGCCTCAGCCCCCGGCTCCGAACGCCCCGGGATGAATCTGATCGCGCGTCGCCTCGTACTGCTGACGCACCGCCCGGCCCGCGGCCAGTTCCTCGCCGGGCTCCAGCACCTGCGCCGCGGCGCCCTGCCAGGCCGGGGGAGTACGCGGATCGAGCGTCCCCTGCGAGACCCCGAGCGCCCACGCCGCCTGCCGCGCCGCACCGAGGGCCGCGTACTCGGCGGGCTGCGGTACGACGACCTGCGTACCGAACACCGCGGGCGCCAGCGCCTGCACGGCCGGCAGCTCGGCGGCGGCACCCAGCAGGAACACCCGCCGCACCTCCACACCGCGTCCGCGCAGCACGTCGAGCGCGTCGGCCAGCGAGCACAGCATCCCCTCGAAGGCGGCCCGTGCCAGATGCTCCGGCTTCATCGACTCACGCCGCAGCCCGCAGAGCGTCCCCGCGGTGTGCGGCAGCTGGGGGGTGCGCTCGCCCTCCAGATACGGCAGCAGCACCAGCCCCGAGGCCCCGGGCGTCGACTTCAACGCGAGCGAGGACAGCTCCTCCAGCCCCTCCAGACCCAGCATCTCGGCGGTCCCGCGCAGCGCGCGCACCGCGTTCGAGGTGTGCACCACCGGCAGGTGCATCCCGGTGGCATCGGCGAACGAGGTGATCATCCCGGTCGGATCGGCCAGCGCCTCGTGGTGCACCGCCATCACGGACCCGGAGGCCCCCAGCGACACCACCGCATCGCCCACCGCGACCCCGAGCCCGAACGCCGCCGCCATCGTCTCGCCGGTGCCCGCCGAGATCAGCAGCCCCTCCGGCGTCGTCCCGGCGCAGTCGGCGGGACCGAGCACCTCGGGCAGCGCCGCCTGATGTCCCAGCGCCAGCTCCACCAGGTCGGGCCGGTAGGAGCCGGTCCCCGCCGACCAGTAGCCGGTACCGGAGGCCGCTCCCCGGTCGGTGGTCCGCCGGGCCGGCCGTCCCAGCAGCTGCCACACCAGCCAGTCGTGCGGCTGCATGACGGCCGTGACGCGCTGCGCGTTCTCCGGCTCGGTCCGCGCCAGCCAGCGCAGCTTCGCCACCGGCTGCGCCGCCTGCGGTACGGCCCCGACGGCCTCGGCCCAGGCCTGCCGCCCGCCGAGCCCGTCGATCAGATCGGCCGCGGCGACCTGCGCCCGCCGGTCATTGCCGAGCAGCGCCGGACGTACGAGATTGCCCTGGTGGTCCAGGGGGACGAGCCCGTGCTGCTGCGCGGACACACCGATGGCCTGCACACCTTCGAGCAGCCCGGCGGAGGCCGCCTCACCGAGTGAGAGCAGCCACGCCTGCGGGTCGACCTCGGAGGCCTTGGCCTCGACCGGATGCGCGGCGTACCCCTGCCGCAGCACGGCGCCCGTGTCCGTGTCGCAGACGACGATGTGAGTGAAGGCGGAAGAACTGTCCAAGCCGGCGACTATGCCCATACACAGATTCTGCCGCACCCCCGTGCCGTCCCCGCAACCGGCACCGGCGGGGCCCGACCGGCACCGACCCGTACCGGCATCCGGGACCTCAGGTGTTGGTGGTGCCCCAGTCGTCCTCCGCGCCGTTCAGACTGCTGCGCTCCCTCAACGACCGCACCCGGTCGGCCACCGAAGCGGGCACCCTGTCCCCGACCTTCTCGCTCACCGAGTGGTACGCCTTGCCCGCGAAGTCCCGCCCGCTGCTCGCCGCGGACTCGGCGGCGTTGCGCACGGCGGGGTTCTCGGCGAACTGACGTGCGGACTTCTTCAACTGCTCATAACGCTCGCGCCCGGCTCGCGTGCCGAGCACGTAACCGAGGGCCAGTCCGGCGATGAACGTGAGCCGGTACCGCATGGCTGCCACCCTTCCTTCACTCCGTGCGACGTGTGCAGGCCGCCTACCCGTACGCACCCGAGATCACCCCGAGCGATACCGATTGGCGGAGCACCCCCCTGCTTGCGCTAATGTATGTGTCGCAGCGAACGCGCGCCGCCCGGCAGCCGCCAGGTAGGTACGATTCGAGGCAACGCAGCAATCCCCTGTAGCTCAATTGGCAGAGCAGCCGGCTGTTAACCGGCAGGTTACTGGTTCGAGTCCAGTCGGGGGAGCGCGATCCCCTGTAGCTCAATTGGCAGAGCATTCGGCTGTTAACCGGAGGGTTACTGGTTCGAGTCCAGTCGGGGGAGCGGAACGGAAGAGGACCCTGCGGGGTCCTTTTTCGTATGCCCGCACCCGGTCCTCGCCGGCCGGGCCGTGACACTTTCGGGTCTGCTTCGCCTCACCCGGAACCAGGCAGCACGCAGCGAAGTCCTCATGGTCAGGCGAAGTCGACCATCCGAAGCGAGAGATCGTATGACCGGCTATGCTGCGGCAGACGGTGCGCACACTTGTACGCGCCACGCCGAAACGGGGCGGTAGCTCAGCCGGTTAGAGCAGCGGACTCATAATCCGTCGGCCGTGGGTTCGAGTCCCACCCGCCCCACCGAGAAACCCCAGGCAGAATCGTTCTGACCTGGGGAAACTCGTTTCCGGGGGTACTTCGTGCCAGGCGGATGCCTCATGAGGTCGAGGCGAACGCGGGTCTTCGTGCGTCGAGGCCGAGCCTTGAACGGCTGTGACCTGGGATGTGTGGCGAGTGACGCGTCTTCCGCAGGAGCGTCGGGGCGCGTCCCATCGTCCTGGGCTTCGGTCCATGAGTTCAGCAGCTGACGTGGCGCTGCCCCGGTCTTCAGGTGGGGGCCCTGTTGATGTGTTCGAACTGTGATCCGGTGGGTGTGTGGTGCCCGCAGTGTGGTCGGCGCACGCGCAGCTGTGGAAGGGACGGGTGGCACGGGACTCGTCCGGGATCGAGCCGCCTGCCCCCGAGTGGGCCGTCCCATGAAGATCGGCAATGGCCGGACGGCGGGATGGGGCCTCGCGACACGGGCGTGCGCCGGTGGTGGAGTGCCGTATCGCATGGTCGACTTGCCGCTCGCACACCACGATGATGTGCCTGTGATTGGTTCTTCTGTCGTTGAGCGTGGTGATCGCGTCCACGTACGGATGGATGGTCTACCGAGGGGTTGCTGGGCACACAGGCGTCTGCGTGACTCCGGCGATCGTCCGGTCGCGGCGAGGAGCGACGGCAGCGGTGTTCGAAGAGGATCACCTAAAGGAAAATGGTGCGTCTCCCGAACATCGCTGCAGGTCAAGAAGTGTCGACCCCGCGCCTGCGGGGATGGTCCCGATGCTGGCCACGACGAAGAGCAGGTAGGCGAGTCGACCCCGCGCCTGCGGGGATGGTCCGGGCCAGTGGGCGCTTCCCGGCGGGCACGTCGAGTCGACCCCGCGCCTGCGGGGATGGTCCGCAGGTAGTGCGGCCGGAGTCCGTCCCGGAACCGTCGACCCCGCGCCTGCGGGGATGGTCCGACAGTGGGCGTCACACCCGAGATGGAAGCTCTGTCGACCCCGCGCCTGCGGGGATGGTCCGGGCTGGTGCGTCGCATCGGTCGCGCTGGGAGTGTCGACCCCGCGCCTGCGGGGATGGTCCGGAGTCGCACCATGGCCCGCCCCACGATGCTTAAGTCGACCCCGCGCCTGCGGGGATGGTCCGCTGGAGACGGCGAGCCCCCAGGTGTCCGTGAGGTCGACCCCGCGCCTGCGGGGATGGTCCTTTCGGCGCCACGGGCATGGGCGGCGTGTCCCTGTCGACCCCGCGCCTGCGGGGATGGTCCGGGTTACTTCGTGCGACAGATCCGCCCACTGGTCGTCGACCCCGCGCCTGCGGGGATGGTCCGCCCCGCCCGGACACCCGGGCGGGGCTTCGTCGGTCGACCCCGCGCCTGCGGGGATGGTCCGCGCGCCCTCTGGACGACGGAGGGGGACGTCGAGTCGACCCCGCGCCTGCGGGGATGGTCCCCTGGCTCTGGACCTGTTCGCCGACCAGGGCGTGTCGACCCGATGGTCCGAAGGCGGGCTGCCGTTCGTCGGTGTTGGTGTGCCTCTTCCGGGCTCGGGGTCTCCGGTTGAGGGGTATCGGTTTCCGCAGGTCAAGCCCTGTTGTCAGTGGTGACCCCTAGGCTCTGGTGCTCGGGAACGAGTGCATGGGGGCGTGATGGATGTACAGCAGCTGAGTGAGCGTTATGAGCCTTCTGTGGTGCATGCGCTGGAGAAGTTATGGGGAAAGTCACGGGAGCGTGCAGGCGGCACCACGAACCTTCTGATGGCGCACCTCCTGGACACTGCCGCAGTTGCGGAGCTGCTGTGGGACGGCTTTCTCGCGCGTTCGACACGTTCGGCGCTGGATGAGATCGCCGGTGGAACAGGGGCGGAGTCGGGGCAGGGGCGGGGGCTTTTCGTCTGGTTGTGCGGGCTCCACGACTGCGGGAAGGCAACACCGGTGCATCAGCGTCTGTGGCCCGAGGGCGCGGAGGTGGTGCGCCGGTCGGGGCTGACCTGGGTTGAGTCGGCTGCTGTGGCGGGGGTGAAGAACAAGAAGCGCTGGCGTCATGACTGGGCCGGAGGGCTGATGGCGCGTGAGCTGCTGGCCTCGGCCGGCTGGGGTCCGGAGCAGGTGGACTGGGTGTGGCCGTTGGTGGCGGGCCACCACGGTGCGTTTCCTACGCTGCGGGACGTTCAGGAGCCCGGGCCGGCGAAGGGACAGCTACGGGGGAGGGGAGCATGGCGCCAGGTTCAGCAGGCGGTCTTGGACGTGTTCACCCGGGAGCTGGGGGTCGGGGGACTCCGCGAGCTACAGCCCGCAGTGGTCCCGTCCAGGGCGCTGCAGTTGCAGCTCAGCGGTCTGGTCGTCATGGCGGACTGGATCGCGAGTGACGAGCGCTACTTCAAGGGCATGGATGACCTGCGGCAGGTAAGCCTGGATGCCTCCCGTGAGAGGGCGGCGTCGGCGTGGAAGGCATTGGGGCTACAGCGGGGCTGGGGCGCCCTCCGCGCCCCGGTGCCCGAAACGTTCCGCGACCGGTTCGGGTACACCCCGCGTCCTTCGCAGGCCATGGTTGTCGAAGCCGCTCGCAGGATGGGCGGTCCGGGGCTGATGGTGATCGAGGCGCCCATGGGGGAGGGCAAGACGGAGGCCGCCCAAGCGGCGACGGAGGTTCTGGCGGCCAGGTTCGGGGCGGACGGTGTTTTCGTGGGGATGCCCACTCAGGCGACCAGCGATCCCATGTTCACCCGTACCCGGCGGTGGGTGGAGGCCATCGACGGAGACCTGGCCTCCCGGGTAGTACTACTGCACGGTAAGAGGGCCTTCAATCGAGAGTGGAAGGCTCTGCTGGGGAACGCGGAGACATCCGTGGACGACGCGTTCCAAGGTGTCGACGAATTCGGGATGGACGACGACCCTTACGGTGTCGAGCCCGAAGTGTGCGGCGAGCAGGAGCGGAAGGCCCCTGCGGACTGGTTTCTCGGGCCGAAGCGTGGGCTCCTGGCCCCGTTCGTCGTCGGTACAGTCGATCAGCTCTTGTACGCGGCCACCCGCACGCGCCATGTGATGCTGCGGATGGCGGGGCTCGCGGGCAAGGTCGTGGTGCTGGACGAAGTCCACGCGTGCGATGTGTACATGAGCCAGTTCCTCGCGGAGGCCCTGCGTTGGCTGGGTCAGGCGGGAGTGCCTGTGGTCGTACTCTCGGCGACGCTCGCCCCCGCTCAGCGGCAGGCGCTGTTCGAGGCGTATCTCGCCGGTGCGGCGTCACGGGAGGAGTTCCGGGCGGACATTCCCGTTCCGCAGGGGTATCCCAGCGTCACGACAGCATGGTTGTCGGTCTCCGGGGAGGCGCAGTTCCATGTGGATGCGACGGGCAGTTGGCGCGAGGACCTCGACGTGGCGGTACGAGTGCTGCCGGAGACGGTGCCCGGGGCGCGCTCCACGCGTGTGGAACGGGAGCGGCTCCAGGCCGAGGCGGATGCCTGCGTGGGCGATCTGCTGGCGAGTGAACTCGTCGACGGAGGTACCGCGCTCGTCATCCGCAACTCCGTTGCGCGGGCGCAGAGTCTCTACGGCGAGCTACGCGGACGGTTCGGCGATGATGAGGTGCGTCTGCTGCACGCCCGTTTCACGGTTGCCCGGCGCGCCGACCTGACGGAGGAGAGCCTGCGACTGCTGGGTCCGAAGACGCCACGGCCCCGGCGCGGACGGCTGATCCTGGTGGCAACTCAGCTCGCCGAACAGTCCTTTGACGTCGACGCCGACATGCTGGTCACGGATCTGGCTCCTGTCGATCTTCTGCTGCAACGCGTCGGACGGCTGCACCGGCATGAAAACACGTGGCGCCCGGACCCGCTACGCGTGCCACAGGTGTTCATCACCGGTTTCGAGCCGCGTACGGGCCGTGCGCCGACGTTCGCGTACGCCGGCGAGATGATCTACGGACGTCATCTGCTGCTGCGGACCGCTGCCGTGCTGCCCGGTACGGGCGAGGTGTGGTCGGTTCCGGGAGACGTACCACGCTTGGTGGAGACGGTGTACGGGGCGGATGAGTCGCTGCTGCCCGAGGAATGGCGGGAGGCCGGCGCGGTCGCGTGTCAGGAGCAGGAGGACCGAGACCGTGCCCGTGCTGCACACGCGCGGCAGTTCCTGCTGACTCCGCACGGTGAGCACGAGCGCCGGACACTGGCGGGTCTGCACTACGGCGGGTCCACCGCGGGCAGCGATGAGGATTCGCTGCAAGCGGCGGTGCGCGACGGTGACGAATCGGTCGAGGTCGTCCTGGTGGTCCAGGACGATCGGGACGCGGTCTTCCGGACATTGGCGGGGCGCGCCTTGAGCGTCAACGGAGATGTGGCACCGGATGTGCTGGACGAGGTGCTGGGATCGGTGGTGCGGCTACCGTCGAAGTTCACGCCATCGGCCTTGGAGTTGGGGCCGTTGCCCGGCTGGCACGGGCATCCGTGGCTGCGCCGGAGTCGTGCCCTGGTGCTCGATGCTTCGCGCGTGGCCCGCCTGGGCGAATTCACCATGTCGTACGACGACGAGTTCGGTCTGCGACAGATCTAGGCGCATGTGGTCCTTTGGGTGCGGCAGTTGGCCCAACGATCCGGGGAGCCCAGGATTGGCGCGAGGCCTGGTGAACCCCGGCCCGGCACGCCCGGCGGCCCGGCACCCCGCGTTGCCCTGCACCCCGCGTTGCCCTGCACCCCGGGTGGCCCGGGGCCGGCGTGATGCCCGAACTGTCATGCAGAAGGAGAAGGGGAATTATCTCCCGTATCCGGGACGCGCGCACCGGATACGAGGTCAATGGCCGGTTTTTTGCACCTTGTTGCGGAGATGGCGCTTGTATGCGTCAGAGTCGCTGTTAGCGTCAAAACAGATAATTCCCTTGAGGGGCAATGATGACCCATGGCTTTTCCCTGACGGACGATCCCTGGCTGCTCTTACCGTCGGCCGCAGGGGGACCCGCACAGGAACGCTCCGTGCGTACGGCGTTGCTGGAGGCGCACGAGTTCGGCGACTTGGTGGCGGAGCTTCCCACGCAGAGACCGGCCGTCTTCCGGCAGGTCCTGCTGCCCGTCATCCTTGACGCCCTGGGCCGCCCGGCCGACGAGCGCGAGTGGATGAGTTGGTTCTCCACCGGGCAGTGGTCGCGGGAGCAGCGTCTGAAGCTTGAGGCGTATCTGGACGCGCACCGCGGGATGTTCGACCTCTTCGATCCGGCGCATCCCTTCGGCCAGGTTGCCGGCCTGTGTACTGCGAAGGGGGATACGAAGAACGCCGGACTGATTGTTGCGACCGCCGCTACTGGCAACAACGTACCGCTGTTCGCTTCGCGTACGGAGGGAGATGCCTTCTCGCTGACTCCGGCGCAGGCGGCGCACTGGCTGCTGCACACGCAGTGCTGGGACACTGCGGCGATCAAAACGGGAGCCGTGGGCGACCCGAAAGCCAAGGCGGGCAAGACCACCGGCAACCCGACGGGCCCGCTCGGGCAGATGGGCGTCACGCTGCTGGTCGGCACAACACTGTTCGAGACACTGCTGCTGAACCTCCCGGCCGGTGCTCCGCCGACGTCGATCGACCTGCCGCAGTGGAAGAGGCGCGAGCCCGCTGATCCACGTTCGGCAGCCACCCCTCAGTGGCAGGTGCGGGTACCCGAGGGGCTCCTGGACCTGTGGACATGGCAGTCCCGTCGGATCCGGCTTTTCCCGGAGGCGACCGATGAAGGACTGAGGGTGACCCGCGTACTGGTCGCTGCGGGGGACCGGATGCCTCATACACCCGAGACCGAGCCGCACACCATGTGGCGCGTGGAGCCGACCGGTGGCCGGAAGCCGGGAGGAAGCAAGGGTGTCACCACGCTGCCGCGCCGTCCGCTGCGCCTCCAACCCGGGAAGGCCGCGTGGCGTGGTCTCGACGCGCTTCTGGCACCCGAGCGACAGTCCCGGGACGCCGGGGAGAAGACGAGCGGATTCGCCACGAGCAAGCTCCTGGACCAGGCCGGCGGCCTGGTGCCTGAACTGGGCAAGGCCTATCCGCTGCGTGTGGAACTCTCCGGTGTCGCGTACGGCAACCAGTCGGCCGTCATCGACGACGTCATGTTCGATGCGTTGCCCCTACCGCTCGCCGCCCTTGAGGTCGACAGCGACGTCCGGTCCGCGCTCATCGAAGTAGCCGAGCAGGCAGAGCAGTTGGCCACGACGGTCAACCAACTCTCGGCAGACCTACGGCGGGCGCTGGGCACCGAACCGATCCCGTGGGACAAGGGGCAGCGCCCCGGTGAACTCGTCCTGCACGCCCTGGACCCCTTGGTACGCCGGTTGTTGGCAGGAATGCGCGGGGTGGACGATCTGGAACGCATCGAAGCCGGTCAGCTCGCCTGGGAAGAGCTTGCCTGGCGCCGGAGCTGGGAGATCGCGGACCGTCTCCTGCAGGCGGTACCTGTAGGAGCATTCGTGGGGAGAAGCATTCCCCAGGGCGAGGGGAAACCGGAGCGTACGTATCGCGTCCCGCTTGCCGAGGCCTCCTTCCTCAAGCGCCGAGCGGAGATCCTCCACCGGGCCGCCGCCGTGCGGCGAAACAACGGCAACCACGACAACGAGTAGGCGACAAGGTGCCTTCCGAGGCGCCGTACGCGCCATGCCCCGGCCGGGGATCCGGCCATGCCTACGGGGCTTCCACGCACGCCCTCGTGCGTCACAGCAACCCTCATCACGTCTGGACACGGGCATGACCGAAGAAGACTTTACGAAGCAGAGAATCTGGCACCGCTACATCGCCGCGGACGGCACCTGGCGCAGCAAGAACGGCAACGCGGCCATGCAGCGCCCGCCCGGGGAGGACCTTGCGGTTCTGCGCCGCGGGTTGGGGCGCCCCGCCGGAACCGTGCTGGAGATGTTCCCGTACTACACCTGTCCGGTCGACGACTTCGCCGCCCGTCTCGGTGAGGTGTCGGCTCAGCAGGAGGCCGAGCACATCGCGCTCGCCCTCTACGGGCTGCACCAGCAGAGCCAGGACAGGCCGATGCACCGTGACGGGGTCGGCCTCGGCAGGGCCGTGCTTGAGCTGCGGCGCCACGACCGTACCAGTGACGAGGCAGTCGACTCGCGCTTCCAACAGGCGTTCTCCGCGACGTCGACATCGGCGCTCCAGCTCCGGCTGCGCGGCCTGGTCACCCAGCTCAAGGACATCAAGCAGCCTCTCGACTACAACCGCCTGGCCTCCGATGTCCACGACTGGCACCGACCCGAGTCCCGCTCCCGCGTGCGCCGCCGCTGGGGACTGGACTACTACGGCTGGACCCAGAGATCGGCATCTGCGCGGCCCAGCCGCTGACACACGGCATTTCGTGCCCCGTCGCCGACCCGCGACATGTGCGTGGCCCCGTCGCTGGCCCAGGACATATCTGCGGCCCCGTCGTCGGCCCGCGACATCTCCGCCGCCGAGCCCCTGACCGGCAGCAAGCCCGGCGTCCGCTCGCAGGCAGATGTCCTCCTTCCGCTTACGCGTATCCGCCCATGACCGGCCGGATGCTGAACACCGCTCACCCACACGACCTGGAGCAATCCGATGACCCAGCGCCTCTACATCGATGTGCACGTCGTCCAGACCGTCCCGCCCGCCAACCTCAACCGAGACGACCAGGGCAACCCCAAGGAAGCCGTCTACGGCGGCGTCCGCCGTTCACGCGTTTCCTCCCAGGCATGGAAGCGTGCGTCCCGGCGGCACTTCGACGCTCAGGCCCCTGAGTCCGACCGCGCCACCCGTACCAAGCGCATCACCAATGAGCTCGCCACCCGGATCTCGCTGACCACCGGCCTGGAGAGCGAGGACGCCGGGCGGATCGCCGCTGCCCTGCTCGCTCAGCTGGGACTGAGCCAGGGCAAGAAGGCCGGAGACACCGCGTACCTGCTCTTCTACGGCAACGCGCAGCTCGACGCCGTGGCCGCCCTCGTATCGGAACGCGCTGCCGACCTCGCGGCCCTGGACGAAAAGGCCCTCACCGAAGCGGTCAGGGAACTGCCCGTCGCCGAGAGCTTCAGGACCGGACACCCGGTGGGCGTCGCGCTGTTCGGCCGTATGGTCGCCGACATCCCCAAGCTCAATGTCGATGCCGCCGTGCAGGTGGCCCACGCGCTCTCCACCCATGAGACGCAGCTCGAGTTCGACTACTTCACGGCCGTAGACGACCAGAACGAACAGGATGAGACGGGCGCCGGAATGATCGGCACCATCGGCTTCAACTCCGCCACCCTCTACCGCTACGCCACCGTCGGGTTCGCCCAGCTCGCCGACAACCTCGGCGGTGACACCGAAGCCGCCCTCGACGCCCTCGACCGGTTCGTCGACAGCTTCGCCCTGTCGGTCCCCACCGGTTACCAGAACTCCTTCGCCCACCGAACCAGGCCCAGCCTCGTCGCTGTCGTCGTGCGCAACGACCAGCCCGTCAACCTGGTCTCCGCCTTCGAGGAGCCCGTTGTGGCGGAAGCAGGCATCCAGGCGAACTCCGCCCGTCGGCTCGCCGAGGAGCACATCACCGCCACAGAGGTATGGGGTGACACCCCTCTCTACGAAGCGGCCAGCCACACGTTCACCACCGGCGAACCCCGCGCCAAGGACACCGCCGAGACGCTCACGCAGGCATTCGGTGAACCCGTGGCCTTCTCCGATCTGCGCACCACCCTGCGTGCTCGGATCACCACCGCGCTGGAGGAGCAGGCGTGACACCCTCCGAGCGCACCGCCGTCCTCCTGCTGCGGCTCGCCGCTCCGCTCCAGTCGTGGGGCGACCGCAGCACGTTCAACCGCCGTGAAACCCGGCCCGAACCCACGAAATCCGGAATCATCGGCCTCCTCGCCGCCGCCGCGGGCCGCTCCCGCTACGCGGCCCTGGACGACCTCGCGGACCTCGGGCTCGGCATCCGTATCGACCAGCCCGGAAGCATCCTGCGCGACTACCACACCGTCAGCGACTACCGCGGCCGTCCACTTCCATCCGCCGCCGTGACCGCGAAGGGCCTGCAGAAGCCCACCTCGCCCGCCAAGCGCACACACATCACCCAGCGCTTCTACCTCCAGGACGCAGTTTTTCTCGCAGCTGTGGAAGGCCCGCAGGAGCTCATCACCACCCTCGGACACGCGGTACGCCACCCCGCTTTCCCGCTCGCCCTCGGCCGCCGATCCTGCGTACCTGCGCAACCCCTGGTCCTCGGCCGGCGCACCGGCTCACTTGAGGACGTGCTGCGTGCGGAGCCCTGGCACGCCGCCCCCGGAGTGCGCAAGAAGTGGGGGCGCGAGAACGGCGATGCCGCCCACATCGACCTTCCCGCCACCCTCGAAGACCCGGCAGGAGAAGAAGTCCGCGACGACGTGCCACTGTCCTTCGCCCCCACGGGCCGGGCTTTCACCACACGCCGTACCCGGCACACCTATCTCGCGGCCCCCACCGGCCTCACACCTGACCCCGCACGGCCCCGGAACGCCCGCGGCCACGACCCCTTCGCCCTCCTGGGCTGGTGATACCTATGCCCTATCTCTCCCGTATCCGCATCAACCCGCTGCGCGCCGGAAGTCGCAAACTCCTCGCCAGCCCTCGCGCCATGCACGCCGCGGTAGAAGGAGGCCTTCCCGGTCTGCCCGAGCAGGAACGCACCCTGTGGCGGCTCGACCCGGACAACCCTCACCGCCCCCAGCTGTTCGTCCTGACCACCAACAAACCGGACTGGACTCATCTGGTGGAACAGGCAGGTTGGCCCGGCGCCGACGGCGAGCACTACGCCGTACGCGACTATGCCCCGCTCCTGCAACAACTGGCACCGGGTCGCAGCTTCGCCTTCCGCCTCACCGCCAACCCGGTCCAGAACACCAACCGGCCCGACAAGCCCACCGAGCGTCAACAGGAACGCATGGACGCTGGTGTCCGGCGCAGCTTCCGTGTCGGACACCGCACAGCCGCAGCCCAGCTCAACTGGTTCCTCACCCGCACCCGGCGCTGGGGTTTCGACATCCCCGCAGCCCCGAACATGGACGGAACCCACGGCGCGGACGGAGAATCACCCCGCGAAATCCGCATCACCACCCGCCTGCGCCGCTCCTTCGGCAAGGGAGCCATCACCGCGAAGGAAGCCCACGTCGTCATGAACGCGGTGACCTTCGAAGGACACCTGCGCATCACCGACCCCGCCCTCCTCACCGAACGCCTCCTGTCCGGCATCGGCCCCTCCAAGGCCTACGGATGTGGCCTGCTCACGCTCGCTCCGCTCACCGAGAGGGTTTGAACACCCGTGTCTGATATCTGGTGGAAGGCCGACCCCCAGGACCTGCACCGCCTCGTCGACCGCGTCTCCAGCGTGTACGTCGAGCGAAGCCACCTGGACCGCGACGAGAACGCTGTCGTCATCATCAACAAGCAGCAGACCGTCCGGGTTCCCGCAGCCATGGTGGCCGTCATGCTCCTCGGCCCCGGCACCCGTGTCACCCACGGCGCCATCCGCCTGCTCGCAGACTCCGGAACCACCGTGTGCTGGGTCGGCGAACAAGGCGTCCGCATGTACGCAGCCGGGCTCGGCCCCAGCCGTGGCGCCGGCCTTCTCCACCGCCAGGCCTGGCTCGTTACACGTCCCAAAGAGCGCCTCGCCGTCGCCCGTGCCATGTACAGCATGCGTTTCCCCGGCGAGGACGTCTCCGCCCTGACCATGCAGCAGCTCCGAGGCCGCGAAGGCACACGTATCCGCAAGTTCTACCGAGCGCAGGCAGACCGCACCGGTGTCACCTGGAACGGCCGCGTCTACAAGGCCGGCGACGCCTTCGCAGCGGGCGACGACCTCAATCGCCTGCTGTCCGCCGCCAACGCCGCCCTGTACGGCATCTGCCACGCAGTCATCGTCGGACTCGGCGCCAGCCCAGGACTCGGTTTCGTCCACACCGGCAAAGCCACCTCCTTCGTCCTGGACATCGCCGACCTCTACAAGGCCGAATACACGATCCCGCTGGCCTTCGACCTTGCCGCACAAGGCCTCACCGAAGAACGCGACGCACGACTCGGCCTCCGTGACCTGATCGCCCGCGACAAACTTCTCGGCCGCGTGGTGACCGACGTCAAGAACCTGCTGACTCCCGAAGGAACAGACTTCGACGACCCCGAAGCCAACCTCCTGTGGGACGAGCACCTCGGCACCGTTCCGGGCGGCACCAACTACGCCGGCCAGGCGGACCTTTCGACACACGGAATGACCGACAACCACATCGCGGTCATCGGCCCCGAAACCAACGACACCGAGCCCACACCATGACTGTCATCATCCTCATCGCAGCTCCGGAAGGTCTCCGCGGACATCTCACCCGCTGGATGGTCGAGGCCAGCGCCGGTGTGTTTGTCGGCAACCCCAACCGTCGAATCCGCGACCGCCTCTGGGAACTCCTGGCCACTCGAATCGGCGACGGCCAGGCAATCCTGATCGAACCAGCCGCCAACGAACAAGGATGGGCCACCCGCACCGCAGGCCGCGACCGCTGGCAGCCCGTCGACTTCGACGGCTTGATCCTCTCGGCCCGCCCCAAGAAGCAACTAAATGAAAACAGCCCCTCTGCCCGGTAAAGCCCCAGCTCAGCAAGTGTCGACCCCGCGCCTGCGGGGATGGTCCGGGCGGCGAGCGATCGGGCCGCCCGGCGGTGCAGTCGACCCCGCGCCTGCGGGGATGGTCCGGCCGACGCGCTGGGAAAGGCCGCCCCCACGGAGTCGACCCCGCGCCTGCGGGGATGGTCCGGTGCCGCCGGTGATGCCGTGGTTCTCGCCACCGTCGACCCCGCGCCTGCGGGGATGGTCCGCCGCGGTGACCCCCGACCACCCCCGGACACCAGTCGACCCCGCGCCTGCGGGGATGGTCCGTCGATGGAGGCGCTTCGGTGCGTGTGGGGCCGGTCGACCCCGCGCCTGCGGGGATGGTCCGAGCGATGGCCAGGAACTCAGCGACGCGACCCGGTCGACCCCGCGCCTGCGGGGATGGTCCGGTGGCGGATGCCCGGCCGCGGGCTCCCTTCGGGTCGACCCCGCGCCTGCGGGGATGGTCCGCACCGGGCCGACGCGTACAACGCCGTCCAGCGGTCGACCCCGCGCCTGCGGGGATGGTCCGTACGGCGAGCGCAAGGGCCGGCGCGACTGCATGTCGACCCCGCGCCTGCGGGGATGGTCCGGCGGTAATTCAGTGTATGAATGGGTCTGTTGGCGTCGACCCCGCGCCTGCGGGGATGGTCCGGGCACGGTCACCGCGACCGTGGAGGGCACGGAGTCGACCCCGCGCCTGCGGGGATGGTCCGGGCCAGCCCCCGGCCTTGTATCCGCCCTGCTCGTCGACCCCGCGCCTGCGGGGATGGTCCTGCCGTTGGTGAGAGCGAGGCCCGACGTCCCAGGTCGACCCCGCGCCTGCGGGGATGGTCCGGCCCGTGGGCCGGAACCATATGGCTCCGGCCCGTCGACCCCGCGCCTGCGGGGATGGTCCGTTCGTCCGCCGGCGGCGCGTCCGGACCGAGCAGTCGACCCCGCGCCTGCGGGGATGGTCCGGGGGGTGGGCGGATTTGGTTGTCCTGGTTGTCGTCGACCCCGCGCCTGCGGGGATGGTCCGCAGCAGCAGGCGGAGGCCGAGAAGGCTGCCGCGTCGACCCCGCGCCTGCGGGGATGGTCCGGGGAGATCCACCACTATGCGCCGCCTGCCCTAGTCGACCCCGCGCCTGCGGGGATGGTCCGTCGGGCCGGACCGTTACCGCGGTCCGACCCGTGTCGACCCCGCGCCTGCGGGGATGGTCCCCAGAACGCGCAGGTCTTCGGCTCGTACTGCGCGTCGACCCCGCGCCTGCGGGGATGGTCCGGCCGAACGCGCCGCGCGCACCCTCACCGCCGGGTCGACCCCGCGCCTGCGGGGATGGTCCGGCGGGCGGCTCCCTGGCCATCCGCCCCGACCAGTCGACCCCGCGCCTGCGGGGATGGTCCGGACGGCCGCAAGGCGGCAGGCGGCGGTAGTGGGTCGACCCCGCGCCTGCGGGGATGGTCCGCGACGCCTTTTCTGTTTCCGTGGCAATGCGGGGTCGACCCCGCGCCTGCGGGGATGGTCCCCCGGCCCGTACGGCACGGCGACCGGTACAACGGTCGACCCCGCGCCTGCGGGGATGGTCCAAGTCTGGGCACCCCTTATGCACATACGTCCGGGTCGACCCCGCGCCTGCGGGGATGGTCCGAAGACGGAGCGGAAGGAAGCCGCCCGGGACCGGTCGACCCCGCGCCTGCGGGGATGGTCCGCGGTCTCGCTACGGTTGGTTCGGACGCGGAGCGTCGACTCGAGCCCGGTGTCCGCCAGGTCGAGACTGGGCCCGTCGACCCCGCGCCTGCGGGGATGGTCCGCACGCCCACGAACCGCCGGCCGAGGCGTAGCCGTCGACCCCGCGCCTGCGGGGGCGAGGCGGACCGGGCCTACGGTGGCCTTGTCGGCGTCTCCCCCTCGTCGGCGGGGGCGGGGGTCGCTACCATCCTTTGTGAACGAAACGACCGAACCACCTGTATCCCGCACACGCATACTCGCCGACCTGACCCCGCTGCGTACCTCGCCCGACTACCGGCGGCTGTGGTTCGGGAACACCGTGTCCTGGGTCGGGCAGGGCATGACGGCGCTGGCCGTGTCGCTCCAGGTCTACGACATCACCGGGTCCGCGTTCTCCGTGGGGCTCATCGGGTTCTGTTCGCTCGTGCCG
This sequence comes from Streptomyces sp. NPDC001787, assembly GCF_040297465.1. Classification (NCBI taxonomy): domain Bacteria; kingdom Bacillati; phylum Actinomycetota; class Actinomycetes; order Kitasatosporales; family Streptomycetaceae; genus Streptomyces; species Streptomyces sp. NPDC001787. The sequence continues at coordinate 56,813 of NZ_JBEOZE010000001.1, forward strand.
CTGGTGGTGTTCGGGCTGTACGGCGGGGCCGTGGCCGACACCGTCGACCGGCGCAAGCTCGGTCTGTTCAGCGCCACCGGGTCGTTCCTGCTGTCCCTGGTGCTGGTGGCCGTGGCGGTCGCCGGGGTGGAGCAGGTGGGGCTGCTGTACGCCGTCGTCGCGCTCCAGGCCGTCTGCTTCGCGCTCAACTCACCGGCCCGCAGCTCGATGATCGCCCGGCTGCTCCCGGCGGAGCAGTTGCCCGCGGCCAACGCGCTCAACTCCATGACCAGCACGACCGGGGCGCTCGTCGGGCCCATGCTGGGCGGGCTGATCGTCGGCTGGTGGGGCTACCGGGCCGCGTACACCGTCGACGCCGTCACCTTCACCGCCTCCCTCTACGCGATGTGGCGGCTCCCCTCGATGCTCCCGGAGCGCGCCGAGGACGAGAGCAGGGCCGGAGTGCGGAAGCGGGCCTCCGTGCTCGACGGGCTGCGGTTCCTCGGGACCCGGCCGAACCTGCGGATGACCTTCTTCACCGACCTGTGCGCCATGGTGCTCGCCCATCCGCGGGCGCTTTTCCCGGTCGTCGCCGTCGTCTGGTACGGCGGTGACGCGAAGACCACCGGGCTGCTGGTCGCCGCACCGGCGCTCGGGGCGCTGCTGGGCGGTGTGTTCTCCGGCTGGCTCGGGCGGATCCGGCAGCACGGGCTCGCGGTCATGGTCGCCGTCGCCTGCTGGGGTTCGGCCATCGCCGTCTTCGGGCTGACCCGACAGCTCTGGCTCGGGCTCATCTTCCTCGCGCTCGCCGGGTGCGCCGACACCATCTCCATGGTCTTCCGCAACACCATGCTCCAGGCCGCCGTGCCGGACGAGATGCGCGGGCGCCTCCAGGGCGTCTTCATCGTCGTCGTGGCCGGCGGGCCGCGGCTGGGGGACTTCCTGGCCGGTTCGGTCGCCGATCTGACCTCACCGGCCGTGGCCATCACCGGCGGCGGCATCGCCTGCGTGGTCGCGGTCTCCCTCCTGGCTCTGCGCTGGCGCGGCTTCGCCCGCTACGACGCACGGGACCCACAGCCGTAACGGATGGAGGGGGGCGGGAAGCGGAGGGGAGTTGGGGGAGTGGGAGGAGCGGAGGGAGCGGGGGAAGTGGGGAGGAGTGGGGAAGTGGGGGAGCGGAGGGAGCTTAGGGAGAAGAAGTGGGTTCCCCCGTCGTCGCCCCCGATCCACCCACCCCGTCGCCCCCCGGTCCCCCTACTCCGTCTTCACGTCCGCCCCACCCCCACGATCGAGCGGGCAATACCCAGTTCCACCAGGTCCTGGGGGCGCAGCCTCAGCTGGTCCGCCGTGGCGCCGGTCTCGGTCGTCGGGCGTTTCAGGATCGCCGCCGCCGACTCCGGGGCGATGACGGAGAAGTAACTGTCCGCGGTGACATGGGTGTTGTCCGGCGCCGCGAGGGCCAGTGCGCCGCCCGAGCCGCCCTCGCCGATGACCAGGGTGGTCACCGGTACCCGGGCCGCCGCGATCGCCGCGAAGGTGTCGGCGATGGCCGCGCCCGCGCCCGCCCGTTCCGCCTCCGCGTCGTTCGCGGCTCCAGGGGTGTCGATCAGGGTGAGTACGGGTACGCCGAGCCGGTCCGCGAGCCGGATCACCCGGGCCGCCGTGCGGTACCCGGCCGGACGGGTCGCGGTGCCGCACTGGGCGACGTACGCCACCGGCCCGTCCTCGCGCAGGCCGAATCCGCACAGCAGCCCCGCGTCCGTGCCGCCGCACCGGTCACCGCTCAGCGGCAGCAACTGGTCGAAGTAGTCGTCCAGATACGCCTGGGCGTGCGGCCGGTCCGGTGCGCGGGCCTGTTCCACCGCGGCCCGTCCGGTCTCCGGGAGGCCGGTTGCCGAGAGGGCGCGCGGCACCGGAGCGGCCGGCGGGTCCTCCTGGCGGCCGAGTGCGAGCAGCCAGCGCCCCACGGTCCCGGCCAGTTCGCCCGGCGCGACGACCGCGTCGATCTGACCCGCCGCCAGCTGGCCCTCGGCGCTGTACGCGTACGGGTCCGCGTCGGCGGGCCGCACCCGGGACCCGGCGAACCCGACCTGCGCGCCCGGCAGGGCCAGCACCACATCGGCGCCCGCCCCCACCGTGGCCCAGCCGCCGCCGGTCGTCGGATCGCGCAGCACCGCGATCTGCGCCAGTCCGGCGGCACGCAGCCGGGCCGAGGCGCGGGCCACCCGCTGGAGCTGGGTCAGCGCGATCATGCCCTCCTGCATCCGGCTGCCGCCCGTGGCGACGAGCGAGACGAGCGGAACGCGCCGCTCCAGCGCCAGCGCGTACGCGGCCTCCAGCCGGTCGCCGGTGGACTGCCCCAGCGAACCTCCCAGGAAGCCGAACTCGAAGGAGATCAACACACAGGGCGTCGCGCCGACCGACCCGGTGCCGTACACGACGGACTCCGCCTCGCCGGTCCGTGCGGCGGCGCGGGCCCGTGCCTGCCCGTACCCGGACCAGCCGATCGGGCCGTCGGCCGGGGCGGGGCGTCCGGCGGGCCGGTGCTCGTCGAAGTCGGCGGTGAGGGCGGCGATCGCCCCGCGGGCGGTCATGCGGCCGGGGTCATTCGCCCGGTCCGAACGGGAGTCCCTAGGCATGGAGGGACCTCTTCATGATCTTTCCCAGGTCGTTGCGGGGCAGGGCGTCCAGGTAGCGCACGGTGCGCGGGCGCTTGTGCGGGGCCAGCTGGGCGGCCACATGGTCCGCCAGCTCCCGTTCCGCCGGGGGCGATCCGGGGTCGGACGGCACCACCCAGGCGACGATCCGCTCACCGAGGTCCGGGTCGGGTTCGCCGGTGACGGCTGCCTCGCGGACACCCGGGTGCTCCAGCAGGGCGTTCTCGATCTCGCCCGCGCCGATCTTGTAGCCGCCGCTCTTGATCAGGTCGGTGCCCATGCGGCCGACGATCCGGACATAGCCGTCCGCGTCCCGGGTGGCCACGTCGCCCGTACGGAACCAGCCGTCCGGGGTGTGCGCGGCGGCCGTGGCGTCGGGGCGGTTGAGGTAGCCGCTGAAGAGGTTCGGGCCGCGGACCTGGATCTCGCCGATGGCCGCGGGGTCCTCCAGCACGCTGCCGTCCTCCTCGACCAGGCGGAGTTCCACGCCGGACAGGGGCGGGCCGACCGTGCCGGGGCGCGGTTCACCGTCCGCCCGGACGCCCGTGTTCATCAGGGTCTCCGTCATGCCGTACCGCTCGATCACCCGGCGGCCGGTCGCGGCCGCGATCCGCTCGTGGTCGTGGACCGGCAGCGCTGCCGAGCCGGAGACCAGCAGCCGGGCGCCGGCGAGTGCCGCGGCGAGGCCGTCGGACGAGGGCCGGTCGTCGAGGGCTTCCGCCAGCCGGTGGTACATCGTCGGCACGCCGAACAGCATCGTGCCCCCGTCGGACAGTTCCCGGGCCACACCCTCGGTGGAGAACCGGCCCAGGTGGCGCACCGAACCGCCCCGGCGCAGCGGGCCGAGGACGCCCAGGATCAGGCCGTGCACATGGAACAGCGGCAGGGCGTGTACGAGGATGTCGTCGCCGGTCCATCGCCAGGCGTCCTCCAGCGCGTCCAGCGAGGCGGCGATCGCCCGCCGGGGCAGGATCGCGCCCTTGGGCGGGCCGGTGGTGCCGGAGGTGTAGACGATGAGCGCCGGGGACTCGGGATCGGGCTCGGGGAGCGCGGGTCCGGGCCCGGGGGTCCCGGGCCCGGGGAGCGCGGGACCGGCCGCTTCCCTGTCCGTGACCACGTCCAGCCGCTCTTGATCCGCCAGTGCGGGCGGCAGTTCCTCCGCGGGACCGGCCAGCACCGCCGAGGGCGCGCTGTCGGCGACGATGTGCGCCAGTTCCCGTTCGCCCGTCTTCGGGTTGAGCGGTACGGCCGGTACCCCGGCCAGGAGCGCGGCCACCACCGCGACCACCGTCTCCGGCGTCGGTGTGGCCCAGACGGCGACCCGTCCCGCGCCCGCGAGCCGGGTGGCCAGGGAGCGGGAGGTGGCGGCCAACTGTGCGTAGGTCAGGGAGCGTTCGCCGAACCGGACCGCTTCCCGGGAGGCCGCGGGGCCGGTGGGGTCCTGAAGCGCTGGCAGAAGTGGGATCACCCTGCGAAGCCTAAGCCGGTGAAGGGCCTCCGGCCCTCGGTCCGTCCCCGAAAGACTCGCGAACCGCCGGGGGACTCCGGGCGCCCCCGGGCGGCCCCCACCGGGCGGACCGCCGGGCAGATGGCTGCACGGGGCATCCGGCGGAGATTTGGATACAGCATTGACATATTAATTACGCGTTGCCAGCATGCAAAAAGTTCACTCCGGTCGAGCGTCTTGTTGCGGCCAGGACGAAAAATCCTGGCCGTCGCCCCCGGTCGCCCGGTCGCACCCGCACGTCGCAAAGCGCGACAGCGCCTTGCCTGACAACCCCACGTACCGTCAGGAAGGAAAGCGATCATGTCCTTGTCCCCCTGGCCCTGGGTGAGAGCGGTCACCGCCCTCACCCTCGTGGCCACCGCCGGCCTCGCCGCCGGCACCGCGGCTGCCGTACCCGCCGCCCCCACTGCCGCCCCCACCGCCGTCCATGCCCCGGCGGACATTCCCGCCGCCGACTACCAGCAGGTCCAACTGGCCCTGGGGCCCGCCGAACTGGGCGAGGCCATGTCCCTGGCCGTACTCCCGGACAGGTCCGTCGTGCACACCGCCCGGGACGGCACGGTCCGGCTGACGGACGCGGCCGGGGCCACCAGGACCGCGGGCCGGCTCGATGTCTACACGCACGACGAGGAGGGGCTGCAAGGAGTCGCGGCCGACCCGGACTTCGCGGCCAACCGCTATCTCTACCTCTACTACTCGCCCAAGCTCAGCACACCGGCCGGCGACGCCCCCGTCACCGGGACCGCCGCCGACTTCGCACCGTGGAAGGGCCATCTCAACCTCTCCCGGTTCGTGCTGAAGACCGACGGCACGCTGGACACCGCGAGCGAGAAGGTCCTCCTCGAAGTCCCCAACGACCGCGGCCAGTGCTGCCACGTCGGCGGTGACATCGACTTCGACGCGGCCGGGAACCTCTATCTGACCACCGGCGACGACACCAACCCGTTCGAGTCCGCCGGCTACGCCCCGATCGACGAACGCGCCGACCGGAACCCGCAGTTCGACGCCCAGCGCTCCTCCGGGAACACCAACGACCTGCGGGGGAAGCTCCTGCGGATCAAACCCACCGCCGACGGCGGCTACACCGTGCCGGCCGGCAACCTCTTCGCCCCCGGCACCGGGCGGACCCGGCCGGAGATCTACGCCATGGGATTCCGCAACCCGTTCCGGATGTCCGTCGACAGGCCGACGGGCACCGTGTACATCGGGGACTACGGACCCGACGCCGGCACCACCGACGCCGCCCGGGGCCCCAGCGGCCAGGTGGAGTTCGACCGCGTCACCGGCCCCGGCAACTTCGGCTGGCCCTACTGCACGGGGACCAACACCGCCTCGGAGACGTACGCCGAGTACACCTTCCCCGCCGGCCCCTCCGGCGCCAGGTACGACTGCGCGGCCGGCCCGGCCAACAACTCCTTCCGCAACACCGGCCTGCCGAGGCTTCCCGCCGCGCAGCCCGCCTGGATCAGGTACGGGGGTGACGCGGGCTCCCCGCCGGAGTTCGGCGGAGGCTCCGAATCGCCGATGGCGGGTCCCGTCTACCGCTATGACGCGGACCTCGGCTCGTCCGTGAAATTCCCCCGGTCGCTCGACGGCCGCTTCTTCGCCGCCGAGTACGGCCGTAAGTGGATCAAGCCGATCGAGGTCGGGCCCGACGGTTCACCCGGAGTGATCGAGACCTTCCCCTGGACCGGGACCCAGGTCATCGACTCCGTCTTCGGCCCGGACGGTGCGCTGTACGTCCTGGACTACGGCACCGGATCCGGCAACCAGGCGCTGTACCGCGTCGAGTACCTGGCCGGCAGCAACCGCTCACCGATCGCCAGGGCAGCCGCGGACCGCACCTCCGGACCCACCCCGCTCGCCGTCGCCTTCTCGTCGGCCGGGAGCGAGGATCCCGAGGGCGGAGCACTGCGCTACGCCTGGGACTTCGGCGACGGGGCCACCTCGGCCGAGGCCGGCCCGCGCCACACGTACACCACCGCCGGAACGTACCGCCCGACCCTGACCGTCACCGATCCGGAAGGGCTCACCGCGACGGCCAGTCTCGTCGTGACGGCGGGCAACACCGCCCCCACCGTCACCCTGAAGACCCCCGCGGACGGCGCCCTCTTCTCCTTCGGCGACTCCGTGCCCTTCACCGTCACCGTCACCGATCCGGAGGACGGCACCGTCGACTGTACGAAGGTCGAGGTCACCTATCTGCTCGGCCACGACAGCCACCGCCACCAGATCACCTCGAAGAACGGCTGCTCCGGCACCATCGATGTGCCCGTCGACGGTGAGCACGACAGCGCCGCCAACATCTACGGGGTCTTCGACGCCGAGTACACCGACGCGGGCGGACTGACCACCCACAGCGACAGCGTCCTCCAGCCCCGCCACCGGCAGGCCGAGCACTTCGCGGCCCGGTCCGGCATCGAGGTCGCCCGTCACGGACCCGCCGAGGGCGGCGCCACCGTCGGCTTCACCGACAACGGCGACTGGGTCTCCTTCGAGCCGTACGCCCTGGGCAACGCGGGCCGCGTCTCGGCCAGGGTCGCCTCGGCGGGACCCGGCGGCACGCTCGAACTGCGCGCGGGCTCGGCCACCGGCACCCTGCTGGCCACCCTCGACGTCGCACCCACCGGCAGCTGGGAGACGTACACGGACGTCACGGCGGACGTGCACGACGCGCCCGCCGGACCGACGGAACTCTTTCTCGTGTTCAAGGGCGTCACCGGCCGGGGAAACCTGTTCGACGTCGACGCCTTCACCTTCGGGACGAAAGGGTGACCGGCCGATGAGAAGCCGACCGACCCGGCACACCCGCCACATCGCGCGTGCCGCCGCACTGCTCCTGGGTGCCGCCCTTCTGGCCCCCGCCCCGGCGGGTGCCGTCACCTCGTCCGCCGACCCCTACGACGTACTGGTCTTCTCCAGGACCGCCGGATTCCGGCACGACTCGATTCCGGCCGGTATCACCGCGATCCAGGAACTCGGGGCCGGAAACGGCTTCACCGTCACGGCCACCGAGGACGCGGGAGCCTTCACCCCGCAGAACCTCGCCGGGTACGAGGCGGTGGTCTTCCTCAACACCACCGGTGACGTCCTGGACACCGCACAGCAGGACGCGCTGTCGGCCTACGTCGGCAATGGCGGCGGCTTCGCCGGCGTCCACGCCGCCGCCGACACGGAGTACGACTGGCCGGAGTACGAGGGCCTCGTGGGCGCCCGCTTCAAGAGCCACCCGGCGATCCAGCGGGCGAAGGTCGTCACGGAGGACCACACCCACCCGGCGACCTCGCACCTCGACGACAACTGGACCCGGACCGACGAGTGGTACGACTACCGCACCAATCCGCGCCGGAACGTCCGGGTGCTGCAGAGCCTCGACGAAAGCAGTTACACCGGGGGCGAGATGGGCGGCGACCACCCCATCACCTGGTGCCACCCGCAGCAGCGGGGCAGGTCCTTCTACACCGGCCTCGGCCACACCGCCGAGTCGTACGGCGACCCCTCCTTCCGCCGGCTCCTGCTCGGCGGGATCCAGTACGCGGCCGGGGCGGTGGCGGCCGACTGCGGTCCCGGCACCCCGCCGAAGGCGGCGAGCTCCTCCGACGTGCACCTCTTCTACTACCCCTGGTACGGCAACCCCGGCACGTCCGGCGGCTGGCGCCACTGGCAGCAGGGCGGGAACACCCCGCCGGACGCCATCGGCGCCGATCTCTACCCGAAGCTCGGTCCGTACGACTCCGGTGACATCTCCGGAGCCGTCGAACAGCACATGCGGTGGATCGAGCGGTCCGGCGCCGGCGTCATCGTCTACAGCTGGTGGGGACAGGGGAGTTACGAGGACTCGCTCGCCGGCCGGGTCATGGACGCCGCCGCCCGGCACGGGATCGAGGTCGCCTGGCACATCGAGCCGTACAGCGGCAGGACGGCGGCCTCCGTCGTCGACGACATCGCCCATCTGAACGGGAAGTACGGGAACCATCCCGCCCACTACCGGGACGCCGCTCATGGGAACCGCCCGGCGTTCTACGTCTTCGAGAGTCTGAGGATCCAGGACTGGTCGGCCCTGGACACCGTCCGCGACAGCGCCATCGTCCTCGCCCAGACCACCGACACCACCAAGGTCGCCCACTTCGGCGGGCTCTACACCTACGACGGCATCGCGGGGGCCACCGCCCCCGGCTGGAAGCAGGCGGGGGACTACGCCAGGGCCAACGGGCTGGTCTGGTCGCCCTCGGTGGCCCCCGGCTACATCGACGACCGGGCCGTCCCCGGCAACACCACGCCCACCCTGGGCCGGGAGAACGGCGCCTCCTACGACCTGGAGTGGAGCAACGCGCTCGACCCGGCCATCGGCGGATCACCCGACTGGGTCTCCGTCACCTCCTTCAACGAGTGGCACGAGGGAAGCCCGATCGAACCGGCATCGGGAACTCCGCCCGCCGGACACGGCTATCAGACCTACGACGGCGCGTACGGGAGGACCGGAGCCGCCGCCGAGACGGCCTACCTCGACCGGACGGCCCACTGGGTGGAGCAGTTCACCCAGCGGCGGGCGCCGGCTCCCGCCACCCCGCCGACGTCCGCCCCGCCGTCCGCCGGTCGCTGACCCCGGTCGCCGTCCGCCGGCCGTCCGGTGGGGGAGCGGCGGCGTCCCGGTGGGGGGACGCCGCCGCTCGACGCCCCGCGGAGCGCGGTCTCAGCCCTCGCGCTGGATGTTCCGCATCCGGCCGTACGCGTACACACAGCCCGCCAGCGCCAGATCCGACAGCAGCATGAACCCGATCGAGTACGAATTCTTGGCGGTGTAGATCGCCCCCATCACCAGCGGGGGAACGAAGCCGCCGAGGCCGCCCATCGCGCCGACGATGCCGGTGACGCTGCCCACCTTCGGCTGCGGTGTCACCTGCGAGACCAGGGCGAAGATACTGCCGCTCGCGGTGCCGAGCCCGGCCGCCATGACGAGCAGCGCGATCGTGCCGACCGGGTTCAGCTCCGGGTCGAAGGCCTGGACGATCGCCATCAGGGCGGCGACCAGCAATGCCACCGAGGTGACCAGCGCCGGGTGGATCCGGTCCGAGAGCCAGCCGCCGATCGGCCGGAAGATGACCGTGACGAGGGCGAACCCGGCCGCCTTGGTGCCCGCCTCGGTCGGCGACATGTCGTACCAGGTCTTCAGATACGTCGGCAGGTACACCCCGAAGGCCACGATTCCGCCGAAGCCGATCGCGTACAGCGCGGACAGCTCCCAGGTGACCCGCAGCCGGCCGGCCTGACCGAGGCGGTGGACCAGCGAGTCGCCGGGGATCTGCCGGTCGGGCCGGTCGCTGACGAGGACCGCGGCGAGAATCGCGTACACGACCAGCGCCCCCGCGACCACGAGGAACGGCAGGTTGTCGCCGTGCTTGGCGATGCGCGGGGTGAAGTAGCCCGACAGTGCCACCCCGCCCATGCCCATGCCGAAGATGCCCAGCGCGAGGCCCCGTTCGGCCGGCGGGAACCACGAGTTGACCAGTGGAATGCCGATCGCGAACGTGGTGCCGCCCAGTCCCAGCAGGAAGCCGACCGCGAGCATCGCGCCGTAGGAGTCCTTCGCCGGGATCAGCAGCACGACGGGCACGATCGTGAGCGCCGAGACGACGGGGAACATCAGTTTGGCGCCGTACTTGTCGGTGAGCGCGCCCACCGGGATACGGCCGAGCGAACCGACGATCACCGGCACGGCGACCAGGAACGACTGCTGGAACGAGCTGAGCCCGAGCCGTTCCTTGTAGTCGCCGGACATGGGCGCGATCAGGTTCCACGCCCAGAAGGTCAGCGCGAACCCGATCGTGGCCATGACGAGGTTGCGGTACGCGGCAGCGGACTGCCGGGCGGCCGGTTCGGGGGACTGCTTGACGGCGGTATCCACAGGTCAAGTCAAGGGCGGGACGGCGCCCCGGGCCCGCTGGGGTGCTCCATGCGGGGCACGCGCCCCACCGGGCACCCCAATGGCCCCATGGCCGCGGGGGCTCCTGATCCGTGCCCCCCAACGCCCCCACCGGCATCGACAGCCCCGTACGCCCCGCGGGCCCCGCCGCGATCCGGTGCCGACTGCGACAATCGCGCTATGGACCGGCTGGACAGGGAAATCCTCGGCATCCTCCAGGAGGACGCGCGGATCTCGTACCGCGATCTGGGCGTACGCGTCGGGCTCAGCGCCAACGCCGCGGGCGACCGGGTGCGGCGCATGCGCCGTGACGGGGTCATCCGCGGCTTCACCGTCATCGTCGACCCCGCCGCCGACACGCGTTCGGGCCTGGTCGTCTTCATCGACGTGAGCCTGCGCCTCGACACGACGAACGAGGAGTTCGAACGCGCCGTACTGATGCTGCCCGGCATCACCGAGGTGGTGCATGTGACGGGCGGGCACGACTACCTGGTACGGGCGACCGCCGCCGATCCCGGGGCCCTGGACACACTGCTGCGGCGGCTCAAGAAGGACGCCGGCGTCGCCCACTCCAACACCAGGATCGCGCTCAGGTCGGCGCCCTCCGGGTGAGCGGACCCGGACGGCGCACGCCGGGCGACCGCACTCAGAGCGGCGCCTGCCAGGTGACCGTCGTCGACCGGCCGCCGTCCTCGCCGCGCCCGTCGTCGGCGACCACCAGCCGCACCGCGCCGCGCCCGTCGGGCAGCCTGGCCGTCGCGTCCACCTCCACCTCGATGGCCGACACCCCGCTCCGGCGGTGCGCGGAGGCCAGCGCACCCCGCAGGGCGGCCAGCAGCTCCCGGTCGGCGGGCTCGCCGACCAGCGCGTCCACCGGGCCGGTGAAGTGCACCGAGGGCTGGAAGCCGAGCACCGCCGCCGCGCCGCCGGTCTCCCGCAGCACCCGCCCCCGGAAGGTCGCCGGGGCCTCGGCGGGCGGCTGCTGAAGGGCGAAGATGGCCGTCCGGACCTCCTGGATGGTGGAGTCCAGCTCGTCGACGGCCTGGCCCAGCAACTCGCCGGTCTCCTCCGAAGCGGCCCGGCGGCGGGTCGACTCCAGCATCATCTCGGTCGCGAAGAGCCGCTGGACGACCAGATCGTGCAGGTCCCGGGCGATCCGGTCGCGGTCCTCGTACACCGCGAGCTGCTCCCGGTCGTGCTGGGCGTCCGCCATGACCAGGGCCAGCGCCGCCTGTGAGGCGAACTGCGAGGCCAGCAGCCGGTCCACGGCCGTGTACGGGCTCTCGCCGCGCCGCCGGGGCAGCGCCAGCGTGCCGATCAGCCGGCCACCGCTCTGCAGCGGCAGCATCATGCTGGGCCCGAACCGGGACCGTACGTCGGTGGTCATCCGGGGGTCCGTCGCCGAGTCGCTGATGAAGACCGGTTCGCCGCCCAGCAGCTGCACCAGGACGGGGGAGCCGGGGGCGATGGTCGTGCCGATGATGCCCGCCGGGTCGTCCAGCGTGGAGGCGGTCACGATCTCCATCCCGCCCTCGTCGGTCGGCTGGAGGATCACTCCGGCGGACGCTCCGGCGAGCACCCGGGCCCGTTCGGCGACGATCATCAGGGAGTCGGCCGCGTTCGTTCCGGTCAGCAACGCCGTGGTGACGGCCGCGGCCCCCTCGATCCAGCGCTCCCGCTGCCGCGCCGTCTCGTAGAGCCGGGCGTTGCCGATCGCGATCCCGGCCTGGGAGGCGAGGACCCGCAGCAGCGCCGTGTCCGTGTCGGTGAAGTGCCCGGAGCGCTTCTCGGCGAGATAGAGGTTGCCGAAGACCTCCGCGTGCACCCGGATCGGAGCACCGAGGAAGGAGCGCATCGGGGGGTGTCCCGGCGGCATGCCCACCGCCCGCGGGTCGGTGGTCAGGTCGTCGGAGCGCAGCGGCTGCGGATCCTCGATGAGCACGCCGAGGATGCCCGTGCGGCCGTCGGGGAACCGGCCGATGTGCCCCCGCTCCTCGTCGGTCATCCCGGAGGTGAACAGCTCGGTGATCGTGCCCTCTTCGGGGTCCAGGACGCCGAGTGCGCCGTAGCGCGCCTCGGTCAGCACGGTGGCGGTGTCCACGATCTGCTGGAGCGTGGCCCGCAGTTCGAGATCGCTGCCGACGCTGAGGACCGCCTCCAGCAGCATCGGCAGCCGGGGCTTCGCGGAGCGCCGCGTCGCCGTTCCCCCGGCGCCCGGTCCGGCCGGCCCGCCAGGTCCGGCGGCCCCGGAAGGCTCGGCCGCTCCAGCCGCTCGGGTCCTTCCGTGTTCTTCGCTCATGCGCCTCGCCCCCGCAGTGTTCTCAGCCCGCCAGCGGGTTGAGGACCATCGGACGGATCTTGCCGTCCAGCATGGCGCCCAGGCCGAGCACGGAGCAGACGTCCGGCCGTTCGGCGATGTGCACCGGCATGCCGGTCGCGTCGCGCAGCATCTGGTCCAGTCCGGGCAGCAGCGCGCTGCCGCCCACCATCATGATCCCCCGGTCCGCGAGGTCGGCCACCAGGTCCGGCGGGCAGTCCCGGAGCACCTTGCCGAGGCCGTCGAGCACCGCGGTGAGCGGGGTGTGGATGGCCTGCCGGACGGCCGCGGTGTCGACCTGCACGGAGCGGGCCAGACCGGTGGCCACGTCACGGCCGTGGATCTCGGTCACGGCGGGCCCGTGGGGGGTGAGGCCGTTGCCGCTGAGGGCCAGTTGCAGCGGGCGCACGGACTGGCTGGGCAGCATCAGCTCATGGTGCTGGCGCAGATGCTGGATCACCGCGTGATCGATGGCGTCGCCGCCGATCGGGATGCGGACGGCGGTCACGATCGAGCCGAGCGAGAGGACCGCGATCTGGGTGGTCGCGGCCCCGCACACCATGATCATGGTGGCGGTCGGCTGCTCGACCGGCAGTCCGCAGCCGACGGCCGCCGCGATCAGGGTGTCGACCAGCTCCACCCGCCGGGCGCCGAGCCCGACCAGGGTCTCCACCGCGGCGCGCTGGGCGAGCGGATCGCTGTCGTGCGGGGTGCAGGCGGCGGCGCGCAGCCGGGGCTTGCGGCGCAGCTGGCGGCGGAGCTTCTCGCCGAGCAGATGGCGCAGCATGCGCTGGGCCATCTCGATGTCGACGACGGTGCCGCCGGAGACGGGGCGGGCCACCCGGATGTACCCGGGGGTGCGGCCGGTCATCTGCTCGGCGAGCGCGCCGACGGCGATGAGCGATCCGGTACGGGTGTTCACGGCGGCGACACTGGGCTCGTCGACGACGAGCCCGAGCCCTTTGACGTACACACGGGTCCTGGCGGCCCCGAGATCGACGGCGACATGGCAACGGCGCAACTGGTCAAGACTGACGGTCACGGCAGGTTCTCCCGGGAGCGCTGATGTGGGGCACCGGCGGCAGCCGGTTCTCTTCGCATCGTGGTGCCCCCAGGGGTCAGACGCGCGCTGGGATGGGCCGTAAGAGGGAACGTGACTGACGGGGCGACAGATGGGCGCCGGGCCGGCCGGACGGCCCTACAGGTCCCCGTCCACGCTCATCCCGTTCCCGTTCCCGCTCCCGCCCCGGCCACGCTCATGCCCCGCTCACGTCCTCGCCCAGCATCCGGCGCAGGAGATCCCGCAGCACCCTGCGCTCCGCGTCCGAGAGCCCGGCCAGCGGCTCCCGGGCGAAGTGCAGCCCGTCGCGCAGCTCGCGGGCCGTGCGGGCCCCCTTCTCCGTGGGGGCGGCCAGCTTCACGCGCCGGTCGGCGGGGTCCGGCCGGCGCTCCACCAGCTCCCGGGCCTCCAGCCGGTCCACGATGCCCGTCACGTTCGACGGCTCGCACTTCAGCTTCTGGGCGATCTTCCGCATGGGCATCGGCTCCAGGGAGAGCAGCCCGAGCACCCGCGCCTGCGCTCCGGTGAGCGAGTGCGTGGCCGCGGCCCGGTCGTACTCCTCGTAGTAGCGCGCCACGACGGTGCCGATGAGCTCGACGACCTCAAGGGTCAGGGGGTCTGTACGGGTGGCCATGGCACCCAGGGTACCCATTTACTTGACAACATGAAATATCCAGGAGCATGGTTGTTTCATGTCCTGAAGCTTTTTTCCGGGCGGGGGCTTCCCGCCGGTGAGGCATTTCCGTACGACATCGAGGAGACCCCGAGCCCATGTCTGCAGCTCTTCCCACGTCCAGCCGTGAATGGCACCTTGTCGCCCGCCCGCACGGCTGGCCCGCGGCCGAGGACTTCGCGCTGCGTGAGGCCCCGGTCACCGCTCCGGCCGAGGGCCGCGTCCTCGTCCGCAACAAGCACTTCTCGGTCGACCCGTACATGCGGGGCCGGATGAACGACGTGAAGTCGTACACCCCGCCCTTCAAGCTCGACCACCCCATGGACGGCGGCGCGGTCGGCGAGGTCATCGCCTCGAACGCCGAGGGCTTCGCCGTCGGCGATCACGTCCTGCACGGTCTCGGCTGGCGCGAGTACGCCGAGGTGCCCGCCAAGCACGCCGTGAAGGTCGACCCCGAGCTGGCCCCGCTCTCCGCCTACCTCGGTGTGCTCGGCATGACCGGCCTCACCGCGTACGCGGGTCTCCTCGACGTCGCCTCCTTCAAGGAGGGCGACGCGGTCTTCGTCTCCGGCGCCGCGGGCGCGGTGGGCAGCCAGGTCGGCCAGATGGCCAGGCTCAAGGGTGCCTCGCGCGTCATCGGTTCGGCGGGCTCCGACGAGAAGGTCCGGGTCCTCGTCGAGGAGTACGGCTTCGACGCCGCGTTCAACTACAAGAACGGCCCGGTCCTCGACCAGCTCAGGGCCGCCGCCCCCGACGGGATCGACGTCTACTTCGACAACGTCGGCGGCGAGCACCTGGAGGCCGCGATCACCACGCTCAACGTGCACGGCCGCGCCACCATCTGCGGAATGATCGCCCAGTACAACGAGACCGAGCCGGTCCCCGGCCCGCGCAACATGGCGCTGATCATCGGCAAGCGGCTGCGGCTCCAGGGCATGCTCGTCAGCGATCACGCCGAGCTCCAGCCCCGGTTCGTCGAGGAGGTCGCCGGCTGGCTGGCCTCGGGCGAGCTCAAGTACGACGAGACCGCCGTCGAGGGCATCGAGAAGGGCTTCGACGCCTTCCTCGGCCTGCTGCGCGGCGAGAACACCGGCAAGATGATCGTTTCCCTCGTCTGACCGGCTCCCGGCTCGCCGACCGGTTCCCGGCCCGTTCGGCGACCCCTTTTGAGCACACCCGTTAGTCTCACCCCAGGCCGTCGCGATCGTGGGCGCGAGTCGCGGCGCATCAGCAGGAGGAATCCTCAGCATGACCATTCAGCACATAGCCGTTGCCTACACCGCCGTCGCCACCGCGGAGAACGGCCGTGACGGCCGCGTCTTCTCCGACGACGGTAACCTCGATGTCGTCGTCAACCCGCCGAAGGCCATGGGCGGCAGCGGCGCCGGCACCAACCCGGAGCAGCTCTTCGCCGCCGGATACAGCGCCTGCTTCCAGGGCGCCCTCGGCGTCGTCGCCCGCCAGGAGAAGGCCGACATCTCCGGCTCGACCGTGACCGCCTCGGTCGGCATCGGCAAGAACGAGGACGGCGGCTTCGGCCTGGAGGTCGCGATCACCGCCTCCATCCCGAACGTCGACACGGCCACAGCCCGGTCGCTCGTCGAGAAGGCCCACCAGGTCTGCCCGTACTCGAACGCGACCCGCGGCAACATCAAGGTCGAACTGTCGGTCGCCTGACCGGCACGCCCGGCCGAGGGCCGCACTCCCGCGACGGGGGTGCGGCCCTCGTTCTTGCCGTGCGCAAGTAACCTGACGCCCATGAGTGATCTCGGGGCGGGTTTCGGCTACTTGATGAAGGGGCAGCGCTGGGCTGTCCGGCACGGACGATGGTTCGGATTCGGGCTGCTGCCCGGACTGGTCACCCTCGTCATCTACGCGGGCGCGCTGGTCGGACTCGGCTACGGCGCCGACGACTTCGTCGCCTGGGCCACCCCGTTCGCCGACGACTGGTCCTCGCCCTGGCTGGGCCTGCTGCGCAACACCCTGGTGGTGCTGGTCTTCGTCTTCGGCCTGTTCCTCGCGGTCATCACGTTCACCGCCGTGACACTGCTGGTGGGCCAGCCCTTCTACGAGTCGCTCTCCGAGGAGGTCGACCGCAGCGAGGGCGGCGAGGTCCCCGAGTCCGGTCTGCCGCTCTGGCGCGAACTCTGGATCTCCGCCCGCGACTCCCTCCGCATCCTGCTGCGCGTCGCCCTGTACGGAATCATCCTCTTCGCCCTCGGCTTCATCCCGGTCCTCGGACAGACCGTCGTCCCCGCCCTCGGCTTCTGTGTCTCCGGATACTTCCTCTCCGAGGAACTCACCGCCGTGGCCCTCCAGCGCCGCGGCATGGTCCTCAAGGACCGGCTCGTCCTGCTGCGCGGACGCCGGATGATGGCGCTCGGCTTCGGCGTCCCGCTCACGCTCGCGTTCCTGGTCCCGTTCGTCGCCGTGTTCCTGATGCCGGGCGCCGTCGCCGGAGCCACCCTGATGGCCCGCGACCTCGTCGCGCCCGGGGGAACGGACGGGGACGACACCGCCCGCACGAACGCCGCCCCGGCGACGGTGACGCCTCCGGCGCCCCACCCCCACCCCCGCACCGCCCACGGCAGCTGAGCGGGGGCCGCGGCCATGACCGAACTGCTCGCCGTCGCCGTCATCACCGTTCTCGCCGTCATCAGTCCGGGTGCGGATTTCGCGATGGTGGTCCGCAACAGCTATCTGTACGGCCGCACCACCGGACTGTTCGCGGCGGCCGGTGTCGCCGCGGGCGTCCTGGTCCACGTCACGTACACGATGCTCGGCGTCGGGCTGCTGATCGCCTCGTCGACGGCCCTGTTCACCGCGATCAAGCTGGCCGGTGCGGCGTATCTCGTCTACATCGGGGTCCGCACGTTCCTCGCCCGGGGCGATCTGGAGGTCGACCTGGAGTCGAAGCCGGAGCTGTCCCGCTCCGGGGCGCTGCGCACCGGCTTCCTCACCAACGCCCTGAACCCCAAGACGACGCTGTTCGTCGTGTCGACCTTCACCCAGGTGGTCGGCCCCGGCACGGCGTACTGGCAGCAGGCGGGCTACGGGCTGTTCATGTCGCTCGCGCACTTCGGCTGGTTCGGCCTGGTGGCGGTGTTCTTCTCCCACTCGCAGCTGCGTACGGCGATGCTCCGCCGCCAGAAGGCGCTCAACCGGGGCATCGGCACGGTGCTCGTGGGGCTCGGTGTGACCCTGGGTCTCGCCCGCTGACGGCGGTCTCCTCCCAGGGTCGGGGCACCGGTCAGGCGCTGTTGACCTCCAGCGCGGCGCGCACGGCCGACTCCAGCGCCCCCTCGATCCAGGCGGGCTTGACCGAGGTGTGGCAGCCCGCGAAGTGCAACGGCCCCTCGGCCGTGCGGACATCGGGGAACAGCTCGGTGTGCTGGCCGGGCAGGAGTACGGACGCCTCGCCGTACGCGTACGGGTCACGCATCCACGACTGGGTGCGGCCGACGCCCGTGTAGAAGACCTCGATGCGCTGCCCGTACACCTCCTGCATCCCGGCCAGGGCGCGCGGGTAGCGCTCGTCGTCATTCAGCGAGTCCCACTTCAGGGCGTCGTCGGCCCAGCTGTAGGAGGCGAGGACGACGCCGCCGGGGCTGCGGTCGACGGGGTAGGAGGGCTGGAACATGAAGCGGTTGGGGTTGTCGGTCACCGAGCCGCCGCCGATGACATGGGCCGCCTCGGGCTGGTTGCGGGCGGTGGCCCGGCATGCGGCGTAGTGCACGCGCTGGCCGTCCGGGACATGGCCGGGCGGTACGACGGGGTGGGCGCCGAGCAGCGAGCCGTCGGCGGGCGCGCGGCCGAGCCGGTAGGCGTCGTACAGTCCCGGGCGGACCCGCTCCAGCTGCTTCTTCCAGTCCTTCTCCTCGAACTCCCACCAGCGCATGCTGAATTCGAGCAGCACCTTGGTCGCCGCGTCGTAGTGGATCTCGGTGACGGCCCGCCGCTTGCCGTACGACATGAGCGGCCGCACCGGGATGTGGCGCAGGCCGGAGAACGGCACGGTGATGATCGCCCGGTCGCCGGTGAACGTCTCCCGCACCACCGGCCCGTCGCGCCCCTCGGAGACCGTCTCGACGCTGACCCCGTCCGGTCCGTGGCTGATCCGGGTGGCCCGGCGGTCCAGCCGCACCAGGTCCTTCACCCGCCCGTACATCGCGTCGACCAGCTTGGACGTGCCGTCGGGCAGTTCGAAGAACGCCGTGTCCGGGCTGATCAGCGAGGCCCCGATGAAGCTGTGCACAAAGGCGAGATGGAGCCGCGAGGTCATGTTCTCGACGGTGCCGATGAGGTCGATGGTGCGCTCGTCGAGCTTGGCCGCCTCGGTCAGGAAGCGGAACATCGACCAGTGCCCGTACTCGTGGATCACCTCCGCCCAGGCCTTGACCAGGTTCGCGCCCTCCTTGCCGTCGATCTTCTCGCGGACGGGCGCGAAGGCCTCCCGCACGATCCGGGAGGCGGTCCTGTCCTCGAATTTCGCGGGGACCCCGAAGGAGCGGTTGACCGCCTGCGGCTTCTTCGCGTAGTCGGCGCGGCGGACCCGGAGGCCGTTGACGTGGATCCAGGTGCGGTTGGCGGCCCGGCCGTCGCCGTCCACGTCGACCAGGTGGAAGCGGCGGCGCTTCAGGTCGAAGCTGTCGATCAGACCGGTGACCAGCGGGTGGCTGTCCGGGATGCGCATCGCCCCGGCCTCGGCGTACTGCTTCGGGTCGGCGAAGGGCGCCTTCGCGTTCTCGTGCCCGCCCGCGCGGAAGGTCTTGATCCGGCCGCCGACCCGGTTGCCGTTCGCCTCGATGACGGTGACCGTGTGCCCGGCCTCGCGCAGCAGATGGGCCGCGGTCAGCCCGGCCGGTCCGGCGCCGATGATCAGCACCTTCTTGGCGCCGTTGCGGGACCGGGGCAGGCCCTTGCCCAACAGGACGTCGCGGTAGCGGGGGACCAGCGGCTTGTCGTTCTCGTCCCGCACCAGGATCGCGCGGGCCACGGTGAGACAGTCGGCCCAGTCGGCGCGGGGCGCCGCCGGCGCGGCCGGGGTCCCGGGGGCCGACCCGGTGGCCCCGGCCGGGGCCGCGGCGGCGGGTACGGCGCTCGTGGCGGTCGCGGCGAGGGCCGCGGCCCCGGCGGCGGCTCCGGCGACCACCCGGCGCCGAGAGGGCTTCTCCGGGGAGGAGTTGGGGGAGGAGGAGCCGGAAGTGGGGGAATCGGCAAAGGAGTTACGCATACGGATCACCCTGGCGTCCCCGCACTGCGCCCGCGCACGAAAACGCGCCCTACCCGCGGTAAATCACCCGCAGGGGATCCTTGTCGATCTTTCTTGCTATGGCATGAGCCCTGGTCAACCCATGTGCCGAGGCGCATGCCGGGGGCGTCTCACCAGGACCCCGTGGACGCGTGCCGCGCGCACGACGCCGCGCACCGGTGCCCGTACGCCCCCGCGCACGGTCCGGCGCCCCGCGCACGGGTCAGCGCACCGAGAACCCGTAGACGGTGCTCGACACGAACTCCTCGCCCGGCCGGAGCACCGTGCTCGGGAACTCCGGACGGTTCGGGGAGTCCGGGAAGTGCTGGGTCTCCAGCGCGATCCCGGCGCACGGCCCGAAGGGCTGACCGTCGAAGTGGTCGGCGGTGTACAGCTGGAGCCCCGGCTCCGTCGTGCGGACGGTCAGCACCCGACCCGACCACGCGTCGTACAGCTCCGCCGCGAAGGCCTCCCCCGTGGGGGCATCCCCGGCGAGGGTCTCCGCCGCGGCCCGGTCCAGGACGAAGTTGTGGTCGTACCCCGCGCCCACCACCCGCGTCCGGCGGAAGTCGAACCGGGTCCCCGCCACCGGCGCGAGCTCGCCCGTCGGGACCGCCTCGCCGTCCACCGGGGTGATGCGCCCGGCCGCGATCCGCAGCTGCTGTCCGAGCGCGCTGCCGCTGTCGGCGCCCGCCAGATTCCAGTAGGTGTGGTTCGTGAGGTTCAGCACCGTCGGGGCGTCTGTGCTCGCCCGGTACCCGATCCGCAGTGCCCCGCCCTCGTCGAGGCCGTACGTCACCGAGAGCGCGAGCCGCCCGGGAAAGCCCTCCTCGCCGTCCTCGGCGACCAAGGAGAGCTCCACCCCGTCCGGGACCTCCCGGGCCCGCCACACGCGCTTGTCGAAGCCGCGCGTGCCGCCGTGCACATGATTGCGGCCCTCGTTGCGCGTCACCCGGTGCGCCGTGCCGTCCAGGACGAACCCGGCGCCCGCGATCCGGTTCGCGTACCGCCCGACGAGCGCCCCGAGATACGGCCCCGGGAACTTCTCGTACGAGGCGACGTCCGGCAGCCCGAGCGCCACCCCGGTCCGGGTGCCGTCCCGGCCCGGCACCTCGACCGACTGCACGATCGCGCCGTAGGTCAGCACGCGCACCCGCGTCCCGTCCCGCTCCAGGGTCCAGCGCCGGACATCGGTGCCGTCCGCGAGCGCGCCGAAGTCTTCCGTCCGTATGGCCGTGGGCCTGCCCGTCGTCATGATCCCGGACCCTACGCCGGAGGCTCGCCGGCCGTAACGTTGCGGTAGGCGATTTCTGCCAGCCTGGCCTGTCCGTCCCGTCCCGGGTGGAACCAGTCCCACTGGCTGAGCTGCTCACCGGTGAACCGGTAGTCGAAGACCGCCCCGCCGTCGTACCGGCAGCGCCGGTCCTTCGCGCAGACGTCGCGCAGCACGTCGTTGTACGCGACCACCCGGTCCTGCACCGCGTCCCGCCGGGCCACCGCCGCCGCGTCCATGCTGTCCGCGTCGCCCAGCATCGACTTGCAGATCCCGAGCTTCCAGATCTGTTTGCCCAGCTCGTTGGTCCGCCCGGTGGACCACAGCCGCTTGAGATCCGGCACGCTCGACACATACACCTGTGCCTTCGGCGCCGTGGCGCGCAGTTGACGCATCGACGCCTCGAACGACGCCCGGAAGTCCGCCACCGGGGTCATGACCGCGACCGAGTCCCGGCAGGCGTCGTTGGCGCCGATCATCACGGTCACCAGCTCGGGCTTCTCCTTCGCAGCCAGGGCCATCTGCTCGGGCAACTGGGCGATCCGGGCCCCCGACACCGCGTGGTTCCAGCTGCTCGCGGCGGCCTTCGACGCGCCGAGCAGCCGCACCGCGAGACTGCGCACCCCGTCGTCCGTGCCCGTCGCCCAGGACACCTCGGGGCAGTCCGCCAGCACCGAACAGGCGTCGAAACCCCGTGTGATGGAGTCGCCCACGGCCGCGACGGACGCCGGACGGCGATTCCAGTCAGGGGTGGGGGAGGGGGACGGTGCGCCCGCGCGTGACGCGGCCGGTGTGTTTTTCGCGGTCTGATCCGGGCCACTGGTGCAGCCGGCCAGTGCGACGGCGCCGAGCAACGACACGGCCGTCAACATGGCGGCCGAGGTACGCGAACGAGGGCGTATCGCACGCTCCGGCATCCCTGGTCCTCTCCGGTCATCCATTGGTTTATGCCTCTGGTCAAGCCCCCCGGCAAAGCCCGCAGCCCCAGGTCACGGGCGTGCGCGCCCTGCCGGGTGAAAGCTTGGTGATTCATGGGCCCCGGACCGACGGTACGTCACACGTCCGGCCCCGGCGCACGGTAGCTTTTCCCCGTCGAACCAGTGACGCCCAGTCCACCCGCGTACGCGTGGGGGGCTCCGGCAATTACCTCACGTCACATACTGTCCCTTTTCAGGAGATTAACTCCCGATGCTGTTTACTGATGACAACCTCGGTAACTGGCCGAAAAGAGACGGTACGGGCATGAGGCCGCTGGGGAAGGCGTACCTCGTCCCACACTGGAGGTCCCGGTGACGACACGTGGAGTCCTGTACGTTCACTCCGCACCGCGCGCGCTGTGCCCACATGTCGAATGGGCGGTAGCGGGTGTCCTCGGTGTGCGGGTCCAGCTCGACTGGATCAGACAGCCGGCCGCCCCCGGCACCTGGCGGTCCGAATTCTCCTGGAAGGGCCGGCCCGGCACCGCCTCCCAGCTCGCCTCGGCGCTCCGGGGCTGGGATCTGCTGCGCTTCGAGGTGACCGCCGAGCCGTGTCCCACCGCCGAGGGCGAGCGCTACAGCTCCACCCCCGAGCTGGGCATCTTCCACGCCGTCACCGGCATGCACGGGGACATCCTGGTGCCGGAGGACCGGCTGCGGGCCGCACTGGCCCGCTCCGTGCGCGGCGAGAGCGATCTGGAGGCGGAGATCGCCAAGCTCCTCGGCAAGCCCTGGGACGACGAGCTGGAGTCCTTCCGGCACGCCGGGGAGGGCGCGCCCGTCCGCTGGCTGCACCAGGTGGTGTGAGAGCCGTACACACACGGCTGTGGCCCGCCTCCCCGGACCGGGGAGGCGGGCCACAGCCGTTACGCGGGTGCGTCAGACCGAACGGAACGCCAGGACCACGTTGTGGCCGCCGAATCCGAACGAGTTGTTGATCGCGGCGATCGGCCCCTCGGGCAGCGGGCGCGGCTTGTCACGGACGACGTCCGCCTCCACCGCGTCGTCGAGGTGCTCGACGTTGATGGTCGGCGGGGCCATCCGGTTGTACAGCGCCAGGACCGTCGCGACGGTCTCGATGCCGCCCGCGCCGCCGAGCAGGTGACCGGTCATCGACTTGGTCGCGGAGATCGCGACATGGTCGAGATCGTCGCCCAGGACCTTGCGCAGGGCCTTGATCTCGGCGATGTCACCCTGCGGGGTCGACGTGGCGTGTGCGTTGAGGTGAACGACCTCGGACGGCTTGAGGTCCGTCGAGTCGAGCAGGTTCTGCATCGCGGCGGCGATGCCGCGCCCGGTGGGCTCGGGCTGCGCGATGTGGTGGGCGTCCGCGGACAGCCCCTGGCCCAGCACCTCGCAGTAGACCCTGGCGCCTCGTGCGGCGGCGTGCTCCGCGGACTCCAGGACGACGACACCGGCGCCCTCGCCGAGGACGAAGCCGTCGCGGGCCGTGTCGTACGGGCGCGAGGCCTTCTCGGGCTCGTCGTTGCTCTTGGACATCGCCATCATGTTGGCGAACGCGGCGATCGGCAGCGGGTGGATCGCCGCCTCCGTGCCACCGGCGACGACCACGTCGGCGCGACCGGTGCGGATCATCTCCACGGCGTACCCGATGGCCTCGGCGCCCGAGGCACAGGCGGAGACCGGGGTGTGGACACCGGCCTGGGCGTTGACCTCCAGGCCGACGTTGGCGGCCGGGCCGTTGGGCATGAGCATCGGAACGGTGTGCGGGGAGACGCGGCGTACGCCCTTCTCCTTCAGCACGTCGTACTGGTCGAGCAGGGTGATCACGCCGCCGATGCCGGAGGCGATGACCGTGCCCAGACGCTCGGGGCTGACCTTCTCGTCCTCACCGGCCTTGCCGGTGAAGCCGGCGTCCGTCCACGCCTCGCGGGCCGCGATCAGCGCGAACTGCGCCGAGCGGTCCAGTTTGCGGGCGAGCGGACGGGGCAGAACATCGCCCGGGTCGACGGCCGCGAGGGCGGCGATCCGGACGGGCAGTTCGGCGAAACGCTCGCCTTCGAGGGGCTTGACGCCGGACCGGCCGGCCATCAGACCTTCCCAGGTCGATGCGGAGTCGCCACCCAGCGGAGTGGTTGCGCCGATACCGGTGACGACCACGGTGCGATTGGTCGGGATCACTGGAAAATCTTCTCCACGTGTAGAGGGTCGTGAATCAGCGGCGCCACCGCCGGGTGGCGACACACGAACCGGGGCTGGATCAGCCCTGGTGCTTCAGGATGTAGTCGGCAGCGTCGCCGACCGTCTTGAGGTTCTTGACGTCCTCGTCGGGGATCTTGACATCGAAGCGCTCTTCGGCGGCGACGACGACCTCGACCATGGACAGCGAGTCGACGTCCAGGTCGTCGGTGAAGGACTTGTCCAGCTGGACGTCCTCGACCGGGATACCGGCGATCTCGTTGACGATGTCGGCGAGACCGGTGACGATCTCTTCCTGGGTGGCGGCCATGTTGGCGCTCCTTCGATGGTTTTCTTCAGGGTTCGGGTGTCCGGACCAAAAGGTCCGGTGTGCCTAGGGGAGGGTAACGACCGTCGCGGCGTAGACGAGACCCGCCCCGAAGCCGATGACGAGCGCGGTGTCGCCGCTCTTCGCCTGACCGGTCGCCAGGAGCCGCTCCATTGCGAGCGGAATCGAGGCGGCGGACGTGTTGCCGGTGGTTTCCACGTCACGGGCGACCGTGACGTGCTCCGGCAGCTTCAAGGTCTTCACCATCGAGTCGATGATCCGCATGTTGGCCTGGTGCGGAATGAAGACGTCCAGGTCTTCCGGTGCGATCCCGGCCGCGTCCAGCGCCTGCTGGGCCACCTTCGCCATCTCGAAGACGGCCCAGCGGAAGACCGCCTGACCCTCCTGCGTGATGGCCGGGAACTTCTCCGGACGCGTCGCGTGGAACTCGTCCCAGGCCACGGTCTGCTTGATGGTCTCGGACTTGTCGCCCTCGGAACCCCAGACCGTGGGGCCGATGGCCGGCACCTTGGAGGGGCCGACGATCACGGCACCCGCGCCGTCGCCGAACAGGAAGGCCGTCGCGCGGTCCTCCAGGTCGGTGAGGTCGCTGAGCCGCTCCACGCCGATCACCAGGACGTACTCCGCCGAGCCTTCGACGATCATGCCCTTGGCGAGCGTCAGGCCGTAGCCGAAGCCCGCGCAGCCGGCCGAGATGTCGAAGGCGGCGGGCTTGCCCGCGCCGATCCTGTGGGCGATCTCGGTGGCGATGGCCGGCGTCTGCTTGAAGTGCGAGACGGTGGAGACGATGACCGCGCCGATCTGCTCGGGCGTGATCCCCGCGTCGGCGATCGCCTTGCCCGAGGCCTCGATGGACATCGCGGCCACGGTCTCCTCGTCGGAGGCCCAGTGACGGGTGGCGATGCCGGAGCGCGAGCGGATCCACTCGTCGGACGAGTCGATCGTTTCGAGGATCACCTCGTTCGGCACGACACGGGTGGGGCGGTAGCCGCCCACACCCATGACGCGTGCGTACGGGGCGCCCTGGCTGGGCTTGATCTTCGACATGCTCTCGGGCTCCTTAGGCGCCCGCGTGCTCGGAGATGAGCGCGCGTGCCGCGTCGAGGTCGTCGGGTGTCTTGAGCGCGAGGGTCTTCACGCCGGGCAGCGCCCGCTTGGCGAGCCCGGTGAGGGTGCCGCCGGGGCACACCTCGATGAGCGCGGTGACCCCGAGCGCCTGGAAGGTCTCCATGCACAGGTCCCAGCGGACCGGACTGGCGACCTGGCCGACGAGCCGGGAGATGATCTCGGTGCCGGTGGCGACCGTCCTGCCGTCCGCGTTGGAGACGTACGTCACGGTCGGGTCCGAGACCTTGAGGTCCTCGGCGGCCGTCCGCAGCTTCTCCACGGCCGGAGCCATGTGGTGCGTGTGGAACGCGCCGGCGACCTTGAGCGGCACCACGCGGCGCACGCCCTCGGGCATGTCCGCGACCAGCGCGGCGATCTGGGCGGCGGTGCCCGCGGCGACGATCTGGCCGCCACCGTTGACGTTGGCCGGGGTCAGCCCCAGCTTCTCCAGGTGGGCGACCGATACGTCGGGGTCGCCGCCGAGCAGCGCGGCCATGCCGGTCTCGGTGACCGCGGCGGCCTCGGCCATGCCGAGCCCCCGGGTGCGTACGAGACGGAGCGCGGCCTCGTCGTCGATGACACCGGCGAGGGCGGCGGCGGTGATCTCACCGACGCTGTGACCTGCGATGACACCGGGAGAGGCGTCCAGGGCGGCGGCCGAGAGAAGACCGGCCGCGACGAGCAGCGGCTGTGCCACGGCCGTGTCGCGGATCTCTTCGGCGTCGGCCTGTGTGCCGTAGTGGGCAAGGTCGAGCCCGATGGCGTCGGACCAGGCCGCGATGCGGTCGGTGGCACCGGGGAGGTCGAGCCAGGGAGTCAGGAAGCCGGGCGTCTGAGCGCCTTGGCCGGGAGCGACGAGTACGAGCACCCTCACACTCTCTCTTGCGGACGGCCCGGTACGCCCGTGGGGACAGGGACGAAGAACCGTCGGGGGAATTGTTGAAGTCCAACAAAAGTCTAGGACTGAGGATCCGCCGCCGCCAAGCGCCCCAGGATGAGGGCGATTCGCAGCGTGAACGCGGAGCGCACATCGGACGGTGACCAACCGGTGACGTCGGTCACACGTCGCAGCCGGTAGCGCACGGTGTTGGGGTGAACGAAGAGCATCCTGGCGGCGCCTTCGAGGCTGCTCGCCTGTTCCAGATAGACACTCAGGGTCTCCAGCAGCGCCGAGCCCGCTTCCTCCAGCGGTCTGTAGATCTCCTCCACCAACTGGTCCCGCGCGGCGGGGTCACCCGCCATCGCGCGCTCCGGAAGGAGATCGTCCGCCAGTACCGGGCGCGGTGCGTCCTGCCAGGCGGAGCACGCCTTCAGCCCGGCCGCCGCGGCCTGCGCGGACCGGGTGGCGGCGAGCAGGTCCGGCACCACGGGCCCGGCGACCACGGGGCCCGCCGCGTACGGGCCGATCAGACCCTTGGCGACCTGGAGCGGATTGTCGCTGCCGCCCGCGATGACGACCAGCCGGTTGCCCAGGACACCGGTCAGGACCTGGAGCTTGGCGTGCCGCGCGGCCCGCCGGATCGCCTCCACGGTCAGTTCGCTGTCGCCGTCGGGCGCGGTGCCCAGGATGACGCAGACGTGTTCGGGGGAGTTCCAGCCGAGCGCGGCGGCCCGGGACACGGCCCCCTCGTCGGCCTCGCCGGAGAGCACCGCGTTCACCACGAGCGATTCCAGCCGGGCGTCCCAGGCGCCCCGGGCCTCGGCGGCCTGGGCGTACACCTGGGCGGTCGCGAAGGCGATCTCCCGCGCGTAGACGAGCAGCGCCTCCCGCAGCACCGACTCGTCCCCGGGCGCGGCGACCTCCTCGATCGCGGCCTCCATGACCTCGATGGTCGTCCGCACCATCTCGACGGTCTGCCGCAGCGTGATCGCCCGGGTCAGCTCGCGCGGAGCCGTGCCGAAGACATCGGTGGAGATGGCCTGCGGGGTCTCCGGATGCCGGAACCACTCGGTGAACGCGGCGATACCGGCCTGGGCGACCAGACCGATCCAGGACCGGTTCTCCGGGGGCATGGCCCGGTACCACGGCAGCGATTCGTCCATGCGGGCAATCGCGTTCGCGGCGAGCCTGCCGGAGGACTGCTCCAGCCGTTTCAGGGTCGCGGCGTGCAGGTGGGCGTCGTTCGCAGCGGGCTGCTCAGGATCGGGTCGGGGCACGTACACAAGATTGCCTTATCGGGGCAGGTGGTCGGGGGGCCGGGCTACCGTGGCACCTGTGATTTCCGTACACAGGTCCGAGAGCCGTTACGAGGGCGGGGACGCGGAGGCAGGCATCGCATCCCTGCACGCCTTCTCGTTCGGGCGTTTCTACGACCCCGACAACCTCCGCTTCGGCGCGGTCCTGGCCTGCAACGAGGAGCGCCTGGCCCCCGGCGCGGGCTTCGACGAGCATCCGCACAGCCACACGGAGATCGTCACCTGGGTCGTCGAGGGCGAGCTGACCCACCGCGACTCCGCCGGTCACGCCACCGTCGTACGCGCCGGTGACCTTCAGCATCTGAGCGCCGCCGCCGGGGTGCGCCACGTCGAACGCAACGACGGGGACGTCCCGCTGACGTTCCTCCAGATGTGGCTGGCACCCCTGGAGCCGGGCGGCGAACCGTCGTACGGGGTCGTCCCCGGCATCGCCGACTCCACCCCGTACGCGCTCCCGGCAGCGGGGGCGATGCTCCATGTGCGCAGACTCGGTGAGGGCGAACGGACGGCGGTGCCGGACGCGGCACGTCTGTACGCGCACGTGGTACGGGGCCGGGTCGCCCTGGGCGGCGAGGAGCTGGGCCCCGGCGACGCGGCCCGGATCACCGGATCGAAGGACCTGGAAGCGGTCGCGGAGACGGTGGCGGAGCTGCTGATCTGGGAGCTCGGGGACTGAGAGCGGGCGGGTGACCCGGTCGGACGGCCCCTGATCGGGCCGGTCGGCGGAGCTGTCGGGTCCGGATGTGGCGGTCCCATGCGGGCGCGGTACGGGCACGGGCAGGCACGGGGCCGCGGCCACCGGTCTCCGGTTGAATGAGGACCGGGCGGCACGGGCGCCGAACGTACCGGGACAACCGTGGGGGCGGGTCTGCGTTGAGTTCGGACAGTGGGGCGACGGCGGGGATCCCGGACGGTCCGGATGACGGGGACGGGGCCGGCGCGGCCGGTGAGCCGTCGGCGTACGCATCGGTCTTCCAGGTCCTCGACGGCGACGGCGGTGTGTCCGGATCGGGTTTCCTGACCGACGCGGACACCGGGTTCAGCTGCGCCCATGTGGTGCGCGCCGCCGGAGTCTCCCCGGGCGGCCGGGTGGTGGTGGCCTTCCCCAACCTGCCCGGTGCGCCGAGGGTTTCGGCCGGTGTGGTGGCGGAGGGGTGGCGGGCTCCGGAGGCGGAGGACATCGCGCTCCTCCAGTTCGACTCCGTTCCGGCGGGGGCCCGGGGCATGGCCGTGGGAGTGGCGGCCGGATGCAGGGGGCACCGGGTCTACTCGTTCGGGTTTCCCGCCCAGGCGCCGTCCGGCGGCCATTTCGGTTACGCCGAAGCCGGTGATCCGCTGCCTGCGGGCGACGGCTCGGGGCAACTGCTCCAGCTGTCGAGGGCCAACGATCTGACCACCGGGTTCAGCGGCGGGCCGGTGGTCGACGAGAAGACCGGCCTGGTGATCGGCATGGTCACCGCCATCACCGCCCCCGATGCCCATCTGAAGGGGCTGGGCATCGCCTACGCCACACCGGCCGAGGCGCTGCGCGAGGTCCTGCCCCGGTTGCCCGAGCACCGGGCGTGCCCGTATCTGGGGCTGAAGCCGTTCACCGACCGGCACAGCGACTGGTTCCACGGCCGTGACGCGGCCGTGGAACGGGTGCTGGCGGCACTGGACGGCAACCGGGGGCTGCTGATGCTGCTGGGGCCTTCGGGTGCGGGCAAGTCGTCACTGGTCAACGCGGGTGTGCTGCCCGCCCTGGCCGGGGGAGCGGTCCCCGGCAGCGACCGCTGGCTGACCCTGACCGCGCGCCCCGGCCATGACCTGCTCGCCGAGCTGGAGGCCGCCGGGCTGCCCGGCGCCGCGACCGAGGGCCTGCCGGGCGCGGTACGGGCCCGCCTCGCGGCAGAGCCCGACCATGACCATCTCCTGCTGATCATCGACCAGTTCGAGGAACTCCTCACCCGGCCGGAGCCCGATCCCGCCTCGCGACGGCCGGCCGACGACGAGCACCGGCGGGCCGAGGGCGAACGCCTGCGGGCCGAGGACGAACGCCTGCGCGCCGCCGGGCAGCTCGTCGAACTGGCGGAGTCGCACGCCGCCGTCACCGTGCTCCTGATCATGCGCAACGACTTCTACGTCCCGCTCGACGCCTTCGCCCCCGACCTGATGCAGGCCGCCCTGCCCGGCCTGTGCAACGTGCCCGCGACACTGAGCCGGTCGGAGCTGAAGGCGATCATCACGGGGCCCGCCGAAGCCGTGGGCCTCCCGCTCGAAACCGGCCTGGCCGACCGCATCGTCAACGATGTCCTGGACGCGGGGCCCGGCGCCCGGCAGGCTCCCGTCACCCTGCTCCCGCCCCTCGAACTGGCCCTGCGCCGACTCTGGGAGCGCCGCCGCCGCGAGGACGGCCTCCTCACCCACGCCGGGTACGAGAGGATCGGCAAGGTCACCGGCAGTCTGACGACCTGGTGCAACAGCGCCCTGGGCCACCTGCCCGCAGAGCAACGGCCCACGGCGCGACGGATGCTCACCGCACTGGTGCGCCCCGCCGACGAGGCCAACAGCATCCCCGCCACCCGCCGGCCCGTCCCCCTCACCCGCCTCCGCGCCCTGGCCGCCGACCCGGACACGCCCCGCCCCGAGGCCGACGCGGCCTTCGATGTCGTACTGGCGTCCCTGTCCCGCCACCGCGTCATCACCACCGGCACCACGACACCCCCCGGCGCGTCCCCCGGTGAACCCACGGCCGAACTCATCCACGACACACTCATCCGCGACTGGGCCGACCTGCGTGACTGGGTCGCCCAGGACCACCAGTTCCAGGTCTGGCTGCAACGCGCGGCCGAGCAGCAGGCCCACCACACGCGCAGCGGCCTCCCCGGCGACCTGCCGGACGGCTCGCTCCTGGCAGACGGTGAGAAGTGGGCGAAACAGCGCCCGCTCCCGGCCGAGATCACCGCACTGATCCGGGCGGGCAGGCAGCACCAGCAGGCGGCCGTCCGCCGCACGAAGCGGATCAACACGATCCTCGCCGGGCTGCTGGGACTCGCCCTCGTCGCCACCGGCGTCGCCTTCTACCAGCAGGACGCCGCCGTCACGGCCCAACACGCCGCACAGTCCCGCCAACTCGCCGCACTGTCCGCCGGTCTGACGGCCACCGACCCCGACCTGTCGTCACTCCTGGCGGTCAAGGCATGGCGGACGAGCCGCACCGATGAAGCCGCCGGAGCCCTCTACGCCGCCCCCGCCGTGCCCCTGCGCCAGCTCTTCGACGCCGGAAGCGAAGTGCGCGCGGTGGCCTTCGGTCCGGACGGCGGCACGCTCGCCACGGGGAGCGGCGACGGTGCCGTACGCCTGTGGGACGTGGGGAGCGGCAAGGTCCGCGCCGAGCTCACTGCCCACACCAAGGGCGTGTCCTCCGTGGCGTTCAGCCCGGACGGTGGCACGCTCGCCACGGGGAGCGACGACGGCAGAGCCCTTCTGTGGGACGTGAGTTCGGGCAAGGCCCTGCGCACGCTCACCCATTCCAAGGGCGTGTCCTCCGTGGCGTTCAGCCCCGACGGCGGCACGCTCGCCACCGCGGGTCTGGACGGCACCGCCCGCCTGTGGGACGCGACTACCGGCAGGGCCCGCCCTCCTGTCATGAAGGGCGGGGCGGTGACGATGACCACGGCTGTGTTCAGTCCGGACGGCACGATGCTCGCCACCGGTGGCGCGGCCCTGCCCCTGCCCGGCAGCAAGGACGCCGTGGACGTCTGGGACGCGAGGACGGGCGAACACCGCCGGACACTCGCGGGAACCGGCATCGCCCAGTCGGTCGCGTTCAGCCCCGACAGCGCGACCCTTGCCGTCACGAGCGGCGGGGCCGCCTCCGACGCCATCACGACCGACACCAGTGGAGACCGGGTCGTGCGTCTGTGGGACATGAGGACGGGCAAGGACCTCACGCTCCCGGGCACGGTGAACGCGAGCTCGGTCGCGTTCAGCCCCGACGGAGCGGTGCTCGCCACGGGGAGCCTCGACGGTTCCGTACACCTGTGGAACGCGCGGACCGGCGACCCCGGCGCCACGTTCTTCCCCACCCCGGACGTGTACGCGGTGGTGTTCAGCCCGGACGGCTCCACGCTGGCCACCGCGGGCAGTGACGGCACCGCGCGCCTGTGGGACGTGAAGTCCAGCAAGCCCCGTGCCACCCTGACCGGCGCCGACGAGGACCTGTCCGTCTGGTCGACCGCCTTCAGCCGCGACGGCTCCATGCTCGCCACCGGAAGCGAGAACGGCGTACGCCTGTGGGACGGGCGGACCGGAGCGGCGCGCGGCATGCTCCGCAGCGACGACGGCATCGTGCACTCGGCGGTCTTCAGCTCGGACGGGGACACCGTCGTCACCGGGTCCACCCAGGACGACGAAGGCACCGTACGCCTGTGGGACGTGAGAACGGAGACGGTCCGCACCGCGTTCACGGTCGGGAAGGACGACATCTGGGCCGTGGACCTGAGCCCCGACGGCAGCACCGTCGCCACGGGAGCCCGGAACGGACCCGTACGTCTGCGGGACGCGAGGACCGGAGCGGTCCGTGCCACGCTCACCGGGCCGAGGGAGGCCCGCGGCGTCTGGTCCGTGGCGTTCAGCCCGGACGGGACCATGCTCGCCGCCGGGACCGACAAGGGTGCCCGGCTGTGGGACGTGAAGTCGGGCAAGGACCGCGTCACGCTCGTCAGCCGCGAGGAGGAGGTGCACTCCGTGTCGTTCGGTCCCGACGCCGGCACGCTGCTCGGCGGAAACAGGGACGGTGCCACGTATCGGTGGAATGTGAGGACGGGCAAGGTGCGTACCGCCCCCATCCAGTCCAACGGCGCCATGTGGTCGGTGGATCTGAGCCCGGACGGCACCTTGCTCGCGGACGGGAGCGTCGACGGCGCCGTGCGCCTGTGGGACCTGACGACGGGCAAGGTCCGCATCACCCTCACCGGACACACCGGCATGGTGAATACGGTGTCGTTCAGTCCCGATGGGACCCGGCTCGCCACAGGAGCCGGCGACGGCACCGCGCGCCTGTGGGATCTCCCCGTACGCGACGCGCCGAAGATCGCCGCGTCCATCTGCGACAAGCTCGACCGCGACTTCACCAAGGCCGAGAAGGCGCAGTACCTCCGCGACCAGGACCCGGCGCCCGTGTGCCTCGCCTCGGGGCGGTAGGCGGTAGGCGGTAGGCGTGGGGCGGCCGGGTCAACCGGGTCGGCCGGGGCGGGTGATCAGCGCCACCGAATCCCCGCCCGCTCCGCCGCCCCCGTTACGCCGACAGCTCCCTCAGCACCGCGTCCGTGAACGGGGTCCACACCTCCGCTGCCCACGGGCCGAAGGCCCGGTCGGTCAGGGCGACGCAGGCCGCGCCCGCGACCGGGTCGATCCACAGGAACGTACCGGACTGGCCGAAGTGGCCGAAGGTGGCCGGGGAGGAGGAAGTGCCCGTCCAGTGCGGGGACTTGGAGTCGCGGATCTCGAATCCGAGGCCCCAGTCGTTCGGGTTCTGGTGACCGTAGCCGGGCAGGACGCCCTTGAGCCCCGGGTGGACGACGGTCTGGGCTTCGAGGACCGTACGGGGGTCCAGGAGGCGGGGGGCCTGGACCTCGGCGGCGAAGCGGACCAGGTCGTCGACGGTCGAGACGCCGTCGCGGGCGGGCGAGCCGTCCAGGGTCGTCGACGTCATGCCGAGCGGTTCCAGTACGGCCTGGCGCAGATACTCCGGGAACGGGATGCCGGACGCCTTGGCGATGTGGTCGCCGAGCACTTCGAAGCCCGCGTTGGAGTACAGCCGCCGGTTGCCGGGAGGTGCCGTCACCCGGTGCTCGTCGAAGGCGAGGCCACTGGTGTGCGCGAGGAGGTGGCGCACCGTGGAGCCCTCGGGCCCCGCCGGTTCGTCCAGCTCGACCGCCCCCTCCTCGTACGCCACGAGCGCCGCGTAGGCCGCCAGCGGCTTGGTGACCGAGGCGAGGGGGAAGCGGTGCGCGGTGGGGCCGTGCGAGCCGAGGACCGTGCCGTCCGCTCGTACGACGGCCGCCGCCGCCGTGGGGACCGGCCAGGTGTCGATGAGTCGCAGGCTCTCCATGTCCCCGAGCCTATCCGGCGGCCGGGCCTCGGGGGTCCCGGGCCTTCGGGATCTTCGTGGCCCATGGTTTGCGCTTGCTTGGAGTGCACTCCAAGGATTTAGCGTGGGGGGCATGACGGTGATGGAGAGCACTTCCGTACGGACGGACGCCTGCGCGGCTGCCCCGAAGGCGCATCCGCGCCCCGAGGGCCAGGACCGCTACACCATCAGCGAGGTCGTCGCCTTCACGGGGCTCACGGCGCACACCCTGCGCTGGTACGAGCGGATCGGACTGATGCCGCACGTCGACCGCTCGCACACGGGTCAGCGCCGGTTCAGCAACCGTGACCTGGACTGGCTGAGCTTCGTCGGCAAGCTGCGGCTGACGGGGATGCCGGTCGCCGACATGGTCCGGTACGCCGAGCTGCTGCGCGAGGGCGAGCACACCTTCGAGGAGCGGCAGGAGCTGCTGGAGTCGACCCGCCGTGATGTGACAGCGCGGATCGCGGAGCTCCAGGACACCCTCGCCGTCCTCGATCACAAGATCGACTTCTATGCGGGCGCCCGTCGGGCGCCGGAGAGGACCGGTGCCTGATGACTGACGACAGGATCGCGACCACGGAGCTCGGCGACGGCGGCCCGCGGGTCGGCGTGCAGGGGCTCGGCTGCATGGGCATCAGCGAGTTCTACGGGGACACCGACGAGAACGCGGCCCGCGACACCCTCGAAGCGGCGCTGGAGTCGGGCGTCACGCTCTTCGACACCGCCGATGTGTACGGGCGCGGGGCCAACGAGGAGTTCCTCGCCCCGTTCGTCGGCGCGCACCGCGACGAGATCACCCTGGCCACCAAGTTCGGCATCGAGCGGACCGACGACCCGGTCTACCGAGGGGTGCGCAATGACCCCGCGTATGTCCGCCAGGCCGTCGAGGCCAGTCTGCGCAGGCTGAACACCGAGGTCATCGACCTCTACTACATGCACCGCCGCGACCCCCTCGTACCGCTGGCCGAATCGGTCGGGGCGATGGCCGAACTGGTCCGGCAGGGCAAGGTCAGACAGCTCGGACTGAGTGAGGTGACCGGCGCGGAACTGCGCGAGGCGCACGCCGTGCACCCGATCGCCGCCCTCCAGTCCGAGTGGTCGCTCTTCAGCCGGGACGTGGAGACCAGCGCGGTCGGGGCGGCGGCCGAACTCGGCGTGGCCTTCGTGCCGTACTCGCCGCTCGGCCGCGGCTTTCTGACCGGGGCGTTCGCCGACGCGGGCAAGGAACTGACCCACGGCGACTTCCGGCAGGCCCAGCCGCGCTTCACCGGCGAGAACGCCCGGACGAACGCCGCGCTGCTGGAGCCCGTGCACAGGATCGCGGCGGCGCACGGGGCGACGGCCGCGCAGGTGGCCCTCGCCTGGGTGCAGCAGCGCGCCGGGGCGCACGGCCTGAGCGTGGTCCCGATCCCGGGGACCCGTAAGCGCAGCCGGCTGCTGGAGAACGTCGCGGCGACCCGGCTCACGCTGACGGCCGGGGAGCTGGCCGAGCTGGAGCCGATCGCCGGGCAGGTGGCGGGGGACCGCTACCCGGACATGAGCAGCACCTCGGCGGCGCGGGAGTAGTACCCGCCACCGCCGCCCCGCGCACGCCGGGTGTCCCCGGGGGCGGGGGCGTGCCGCTTCCCCGCCCGGTCGTGCCGCTCCCCAGGGCGGGGCGAGGGCCGCCCGGTCGCGGGGGGCTCCCGTCCCGCTCACGCCAGTCCCAGCGCGAACGCCGTGAACCCGGCCGCCAGCAGCCCCGCCACCGCGCGGCGGGCGTTCGCGGCGCGGGTGCCCGCCTGCCAGGGCTCCTCGAAGCGGCGCGCGTACCGGGCGATCAGCACCAGCAGCCCGGCGAACAGCGGCATCCACGCCAGCCGGGCCAGGACCCAGCCGATCGTGTCGGGACCGGTCGTCAGCCCCGGTACGGCCCCGGCGAACGACGCCGGGACGGCCGCCGCGAGCATCGCCGTCTGGTGCCAGCACAGGATCGTCATCGCCGACAGATTGATGACGACGACCGGTGCCCACAGCAGCGGGCGGCGCAGCAGCCGGCCGATGCGGTCCCGCAGCAGGATCGCCGCACCGCTCTGGGCGGCGGCCAGCGCCAGCACCAGCAGCGACGGCGGATGCGAGTTGGTGCGCGCCTCGCCCGGTACGCCGACCATCGACGCCGGGTAGTGGAAGGCGAGCAGCAGCGCCGCGAACAGCACCCCGCCGCCGACGAGCAGGATCCTCGCGCCCCGCCTGCCGATGCGCCCCTCGCCCCAGGACACTCCGAGCTGATACGCGAAGAGCCAGCCCGGCAGGATGTTCAGCAGGCTCAGCCAGGACGGTACGGAGTCCGCGAGCGGCCCGTAGCGCAGGAAGTCCACGACGGCGACCGAGGCCAGCAGCGGCACGGCGGCCCAGCCGCCCATCCTCCTCGCGACCCGGATGCAGAGCGGGGTGAGGGCCGTGACCACCGTGTAGACCCCCACGAACCAGAGCGGCTGGATCACCAGCGTCGACCCGGTGCGCAGCGTGTCGCCGGGTACCCCGAGCGCGTACAGCACCGGGAGCAGCGCCGCCCAGACCGCGGTCACTCCCAGTACGGGCCTGCCCAGCCGGGCCAGCCGGCCGCGCAGCCAGGCGCCGGTCGTGGACTTCCGGCGGCGGTAGGAGATCACCGAGGCGTACCCGCCGACCAGGAAGAAGATCCCCAGCATCTGGAGCACCCAGCTGACCGGGGCGAAGAACCCGAACGTGGAGAGCGGGCTCGCGTTGTGCAGGGCGCCGCCGCCGTCGAGGGTGAAACCGCCGAGCAGCCAGTGCCCGGTCGGTACGGCGAGCAGGGCCAGCGCGCGCAGACCGTCGACGGCCCGGTCGCGGTGGGCGGGGGTGCGGGCGTCGACACGCGCCGCGAGCTGCTTGAGGCTCATCGTCCGGCTCCGTCCGCGACGGCGGTTCGTCCGGCTCCGTCAGCGATCACCGTTGGTTCCGCCCCGTCCGTGATCACCGCTCGTTCCGCCCCGTCCTTGACGGCCGTTCGCTCCGCCCCGTCCGCTATCGCGGCGAGGGCGCGCAGGGAATCCGTCCCGGGCACGAAGTAGCCGGTGTGGCCCTCGGCGTCCTCCGCGGGGACCCGGCGCGCTCCGAACCGCGGATCGGCAGGATCGCTGCCGTGCCCCAGACCGGCGAACTCCACGTTCGGCACGTCGTCGATCCAGTCGGTGGCGTCCTTGGCCGCCCAGACCCGGGCCCGGGTGCGCAGATCGCCCACGTCGTCGGCGCGCATCCCGGGGGAGGCGATGACCACCAGGTCGGTGGCGCGCAGCCGGGGCGCGGCGAGGCCGCAGACCACGGAGCCGTAGCTGTGGCAGAAGACGGCGGGCTCGGGCAGCCCGTCGGCCGTCAGCCCCTCCGTGAACCGGGTCAGCCGCTCCGCCCCGGCCTCGGCCAGGCCCCCGGTCGCGGCATCGAGACCGACGCCCACCGGGGTGGTGTACCCGGCCCAGGCGACGACCGCGGTGCCCGCACCGCTCTGCGCGTACAGGGATCTCGCCATGCCCGCCGGAGTGCCGTACACGTCGTTCGTCCGGTCGAAGGTCCCGGCGTCGATGTCGGAACCGGGCACCACGACGGACACCCGGCGCGCCGACCGCAGGTCCCCGAACACCTCGGCGACCTGGCCCCGGCCGCGCGGGTCGAACGCGAGGATCCGCCGCCCGGGGGCGGCGAGACTCCGGTACCGCGGGTCGTCGGCGGCCTTCAGGGACAGCGCGTTGGCGCGGTAGCGCAACTCCACCGGGACACCGTCGAGATTGCCGACGACGAGCGGGTGGCGCACCACCAGCCGCTCCCGCTCGGCCGCGCTCAACCCCCGGAAGAAACGGGCGACCTCACCCGGAGTGGCCCGCCCCGGATCGGGCAGTTCCCGCCCCCGCGTGTGGTCCGCCCGCCAGGGCGCGCTGCCCGGCGGCGGCCCGGTCACGGCCGCCTGCGCGTCTCCCGACACCCACCCCGCCGTCCCGGCCACCACGGTGGTCGCCAGTGCGACCGCGACCAGGGTCCTCGCGTATCGACGCATCTCGCCCTCCCTCTCCGGCTGTCGTACGCCGATCGGCGCGACGGAGAGGAAGGTAGGAAGACGACGGGTGAGGGCGCGTCACACCGGGGAGCCAAGTGCGAAGTGATACCTGGGTAGGGGGTGTACGACATGGGGCCCGGGGACGGCGAGGGCGGGGCGGGGCGGGGGCGTACGACGGTCCGTGCGGGCTCCGGAAACGGCCCGCGCGGCGGGCCGTACGGCGGTGCGGGGCCCGGCCACGCCCACCCCCGGGACCCGGGACCCCTCCGCGCGGAGAGGCCGTACGGCGCCGGCGGTGCGGGCCCGGCCACGCCCCCCCGGTGGCCTTCCCCCGCGTCCCGTGTCCCCCGGTGGCTCCTACGCCCCCGTGTCCCCCGGGGCCACCAGCCCCGACTCGTACGCGAAGATCACCGCCTGCGCCCGGTCCCGCAGGTCCAGCTTGGCCAGCACCCGCCCGATGTGCGTCTTCACCGTCTGCTCGGCCAGCACCAGCCGCGCGGCGATCTCCTGGTTGGACAGCCCCCGCGCGATCAGCTCCAGCACCTCGCTCTCGCGCGGGGTGAGCCCGTTCAGCCGCAGCGCGGGCCCGCTGCGGGACGCCCCGGACGGCCGCTGGGCCGCGAAGTCCGCGATCAGGCGCCGTGTCACGGAGGGCGCCAGCAGCGCGTCGCCCGCCGCCACCACCCGTACCGCCGAGATCAGGTCGGCGGGCGGGGCGTCCTTCAGCAGGAAGCCGGACGCACCGGCGCGCAGCGCCTCGTACACATAGTCGTCCACGTCGAAGGTGGTCAGCATCAGCACCTTGGGCCGGTGCACCACGCCCACCGGCGGGTTCAACAGCTCGCGGGCCGCCGCCAGTCCGTCCATCTCGGGCATCCGGACATCCATCAGCACCACGTCGGGATGCTGGTTCCGGCTGACCTCGATGCCCTGGCGCCCGTCCGGCGCCTCGCCCACCACATCGATGTCGCTCTGCGCCGACAGCAGCGCCGCGAACCCCGCGCGCACCATGGCCTGGTCGTCGACGATGATCACGCGGATGGTCACGATTCCTCCGAAGTCTGCTGTGCGGACGGGGCCTTGGCCGGGGGCAGCGGCAGCCGGGCGGCCACCCGGAATCCGCCGTCGGGCAGCGGGCCCGTGTCCAGGGTTCCGCCGGTCAACCGTACGCGCTCACGCATCCCGACCAGCCCGTGCCCGGTCCCCGTCGTCTCCAGCGGCGAACGGGCGTGCTCCGCAGGGCTGTTGACGACCAGCACCGTCAGATGACCCGCGCCCGCCGTGATGGACACCCGGGTCCGCGCCCCCGGCGCGTGCCGGATCACATTCGCCAGCGCCTCCTGCACGATGCGGTACGCCGAGACGTCCACCGCCGACGGCACCTCGCCGAGGTCCGCCGCCAGCGACAGTTCGGCCGGCAGCCCCGCCCGTACCGTCGCCTCCACCAGCTGCTGCACCCGGTCCAGGCCGGGCTGCGGAGCCCGTTCGCCCTCCGTGCCGTCGCTGCGCAGCACCGACAGCAGCCGCCGCATCTCGCCCAGCGACTCCCGCGCACTGGCGGCGATGGCCGTGAACTCCTCGCGCGCCTCGGCCGGCAGCCCGTCGATCCGGTACGGGGCGGAGTCGGCCTGCACCGTGATCACCGACATGTGGTGCGCGACCACGTCGTGCAGCTCACGCGCGATCCGGGTCCGCTCCTCCAGCAGGGTGCGCTGCGCCCGCTCGGCCTCGCTGATGGTCTCCTGCTCGGCGAGCCTGCGCTGTGCCTCGCCCCGTTCCCGTACCGAGGCCCCGATCACCAGCACCACCGCGCCGAGCATGAACAGCAACAGCGCGCTGCCGTTGCTCCGATCGGTCGCGATCAGATGCAGCACCAGGCCCGCGACGCCCGTCAGCAGCCAGACACAGACCACGGTGCGCCGACGCTCGCGCAGACCGATCGCCAGCAGCACGAACAGATAGCCGACGATCACCGGCGGGGTCCACGGCCAGATGTCGTACTTCTCGACCGGCTGCGCCAGCAGGACGACCGCGCCGAGGATGTCGGCGGGGAAGATGATCCACCAGGCCTGCAGCGGCCGGTGCGCCAGCATCAGCAGCGGGGCGGCCTGGGCGACGGCCAGCGCCCCGGCGACGCCCCCCGCCACGCCGTACTGCGTGATCAGGACGTTGATGGTGACCGGGATGAAGGTCGAGGCGAGCGCCAGCACCACCGCGTACGGAAGCAGCCGCTGCCACCGTCTCGGGGCACCGGCCAGCAGCGGTGTGGGCGGATGGGACACGTGGGACAGCCCGTGGGCGAGCTCGCGCAGATTGCGGCGGGCGGCGCTCAGCAGGCCATCGGCGGGCGGCGGCCCGGCGGGGGAAGTGGACATGGCCCGATCAGCGTAGGCAGACGATCCGGCCCCCGGCGTCATACCGGGGTGCCGGACCGCCGCCCGACCGCTCATACCGGGGTACGGGGTCCGCCGGAGCCCTCGGTACGGATCAGGCGGAGCCCGGGGTACGGGGCAGGCGGCGCCGCGCCCCGGCCGGAGCTACAGCTCCGCGAGCAGCTGCGCCTTCTTCGCGCTGTACTCGTCGTCCGTGACCAGACCCGCCTGGTGCAGTTCCCCGAGGTGCCGTATCCGCTCGGCGATGTCCGCGGGATCGCGCCGCCCGGCACCGACCAGGACCGGGGCGGGCCCGGCCGGTGAGGTCTGCGATCGGCGGACGGATTCCAGTACGGCGGCGGCGAAGGGCAGTGACTCGTGGACCGGGCCGTAGCCGAGGCCGAAGAGCACCGCGGCCGGGTCCTGGTCCGCACGGGCCGAATGGCCGGAAACCGCCCGGCCGCTCCCGGGTGCGGCGCCCGCCGCGGCGACGGGTCCGGCCGGGCCACAGGCCTCGCCCAGGCCGCTCGCCGCACCGTGGCCCACCGCCACCGCCGTACGGGGCACGAGCCGGAGGTAGCCGTCGAGCGCCTCGGGCGAGCGCCACTCGACCCCGCACAGTTCGGCCACCGGGAACGTCTGGTCGCCGGCCTTCCACTTGGCGCTGGAGGCTCCGGTCCACGACCACCGGAACGAGATCCGCTCCCCGTCGAAGCTGGCCCTGCCGTCGTACGCCTTGAAGTTCATCGGGGCCTCGGGGGCCGCGACGAGGAAGCGGTCGGCGGGCAGCCCGTCATCGGGGCCGAGCAGCGCGCGCAGCGCGTCCGCGTAGTACTCGGCGAGCACCTCCCGTTCCGCCGGAAGCACCAGGCGGTACGGGTCGCACCCGTCCTTCAGCTGTCCCGCCGCAGCCTCCAGGAGCGGATCGGCGCCCGGTCTCGGCACCGCGCGAAGAACCACCGTGCCCCGCTTGCCGGGGGTCAGCGTCACCGACGACAACGCCGCATACGGGATGCGGCGTTCACGCAGACTCTGGAAGAGCTTCGGCGTGCGGATACCCCGTTCGAAGCGGATGAGCAAGGAGTCGGTGTCGAACTCCCAGGTGGCATGAATTCCGGCCAGCACATCACCCATGTGCCTCATCGTATGCGGCACAGCCCCGCCCGTCCCCCCTCGACGTAAGTCGTCATTAATCGGAAGGTCACCACTCTCTACGCGCGTCAGGTTTCCCGACGACCGGAAATACCGCTGCGGCACGCGGTGTCGGCGTCCGCACAGCTGACCGAACCGTACGCGCCGACGCCGATCGCCGCGAAGTTGCTGAGACTCTCGGTTCCCGGCTCGAAATAGCCGCTGTGGCCGATCGCGTCCCCCGCCGACACGATCCGGGCCCCGAAGTCGGGATCCACCGGGTCGGCGCCGTGCCCGATCCCGCCGACCGCGAGGTACGGCACGTCCTGGATCCAGTCGTCCCGGTCCCGCATCGCCCACACCCGGGCGCCGGTCTCCAGCTGCTCGGCGCTGTCGGCCCGCATGCCGGGGCTGCCGGCGACCGCGATATCGGCCACCCGGGAGGGCGCCTCGTGGGCGGCGACCCCGCAGAGCACGGAGCCGTAGCTGTGGCAGAAGAGCGAGACGGCCGAGGTGCCCGGCAGCCCGCTCACCATGGCGTTGAGCCGGACCGCCCCGTCCGCCGCGAGCCGGCCGAGGGCCGCGTCCATGCCGATGCCCGCGGGGGCCGTGTAGTCGGCCCAGGCGATGACGGCGGTACGGGTTCCGGGGCGGGCGGCGCGCTCCGCCCCGTACAGCGACTGCGCCATGCCGACCGGTGCCGCGTACCTGCGCTTCGCCGTCCGCTCCAGCGTCAGCAGACTGGTGTCGACACCCGGCACGACGACCGAGACCCGTTCGGCGCGGTCGAGATCACCGAACACCTCGGCGGCACGGCCCTTTCCGGACGGATCGAAGGACAGGATCTGCCGGTCCTTCGCGAGCATCGACCGGAAGCGCTCCATCCGGCGCACGGCCTCGCCGCGGCCGTCCGGGGAGAGCGTGACGTCGTGGGTGCGCAGCCGTTCCACGGCCTGTGCCTGTTTGAGGGCCAGCCGGTTGGCGTGGTAGCGCACGGTGACCGGGGCGCCGTTCAGATTTCCCACGACCAGGGGGTACTTGTCCGCCAGCGAGACCTGCTGTCCGGCGGTCAGCGTGGCGAAGAAGTGGGCCAGCCGGTACGGCGGCGCGGTGACGTCCGGCAGCGCGTGACCGGCTATCCGGTCCCGGGCCCACGAGGCGAGAGCGATCTCGCGTGGCTCGTCGGAGCGTTGATGGCGTACGGCGGTCCAGCCCGTGGTCGCCAGCATCACGAACACGACCGCGACGGCGAGCAGCGCGCGCCATGCGGTCAACGTGGGAGAGGAGTCGAAGGAAGTCACTGCTCCACACCCTAGGAGACGTGCGACGACCGCCGTTACGAGGGTGACGCACATCACCCGGCTGCGAGGAATCGGCGCCGCCGCCCCTCACGTTCCGTAGGTGCGGTCCGTACGCTCCGCCGCGCTCAGGACCCCGAACGCCGCTTAGGATGCCCGGTTCGCGCGGCGGCGGACGTGTGGGTGTGAGGTCCGTCATGGCCGGGGGCGAGAGGTGCGGCACAGTACGGACCGTGGGCGGGCGCGCCCCGGCGCCAGTCGCCCGCGAGCGCGGGGGCGAGCTGGTCCAGGTAGGACTCGGTCAGGTCGCGCAGGGACTCGACGCTCGGGTCGTGCCCCCGGCCCCACAGCTGTCCGGCCACCCGCATCACGCCGGAGAACGCCGCGACGGCCACCCGCGGCCGGGGGTCGCTCGTCACGTCGAGCCCTTCCCGTTCCGCGATCAGGCGGGCGATCCTGTCCTCCAGATCGATGCAGCGCCGCAGATGCGCGGCGAGCAGGGTCGGGTTCGACTCGATCAACTGGTAGGTCCGCATATGGAGGTCGACCGTGACGAGCTCCTCGATGGTCTCGCCGATACTGTTCCAGGAGCACAGGACGGCCCGGCGCATTGCCTCGAAAGGGGCCTCGTCGGCAGGGCGTTGACGCAACTCCGACAGGAAATGGGACTCCACCATCTCCTGGGCGGCGAAGGCGACCTCCTCCTTGCTCGCGAAGTAGCGGAAGAAGGTGCGCTGGGAGACCTCGACCGCGTCGACGATCTCGTCGACGGTGGTCCTGTCGTACCCCTGGGTGGTGAAGAGAACGAGGGCGGCATGCACCAGGGCGTCGCGGGTGCGCTGTTTCTTGCGTTCGCGCAGCCCTGCCGGGTGCTCGATGCGCTGCCCGTCCGTCACTTACCCGTCCTCTTTTCGCCTTTTTGTGCAGTTCAGCTTAGACCGGTCGGCCGGTCCGGCCTGTGAGTTACGTGACAGTTACTGACTTGTGAATTGGTTTGTCAACTGTCAGTGGCTGTCACTAGTCTCCCCGTATGACTAGTCAGACCACCGTCGAGAAGGCACCGCGGGAGCCGGACGACAGCGCCGTACCCGCACCGGTCAAGGGGCTTCGCGGCCACCCCTGGCTGACGCTGTTCTCCGTCGCCATCGGCGTGATGATGGTGGCGCTCGACGGCACTATCGTCGCGATCGCCAACCCCGAGATCAAGAAGGATCTCGGCGCCTCGCTCGCCGACGTCCAGTGGATCACCAACGGATATCTGCTCGCACTCGCCGTCGCCCTCATCACCGCGGGCAAG
Organism: Streptomyces sp. NPDC001787; assembly: GCF_040297465.1. Classification (NCBI taxonomy): domain Bacteria; kingdom Bacillati; phylum Actinomycetota; class Actinomycetes; order Kitasatosporales; family Streptomycetaceae; genus Streptomyces; species Streptomyces sp. NPDC001787. The sequence continues at coordinate 100,485 of NZ_JBEOZE010000001.1, forward strand.
CTCGGCGACCGCTTCGGTCACCGCCAGACGTTCCTGATAGGCATCGCCGGTTTCGCCGTGGCGTCCGGTGCCATCGGCCTCTCCAGCGAGATCGGGTTCGTCATCGTCTTCCGGGTCCTTCAGGGCCTGTTCGGCGCGCTGCTCATGCCGGCCGCCCTGGGCCTGCTGCGGGCCACCTTCCCCGCCGAGAAGCTGAACATGGCCATCGGTATCTGGGGCATGGTCATCGGCGCGTCCACCGCGGGCGGTCCCATCGTCGGCGGTCTGCTCGTCGAGCACGTCAGCTGGCAGTCCGTCTTCTTCATCAACGTACCGGTCGGCGTCATCGCGCTCGTCTTCGGCCTGGTGATCCTCAAGGACCACCGCGCCGCCAACGCGCCGCGCTCCTTCGACATCCTGGGAATCCTGCTGCTCTCGGGCGCGATGTTCTCCCTCATCTGGGGGATCATCAAGGCCGGTGAGTCGTGGGGCTGGACCGACGGCAGGACCATCGGCTTCCTCGGACTCGCGATCGTCCTCTTCCTCGTCTTCGGCTTCTGGGAGACCAAGGTCAAGGAGCCGCTCGTCCCGCTGGGGATGTTCCGCTCCGTCCCGCTGACCGCGGGCGCCGTCCTGATGGTGCTGATGGCCTTCGCCTTCATGGGCGGCCTGTTCTTCGTGACGTTCTTCCTCCAGGGCGTCCACGGGATGAGCCCGGTCGACAGCGGTCTGCACCTGCTGCCGCTCACCGCGATGATGATCGTCGCCTCCCCGGTCGCGGGCATGCTGATCACCAAGTTCGGCCCGCGGGTGCCGCTGGTCGGCGGCATGGTGTGCACCGCCGTGGCGATGTTCGGCATGACGACGCTGAGCGAGAGCACCGGAACCTTCGGCATGTCGCTCTGGTTCGCCCTGCTCGGCTGCGGGCTCGCCCCCGTCATGGTCGGCGCCACCGAGGTCATCGTCGGCAACGCGCCGATGGAGCTCTCGGGTGTGGCCGGAGGCCTCCAGCAGGCCGCCATGCAGGTCGGCGGCGCCCTGGGCACCGCCGTGCTCGGCGCGGTCATGTCGGCCAAGGTGAGCGCGGACTTCGCGGGCAACTGGAAGGACGCGGGCCTGCCGGGCCCGGTCGACCCCAAGCTCGAAGAGGCGGCGGAGTTCGGCATCGTTCCCGCCGAGGAACTGGCCAAGGCGCCCGGTATGACCCCCGACGTGATCGACCGGATCGGCGGGGTCATCCACGACACGTTCATGTCCGGCATGGGCCTGGCCTTCACCGTCGCGGGTGTCGTGGCCGTGGTCGCCGCCGTGGTCGCCACCTTCACCAAGCGCGGCGCCAACGCCGAGGCGGGCGCCGGAGTCGGCCACATCTGACCCTCCCCGATGGCGCGGAAGCGCCGCACGGCACTCGTCAACACAGCGCCGACGACAGCCCCGCCGGACCTCTCCGGCGGGGCTGTCGCCTATCAGGGTGGATCGGGCCCTGCCCCCTTCCCCGGGCCGTGCCCGGCGGGTCAGGGTGCGGACGGAAGATCCGCACGACAACGGGGGTTGATCCACCATGCGTACGACCGTTCTGGCCCTGGCCGCGCTGGCCGTCACCGCGCTCGTCCCGCCGGCCGTGGCCATGGTCCCGGCCGGGACCGCGCCGAAGTCCGCTGCGGTGCCGAAGTCCGCTGCGGTGCCGAAGGCCGCAGGGGTGCCGAAGTCCGCTGCCGCGCCGAAGTCCGCAGGAGTCGCGCTCGGCAGCTGTGGGGCGGGGCAGCTCTGCCTCTGGCGGAAGCCCGACTTCACCGGCGCCCGGCAGATCCATGAGCTGTCCTCCGTCGACATCGAGAGCTGTGTCCCGCTGCCCGCCGGCGGCGAAGCCCAGTCGCTCGCCAACCGCACCGGACGGCCCGTCACGACGTACCAGTCGGCGGAGTGCGCCGAGACGGCCGAGTTCGAGACGTACCCCGGCGGCGGCACCTGGACGCCCCGCTCCCCGTACCAGGTCAGGGCCTTCAAGATCTGGGAGAACTGACGGGAACGGGCAGCGGCCCGGCACGCCGAAGGGCGGCGGGGCCACTGGCCCCGCCGCCCTTCGGCACATGTGTCAGGTGCGCCTACACGCGCCTACACGCGCCTACGCACGCCTGGGCACGCACCGACGCGCGCCCGCGTGTGCTCAGGCGTCGCCGCCCGCCGCGCCCGGATCGGCCGCGGCCACATCCAGGAGGTCGTAGCGGTCGACCGCCGTCTTCAGCGCCGAACGGTCGATCTTCCCCTCCTTCGCGAGCTCCGTGAGCACCGCGAGGACGATCGACTGCGCGTCGATGTGGAAGAACCTGCGGGCGGCACCGCGGGTGTCGGCGAAGCCGAAGCCGTCCGCACCCAGCGACTGGTACGCGCCGGGCACCCAGCGCGCGATCTGGTCCGGCACCGAACGCATCCAGTCCGAGACCGCCACGAACGGGCCCTCGGAGCCGGACAGCTTCCGCGTGACGTACGGGACGCGCTGCTCTTCCTCGGGGTGCAGCAGGTTGTACCGCTCCACGTCCACGGCCTCGCGGCGCAGCTCGTTCCAGGAGGTCGCCGACCAGACGTCCGCCCTGACGTTCCACTCCTCGGCGAGGATGCGCTGTGCTTCCACCGCCCACGGGACCGCCACACCGGACGCCATGATCTGGGCCGGGATCTGGCCCCGCTCGCCGCTGCTGAAGCGGTACACGCCCTTGAGGATGCCTTCGACGTCCACGTTCTCGGGCTCGGCCGGGTGCTGGATCGGCTCGTTGTAGACGGTCAGGTAGTAGAAGACGTCCTCGTTCTCCTCGGGCGTCCCGCCGTACATCCGCCGCAGACCGTCCTTGACGATGTGCGCGATCTCGTACCCGAAGGCCGGGTCGTACGCGACACAGCCCGGGTTCGTCGAGGCGAGCAGCTGCGAGTGGCCGTCGGCGTGCTGGAGACCCTCACCGGTCAGCGTCGTACGGCCGGCGGTGGCGCCCAGCACGAAGCCGCGCGCCAGCTGGTCGGCCATCTGCCAGAACTGGTCGCCGGTGCGCTGGAAACCGAACATCGAGTAGAAGACGTACACCGGGATCAGCGGCTCGCCGTGCGTGGCGTACGCCGAACCGGCGGCGATCAGCGAGGCCGTGCAGCCCGCCTCGGAGATGCCGTCGTGCAGCATCTGCCCGGTCGGCGACTCCTTGTACGCGAGCAGCAGATCGCGGTCCACCGCCTCGTACTGCTGGCCGAGGGGGTTGTAGATCTTCGCGCTCGGGAAGAACGCGTCCATGCCGAAGGTGCGGTACTCATCGGGTGCGATCAGCACGAAACGCTTGCCGATCTCCTTGTCCCGCATGAGGTCCTTCAGGATGCGGACGAACGCCATGGTCGTGGCGATCGACTGCTGACCCGAACCCTTCTTCGCAGTGGCGTACGTCTTGTCCTCGGGCAGGACCAGCGGCTTCGACCGCACGACACGGGTCGGGACATAACCGCCCAGACCCTGGCGGCGGTCGTGCATGTACTGGATCTCTTCCGAGTCGCGGCCCGGGTGGTAGTACGGCGGGTAGCCCTCGTCCAGCTGCTTGTCCGTGATCGGGATGTGCAGCCGGTCGCGGAAGCGCTTGAGGTCCTCGACCGTGAGCTTCTTCATCTGGTGGGTCGCGTTGCGGCCCTCGAAGTTCGGTCCGAGGGTCCAGCCCTTGACCGTCTGCGCGAGGATCACGGTCGGCTGGCCCTTGTGGGCCTTGGCCGCCGCGTACGCCGCGTAGACCTTGCGGTGGTCGTGCCCGCCGCGCCCCAGGTGCAGGATCTGGTGGTCCGACATGTCCTTGACCATGTCGCGCAACCGGGGGTCGTCGCCGAAGAAGTGCTCACGGATGTACGCACCCGTCTCGGTGGCGTACGTCTGGAACTGCCCGTCCGGCGTGGTGTTCAGCTTGTTGACCAGGATGCCCGTGCGGTCCTGCGCGAGCAGCGGGTCCCAGGTGCGGTCCCAGACCAGCTTGATGACGTTCCAGCCGGCCCCGCGGAACTGCGACTCCAGCTCCTGGATGATCTTGCCGTTGCCGCGTACCGGCCCGTCGAGGCGCTGGAGGTTGCAGTTGACGACGAAGGTCAGGTTGTCCAGGCCCTCGCGGGCGGCGATGGACAGCTGTCCGAGCGACTCGGGCTCGTCCATCTCGCCGTCGCCCAGATAGGCCCACACGTGCGACTTGGAGGTATCGGCGATGCCGCGCGCCTCCATGTAGCGGTTCATCCGCGCCTGGTAGATCGCGCCGAGCGGGCCGAGGCCCATCGAGACGGTCGGGAACTCCCAGAAGTCCGGCATCAGCCGCGGGTGCGGGTAGCTGGACAGGCCGTTCGGCGCCTTCGACTTCTCCTGGCGGAAGGCGTCGAGCTGCGCCTCGTTCAGCCGGTCGAGCAGGAAGGCGCGGGCGTAGATACCGGGGGAGGCGTGCCCCTGGAAGAAGATCTGGTCGCCGCCGTCGCCCTGGTCCTTGCCGCGGAAGAAGTGGTTGAAGCCCACGTCGTACAGCGAGGCGGAGGAGGCGAAGGTGGCGATGTGACCGCCGACCCCGATCCCGGGACGCTGGGCGCGCGAGACCATCACGGCCGCGTTCCAGCGGGTCGCGTTGAGGACCTTGCGTTCGATCTCCTCGTCGCCCGGGAAGAACGGTTCGTCCTTCGTGGCGATCGTGTTCACATAGTCCGTGCTGCGCATCTCCGGCACGGCGACGCGCTTCTCGCGCGCGCGCTCGATGAGCCGGAGCATCAGATAGCGGGCCCGCTCACGGCCTCGCTCGTCGACGGCGGCGTCGAGGGAGTCGAGCCATTCCTGGGTCTCTTCGGGATCGAAGTCCGGGACCTGGCTCGGAAGGCCGCCAATGATGATCGGGTTGCGATCGGATCCGGAAGCCACGCTGTTCCTTCGCTGTTCGGTGCTGCTCTACGGGGCCTGGTTACGGGGAACGTACCCCCGGGACATCTGCTGTGCGCCGCCTCCATCGTGTACCGCGAGGGCGTAAACGTCATCTCTACCGCGGGGTAACCGTGAGGTTCCGAACGGTCACGTCCGGGGCACGAGTATGGGCAGCACAAGGATGGGTCGGGCCAAACCGCAACCATACGCCCAAGCCGTCCAAGCGTTCCCAAAGGCTGTTCGGCTCCGAATGCCGGATCGAAACGGCATAAGCTGAGGAAGGACGTATACGGATTGGGCGACATCGAAGGCCCCGCGGGAGACCGCCCGGAGTTGCGGCGACGTGGCAGGGAACGTCACCGTTTAGGCGGTCTCGGACGCTGGGTACTTGCGCGATTCGCCGAGCCCGTGTGGACTACGGCCAACGCCCCGCGCACGCGCGTGGCTGAAGCATTTTCCGAAACATGATCAGGAGGCAACCCGTGAGCGCGACCGCGGACCACGCGGAGGAGCGGACCAACCCGGCTGCACGCCTGGGGTTCGAGCCCGGACAAGTGGTCCAGGAGATCGGCTACGACGACGACGTCGAGCTGGAGCTCCGTGAGGGCATTGAGGCCACTACCGGCCAGGATCTCGTCGACGAGGAGTACGACGACGTCGCAGACGTCGTCCTGCTCTGGTTCCGCGACGAGGACGGCGACCTTACGGACGCGCTGGTGGATGCCATTGGTCTGCTCGAGGACGGCGGTACGGTCTGGCTGATGACGCCGAAGACCGGCCGTGACGGATACGTCGAACCGAGCGACATCAATGAGGCTGCCCAGACAGCCGGCCTCGCTCAGACCAAGAGCATCAGTGCGGGCAAGGACTGGACGGGCAGCCGTCTGGTCACCCCCAAGGGGGCCAAGGGCAAGCGCTGACCCGCTCTCTCATCACCCGGGGCCCCCGGCGGCGATCACGCCCCCGGGGGCCTTCGTACGTGCCGGCGCCCCGCCCATGCGTAGGGTGGGTGCCACCCGGACGGCCCAGTCCGGTCAAGCGGTGACGTAGCGAAGGGACGCGTTCCATGGCGATCGAGGTCGGCACCCAGGCCCCGGATTTCGAGCTGAAGGACAACCACGGCCGGACCGTGAGGCTCTCGGACTTCCGGGGCGAGAAGAACGTGGTGCTGCTGTTCTACCCGTTCGCCTTCACCGGCGTCTGCACGGGTGAGCTGTGCGCGCTCCGCGACGAGCTGCCGCAGTTCGAGAACGACGACACCCAGCTCCTCGCCGTCTCCAACGACTCCATCCACACCCTGCGGGTCTTCGCCGAGCAGGAGGGCCTGGAGTACCCGCTGGTCTCCGACTTCTGGCCGCACGGCGCGACCTCGCGGGCCTACGGCGTCTTCGACGAGGAGAAGGGCTGCGCGGTGCGCGGCACCTTCATCATCGACAAGGAGGGCGTCGTCCGCTGGACCGTGGTCAACGGTCTGCCCGACGCACGCGACCTCAAGGACTACATCACGGCGCTCGCGGCGATCTGATCCCGGAACCGCGGCGACCGGAGCCCCGGATCCGGGGCTCCGGTCCCGGAACGGTGGGGCTCCGGTCCCGTGAATCGTGAGGCTCCGGTCCCGGAATCGCGACGCCCGGCCAAAAGCCTGTTTTGGCAGGGAACCGGTCACTAGGATCCAATCGTTGATCCGATACCAACGCACGACGGGGACGCTGGTGTCTGCCGGCCCCTGAAAACCTATGGGAGGACTCGTGGGAGTCAGCCTCAGCAAGGGCGGCAACGTCTCGCTGACCAAGGCCGCGCCCAACCTGACCGCGGTCATCGTCGGTCTGGGCTGGGATGCCCGTACCACCACCGGTGGTGACTTCGACCTCGACGCCAGCGCCCTGCTGACGAACGCCGAGGGCAAGGTCGGAAACGACGGGAATTTCGTTTTCTTCAACAACCTCAAGAGCCCCGACGGTTCCGTCGAGCACACCGGTGACAACCTCACCGGTGAGGGCGAGGGTGACGACGAGGTCGTCAAGGTGAACCTGGCCGGTGTGCCGGCCGATGTGGACAAGATCGTCTTCCCGGTCTCGATCTACGAGGCCGAGAGCCGTCAGCAGAGCTTCGGACAGGTGCGCAACGCGTACATCCGCGTGGTCAACCAGGCCGACAACACGGAGCTGGCGCGCTACGACCTGAGCGAGGACGCCTCGACCGAGACCGCCATGGTCTTCGGCGAGCTGTACCGCAACGGGGCGGAGTGGAAGTTCCGCGCCATCGGCCAGGGCTACGCCTCGGGTCTGCGCGGCATCGCGCAGGACTTCGGCGTCAACGTCTGACCGACGCCCGGTGACAGCTCCGCCGCAGCGCTGAGCCGCCATCAGCACCATCCGTCCGGCGCCGCACGATGTGTGCGGCGCCGGACGTGCTCAACAGGGCGCACGCGTGCCCGTTCCGGGCGCTCACGCCGCTCCTGCACGGGCGCCGCTCACGCGCTCGTGAACCGGGGCGCGCACGCGCCCTCGCCGGGCGTCCGAGCGTCCGGCGACATCGTCCAACGACTCGGGGAGGACACACATGGGCGTCACGCTCGCCAAGGGAGGCAATGTCTCCCTCTCCAAGGCCGCTCCCAACCTCACCCAGGTGCTGATCGGGCTCGGCTGGGACGCACGGTCCACCACCGGAGCCGACTTCGACCTCGACGCCAGCGCGCTGCTGTGCCAGTCGGGACGGGTGCTCGGCGACGAGTGGTTCGTCTTCTACAACAACCTCACCAGTCCGGACGGCTCCGTGGAGCACACCGGTGACAACCTCACGGGTGAGGGCGACGGCGACGACGAGTCGGTCATCGTGCACCTCGACCAGGTACCCGCCCACTGCGACAAGATCATCTTCCCGGTCTCGATCCATGAGGCGGACAATCGCGGACAGACCTTCGGGCAGGTCAGCAATGCCTTCATTCGCGTGGTGAATCAGGCGGACGGCCAGGAACTGGCGCGCTACGACCTGAGCGAGGACGCCTCGACGGAGACCGCGATGATCTTCGGCGAGCTCTACCGGTACAACGGCGAGTGGAAATTCCGTGCAGTGGGGCAGGGGTACGCGTCGGGCCTGAGAGGTATCGCTCTAGACTTCGGGGTCAACGTTTCGTAAAACCGCGCACGGCGCGGGGGAGCCCCGTACACACCGGGGGAGACCCTTACATAACACGATGGGGTAGCCAGTGGTTCTGAAAACCTTCGGCTGGTCGTTCGCGGTCACCGCGATCGGTCTGGTCGCAGCGGCGTTCTACGGGGGGTGGCAGGCATTCGGCATTGTGGCGATCCTGTCGGTCCTGGAGATCTCGCTGTCCTTCGACAACGCGGTGATCAACGCCGGAATCCTGAAGAAGATGAATGCCTTCTGGCAGAAGATCTTCCTCACGGTGGGTGTGCTCATCGCGGTCTTCGGTATGCGGCTGGTCTTCCCCGTCGTGATCGTGGCCGTCAGTGCGCAGCTCGGTCCGATCGAGGCGATCGATCTTTCCTTCAACGACCCTGACAGGTACAAGGAACTGGTCACGGACGCGCATCCGTCGATCGCCGCCTTCGGTGGCATGTTCCTTCTCATGATCTTCCTCGACTTCATTTTCGAGGACCGTGACATCCAGTGGCTGCGCTGGATCGAGCGCCCGCTCGCCAAGCTCGGCAAGGTCGACATGCTGTCGGTCTGCATCGCGCTGATCGTGCTGCTGATCACGGCGCTGACGTTCGCGACCCATGCCCACCAGCACGGCGGCGGGCACGTCGACAAGGCGTCGACCGTCATGCTCTCCGGTATCGCGGGTCTGATCACTTACCTCGTGGTCGGCGGTCTCTCCGGCTTCTTCGAGAACAAGCTCGAAGAGGAGGAGGAGCGCGAGCACGAGGCCGAGGAAGAGGCCAAGAAGGCGGGCAAGTCCGTCTCCGCGGTCGGCCTCGCGGGCAAGGCCGCGTTCTTCATGTTCCTCTACCTGGAGGTCCTGGACGCGTCCTTCTCCTTCGACGGTGTCATCGGCGCCTTCGCCATCACCAACGAGATCGTGCTGATGGCCCTCGGCCTCGGTATCGGCGCCATGTACGTCCGTTCGCTCACCGTGTACCTGGTCCGCGAGGGCACGCTGGACGACTACGTCTACCTGGAGCACGGCGCCCACTACGCCATCGGCGCGCTGGCCGCCATCCTGCTCGTCACCATCCAGTACGAGATCAACGAGTTCATCACCGGCTCCGTCGGCGTCGTACTGATCGGCTGGTCCTTCTGGTCCTCGGTCCGCCGCAACAAGGCGCTCGCCGCGGCCGGCGGCGACGGGGGCGACAGCTCCGGTTCCAAGGCGGAAGTCTCCTCCGGGGTGTGACCCGGTAGGTATTGAGGAACGCTCTCTGCGGGGCGGCCCACACGGCGACGGCTCTCCGGCGAAATCCGGACCCGGCCCGGTGGCCGCCCCGCGGTCATGTGCCCCGGTGACCGCCGTGCGCCCCGCGGTGGCGTGGGGACCGCGGGGGACCGCAGGGGCAGCAGGCACAGCAGGGGTACGTGCGGGGGGCGGGGCCGGGCACCGGCCGCGCCACAAATCACTTGGGGGTTGGGATGGGCTTCTTCGACGGCGTGTGGCCGGGGCGCGCAGCACAGTTCGAGTCGGGCAATTCCGCGACGAGTTCCATCGTGCTCTCCAAGCGGAACGCCACGGTCTCGCTGAACAAACAGGGCGCGCTCTCCGGCAACCTCCGGGTGAACCTGTCCTGGCGGATGCGGAGCTCGGACTTCTCCGGCAGGTCGGGCGAGAGCGGCTCGCTGCTGCGCCCGTTCAAGCTCTTCAAGCCCGATGTGGTCCAGGCGCACACCCAGGGCATGGTCAACGTCGACCTGGACCTCGGGTGCATGTACGAACTCACGGACGGCACCAAGGGCGTCGTGCAGCCCCTGGGCAACCTGATAGGCGATCTGAACGCCCCGCCGTACATCAGACTCAGCGGCGACGACCGCTTCGGGGCGCCGTCCGGGGAGACGGTCTACGTCAATCTCGACCAGCGCGACCAGATCAAGCGGCTGCTGTTCTTCGTCTACATCTACGACCAGACGCCCGCGTTCGACCGTACGCACGCCAAGGTGACGCTCTACCCGGGCAACGGCCCGCGGATCGAGATCGAGCTGGACGAGCGCGCCCCGCAGGCCCGCTCCTGCGCCGTGTTCACGGTGGAGAACATCAAGGACGAGCTCATCGTGCGGCGCGAGGTGAAGTTCGTCTACGGGTTCCAGTCGGAGCTGGACCGGATGTACGGCTTCGGGATGCAGTGGGGGCGCGGCTACAAAACCCGGACCTGAGCACCGGTGCCGACCGGCGGCCGGATACGCGGTCCGGGTGCGCAGCGGCCCGGCGGCTCAGGAACGGATGAACTGCGGGCCCTGCGGGGGCAGCGTGAAGTGCGGGTCCGGTGCGTGCGCGGCGGCTGCCGCCGGCTGCGGATAGCCGTATCCGGAGGGGGCGGCAGCGGGTTCGGGCTGCGGGTATCCGTATCCGGGCGCCGCGGTGGCGGGCTCGGGCTGCGGATAGCCGTATCCGGGCGCCGCGGTGGCGGGCTCGGGCTGCGGATAGCCGTACGCGGGCGGGGCGGAAGCCGGTCCGGGCTGCGGGTAGCCGTACGCGGGCGGGGCGGAAGCCGGTCCGGGCTGCGGGTAGCCGTACGCGGGCGGGGCCGAGACGGGCTGTGGGTAGCCGTACGAGGGCTGGTGGTGCTGGACCGTGGCATGGGCGTCGGGGCCGAGCGGGTGGGCCGTGTGCGGCCCGTGTGCGGCCTCCCCGGGGGCGGCCGTCTGCGCCTGCCCCTCGGGCTGAGCCTGCGCCTGTGCTTGTGTCGCGGCGTCGGCCCGGCCCTGTGCCTGCGCCTCCGACTCGTCGACCGAGATCCCGAAGGCGGTGGCGAGCCCGATCAGACCGGTCGGATACCCCTGCCCGACCGCCCGGAACTTCCAGCCCTCCCCGCGCCGGTAGAGCTCGCCGCAGATGATGGCGGTCTCCTCCCCGGTCTCCGCCCTGACATCGAACACGGCCAGCGGCTCACCGTCCGCGAGGGCTGCGTCGAACAGCAGAATCCGCAGATCCCGGACCTGCTGGAAGGCCGCGCCGTCGGAGGAGGCGGCGATGACCACCTGGTCCACCGAGGGATCGAGCGCGCTCAGATCCGCCTCGATCGTGTCGGTCAGACCATCGGCGACGCTGCGCTTGGGCAGCCGCCGCACCAGACCGGAGGGATGCCGGGGCTGGTTGTAGAAGACGAAGTCCTCGTCGGAGCGCACACGGCCGGATACCCCCAGCAGCAGGGCGGAGGCATCCACATCCGGAACCCCGGCCCCCGGGGTCCAGCGCAGCACGGCCCGTACGGCCATGGCGTCGAGGGGGACGTTCGAGCCCTTCAGCATCGCGTGCGTCATGCCCGTCATCCTGCCTGCTGGGCGCCCGTGCGGACAACGCGGGGGGCACAAATCCATGGGCCCGGCGGAGCCCGGGAGAGGCGTGACGATACCTGCCGGCGGAGGGGGGCAATGGGCGGGTAACCGGAAATTCATGCACATGGGGAACTGTTGACACCCGTCCATACGTACTATTACCGGCCATACATTCGTCCGGCCGGTCAGGCAGTTCGGGGGAAACCAATGCGTCATTTCGGGCATATCTCGCCCGCTGTCCGAGAGGGCCTGTTCCTCCGGGAGCCGTGCGAATTCAGCGCGGACTCGCCCGCCCGGCTGCTCTCGGTCGCCCTGGGGGCCACGCTCTACTCTCCGGCCACCCGGCCCGCGCTCGCCGACGATGTGATCAAACAGGCCCGGCGCGGCGTCGTCTCCATGGTGCTTTGCCTGGAGGATTCGATAAACGACGCCGAGGTGGCCGATGCCGAGGTGAACCTCGTCACCCAGTTCGCGGTGCTCGCCGAGGCGGCCGACCAGCTTCCGCTGCTCTTCATCCGGGTCCGCGAACCGGGGCAGATCACCGACCTGGTCGATCGGCTCGGCGCCTCGGTCCGCATGTTGTCCGGATTCGTACTTCCGAAGTTCACGGAGGAACGCGGCGCGCTTTTCCTGGAAGCCCTCGCCGCCGCGGAGGCGGCCTGCGGGCAGCGGCTGTTCGCGATGCCGGTTCTCGAATCTCCCGAGCTGCTGCATCTGGAGACCCGGAGCGAGACCCTGCACGGAATCGCCCGTTCCGTGGACAAGTACCGCGACCGGGTCCTCGCCCTGCGGCTCGGCGTCACCGACTTCTGCTCGGCCTACGGTCTGCGCCGGGCGCCCGACATGACGGCGTACGACGTCCAGATCGTCAGCGCCGTCATCGGCGATGTCGTCAATGTCCTGGGCCGGGCGGACGGCACCGGCTTCACGATCACCGGACCGGTGTGGGAGTACTTCCGCGTCCAGGAGCGCATGTTCAAACCGCAGCTCCGCCGCAGCCCCTTCCTGGAGGGCCGCGCCGAGGAACTGCGTACGGCACTCATCGAGCACGACCTGGACGGCCTGCTGCGCGAGATCGGGCTCGACCGGGCCAACGGGCTGCTCGGCAAGACCTGCATCCACCCCTCGCACGTGGCGCCCGTGCACGCGCTGTCGGTGGTCAGTCACGAGGAGTTCAGCGACGCCGAGGACATCCTGCGGCCGGAGAGCGGCGGCGGGGGCGTACTGCGTTCCGCGTACACGAACAAGATGAACGAAGTGAAGCCGCACCGGGCCTGGGCCGAGCGGACACTGCTGCGGGCCGAGGTCTTCGGTGTGGCGAAGGAAGACGTCGGTTTCGTGGAACTGCTGGCCGCCGGGCCGGCGAACTGAGCGTGCGTCGATGAGCGAGCGCGCGACGGGAGAAGAGACCGTGGACGTGGTGTGGTCGGGCAGTTGGGTTGCCGAGCGACTGGGAGTCGAGCTGATCGGCGACCGGGAGCTCCCGGAGATGCTGGGCCTCGCCCTGCGCCGCAACCCCAAGCGGGCGCATCTGCTCGTGTCGAACGTGCTGGGCAAGCATGTGCCGCAGCGGCCCTCGGTGGTGTACGGCGCCGGGGTCGAGCTGGGCGAGCGGGTACGTGCGCTCCTGGGTGACGCCGAGGCCGGCCGCGCGGTCGTCCTCGGCTACGCGGAGACGGCCACCGGCCTCGGCCACGCCGTCGCGGACGGCCTCGGGGCCGCCCCGTACCTGCACTCGACGCGGCGCCCGGTGGCGGGAGTGGCCAGGGCGGGCGGATTCGAGGAGTCCCACTCGCACGCCACGTCGCACCTGCTGCTGCCGGAGGACGGGACACTGCTGGCGGCCCCCGGCGCCGGGGGCGCCCCCGCGCCGCTGGTCCTGGTCGACGACGAGTTCTCGACCGGCAACACCGTGCTCAACACCATTCGCATGCTCCATGAGCTGTACCCCCGCGAGCGGTACGTCGTTGTGGCCCTGGTGGACATGCGCTCGCCCGAGGACCACGACCGGCTGACCACGTTCGCCGCCGAGATCGGCGCCCGCGTGGACCTGGTGGCGCGGAACTCGGGGACGGTCGGCCTGCCTGACGGAGTCCTGGCACGCGGGCAGGCGCTGGTGGCGGAGCAGGAGGCGGCGGAGGCGGCCGGGACGGTGATGGAGGCGGAGGCCGCCTCGGCGTCGGGTTCGGCTGCGGCGCCGGCCCCGGCGTCGGGGTCAGCTGCGGCTGCGGCTGCGGCTTCGGGTTCGGCTCCGGCTTCGGCTTCGGCCCCGGCGACAGACCCCGTGGCCCCGGCGCCCGCACCCTGCACCCGGATAGCGCTGGACTGGCCCACCGGCGTCCCGGACGGCGGCCGGCACGGCTTCACCCCCGCTCACCGGGCGCTCCTGGAACCGGCCCTCCCCGGCATGGCGGCAGGGATCGCCGACGCGCTGGGCGACGCCCGACGCGTACTGGTCCTCGGCTTCGAGGAGCTGATGTACGCGCCGCTGCGCCTCGGCACCGCGCTGGAGGCGCTCACCGACGCCGAGGTGCGCTACTCGACCACGACCCGCTCACCCGTCCTGGCCGTGGACGACCCCGGATACGCGATACGGAGCCGGCTGGTCTTCCCGGCCCACGACAACCCCGCGGATGGCCCCGGCGACCGGTACGCGTACAACGTCGCGGGAGCCGGCTTCGACGCCGTCGTGGCAGTCGTCGACTCCACCGCCGACACCCCCGAACTGCACGCCCCCGACGGTCTGCTCGCCCGGCTGGCGGCCCACACCGGCCGGGTGCTGCTCGCGGTCGTTCCCTCGTACATCCCCTCACGCGCCCCCGCGCACGCCCCCGACCGGCAGGAACCCCCCATGCTGCCCGAGCCCCTGCGTGGCCCCGACTTCTCCTCCTACGCGGCAGCCGACGTCGGCTGGCTGCTCCAGGACCTCTCGGACACGGAGCTGGAGGCGCCCACCGAGGAGCGCGAGGAGGCGATACAGAGCGGTGGCGCGCACTACGCCGAGTCGCTGCCCGTGGAGTACCAGCCCAGCCCCGAGTACCAGGCCCTGTTCCAGGCGGCCCTGGACACCTCGGCCGCACGCATCGCCCGAGCGGTCGGCACCGTCACCGAGACGGTCCTCGCCGAGCGCGGCCCACGCCCGGTGCTCGTCTCCCTGGCCCGCGCCGGTACGCCGGTCGGCGTCCTGATGCGCCGCTGGGCCCAGCACCGGCACGGGCTCGACCTGCCGCACTACGCCGTCTCCATCGTGCGCGGCCGGGGCATCGACGCCAACGCCCTGCGTTGGCTGGCCGCCCACCACGACCCGGCCGACGTCGTTTTCGTCGACGGCTGGACCGGAAAGGGCGCCATCACCCGCGAACTGGCCGCGGCGCTCGCCGGGTTCGAGGGCTTCGACCCCGAGATCGCGGTCCTGGCCGACCCGGGCGGCTGTGTGCGCACCTACGGCACGCGCGAGGACTTCCTCATCCCGTCCGCCTGCCTCAACTCCACGGTCTCCGGCCTGATCTCCCGTACGGTGCTGCGCGCCGACCTGGTCGGCCCCCACGACTTCCACGGCGCCAAGTTCTACCGGGAGCTGGCCGGCTCCGATGTGTCCGGCCACTTCCTCGACACGGTCGCCGCCCGCTTCGACGAGGTCGCGGACGAGGTCGACGCAGAGGTCAAGGAACTCCTCGCGGCGGACCGGGCACCCACCTGGGAGGGCTGGGAAGCCGTCGAGCGCATCAGCGAGGAGTACGGCATCCACGACGTCAACCTGGTCAAGCCGGGCGTCGGCGAGACCACGCGCGTACTGCTGCGCCGGGTCCCGTGGAAGATCCTCGCCCGGCGCGGCGCGGGCGCCGACCTCGAACACATCCGGCTGCTCGCCGAACAGCGCGGCGTCCCGGTCGAGGAGGTCGACGAGCTCCCGTACACCTGCGTGGGCCTGATCCACCCCCGGTACACCAAGGGCGCGACCGGCGCGGACGGCCGGGCGGTGACGGAGAAGTGACCACCCCCACGACGCTGGTCGCCAGCGACCTCGACCGCACCCTCATCTACTCCGCCGGAGCCCTCCACCTCACGATGCCGGACGCCGAGGCGCCCAGGCTGCTCTGCGTGGAGGTGTACGACCACAAGCCCCTGTCGTACGTGACGGAGACGGCGGCCGGGCTCCTCGACGATGTGGCCCGCTCGACGGTCTTCGTACCGACCACCACCCGCACCCGCGAGCAGTACCACCGCGTCCGGCTGCCCGGCCCGGCCCCGCGCTACGCCATCTGCGCCAACGGCGGACACCTGCTGGTCGACGGGGTCTCCGACCCGGACTGGCAGGCACAGGTGGCCGGACGGCTGGCCGAGGAGTGTGCCCCGCTCGCCGAGGTCCGGGCCCACCTCGTCGCGGCGGCCGACCCGGCGTGGCTGCTGAAGGAGCGGGTCGCCGAGGACCTCTTCGCCTACCTCGTCGTCGAACGCGCGCTGCTGCCCGAGGGCTGGGTGAAGGAACTGGCCCGATGGGCGGACAGCCGGGGCTGGACCGTCTCGCTCCAGGGCCGGAAGATCTACGCTGTCCCCGGGCCCCTCACCAAGAGCGCCGCGATGCGGGAGGTCGCCCGCCGCTGCGGCGCCACGCTCACCCTCGCCGCCGGCGACTCACTCCTGGACGCCGACCTGCTGCTGGCCGCCGACCGCGCCTGGCGCCCCGGCCACGGCGAACTCGCCGACAGCGGCTGGAGCGCCCCGCACGTGGACGTACTCGACGAGCGCGGCATCGCGGCGGGCGAGGAGATCCTGCGCCGCTTCCTGGGCGCGGCGCGGCCGGCGGACCCCGGCGCTCAGGGCGTGCCGGGGTAGTCCCGCCGTACGCGTCCGGGGGTCAGCCGCAGCACCCGCCGCCGCAGCAGCCACCGCCGCCACCGCCTCCGCCACCGGACGCGGAAGGCGCGGCGGAACCGCCCACGGCTACGGCGGAGAGCAGCTTCACGGTGTCATCGTGCCCGGCCGGGCAGGCGGCGGGGTCGGAGGACTCGGCCATCGGACGGCTGAGTTCGAACGTGTCTCCGCAGGTGCGGCAGCGGAATTCATAGCGAGGCATGGCCCCAGGCTAAAGCCAACGCCGGTACGGGGCTACGCCCGAACCGGCCCGGACGGCGCGTCCCCGGGCACCGCCCCTACTTCCGGGCCTCGGGCATGACCAGGGGCGGGCGCCTGAGGCGTGCCTCGTGGGCGGCCTGCTCCGGATGGCGGGCGCGCCAGTAGGGGTTGTCGTGCGGCAGTCCGCCGCTGACCCTCCCGTACATCCCGAAGAACATCAGCATCACGCCGACCACAAAGCTGAACAGCACGTTCTGGATGCGGAACGCGAGGAAGTTCAGCCCGGTGTCCAGGAGCGCGAGGTTCACGAACCCGCTGAGGATGAAGGCGATGCCCAGGACCATGTTGAGGGTCGAGGCGAAGTTGCCGCCGATGACCATCCCGGCGAAGAGCAGCAGCCCGACGCAGATGGACAGCACGCTGAGCGCGCCATTGGTGTTGAGGCCCGCGACCGTGTCGCCGCCGGTGTCGAAGAAGCCGACCTTGTCGATCAGCCCGAGGATGCCGAAGGCGAGCAGCACCAGCCCGGTCAGCCCCGCGCCGATCCGGTAGACCTGGCTGAGCCGGTGGTCGACCGGCAGATGCTCGTCGAGCCGGGTGCCGGTGCGGCGCCGAACGGAATGCGCCCGCCCCGGATGAGGTGCGTGTATGGCCATGTCGCGCTCCTTCGGCCTCCATGAAGCCGGGTACTTCCAGGATCGGCCACGCAGGGAAACGGTACAAATCGGCTACCGGGTGCCGGGTGTCAGGTGCTGGCTACCGGGTGCTGGGCCGGGGCCGGGGCCGGGGGAGGGGCGGGTCGGGGCCCGGCGGGCCAGGGCGGGCGGGGCCGGGCCGGGGATGGGCCCGGCGGGCCAAGGCGGGCGGGCTGCACAGCCGAGCAACCGCCCGGCCACGGAACGCGCTCGGCCACCACGCAACCCGCTCGGCCAAGCAACCGCTCGGCCAAGCAACCGCCCGGCCACGGAACGTGCTCGGCCAAGCAACCACTCGGCCAAGGAACCCGCTAGGCCACCACGCAACCCCGCTAGGCCACCACGCAACCCCGCTCGGCATGCGACCGCACTGCCCGCCGAGACCGGCCTCCGCTCAGCCGCTCAACCGCCGGCGCCGCGCTCCTCGCGGATCTCGGAGACGACCCGGGCTGCCGTCTGCCGCACGGCTTCGGTCTCGGTCAGAAAGTGCCAGTAGTCGGGGTGACGCCCCTCAAGGCCACCGATCGCACGCTCCAGGCGTGCCACGGCGTCGTCCAGCGGCCGGGCGTGACGCGGATCGGGTGTGTTGCGCCCGGCCATGGCCAGCCGCTGGGCGTCCCGGACGGCGAACCGGGTCCGCTGGATCTCCTGCTGCGGGTCCTTGGCCACGGCGTCCAGCCGCTGCAACCGGTCACCGGCGGCGGACACCGCCTCATCGGTCGCGTTGAGCAGGGCCCGGACCGTGCTCAGCCGGGAGGTGGCATCGGCCCAATGCTGCTCCTCGCGGGCCTTCGCGGCCTCCGCGAGCTTCTCCTCGGCCTGCCGGACGTTCACCGAGGCCTGCTCGGGGACGGGCTGGAGGTCCTGCCAGCAGGCGGCCGTGAACCGTCGGCGCAACTCGCTGAGCACCGGCTCGACCGACCCCGCGCGGGTGGTCAGGGCCTGGGCGCGGGTGCGCAGCGACACCAGCCGCCGGTCGATCTCGGCGGCCCGCTCCGGCAGCCGCTCGGCCTCGGCACGTACCGCCTCCGCGTCACGCAGCACCGTGTCGGCCCGCTGGAGCGTCTCCGCCACACCGTGCCGGCCGGCGCCCTGGTTGAGCTTGGTCAGCTCCGGGGCGAGGGCCGCCAGCCGGGTCGCGAGGTCGTCCGCCCGCAACCCCGAAGCGCGTACCGCGTCCAGGGCGTTGCTCGCACCGAGCAGCGCCTGCCGGGCACGTTCCACGGCGGGCGCGAGCCGGGCGAGCTGGGTCTCCGCACTGCCGAGCAGGGTGCCCAGCCCCTGGGCGAAACGGTCCAGCTCGCCCTTGACCCGTACGAGGTCGTCCTTGGCCCGGGTCAGCTCGGTGCGGGCACGGGCGGCGACGGACGGCTCCAGATCGTCCCGGTCGAGGTCGTGCGCGTCGACGGCGGTGATGTACGCGTGGCTGACCTCGTCGATACGACGTCCCAGGGCGGCGAAGTCCTCCGCCGCCTTGCGCCCGCGCGAGGAACTGTCGACGGCGGTGATCGTCTCGATGGAGATCTGGAGATCGCGCTGAGCGGTGTCCAGCTCGTAGAAGGCCTCGGCGGCGGCGTCCTTCGCCGCCTGGGCGTCGGCGCGCTGATTCTCCCCGCGCCCGCCGAACCAGCGGCGCGTACCGCCACCGGCGAACGACGCGGGCAGCGCGGCGGCGACGAGGGGCACCGGCAGCAGCATCAGCGCCAGTACGTCCCGGAATCCCTGGACGGCGGAACTCCCACCCGCTCTCGCCTGCGGCCGCGCGTGTGTCGCCGTCACATCCCTCTCCCGTGCCGTTTCGCCCTGCCCGGTACATTCTCCCACCAGGTAAGGACGAACACACGGGCCGGTTAGTTCGCGCTTCGCACGGTGACTTGTCCGTTGTCGGTGCGGACCTTCACCACATGGGTGCTGGTGTCGCTGCGCGGTACGTCCACGGAGACCCTGCCGTTGTCGGTCGTGGCGTCCACGGCGTAGGCCCGGTCTCCCGCAGGCAGGCCGATGGTGACGCCTCCGTTGTCGCTCACGGAGTCCACCAGATCCGGCACACCGCTGAACTCCAGCCGGACCGATCCGCTGTCCGACCGGGTGATCACGGACGTGGCGGAGATCCTCTCCGCCACGATGGACCCGTTGTCGCTGCCGAGCTTCAGCGGCCCGCGGGCATCCCGGACGACGACTCCGCCGTTGTCGGATGAGAGTTCAAGCGGAGTGGCGAACCCGGAGGCGCTGACCCGCCCGTTGTCCGCGTCCACCTTCACGGTCACATCGCGAGGCACCTTCACCCGATGCCGGGACACACAGTCGCTGCTCACGGCATCGCAGGTCACCCCGAGCGTCAGGGTGTCGCCCTTCATCCTCCAGACGGGATCTGGCCCGCTCCCCAGCATCACCCACCCGTCGACCTGCCGCTCCACCTCCACCCGCCGCACATCGGCGGGTACGAGCTCGACACTGGAGTTCTCGGCCGTGATGGTCAGCGTCCTGCCCTTGAGCGCGAACGACTTCCGCTCGACCGGGGCCTCGTCGAGATCCGGACTCCCGCAGGCGCTGAGCACCGCGGCAAGCAGGACGACCCCACCGGCCACGACGAACACCCGCCCCAGAACAGCCCCACGGGACCGAGATCCCGCACGGCCCCCGGGGGCGCCCCTGCCGCCCCTGTCACTCCTGCCGCCACTGCCGGAACCGGTACGGAATGCCACGATGATCGTTCCCCCAGGATGATGCCGCCGAGCGCTGCTGCCCGAAGCGGCGCTGCTGCCGGTGCGGCCTCCACCGTAGGCACCGCCACCACCGCCGAGAATCCGGACGGCCACCGTCTCCGGGGTGGGGCTATCCCCCCGTCGCCCGGGTACGGCGTCGCCTCTGGGGCCCGGTGGGCAGAACCGTTTGTGAGCAGGGGCCCCGAGCCATGTACGCTGTTGCCTCATCCACGGGTGCGTAGCTCAGGGGTAGAGCGCTGCTCTTACAAAGCAGATGTCGGCGGTTCGAAACCGTCCGCGCCCACAGCGGTAAATAGCAGGTGAGAGCCTGTTTTGGCCCCTCAGTCGTGATCGGCTGAGGGGCCTTCTCGTGATCAGGGTCCACTCGGAATCCACACCCTCAGGGGCCGACATCCCCAGCCGCTCGTTCGATGGACGGGTGCCGTGCCCATGGCGCACAGGCCACTGGGCAGTCCGGGGCATGCACGCCTCCCCGCGCGCCGTGTTGTCGGTCAGGTGTGGCAGGGGCACGCGCAGTCAGCCCGTCGGCAGTGGGTGTGACCATCCGTCAGATGGGGTAGTCGGGCCGCGCGGCAGGGTGGGCTGTGGGTGTCACCGCGTAGCTCCTCGGCGTGGGCCAGCAGGTCGTCCAGTCGGGACTCCGCAGCCGCGGCCTGGGCGAGTTCGGTGTTCGTGATCGGGTCTCCGTGCCACAGGAGCGTGACGCCGTGCTCGGGGCAGCGGGCCATGGTGTCGGTCTCGACGGGGAACGGGTGAACTCCGTCGCGGTGGTGGCAGTTCACCGGGTGCCCTTCTGCGCTCCGTGGCAGACGCAGGCGCAGTGCAGGCGCTCCGTGACGGCCCCGCCCACGACGATCGCGCGATTGCCGGGGCACCACTGATGCTCTTCGGGCCAGGACCTGTCGGTGGCGACCCGGCACTCCGGCGACAGGTACCCGGGAAACTGCACGGTGGCGGTCTTCACCGGGCCACCCTCCGACCCGCACACGCCAGCGCGTCCAGGCACTCACGGGGAAACCACGAGTACGCGGCACCTGCGGCCGGCCGGACCCGCTGCTCACCGAGGTCGACACCCAAGTCGGTGCCGAGCGGCTCCGCGCACCACGTACATGCTGTGCCGCACTGCTGCTGCTCCGACAGTGTGCTGACTGGCGGTAGTTCCCTCACGGTCATCGCGGTCCCCGTCGGTTGACGATCTGCTGTCCCTGCACGGTAGGGCGCGGTACAAGAGGGGTGGGCACGCAAAGTGCGTGCCCTGTTCGGAGGCGCTCCGTGGACACTGGACGCATCGGCCGCCGCATCGCCTATTGGCGTGAGCAGCGCGGTTTCACCCAAGCCGACTTCGGACGGCTCATGGGGCAGACCCGCAGGTGGGTGCAAGACCTCGAAGGCGGCCAACGCCAGCAGGACCCGCGCTTATCCGTGCTGGTGCGCGCAGCCGATGTCCTGCGCATTCCCTTGGAGCAACTACTGATGGACGGGCCTCCTGAGCCGCCCCCGGCGACCACGCCGCCTGTCGAGGCGCTTGCCGTCATTGATGTCCTGTACCGCAACGACGACGGGGATCCCCCGCCGCCGCTCACGGAGCTGCGACGTCGGCTCACCTATTGCTGCGAGGCATTCCAGGCCTGCCACTACGGGGCACTCGGCCGGGATCTGCCCGCGCTGATCGTCAAGGCCAGGCAATCCGCCGCGCAAGCCGGCACCGAAGCCAGCGAGGCCCACGCCCTGTACTCGCGGGTGCTGCAGCTGACCGCTTCCTTCCTTCACAAGTACGGTCCGGCAACAGCAGTTCAAGCTGCCGTAGTGGCCGACCGAGCCTTGGCTGCGGCCGAACGCTCCGGCGACGCGGTCGCAATCGGCGCGGCATCGAGGCGGGTAGCGAAGTCGCTCACCTACCAGCAGCAGCCCCGAGCAGCCGTGGACTTCGCCGTAGGTGCGGCTCGGCGTCTGGCCACGGGCTTGGAGGCGAGCGGCCCTCTGGGGTTGTCGACGCTCGGCATGCTGTATCTGAACGCGGCGATCGCGGCCGCGTCCCTGGGCCGGTCGACGGCCGCGGTTCGGCAAGCCAGTGAACACGTCGACCAGGCCGCCGAGGTGGCTGATCAGCAGGGTGCCGACCTCGACGAGGACTACACGATGTTCGGGCCGACGAATGTGAGTCTCCACCGGGTGGATGTGCTGACCAGGTTCGAGGACGGGTGGTCGGCGATCGAGGCCGCGGACGGCCTGGAGGGTGAAGCGCTGTACGGGCTGTCGAAGGAGCGGCAAGCGCAGCACCTCATCACGATGGCACGCGCTCAGCTCTTGACACGGCGGAAGGAAGCCGCCGCTGAATCGCTGGTTGCCGCAGCACGGCTGGCCCCGGAGGAGGCCATCGGCCGGCAGTCCACTGTCGACCTCGTCGCCGACGTGGTCGGAGCGACCCCGGCTCCAGGCGGGGATTTGCGCCGCCTGGCCGCGCAATGTGGACTCCCCGCATGACGAAGCGAGTTCTCTACCTCATCGCCTGCGCGGCCGGCCCGACCCAGTACATCGACGAGGGGGTGCGGCAGGCGCAGGCCTGCGGCTGGGACACCTGCCTCATCCTGACCCCGTCCGCCGCCCGCTGGTGGGATCCGCGCATCGGAGAGTTGGAGGAGCTGACCGGGCACCGAGTCCGTTCGCAGTACAAGCTGCCCAGCGAGAAGGACGCCTTGCCGAAGGCAACCGCCATGCTCATCGCCCCGCTGTCCTGCACCAGCCTCAACAAGTGGGGCAACGGAGTCTCCGACACGCTTGCGTTGGGGCTGCCCTCGGAGGGCGTGCACATGGGCGTACCCGTCGCTGCGATGCCGTACTTCAACCGGGCACAGGGTGCTCAGCCGGCCGTGGCCCGCAGCATCGCAGACCTGCGAGCGCAGGGCGTCGCCTTCCTCGACGGCCCGGACGGGTACGAGTCGCACCCGCCGAAGAAGGGAGACCCTCGATCCTTCCCGTGGCACGCCGCGCTGGACGCGGTCGGGTCCATGGTCGGGGCTGCGCCTTAGGGTCCGGTTCGTGGCAGATATCGAACTCACCGACGAACTAATCACCGTGGCCATCGCAGCAGTCGTGCGGCAGGCCATCACCGCACACACGCAGGCAATCGGACAGGACCGGTACAAGGTCGAGGCTGGACTGAAGTGCCTGGTCCACCCCCTCCGAGCCCCCAGCCGACGCCGCCCGACCCCAGACAGCACGAAGCCCCCTCCGCCCGGGGAGAAGGGGGCAACCCCGCGGTGCGGGGACCATGGACGCCTCTCCATCCGCGGGTACGCGTACCGAGGGCCATCCCCGCGCATGCGGGGACCGCGTGGTCGGCATGGAGGCCACCGACGAGGAGACCGGAACAACCCCGCGCATGCGGGGACCACGCGAGGGGCATCGGCAACGGCACCAACAACCTCGGATCAACCCCGCGCGTACGGGGACCACATTTTCTGACCTGCGATTTCATGCGAGGCGGCCACGTGGATCGGTCACTTCACCGACCTGGATGCTAACGGCGAACCCGCCGCTACCGCAGGGTCATGGTCCAACCGGTGGCTGGGATCCAGTGCCGGCGGCGGTCGGAGGCCGTACCCAGCCGGGCGCGCAGGGCCAGCAGGCCCCGCCGGGCCACGCTCACGGAGGCCTCTGGTCCCCTTGTCCGTGTCCGTGACGCGCCACGTACCCGGCACCGGCGGGCCGGGTGGGTCAAGTCGCGCCCGGCTCGGGCGAGGGCCTCCTGGGCATGGGTGGCCATGGTGGTGACCACGGTCTCCGCCGAGGGCGGGTCGGTGATGAGGTCGACGGCCTCGCCCGCCCAGGCCGGCTGTGGGGGCACCGCGCCTCGTGCCACGCTGTCCTCGTACGCCTGACGGGCCCCGGGATCGGCGGCGAGTTCGGTCTCCCGGCCGCGCCGGCGGTCGAGGCAGGGGTGGCCGAGGGTGCGGGCGGGGTACCTCGATGGCCATGAGGCGCCGCGTGCGATGGGCAGGACGGTGCTGGGCTCGGTGTCCTGCCCCCGCCCCGCGATGATCGACGCGGTGATCGAAGGACTGGCCAGGGATTCGGTGGTGGCCGGGAAACGGGTGCCGATGAGCGCTCCGGCGGCTCCCAGCACGAGAGCCGTCGCCACGCCGCGCCCATCCGCGATCCCGCCCGCCGCCAGCACCGGTACCGGACCCGCGAGATCCACCACGGCGGGCACGAACGGCGGAGTGGACCGCCGCGTACCGCTCCGTGTCCGCCGCTCTCGGTTCCCTGCGCCACGATCACATCGGCGCCCGGGTCCACGGCCTGTGCGGCCTCCTCCGGATCGGTGACCTGATGGATCGCAGAGCCCCCGCCCGGCGATCCGTTCCGCGTACGGGCTCGGACCGCCGAAGGACGGCGTCACCGCGCGGGGCCGTAGCGCGACGCCGTCTCCACCGCGGTGAGATCGATCGCCCAGGTCAGGAATCCGACACCCCACGGCCCTTCGGCTCCCGCCGCGATCGGTACCTCACGCGCCGGCCATTCCGGGTCCCCGTACGTGCCGCCCGGTATCCCGAATCCGCCGGCCCGGGAGACGGCCGCCGCCGGCGCTCCACCGGCGGTCCCGCCCATCGGAGCCAGCGCGATCGGATACCGCACACCGAGCATCCTCGTGAACGCCGTGGATATCGCCATGCGTTCATCGTGCCGCCCGGTTCGAGGGGCTGTCCCGCATCTGCGTCACCACCCCGCACCCCGCAGTCCGTGGGCTGCGGGGTGGCGCGGTTCGTCCGCGGAATTCGCGAGGTCACCGACGTACCGACGACACCGGGCCGGGGTCTACGCAGACGGGTCCGATTGCCGCCCGGATGCCGTGGAACGGCCCTTCTTGAGCGCGATGGTGATGAGTACGGCGCCGGCCACGAGGAGCGCGGCAGCGATCCTGAGTGCGTACGAGAAGCCCTCCGTCGCGGCGTGCACGGGGCCGTTCTCCGTGGCCAGGGCGTCGCTGCGGCGTGTGGACAGGGCGACCAGTACCGCCAACCCGACCGCACCGCCGACCTGTTGGACCGAGCTGAGGACGGCCGAGCCGAGGCCGGCGTCATCCTCGGTGGTGCCGGTGAGGGCGGCAACGGTCAGAGCGGGCAGGCTCATGCCGCAGCCGAGGCTCGTGACGAGCAGGCCGGGCAGTGCCCCCGAGACGTAACCGTCCTCCGGCGTGATGCCGGACAGCAACAGCAGTCCGACCGCGCTGATCAGGAACGACACGACGAGAGCCGGGCGCGTCCCGAGCCTGTCCACGGCGCGGGCGGAGAGCCACATCCCGGTGAGGATGCCGGCTCCGAAGGGCAGGTAGGCGAGTCCCGCCGTGAGGGGGTCGTAGCCGATGGTGGTCTGGAGATGCACCATCAGCAGGAAGGCCATCGCGTAGAAGGCGGCGGAGAACAACAGGGTCGCCCCGTTGGCGACCGCGCGGATGCGGAAGGACAGGAACGACAGAGGCACCAGTGGTTCGGCGGCGCGCGCCTCGACCGCCGCGAACGCGACCGCCAGTACCAGGGCGAGAACCAGGGGGACGACAGCGGTCGGGTGGCCCCAGCCCGAATCCCCGGCCCGGAGCAGACCGTAGACCAGGGACAGTACGGCTCCGGTGCCCAGCACCGCACCGGGTACGTCGAGGCGTACCGCGCGACCGGCGCGGCTTTCCGGGACCAGGCGTGGGAGCAGTGCCAGGGCGGTGACGGCCACCGGCAGGTTGATCAGGAAGATCCAGCGCCAGGACGTGAGCCCGGTCAGGACACCGGAGATCACCAGGCCCAGCGAGGCGCCCAGCGCCGCGATACCGCCCCAGATACCGAGTGCCCTGGCGCGCTCCCGGTCGCCGGGGAACAGGAGCGCGATCAGCGCCAGCGAGGACGGGCTCGCCATGGCGGCTCCCGCACCCTGGACGAACCGGCCCGCCACGAGCTGCCAGGGCTCCTGCGCGAACCCGCAGAGGAGACTCGCTCCACCGAACAGCGCCACACCCATCAGGAAGACGCGTCTGCGGCCCAGCAGGTCCGCCATACGGCCGAACAGCAGCAACAGCCCGCCGAAGGCGAGGAAATAGGCGTTGACGACCCATGCGAGGCCGCCGGTGCCGAAGCCCAGGTCGTCCCGGATGCTGGGGAGCGCGACGCTCACCACGTTGTCGTCCAGGACGAGCATGAACTGAACGAAGCAGAGCACGACCAGAGCCGGTCCGCGGCGGCCGGTGGCGGTGGCCGCCGCGCTCGGCGCCGAGGTCATGCCGGGTTCCCTGTGCCGGCGGGCGGACGGTGTGAACTGCGTAAGCGAACAAAGGGTGTTGGGCGAGGTTTCAGCATGAGGGCGACGCTACGTACGGCATGCGCAGGCCTCAATCCGCTACAGGGCCAGGGCATATCGCGTTGAGGACATGTCGAGGGCATACGGTGGAGCGCATGACTGAGGGCGATATGGGGGCCGTTCCCGCCGGGGTGGGCGCGATCGTTGTCGGGAGCTTCCCGCTGGTGTCCGGGCAGTGGTTCGTCTCGCACAGTCACCCGCAGCACCAGCTGGCCTGGGCGAGGCGCGGGGTGCTCGGCGTCTCCGTCGGCGATGCCTACTGGGTCCTGCCCCGCACACGGGCGCTGTGGCTGCCCGCGGGGGTCGTCCACCGGACCGGCGCGACCCGGGACGCGACACTGTGCAGCCTCTACTTCGAGCCGGACCGGTGCGCCCAGAACTGGTCGGAACCCACCCCGGTCGGCGTGGACGGACTGCTGGCCCACCTGATCGACTACCTCGGCCGGAACGACCTTCCCGACGCCGAGCGGCTGCGGGGCGAGGCGGTGGTGCTGGACCTGCTGCGCCCCTTGCCGGCGACCCCCATCGATGTGCCGGAGCCCGACGACGACCGGGTTCGCGCGGTGGCCGAAGCACTGCTCGCCGACCCTGCCGACCTGCGGAGCCTTGAGGCGCACGCACGGGCCGTCGGGGTGAGCCGACGCACCCTGACCCGGCTGTTCGTCCATGACACCGGAATGAGTTTCGACCGCTGGCGCACCCATGTACGGCTGCGGGCGGCCCTTCCGCTCCTGGCCGAGGGCCTGCCCGTCTCCCGGGTCGCGCACGTCGTGGGGTACGCGACACCGAGCGCCTTCCTCGCGGCGTTCAGGCGGACGGTGGGCACATCCCCGCGCCGCTATCTCCACGGCGAACCACCGGTCGACGAACCCGCTGCCCGGCTCCGCGACGGGTGACCGGGACGGAGCGGCCACCGTCCCGGCCGGTGCGCGGTCCCTCCCCGCCGGGATGCGGTCCGGCTGTGCTCAAGGCACCGTGGAGGCATGGCCGGACATCCGCCCGTGATCGTTCATCCGCCTTCGCCTACCGGTGGGCGGCGAGTGACCGTGCGCGGTCAGATCGTGGGACTGGCGCACGGGCGCGGCGATGTCGCCGCGCTGCTCAGGGAGGCGGGACTCGCCGCGGGTGAGGATGAGGCCGTGGAGCTGGATCAGCCGGACCTGATCGAGTGGCGAGGCGGCGACCTCGAAACCTGGAGGTGATCCCCGTGAAGCTCCGACGTGCGCCACGGGGATGCGCTTCCATCGAACCGCCCCCCGGCTACTACACCGCGAACGGTGAGCCGCCCGACGCCACGCAGCGCGGCCTCATCCTCGACTGGGTGGTCAATCAGCGGATCGCGAGCGGGTGGCGGGTGGAGTCACGGTCCGGGGCGCAGGTGGTGCTCGTGCGCGGACAGCCGGTGAACCACGTGCTGCACGCCCTTCTGACGGTCTTCTCCTGCATGCTGTGGAGCGTCGTGTGGCTGGGGGTGGCCGTGACGAATCGCGTCGAGCGCGTGGCCCTCACCGTCGACGCCCAGGGGCACATCGTCACCGTCACCGCACCGTGAGCGCGCGGGCGCGGGCGGTGCGGGGGTGATGGGGAGCGGCGAAGCCGTTGTCAGTGGTGCGGTACACACTGGAGGTATGTGCCGAAGCATCAAGACCCTACGTCCGCCGGCCATGCCCGAAGAGGCCACCGAGGAGGACATGCGCGCCGCCGCCCTTCAGTACGTACGCAAGGTGTCCGGGTTCCGGGCGCCCGCCGCGCACAATCAGGAGGTCTTCGACCGGGCCGTCGACGAGATCACCGCCGCCACGATGAAGCTGCTCGACGGGCTGGAGGTGCGTGGCGCCGCACGGGCGTGACGCGGCTGTCAGGAGTTGGCCGGAGCCGGAGATGACGGTGCGGTCGCCGCCGGTACCGGTGTCTGCACGGGGCCGGCCGCGGCGGCCGGGCGCCGCACCACGAGTGCCGCCAGCGAGCCCGCCACGAACAGTGCGAGCACCGAGACCGCCGTGCCGAACCACGTGGCGCCCAGCCACTGACCGCCGAAGTAGCCGAGCCCCACGCTGTAGCCCGCCCAGGCCACACCGGCCAGTGCCGACCACGGCAGGAATTCCTTCGCCGTGCGGTGGGCGGCGCCCGCGCCCAGGGAGACCACCGAGCGGCCCGCCGGGGCGAACCGGGCGACGACGACGAGTGCGCCCCCGCCACGGCTGAGCGCCGCGCCGAGGCGTTCCTGCGCCGTGGTGAGGCGTCGAGAGCGGGCTATGGCGCGGTCCAGCCGTTCGCCGCCGCGCCAGGCGAGGCGGTACGCGACGAGGTCGCCGAGCACCGAGGCGGTGGCCGCGCTCAGGGTCAGTACGAGCAGCGACGGCACCTGATGGGCCGCTTCCCCGGCGCCGACGGTGGTGGAGCCCGCGGCAGCCGCCGTGGCGGCGGTGATCACCAGGACGCCACTGGGCAGGAGAGGTACGAAGACGTCCAGAAGCACCGAGAGTGCGACCACCGCGTAGATCCATGGGCTGCTGGTCAGCGCGCCCACACTCTCAAGCACTTACTACTCCCCGATTCGTGTCAACGCCGCGACGTCGCAGGGGAGCGGCAGGGGCGGCAGGGCCAGCTGTACAGCGTACGCCCGCTGTTCACCCGGAGATCGCCAGGAGTGGGTGATGTTGTGCAGCTCACGTACACCTCGGGAGGTCGCTGTCGTTAGGGCCGGGGGGAAGGGCCCGGCGAGAACGAGGAGCAGCGGATGAGGAGCAGCGGATGACGATTCGAGCAGCGGTGGTACGGGTGGGGCGAGCGGGAACAGCGGCGCTGGCGGTGGCCACGGCCCTGGTACTGGCGACCGGCGGGGTCAGTGGTGCGGAGGGGACGACCGGTGCGGATGGTGCCCACAGTGCGGGCGGGGTGAACAGTGCGGATGGAGCCAGTGGTCCCGGCGGGGGCAGTGGTGTCGGCGGGGCGGGCCGCGTGGACGGGGTCAGTGGTGTCGGCGGGGCGGGCCGCGTGGACGGGGGCAGTGGTGCGGAGGGGGCGTGGGCCGGTCGTGGTCGTGCGGCGGGCGGTGACGGGACCGGATACGACATGCGGACCTCGGCCCGTTTCGCCCCGCCCGGCGCGTTCCTTCCGTCCCGTGCCCTCACGTACGACATGAACCTGGTCCCCGCGGGGGCCTGGATCGAGGTCGAGCAGCGGTCGGACAGTTCGGGCACCCGGGTCGCGGCCCGGCTGCGTGGGCTCGTACCGGACCGTGCGTACGGGATGCATGTGCACACCTCCCCCTGCGGTGCCGACCCGAAGGCCGCGGGGCCGCACTATCAGCACCGGGCCTCGGCGACCGCGGACCCGGTCAATGAGGTCTGGCTCGACTTCCGGACCGATCGGTACGGGAACGGCTCGGCGCGCGCCCGGCACGGCTGGGGGTTCCGGGAGGGCGGTGCGCGGTCGGTGATCATTCACGATGCGCAGGGTGGCGCGGGTGCCCGGGCCGCGTGCTTCTCGGTGCCGTTCGGGGTGTCCGGGCGGGGGTGATGCCGGTCGGCCCCGCGCATGGGGGGCGGTGCGGCGCCCGGCTCCTCCCCGCCGTCGCGGAGGAGCCGGGCGCCGTACCTCGGTCGGGGTCGGTCAGAGTGTGACGGCCGCGTGGTTGCGCGGGTGCTCCTCCCGGCGGGCGCTCTCGGCCCGTGCGGAGAACAGCCGGTCCAGGGCCACGGCACCGGGGCCCGTGAAGACCAGCAGCAGGAACGCCCAGCTGAAGAAGGCCGCGGCCTCGCCGCCGTTCTGGAGGGGGAGGAGCGACTGCGACTGGTGCACCGAGAAGTACGCGTACGCCATCGCGCCGGAGGCGACGAAGGAGGCCGCGCGGGTACCGAGGCCGAGTGCGACCAGGGTGCCGCAGATCAGCTGGATGAGGGCGGCGTACCAGGTTGGCCAGGTGCCGGCCGGGGTGGCGCTGCCGCTGCCCATGTGGCCGCCGAGGATTCCGAAGATGGAGGAGGCGCCGTGGCAGGCGAGGAGGAAGCCGACGACGAAGCGGAACAGGCTGATCGCGTAGGGCCGTGCCTGGTTCAGGGGTTCGAACATGGGGGGATGGCTCCTTCGGTCTGGTGGGGACGTGAACCGATTGAGCGCATCAGGTTAGGGAGACCTCACCATTACTTGCAAGTTCAACATTCGGTTGAGTGGCCGAAAACTGACTACTCTCCGCTGGTGAGTGATCGCTCCAGAACGGTCTCCAGCTGCGCACCTGTGGCATTCCCCTTGGCCTGAACCAATGTCAGCGCAGCTTTCCGGCCATCCAGGGTGAGTGTCATCAACTGGTTGCCGAACCATGGCCCGCCCGACTTCCTCCAGCGCATCGGCGGGCTCCCCGTGCGACCGTGCCGCGCCAGTGCCCGGCCGAGCCATCGCCCCGGCCGGCTCCAGCCGAAACGGAAGCCCGCTCTGATCGTCGCCGGGATCGAGTTGTGGACGGGAGAGCAGGTCAGTTGCAGGATGCGGGAGTCCGGAGGGCCGCCGGGGGTGGAGGCGGGCCACTCGGGCTCGGTGATGTACGCATGGTGCACATCGCCCGATAGCACACATACCGTCGCCGGGGCGTCCGGACCGTTTCCCGCCTCCCGCAGCAACTCCGTCAGCAGGCGGAAGGATTCCGGGAAAGCGGCCCAGTGTTCCAGGTCGGACGCCCGGCGCAGCTTCTCGCCGAGGCGTGCCCAGCGCTCTCCGCGCCCGCCGCGGCACATCGCGGCGTTCCAGCTCTCCGCGTCATGGATGAGCGGTGGCAGCAGCCATGGCAGCGAGCTGCCGATCAGGAGATGGTCGTACGAACCGGGGTCGGCGAGCGCCTCCTCGCGCATCCAGCGGGCCTCGTCGGCGTCGAGCATCGCCCGGCTTCGTTCGTCGAGAACGCGGGCCGCCCGGGTGTCCACCATGAGCAGCCGTACTCGGCCGAAAACACGCCGGTAGCTCCAGCGCGTACGGGTGGGGTCGGCGTCCGCCTCGGCGGCGAAGAGCCGCAGCGGTCCGGTGCCGTCGGGGGTGGCCCGGACCGCCGCGTACAGCGGGTCCTCGGCCAGTTCGGCGGGGGAGAGGTTGCCCAGGTGCTGATAGACCCAGTACGACATCAGCCCGCTGACGATGCGCTCGTGCCACCAGGGAGTGGCCCGGATGTCCGCCTGCCAGGCGGCACTCGTGTTCCAATCGTCTACGACGTCATGGTCGTCGAAGATCATGCAACTGGGGACCGTGGACAGCAGCCAGCGCACCTCGGGGTCGCGCCAGGACTCGTCGTACAGGAGCGTGTACTCCTCGTAGTCCGCCACTTCGGCACCCGGCGGCTCCGCCAGGTCCCGGCGCGACGCGATCCGGCGTCGGGTCGCCGGTGATGTCTCGTCCGCGTACACCTGGTCGCCGAGGAGCAGCAGCACGTCGGGGCGTACGGCGCCGGGGTCGGCGGCGAGGTGTGCCGCCAGGGTGTCGAGCGCGTCCGGGCCCACCGGGTCCGGCTCACCGGCGGGTGCGGAAGCCCAGCGGCAGGAGCCGAAGGAGACCCGCACGCTCTGCCGCCCGGCGCCGGTGGGGGGCGTGGTGATGGTGCTCGCCGGGAAGCGGGACTCCTCGGGCGGCCACACGCGCCGGGTGCCGAGCAGCACCTCGTACGCCGTGGTCGAGCCGGGCGTCAGCCCCGTGACGACCACCAGGGCGTAGTGGTGCCCCGCGACCGCGAACGTCGGGGACGAGCCGGACGCCCCGTCCGCGCACCGCACCTCGACGGTGCACGGACGGTCGGTCTCGACCCAGACGGTCGCGTGGGAACCGGACTCCCAGTCGACGTACCGCAGCAGTGGTCCCAGGCGCAGCCCGGCCATGTGGTGCCCTCCTCGCGCCGCGCCGGGTGGTCCGGCCACGGGTGGGCCCCGTGGTGGACGGCCCGTACGGTACGGAACGACGGAGAAGGGCGTAACGGTTCCGCCGGCCTCGCCGGCCGGGTCGGCAGTCGCTCCGCCGGTCGGTCGGCGGTTGTCCTGCCGGGTCGGCGGTTGTGCCGCCAGGTCAGCGGCTGTCCTGGCGGGTCAGCAGTTGTTCAGGACGGACTGGAGCGCGCTCTTCTCCGCCGAGTCGACGCTCAGGTCGTAGTAGTGCTTCACGTGCACCCAGGCGCGGGCGTAGGTGCACAGGTAGGCGCTGCGCGACGGGAGCCACTCGCCCGGGTCCTGGTCGCTCTTGGACTGGTTGACGTTGTCCGTGACCGCGATGAGCTGCGGGCGCGTCAGGTCGTTGGCGAAGGACTGGCGCTGGGCCGTGGTCCAGCTGCTCGCGCCGGAGCGCCAGGCCTCGGCGAGCGGGACCATGTGGTCGATGTCCAGGTCGGAGGCGGCGGTCCAGGTCGCTCCGTCGTACTCGGAGTACCAACTGCCGCTGACCGCCGCGCAGCTGGAGTTCTGCTCGACGTTCGTACCGTCGCGCTCCAGCACGACCTCGCGGGTGTTGCAGGCGCCCGACTGGGTGATCCAGTGCGGGAACTTGTCCCGGCTGTAGCCGCTGGACGAGCCCTCGGTCTCCACCGTGAGCTGGCCGAGGTAGGTGCGGGCGGTGGACGCGCTGACCGGCGTGGGCATGGCGGCCTGTGCGGTCGGGGCGGTGAGCAGTGCGGAGGTGGCGGCGAGGGCGGCGGATGCGACGACGACGCCGAGGCGACGCGCGTAGACACCAGACATGCGAACTCCCTTGATGTGGGGGGATGTTGGGCTGGCGACCTGGTGAAGCCCGGCCATCGTGGCGGCGCCGGGTTTCCGGGAGAAGGTCATCAGGTAACAGGGTGACGACATGCGCACGTCACATCAAGGGGTCTTGCGGATCGGTCTGACGTTCAGTCCGAAGTTTGTACTGTTTGTCGTACGGCGTTTGTCTGTGCGGGGGTTGATGGGCGGCGGCCGTCCCCTCGCGGCCCTCTCCGTGCCGGTGGCCGGTGGTCGGTGGCCGGGCGCTGGGTGCCGGTGGTCGGTGCCGTACGCCGGACCTGGGGCGCGAGGTGCCGGTGGTCGTCGCCGCGCGCCCGCCGGGATGACGGGACAGCCTTAGAGTGGCCCGCGTGCTGCTTCCGGTCACCATGACGCTCGGGATCGTCCTCGCCGTACTCCTGGCGTTCGCGACCGCCGTCGCCGCGTGGGCCTCACTGGGCCGTTCGCGCGAGATCGCCGTCGCCGGGCTGCGGGCCGCGGCTCAACTCGCCGCGGTCTCCCTGGCCATCGGCTGGGTGGTCCACTCGCTCGCGCCCCTGCTCGGCTTCGTGGCGCTGATGTTCGTGGTGGCGGTGTGGACCGCGGGGCGCCGGATCACCGGCAACCGCACCTGGCGCTGGGCGGCGCTGCCGATCGGTGCCGGGGTGCTGCCGGTGGTGGGCGTGCTGCTGCTCACCGGTCTCGTGCCGGTCCGGGGCATCGCGCTCATCCCGGTCACGGGCATTCTGATCGGGGGCGCGCTCACCGCTACGGTCCTCGGTGGCCGGCGCGCGCTGGACGAACTCGGCACCCGGCACGGGGAGGTGGAGGCGGGGATGGCGCTCGGGATGCAGGACCGGGACGCCCGGCTGGAGATCGCCAGGCCCGCGGCGTCGGACGCGTTGCTGCCGGGGCTCGATCAGACCCGGACGGTGGGGCTCGTCACCCTGCCAGGCGCGTTCGTGGGCATGCTGCTGGGCGGCGCCTCACCCGTGGAGGCCGGCGCCGTGCAGTTGTTCGTGCTCGTGGCACTGATGGCGGTGCAGGTGGTGGCCGTCGCGCTGGTGCTGGAGCTGGTGGCGCGCGGACTGCTGCACCGCGACTGAGTCCGAGGGACCGGGGACCGGGGCGGGCGGCTCGGGCGGGATGGTGCCGGGGCGGTGGCGGGGGCGGGGGTCGTGGGGCCGGGGGCGTCCGGGCCGCGGGCCCGCCGGGTGTGCCAGGGTGCCGGGAGGTGCCGGAGGTGCCCGGCTGTGCGGTGGTGGGGCTTCTGGGCTGCGGGTTCGTGGGGCCGCGGGGTTTCCGGGGTTGCGGGGGTTTTCCGGGCCGCCGGGGTTTTCAGGCTGCGGCGAGCAGCGCTCAGCGGTCGCTGATGTGCAGACGGATCGTGCCGTCCGCCGCCGCTTCCACCCGGATCTGTGTCAGATCCTCGACATGGGCGTCCGGGGACAGCGCGGCGGCTCGCGGGCCGACCCCCACCACACGCATGCCCGCCGCCCGGCCCGCCGCGATGCCCGCCTCCGAGTCCTCGAACACGATGCAGTCGGCCGCGTCGAAGCCCAGCTCGGCGGCGCCCTTGAGGAAGCCCTCGGGGTCCGGCTTGCTGGCGCCGACCAGTTCGGCGGTGACGCGGACGTCGGGCATCGGCAGGGCCGCCGCCGTCATCCGGGCCTGTGCCAGTGCCGCGTCCGCCGAGGTCACGAGCGCGTGCGGGAGCGCGGAGATCGCGGCCATGAAGGCGGGTGCGCCGCCGACCGGGACGACGCCGTCCATATCGGCGGTCTCCTCGGCGAGCATGACCTGGTTCTCCGCGTAGTTCTGCTCCATGGGGCGGTCCGGGAGCAGGACGGCCATCGTGGCGTACCCCTGCCGGCCGTGGACCACCTTGAGTACGGCCACCGGGTCGAGCCCCTGCTTCAGTGCCCAGCGATGCCAGCAGCGTTCCACTACGGCATCGGAGTTCACGAGGGTGCCGTCCATGTCCAGAAGGAGGGCGCTTGCGGTGAGGACGGTGGCCGACATCGGCTGGCTCCTGAGCGCGGGGGGTGTCGCGTGCACCTCGGCGCGAGGTGGCGCGGGTGGCGTGGGTGACGCGGATGACGTACAAGAGCGGCCCCGCCCGCCGGTCAGGGAGTGCGAGCGGAGGCCACTTTGTTCCATCACGATACAAAAAGGCGCGCCGGAATGCGAATCCCCTTCTTCCGGTACCGGATCCGGCACCATCCCGGACTCGGTCCCCCGCCTCCCGTACGTCAGTGGCCGCCGCGCCCGCTCGTCTCCGCCTCCAGCGCGCGCCGGGTGTTCGGCCCGTACACGCCCGCGGGGTCGCCCTGGATCGCCTTGTACGACTGATAGACGCGTACGGCGTCCTCGACCCGGCCCGTGTAATCGGCGTCCGAGGGGCCCTGGTAGAGCCAGACCTCCTTCAGGCGGTTCTGGAGTTCGGCCACCTCGGGGCCATGGTCGCCGGGCCGCAGCGTGGGGCCCGCCAGTTGGACGGGCGGCGCCGCGGACGGGGTGCCCGGGGGCTTCGTGCCGGAGGCGGAGGGGGACGGGCCGGGCGCGGTCGGCGAGGCCGGTGCGGACGCGGAACCGGTCGGCTCCGCGCTCTTCGACGGTGAGGCGGAGCCGGAGGCCGACGCGGAGGGCGACGCCTGGGCCGAGCGGGACGTCGAGGGCGACGCGCTGGCCGACTCCGACACGGAATCGGCCGGTCCCTCACCCATGCCGTCCGGGGCGCTCGTGGACATGTCCGGCAGGGCCTCCTGCCGGCCGTCGTCCCCGGAGAACAGCCCCCCGGCGAAGGCCGCGACGCCGACCACCGCGACCACCGCCGCCCCGGCGGCGAGCGCCGCGAACGGCCGCCGCCGACGGGGCTGGACGGGGTCGGCGTCAGGGTCCGGGCCGAGGCCGGTGGAGGGTGTGCGCCGGTGGGCCTCGTCCGGAAAGCCCTTCGCGGTGTCCGCCGGCGGACCCGCGACCGCGCCCAAGGGTCCGTACGGCGTCGCGTGCCCCGCGCCGTATGCCGCGCCCTCCGCTCGGTGCGCCGCGCCGTCTCCGTACGCCCCACCCCCTGCTCCGTACGCCGCCGCGCCGCCGTCTGCGTACGTTGCGCCGCCTCCGTACGCCGCCGTGCCTGCCGCTCCGTCCAGGAACAGCGGCATCGTCGTGTCGGCGGGGTCCGGGGCGATGTGGCCGTGGACGGGGTCGCGGTGCGCACCGTACCGATGGGCGTCGTCGGCTCCCGCGCCCGTACCGGCGCCCGTGCCGGTGTCGATGTGCTCGTGGTCGGCGGTGGTGCCTTCGCCGGACAGGGTCACGTACGGCCTGATCCGCAGCGGATCGAAGTCCTCGGCCGCGGCGGTCTCCGCCGCCCGCGCCGCCCGCCGCTCCTCCCCGGTGAGCGGTGCGGCCGGCCCGCACGCGCACGCGTCCGGTCCGCCGGCCGGCGCGTCCGGCGCCTGACCTGCGACCGGCTCTCGTCCGACGCGTCTTCTGCCGCACTCCGGGCACATATGTCCGGTCATAGTCGGTCCCCTCCCCTTGAGCTGCCTGCGATTATGCAGGCCGTCACCGCGGAGCCCAACGACGCGCGGCCGCTCGGCAGGCCGTAACCGGGCAAAACGTCCAGGATGGGGGTGTATCGGATCCGAGGAGATGCTCATGGCCCAGCAGCTGAGCCCGCCGCCCCCCGTGCCGGGCGACGCACGGTCGAAGCGAACCGTCATGGTGGCCATCGGCGCACTGCTGCTCGGCATGCTGCTCGCCGCACTCGATCAGACCATCGTCTCCACGGCACTGCCGACGATCGTCAGCGACCTCGGCGGCATGGACCATCTGTCCTGGGTCGTCACCGCCTACATGCTGGCGGCGACCGCGGCCACCCCGCTCTGGGGCAAGCTCGGCGACCAGTACGGGCGCAAGAAGCTGTTCCAGACCGCCATCGTCATCTTCCTCATCGGCTCCGCACTCTGCGGCCTCGCCCAGAACATGCCTCAGCTGATCGGCTTCCGGGCCCTCCAGGGCCTCGGCGGCGGCGGGCTGATGGTGCTGTCGATGGCGATCGTCGGTGACATCGTCTCGCCGCGCGAACGGGGCAAGTACCAGGGCCTGTTCGGTGCGGTCTTCGGTGTGACGAGCGTGCTCGGGCCGCTCCTCGGCGGTTTCTTCACCGAACACCTCAGCTGGCGCTGGGTCTTCTACATCAACCTGCCGATCGGCGTCGTCGCCCTCGTCGTCATCGCCGCCGTCCTGCACATCCCGGTCCGTCAGTCCAAGCACACCATCGACTACCTCGGCACCTTCCTCATCGCCTCCGTCGCGACCTGCCTGGTCCTCGTCGCCTCCCTCGGCGGCACCACCTGGGCCTGGGGATCGGCGCAGATCATCTCCCTCGCCGTGCTGGCCGTGCTGCTGCTCATCGCCTTCATCGCGGTCGAGCGCCGCGCCGCGGAGCCCGTACTGCCGCTGAAGCTCTTCCGGATCAGGACCTTCAGCCTCGTCGCCCTCATCAGCTTCGTCGTCGGCTTCGCGATGTTCGGCGCGATGACCTATCTGCCGACATTCCTCCAAGTGGTGCACGGCATCACCCCGACGATGTCGGGTGTGCACATGCTGCCCATGGTGTTCGGCATGCTGATCACCTCGACCGGCTCCGGCCAGCTCGTCAGCCGCACCGGCCGCTGGAAGGTCTTCCCCGTCGCGGGCACCTTCCTCACCGCGATCGGCCTGCTGCTGCTCCACCGCCTCGACGAGACCAGCTCCACCTGGGAGATGAGCGTCTACTTCTTCGTCTTCGGGGCCGGGCTCGGTCTGGTGATGCAGGTCCTCGTGCTGGTCGTGCAGAACGCCGTGACGTACGAGGATCTGGGTGTCGCCACCTCCGGCGCGACCTTCTTCCGCTCCATCGGCGCCTCGTTCGGGGTGGCCATCTTCGGCACCATCTTCACCAACCGGCTCACCGGCAAACTCAGCAGCGCCCTCGAAGGCCGCTCACTGCCGCCGGGTGTCGATGCCGACCGGCTGGCGGCCGACCCCCGGGCCATCGGTCAGCTGCCCGCCGATCTGCGCCCCTCGATCCTCAGCGCGTACTCGACGTCGATCACCGATGTCTTCCTGTACGCCGCTCCCGTCGTCCTGGTCGCCTTCGCCCTCGCCTGGTTCCTCAAGGAGGACAAGCTGCGCGGCTCGGTGACCGCCCCCGACACCAGTCAGACCCTGGCGTCGAACCCCGTGGAGCGCTCCTCGTACGACGAATGCGCCCGTGCCCTCTCCGTGCTCGCCACCAGGGAGGGGCGCCGCGAGATCTACGTGAAGATCACCGAGAAGGCGGGCTACGACCTGCTGCCCGCGGCCAGCTGGCTGCTGCTGCGGATCAAGCGGCACGGCACCGTCGAACCCGCCCGGCTCGCCGACATCGCGCCGGTGCCCCTCAGGGTGATCAGCGAGGCGGCGCGCCAGTTGGAGGAGCGCGGGCTGGCCCGGCGCGAGGGGGTGCAGCTGGTCCTCACCGAGCCGGGCTCGGAGGTCGTCGTCCGGCTCGCCCAGGCCCGCGAGGACTCGCTCTCCGAGCTGCTGGGCGACTGGTGGGGGCCGGAGCGGCCCACCGATCTGGTCAGGCTGGTCGTCGAGCTGACCGCCGAGGTGAGCGGTTCGAGCAGGGAGCGACCGCACATGCCGGAACCGCGCCGCGACCACGCGGCCTGAACACCGGTCCCGCGCCTCGTTCGTCGCCCCGCCCCGCCCCGCCTCGGCTCCCGGCCCCGCCCCTCGCCTCGCCTTTGTCCCGCCTCTCGCCTCGGCTCCCGTCCCGCCCCCTGCCCCTCGTTCGTCGCCCTGCGTCTCTCGCGTCACAGCTCCTTGGCGAACCAGTGCTCCGCGAACTGGCGGTGGTGGAACGCGGGCACCTCCCGGTAGCCGTGCTTCGCGTACAGTCCGCGCGCCTCGACCAGGTCGTTGCGGGTGTCGAGCCGGAGCAGCCGTATCCCGAACGCCCGTGCCGCGTCCTCGACGGCGGCCAGCAGCTCTCCGCCGCCCCCGGTGCCGCGGAAACCGGGACGTACGTACACCCGGGTCAGCTCCGCGATGCCCGCGTCCGCGTCCGTCACGAGAAACCCCGCACAGCTCGCGGCCCTGCCCTCGTAGCGGCCGACGACGAACTGTCCGGTGGGCGGTACGAGCCGGTCGGCGCCGTCGTCGGTGAGCCCTTCGTCGATCTCCTCGGAGGTCGCGGGCCGCTGCCAGTAGCGGCTGGCCACCTCGTCGTAATAGTCCCGGCGCAGCACCGCCGCGTCGGGGGAGTCGAAGAGTTCAGGCGTCACGTTCCACGTCATGTGGTTCATTCTGACTTCCGGACAATCGGATGGCGAAGAGATTACGTGGAGGGGGAATCGGTGGCACAGGGGACGGATTCGATGGAGCGGGCCGGGGCGGTCCGGCGGCTGGCCGAGCTGTGGACGCGGGAGCTGGCGGGTCCGGCCCGTCCGGTCGGCGAGAGCTTCGTGTGCTCGCCCGCCGGTCTGTGGCTGGCCCTGGCCGCCGTGGCGGCCGGCGCGCGCGGCGAGACCGCCGACGAGCTGCGCGCGCTGCTCGGGGTGGCCGAACGGGAGGCCGGACCGGCCGTGACGGAGGCCGCCCGTGAACTGGCCCGTACCGAGGCGCTGGGTGTGGCGACCAGGGTGTGGAGCAGGGTGCCGGTGTACCGCGCGTACCGGGAATCGCTGCCGGACATCCGGTTCGGCGCGATGGATCCGGCCCAGGCCGATGCCTGGGTGCGCGAGGTGACCGGCGGACTGATCGAGAGGCTGCCGCTGGAGATCACCGACGAGACACTCCTCGTCCTCGTCAACGCGCTGGCCCTGAAGGCCCGCTGGGAGGTGCCGTTCGAGGGGCGGCGCACCCGTGACGCACTGTTCACCGACGCTGCGGGGGTGACCCGTCCGGTGCCGACCATGCACAAGGGGGTGGCGCTGTCGGACGCCTGGACGGTGGGCGGCGCGTACGTCGTCGAACTGCGCTGCGAACTGCGCAGCCGTACGGAGGCGGGCGCCGGGACCCCGGACGGTGGGACCCCGGCCGCTGGGACCTCGGGCGGTGGGGCTCCGGCCCGGGTGCGGTTCGTCCTGGGGGAAGCGGGCGCGGGCGCGGCACAGGTGCTGCCCGCGGGCTGGGCGCCCCGGGAATCGGGCACCGCGCCGGACGCCGACGACGTGACCATCGCGGTCCCGCGCCTCACCCTGCGTACGACTGTTCAGGCCTCCGAGCAGCTGCCCGCGCTCGGCGTGCGCCGGGCGACCTCCGACGGCGCGGAATTCCCCGGGCTCTCGCCCGAGCCGCTCGCCATCTCGCAGGTGGTGCAGGAGGCCGTGCTGAAGATCGCCGAGGAGGGGGTGGAAGCGGCGGCCGTGACGGTCGTCGCCATGCGGGCCGGGGCAGCCGCGCCGCGCCCGCGCCGCGTCCGGCACATCGCCTTCGACCGGCCGTTCGGCGTCGTGGTTCTGGACGGTGCCGGAGCGACTCCGCTGTTCGCCGCCTGGCAGGGGGACACACCGGTCCACGAGGGCTGATGCCTGCGCGAGGGCTTGAATCCCTTGCGCGAGGGCCGAAACGCCCCGCGCGAGGGCCGAAACCCCTTCTGCGTGAGGGCCGATCCCCGCGCGAGGGCCGAATCCCCTGCGTGCGTGGCGTTGCGACATGCCGACGGAACATGTCATTCGCGCATTCTTTCGGACAAATGCGTGATGACAGTCAGGCGAAGAGGGGGTTGATTGTGTCTACCTCATAGGGCAATGCGAGGCTTCATCCGCACGTCCCCGAGTCGAAGGGGCAGTGCATGAAACGGTGGGAGGGTCGGCGCAGCGTGGCGAATGCGGATCACAGTGTGCGCGGGAACGCAGCCACGGACACGGAGTCGAGGA
Organism: Streptomyces sp. NPDC001787; assembly: GCF_040297465.1. NCBI lineage: Bacteria > Bacillati > Actinomycetota > Actinomycetes > Kitasatosporales > Streptomycetaceae > Streptomyces > Streptomyces sp. NPDC001787. Next base: position 141,291 of record NZ_JBEOZE010000001.1, read on the forward strand.
CCGGGCTGACCCGGGCCGTGCTCTGGCTGGTCGTGGCCGTACTGGCGGTACGGCAGATGACGGTGGTGCTCCGGCAGCCCCCGGGCGAACGCCTCACGGACCTGGAGACATGGATCGGGGAGAACGGGGTCCTGCATGTGCCGGGATCGCTGTACGACTCCGACCGGTTCACCGGGACGCCCTTCGCCGGGCTGGTCCTCAAACCGCTCACCGCCTCGGCCGAACAGGCACTCGGCGTCGCGTGGACCTTCGGCTCCCTGCTGCTGGTCGCCGCCCTCGGCATCGTCGCGGCCCGCGCCCTGCCGGCGCCCGTCGGCCGCCGTACGACCCTGCTCGCCGCGCCCGTGGCGATCAGCCTGCTCATGCTGTCGCTGCCGGTGCGCAACGCGCTGTATCTCGGCCAGACCAGCATCCTTCCCGTTCTCCTCGTTCTGCTGGCCTGCTTCGTGGTCCGGGGCGAACGGGCGTCCGGCGTCCTGATCGGCATCGCCGCCGCCCTCCAGCCGACCGTCCTGCTGTTCGCGGCCCTGCTCTGGCTGACCGGCCGGCGCCGGGCCGCCGTGACGGGCGGTGCGGCCTTCGCCGTGGGCACCGCGGTCGCCTGGGCGGCGATGCCGCACGACTCCTGGACCTACTGGGTCCACCATGTCGCGGGAGCCGGACTCGGTGAGCGGCCGGACAGCCTGGCCAACCAGTCGCTGCACGGTGCGCTGCTCCGGCTCGGCCTGTCGGGTCCCCTGGAGATCGTCCTCTTCCTCGCCCTGGCAGCCGTCGTCGTCGTGCTCGGACTGCGGCGCGCGGTGCGGTACGCGCGGGACGGCCAGCTTCTCCTCGCCGTCGCCGTGACCGGCTGCGTGGTCGTCGCCGTCTCGCCGACCGCCTGGCAGCACCAGCTGCTGTGGGTGCTCCTCGCGGTGGTCGGCAGGGTCGGGAAGCGGGCCGCCGACCGGCTGGTCTGGCCGGCCGTCGTGGTGCTCGTGCTCACGCTGCCCGGGAAGATGCTGCTGCCGAACATCGGGGCCCTCCTGCCCGTACGGGACAACGTGCTGCTCCTGGCGGCGCTCGGGGCGGCCTGTGCGGCGCCGTTCCTGCCGCGCACCTCGCCGTACTGGCAGCGGCCGATCCCCACCGAGTACGCGAAGCCGGTCGCGGCGCGCTGGAGCCGCGTGCCGCTCCTGCCCTTCTGGCGCCGGGTCTTCAGCCGTCCCAACCTGCTGCTGGAACTCCTGCTGATCCGGGTCGTCTACTCCGCGTACGCCCAGGTCAGGCTGGCGGCGACCGCCGGCCGGGCCACCGCCGAGGAGCACGGCCGGCAGATCCACTCCATCGAACAGTGGCTGCACATCGACATCGAGCACTGGGTCAACCACGCGGTCGTGGAGATCAACTGGCTGCGCGAGTTCTTCGACTACTACTACTCGACGTTCCACTTCATCGTGCCGCTGACCATCCTGGGTGTGCTGTACGTGCGCCGGCCCGCGGACTACCGCTGGGTCCGCAGCTCCATCGGGTTCGCCACGCTGCTCGCGCTGGTCGGCTTCTGGCTCTACCCGCTGGCCCCGCCGCGCCTCATGCCGGGCCTCGGGTTCATCGACACGGTCCACGGGGTGCAGGACTTCGCGAAGCCGGACTACGGGACGCTGACGACGGTCACCAACCAGTACGCGGCGATGCCGTCGCTGCACTTCGGCTGGTCGCTGTGGTGCGGTGTGGTGATCGTGATGCTGGCGCCGAAGATGTGGATGAAGGCGCTCGGGCTGCTGCACCCGCTCTTCACGGTCTCCGCGATCGTGGCGACCGGCAATCACTGGGTACTGGACGCGGCCGGCGGCGCGCTGGTCGTCTCGCTGGGCTTCGGGCTGACGTACCTGCTGTCGGGGCCGCGGAAGCTGCGGTCGGGGACGGCGGGGGAGTCACGGCCGGAGGACGGGGCGAAGGTCCCGGCGGCAGTCGCTACGGAGGCCGGGGAGGCGAAGAGCGAGTCGGCCCCCGCATCGGCCCCCGCATCGGCCGCCGCATCGGCCGCCGCACCGGCCCCCGAGTCGGTGCCACCGGTTTCGCAGGCCGGCGCGGGCGGCAAGCAGTAGGCCCAGGCGGCGACCGCCGCCACCGTCGCAGGCCGAAGGGGTGCCAGGACGAATGACCGTCCCGGCACCCCTTCGGCGTGGATCGCCGCGCCCCCAGCATCCGCCACGACCGGCCCCTCCGCCACTCGAACGGCTCCCCGCGGCGGCCCGAGGGCCCGCTCACCCCTGCCGTTCCGGCCGGGCTCCGTCCCGTACCTGCGCGGCTGCCCTCCGGCACCCCGGCATACCGGTCCACCGGCGCCCCGGCCCACCGGCGGACTGCGGCCGTTCGCCGGATGGCGTCAGCCGGCGGACACGGTGCTGACCTGGAGTTGCTTGATGCCGTTGAGCCAGGCGGAACGCAGCCGCCGCGGTTCCTCCAGCAGCCGCAGGCCGGGCAGCACGTCCGCGATGGCGTTGAAGATCAGGTTGATCTCCATCACGGCCAGGGACTTGCCGAGGCAGAAGTGCGGACCGCCGCCGCCGAAGCCGAGGTGCGGATTGGGGTCGCGGGTGATGTCGAACGTCTCCGGGTTCGCGAAGACCTCCGGGTCGTTGTTGGCGGAGGAGTAGAACAGCCCGACCCGGTCCCCCTTCTTGATCCGCTGCCCGCCCAGCTCCAGGTCCTGGGTGGCGGTCCGCTGGAAGGAGACCACGGGGGTGGCCCAGCGGACGATCTCCTCGGCCGTCGTGTCCGGGCGCTCGTTCTTGTAGAGCTCCCACTGGTCGGGGTGGGTCAGGAAGGCGTGCATGCCGTGGCTGATGGCGTTGCGGGTGGTCTCGTTGCCGGCCACCGCGAGCAGGATCACGAAGAAGCCGAACTCGTCGGAGGAGAGGTTGCCCGTGCCCTCCGCCGCGACCAGCTGGGAGACGATGTCCTTGGCCGGACACTCCTTGCGGGCCGCCGCCAGGTTCATCGCGTAACTGACGATCTCCATGGCCGCCTCGGTGCCGACCTCTTCGGTGATCGCGTACTCCGGATCGTCGTACGCCGCCATCTTGTTGGACCAGTCGAAGATCTTGGACCGGTCCTCCTGGGGCACGCCGATGAGTTCGGCGATGGCCTGGAGCGGGAGTTCCACGGCGATGTTGGTGACGAAGTCGAAGGAGCCGTCGTCGTCCGCGGAGGCGAGGGCCGTCTCGACGATGGAGCGGGCCCGGCTGCGCAGCGCCTGCTCCAGGGACCGTACGGCGCGGGGGGTGAAGCCGCGCTGGACGATCTGGCGGACCCGGGTGTGCTCCGGCGGGTCCATGTTCAGCATGATCAGCTTCTGGACCTCGATCTGGTCACGGCTGATCGTCTCGTTGAAGCGGATGACCGCGGTGTTGGTGCTGGAGGAGAACAGTTCCGGGTGGGTGGAGACGTACTTGACGTCCGCGTGGCGGGTGACGGCCCAGTAGCCCTCGTCGTCGAAGCCGGAGATTCCGGCGGGCTGGGTGCACCACCAGACGGGCGCGGTCTGCCGCATCCGGGCGAACTCCGGGTGGGGAACCCGGGCCTGGAGCAGGTCCGGATCGGTGAAGTCGAAACCATCGGGCAGATGGGGGCAGCGCATGGGCACCTCTCCACTCCAGATCTGGCAGCGAACTGTCTGACGACCCATCAGAAGTTGCCCGAAAGGTAGTAACGAGTTCTACAAGTGGCAAGGGGCTTGGCCGGATCTGTTTCCTCCGACGGTCCGGAGGGGTGCGGCCGGGGGCGTGACCGGGGGCGCGGAGGAGTTGTGACGGGGTTGTGCGGCGAGCGGGGCGTGCGTGAGGTGCGTGCGGCGTACGCGAAAGGTGCGTGCGCGCCCCTTGCGTACCGGGGGTAAGCGTCATAAGACTGCTTGCATAACTAGAACGCGTACTAGTTCCTTCCGTGGGTGCCGGGACGCCCCAGCGGAAGTGCGAGGAGAGGACGAGCTCATGGCCGCGGAACCCGTCATCGTCGAAGCCGTACGCACCCCCATCGGCAAGCGCCAGGGGGCGCTCGCCAATCTGCATCCCGCCTATCTGCTGGGCGAGACCTACCGAGAACTCCTCGGCCGCACCGGCATTCAGGCCGACTGCGTCGAACAGATCGTCGGCGGCACGGTCACCCATGCCGGTGAGCAGTCCATGAATCCGGCCCGCAACGCCTGGCTGGCCGTGGGGTTCCCGTACGAGACCGCCGCCACCACGGTGGACTGTCAGTGCGGTTCCTCGCAGCAGGCCTCCCACATGGTCGCGAACATGGTCGCGGCCGGAGTGATCGATGTCGGCATCAGCTGCGGTGTGGAGGCGATGTCGCGCGTACCGCTGGGCAGTGGCTCCAAGCACGGCCCGGGAAAGCCGTGGCCGGACGAGTGGAACATCGACCTGCCCAACCAGTTCGAGGCCGCCGAGCGCATCGCCCGCAAGCGCGGCCTGACCCGGGAGAAGGTCGACGCGCTCGGGCTGCTCTCGCAGGAACGGGCCGCAGCCGCCTGGGCCGAGGAGCGCTTCAAACGCGAGACGTACGCGGTCCAGGTGCCGACCACCGAGGAGGAGCAGGCGGCCGGTCAGGGCATGTGGCGGCTGGTCGACCGTGACGAAGGGCTGCGGGACACCACGCTGGAGGGGCTCGGCGGGCTCAAGGCGGTCATGCCGACCGCCATCCACACGGCGGGCAACTCCTCGCAGATCTCGGACGGGGCCTGCGCCATCATGTGGGCCTCCAAGCGGATGGCGCGGGCCCTCAAGCTCAAGCCGCGGGCCCGGATCGTCGCACAGGCGCTGGTCGGTTCCGACCCGCACTTCCATCTCGACGGACCCATCGACGCGACCCGCGCGGTGCTGGGCAAGGCGGGGATGTCGCTCAAGGACATCGACCTGGTCGAGATCAACGAGGCGTTCGCCTCGGTGGTGCTGAGCTGGGCGCAGGAGTTCGACCGGGACCTCGACGGGCTGGAGAAGGTCAACGTCAACGGGGGAGCGATAGCCCTCGGCCACCCGGTCGGCGCCACCGGGGCCCGGCTGATCACCACGGCCCTGCACGAACTGGAACGCCGGGACAAGGAGTTCGCCCTGATCACGATGTGCGCGGGCGGCGCGCTGGCGACGGGCACGATCATCCAGCGGCTGTAGACGCGGGGCGCCGGCCGAGGGGCGCGTCCGGGCGGGGCGCCTGTGCGCGGGGGTCCCTCGCGCGGGGCCCTGCTCGCGGATGCCGGCGGGAACGCCGAAGTCCCCGGCCGGAATCCGGTCGGGGACTTCACGCGTCGTTCCGCCGCGTGCGTCACGCGGGGGTGCGGCAGTCGGCTCAGTACCAGCCGTTGGACTGCCAGAAGTTCCAGGCGCCGCACGGGCTGCCGTAACGGTCCTCCATGTAGTCCACGCCCCACTTGATCTGGGTCTTGGGGTTGGTCTGCCAGTCGGCGCCGGCCGAGGCCATCTTGGAGCCGGGGAGGGCCTGGACCAGGCCGTAGGCGCCGGAGGAGGCGTTGGAGGCGTTCACGTCCCAGCCGCTCTCGTGCTCCACGATCTTGTGGAAGCACTGGTACTGGGAGTTGTCGCCGATCATCTGCTTCGCCGTGGCCTGCGCGCTCGTGGCGGACGTCGGGGCGGCGGCCGGAGCGGCCATCGCCGGGGAGACGCCCAGGGCCAGGCCGGTGGCGCCCAGCAGTACGGCGGCACCGCCGACGGCGGCCTTGCGGCGGGCGGTGCGGGGCTGGCTGAGGATGTTGCGGGCGAACGACACGGGAGACCTAACGTCGGGGACGGGGGGAGTCGCGGCCGGCCGGGACCGGATGGCGGCCGACGACCGTACGGCGGCCGTGGGCCGGAATCCGTGGGCCGGAGTCCGGGGGCGGGAATCCGTGGACCGGAGTCCATGACCGGCGCTTCGCACCCTGCGAACCTCGGTCCGGCGGGCGGACCCTGTGGTGCTCGGCGACGGGATCCATGGTTAGCGGCGCCGTCCGGCCGGTGCAACGGCCCCCGGTACGACCTCGCCTCGCAGCACGGGACCAAGGTCCCGTATCGGCATGAAACGCATCAGGCCAGGTCGTTACCGGTGTGATGGGTGCGATGCGGGTGAAGGGTGGCGTTCAGGATCTACTGCCCCCGGTAGTGGAGGACCAAGGTCCTGTGGGGTCCTTCACCCCTTCGGGGCCTCGAATGTGACCTGGGCCTCGAAGGCGGCACGGCGGGTGGCCCGGCGCAGCGCCCTCAGCAGAGTGGGCCCGACCACGAGCGTCAGGGCCACCGTGAGCACGGCCCGGCCCAGGTCCCAGCCGAGCGAGGTCGCCGTGCAGTACGCGAGGAAGCGGACCAGGTTCTCGGACAGCGGGTCGCCCGCGTCGAACGAGATGCCCGAGCCCAGCCCCGTCACGATCGTCCAGCCGTACAGGTTCATCACCGTGCCGTACCCGAACGCCGCCACGCACCCGTAGGCCGACAGCATCAGCAGCTCCGCCCGGCCGCGCAGCCGGTCAGGGCCCGGCAGCAGCCCCGCGCCCATCGTGAACCAGCTCATCGACAGCATCTGGAACGGCATCCACGGGCCCACCCCGCCCGTGAGCAGCGCGGACGCGAACATGGTCACCGCGCCGAGCACGAAGCCGAAGCCCGGCCCCAGCACCCGGCCGCTGAGCACCATCAGGAAGAACATCGGCTCCAGGCCCGCCGTCCCCGCCCCCAGCGGCCGCAGCGCGGCACCGACCGCGGCCAGCACCCCCAGCATCGCGACCGCCTTGGCGTCCAGGCCGGAGTCGGCGATCATCGCCACGACCACCCCGACGAGCAGCGGAAGCAGCGCCCCGAACAGCCACGGCGCGTCCTGCGAGTGCGCGACGCCGAACTCCTCGTCGGCGAGCAGCGGCCAGCCGAAGGCGCCCACACCGATCGCGCTGATCAGGACGAGCGCGGCGACCGCCCGGGGGCCGAGCCGCACCGGCCGTGTCCGGTGGCCGGTCGGAGCGGATCCGTTCGTCGCGCCCGTCATGCGGTGCCCTCCAGCGCCCTGCGTACCTGTGTCACGGTCAGCCACTCCTGCGGGGCCAGCACCTTCGCGGTCTGCGGGGCGAACGCGGGCGAGGAGACCACCACCTGCGCGGTCGGGCCGTCCGCTACGACCTCCCCGTCCGCGAGGATCACCACCCGGTCGGCCAGCTCCGCCGCCAGCTCCACGTCATGGGTCGCCAGGACGATGGCGTGTCCCCCGGCGGCCAGGCCGCGGAGCACACCGACGAGCCGTGCCTTGGCCGCGTAGTCCAGGCCGCGGGTCGGCTCGTCCAGGAGCAGGAGCGGGGGACGCGCGGTGAGGACGACCGCCAGGGCCAGCGCGAGCCGCTGGCCCTCGGAGAGGTCACGGGGATGGGTGCCGTCCGGTACACCGGGCAGCAGCTCCGAGACGAGGGACCGGCAACTGCCCGCCGGGGCGCCCGCGTCGACGTCGGCGGCGGCGCACTCGGCGGCCACCGTGTCCGCGTACAGCAGGTCGCGCGGTTCCTGCGGGACCAGCCCGACCCGGCGCACCATCTCGCGCGGATCCGTACGGGACGGTGCCAGGCCGCCGACGAGGACGGTTCCCGAGGTGGGTTCGATCATGCCGACGAGCGTGGCGAGCAGGGTGGACTTCCCCGCGCCGTTGCGGCCCATCAGCGCCACCGTCCCGCCGGGGGCCAGCGCGAGCGACACCCGGCGCAGCGCCTCGACCCTGCCCCGCCGGACCCCCAGGCCCTCGACCCGGCTCACCGGGTCGGCGACGGCGCCCTGTGCGGCGGCGGGACCCCTGCGGCCCAGCAGCCGGGCGAGGGGCCCGCGCCGTACGGGACCGGGGAGCGGTGGCGCCGCGGACGGCGTGGGGGACGTGGGCGCAGCGAGAGAAGTGGGGGACTTCGGTGACGTGCGGGACAGGTCGGGGGGTCCGTCCGCACCGGCATCGGCCCTGCCGTGCGCCCCACCATCGGCCCTGCCGTGCGCCTCCGCGTCCGCCCCACCGGCCGGGGCGGCCTGCGTACCGCACCCGCCCGCCGGCGGCTCCATCGACGCCAGCCGGTCCCGCAGTCCCGCCGCCCGTCGCCGGGCATCGCGCACCGACAGCGGCAGCGGGTCCCAGCCGGCCAGCAGCCCCAGTTCGGCCACCGGCGGGCGGACGGGCGACACCGTCATGATGTCGGCGGGCGCACCCATCACCGGTGCGGCGCCCGGGGACGGCAGCAGCAGGACCTGGTCCGCGTACTGCACCACCCGCTCCAGCCGGTGCTCGGCCATCAGAACCGTCGTACCCAGGTCGTGCACCAGCCGCTGGAGCACGGCCAGCACCTCCTCGGCCGCCGCCGGGTCCAGCGCGGACGTCGGCTCGTCCAGCACCAGCACCTTCGGGTGCGGAGTGAGCACCGAGCCGATCGCGACCCGCTGCTGCTGGCCGCCCGACAGCGTGGCGATCGGCCGGTCGCGCAGCTCCGCCAGGCCCAGCAGGTCGAGCGTCTCCTCGACCCGGCGCCGCATCACCCCGGGTGCCAGGCCCAGCGACTCCATCCCGTACGCCAGCTCGTCCTCGACGGTGTCGGTGACGAAGTGGGCCAACGGGTCCTGGCCCACGGTGCCGACCAGATCGGCGAGTTCACGGGGCTTGTGCGTACGGGTGTCCCGGCCGCCGACCGTGACCCGGCCGCTGAGCACCCCGCCGGTGAAGTGCGGCACGAGCCCGGACACGGTGCCCAGCAGGGTCGACTTGCCGACCCCGGACGGGCCGACGAGCAGCACCAACTCGCCCTCGGGCACGGTGAGATCGACCCCGGACAGGACGGGTGAACCCACGCCCTCGTACCGTACGGAAACCTGCTCGAACCTGATCACGCCTGCTCCTTGGAGCCGTTGGGGGACGGCGGTACCGGCGCGACCAGCGCGGGCAGCAGCCCGATCAGCACCGCGGCGGCGGGCCACAGCGGCAGCACCGGGGCGACCAGGGGGACGACCCCGGGGTGCAGCGCGTCCGGGTCGACGCCGCTCGCCCGGATCATCGCGACGGCGACCGCCGCGCCCGAGCCCGCCACCAGCCAGGCCCGCGCCCCCCACCGGTCCGGGCGGTAGCGGGTCCGTACCGAACGGCGCCCGCCGAGCCGCAGCCCCGCCATCGCCGCGACCAGCCCGATGAGCAGCAACGGCATCCCGTACACCGCCCCTTGCGAGGCCAGCAGCCCGTATGTGCCCGCGCACACCCCCAGCAGACCGCCGAGGGTGAGGACATTCGTGGTGTGCCGGACGGCGGGCGGCACCTGGGCGCTGCGCCCGTAGCCGCGCGCGTCCATCGACGCGGCCAGCGCGACCGAACGCTCCAGCGCGCCCTCCAGCACCGGCAGCCCGATCTGCGCGACGGCCCTGATGCCCCCGGTCGGGCGGCCCCGCAGCCGTCGCGCGGTGCGCAGCCGCACCACGTCGGCCACCATGTTCGGCGCGAAGGTCATCGCGACGACCACGGCGACCCCGGCCTCGTACAGCGCGCCCGGCAGTGACTTCAGCAGCCGGGCCGGGTTGGCCAGTGAGTTCGCCGCGCCGACACAGATCAGCAGGGTCGCCAGTTTGGCCCCGTCGTACAGCGCGAAGACCAGCTGCTCGGCGGTGACCCGGCCGCCGATCCTGACGCCCTGCGCCCAGTCGGGCAACGGCACCTCGGGCAGCGTGAACACGGTGTGCGTGCCCGGGACCGGCGAACCGAGGAACGCCGAGAACAGCAGCCGCACCCCGACGACGAACAGCCCGATCTTGATGAACGCCCCGTACGAACGGGCCCACGGCGCGTCCGTGCGGCGGGCCGCCACCACATAGCCCGCCACGCCGACGAGCAGCCCGAGCAGCAGCGGGTTGGTGGTCCGCGAGGCCGCCGTGGCCAGCCCCAGCGCCCACAGCCACCACGCCCCGGCGGGCAGCGCGTTGCCGCGGTCGGCCTCGGGCGCACGCAGGGAGCGGTGGAGCCGGGCCAGGCCGGTGGAGCGGGTCATCGGCGGCGGCGGGCCCGGAACACGGCGGCGATCCCGAGCAGCAGTACGGCACCGATGCCGACGAGCAGACCGGCCGAAGGGCCGCCGTCCCCGCCGTCCCCTTCCCCGGCGTCGGACGAGGCGGGCGACGAGGCCGCGGGCGACTTCTCGCCGCCGTCGCCCGACACCTCGTCCCCGCAGCCCGCCGCCGGGTAGCCGGAGATCGCGCAGAGCAGCGCGTCACTGCTGTACCGCAGCGGCTTCGCCACCGAGGCGAGCGCCTCCGCGCTGGAGGCGTCCGGTCCGACCTGGGCACACGCGGTGCGCAGGGCGGGCGGGGTCTCGCCGCCCGGGGCGTCCGCCGCCGTACCGGGGTCGATCACGAGCGCGACCCGCTTGCGGCCGTCCTCGGCGGGCGTGCCCGCACAGATCGCCCCGAAATCGGGGGCCCGGCGCGGCTGGGCCGCGTCCTTGGAGTCCTGGCTCACGGCGAACCGGAAGCCCTGCACCGTGCCGTCGTCCGGGCGGACCAGCGAGGGCCCCTGGGTGGCGTACTCCCAGTTCTTGCCGTTGCCCTCCCAGAACGACCAGTAGCGGTAGCCCGCCGCGTGCGCGGTCCCGGCACCGAGCAGCGTCGAGGCGGCGGCGACCGCGAGCAGCAGCGCGACACTCAGCGCGGTGCTCCGTATCCGGTGCGGTGCCGGGCCTCCCGTAGGCCTCACAGCTTCGGGGTCTTCCGGCGCATGCTGATCAGGAAACCGATGCCCACACCGAAGACGAGGCCGATGCCGATCAGCCACCCGACGCTGAGGGCGCCGTCGTCGCTGCTGGTGTTGCCCTTCGGCTGCTGACCGCTCGCGGTCGGCGAGGGGGCGGCGGTGGCGGCGGGCGCCGGGCCGGTCGCGTTGAGCTGCTTGACCAGGTCGACACCGCCGAAGTCACGGGCGGCGGTGCCGGTCGCGTGCGCGGCGAAGATCAGCTGGGCGGTGGCGGCGGGCCCGCCCTGCTTCGCCCAGCCCTTCGCGTTCTTCTCCAGCCACCGCACCGACCCGGCCGCCTTGTCCTTGTGGCCGGAGGCGGCCAGCGCGACGACCGCGTCCGCCGTGTTGCCGAAGTCGGGCTGCGGGGAGGCGTCCTCGGCGCCCGGCATCGGCGGCAGGTCCAGATGGGGCGACGCGGCGAGGACGCCCGCGAGGTAGTGGGCGCCGTTCTGCGCCGCCTGCTCGGGGGTGAGGTCGGTGCCCTTCTGGCAGACGGGGTCCTTCACCGCGTTGGAGTTCCCGGCCGCCATGCCCTTGCCCATCGCGCCGAGCACCGCGGCGGCGGTGGCGTCCGCGTTGGCGGTGAGTCGGCCGTCCTTGTCGGGCTGGTAGGCGAACGCGCCGCCGTCCTTGCCGCCGCACGGGATGGCGAAGCTCCGGAGCGCGGTGTAGGGGGTGAGGCCCCCGGCCGTGGTGACGTCGGCCAGCGGTGTGCCCGCCCGGGAGAGGGCGCCGATCACGATGGCGGTGGAGTTGGCGTCGCTCGGGCTGCCCGCGTTGTACCCCCAGCCGCCGTCCTCGTTCTGGACCGACCGCAGCCAGCTGGCCCCGTTGTCGACGGCCTCGCGGTGCACGTTCAGCTCGACGAGCGCCTGCATGGCGGCGGCGGTCGCGTTGGTGTCCATCACGGTCGACGCGTCGCACGGCTCGGCGGCGTCCCGGTAGGCGGGGAAGGCGCCGCTGTCGCACTGCTGGCCCACCAGCCACTCCACCGACTGCGTGGCGGGCGTGACGTACTCGATCTTCTGGGCGAGCAGGGCCAGCGACTGCCGCCAGACCCCGTCGTACGTCGGGTCCCCGGTGCCGTACAGGCCCGGCGGCAGCTCGGCCCGCGCGGACGGTGAAGGGCTCGGTGCGGCGACCGCGGCGGGGGCGGCGGCTGCCAGGAGTACGGCGGTGGTCGCGAGCGCGCAGACGCTGCGTCGTACGTTCATGGCTGGCTGGGCCTCTCCTGAGAGGGCCGGGCACGGGCACACCGAGGCACCGGGCTCCGGCCCCGTATTCCTCGACGGTGCCGGCCACCGGGGTCCCGGTGGCACGAGCCGGTCACGCTCCGCCAGGGTGGTCCGGCTCACCGCCGGTGAAGCGGCTCACGGTTGCGCGGTCAGCGCCGGATTCGCACCGGCTTCCCCCTGTACGGGCATGATGACGACCTGCTCACTCTACCGGGGCGCGCGGGGCCCGCTCCCAGGCACGGCCGGAGGGCTCCGTCACACGGGGGCGTCCCGCGCCGCGAAGCGCCTCGGACCACGAAGCGCCTCAGACCGCGATGTACGTCACCGGCTCGCTGCCCGCCACCGCCTCCGCGCGCCCCAGCTTCACCAGGCGGCGCAGATGGGACTCGGCCTCGGAGACGGCGATGGACCGGGAGGCGGGCGGGATCAGCGCCCAGGGCCGGTTCCACTCCATCCGTTCGGCCAGCTGCCACGGGGTGAGGGGCACGGCGAGCAGCGCCAGCAGTCCCGTCAGCCGCTCCTCGTGGTGGTCCAGCAGTTCCCTCACACGGCCCGCGGCGTCCGTGAACGCGTACTGGTGCGCGGGCAGCACCTCGGCGACCCCGAGCCGGCCGATCCGTTCCAGTGAGTCGAGGTAGTCGCCGAGCGGGTCGGTGACCGTGGTGTCGTCCGGGTCCTCGTACAGCCCGATGTGCGGGCTGATCCCGGGCAGCAGATGATCCCCGGAGAACAGCCGCCCCCGGCCGGGCAGCCCCGCCGGGTGGTCCTCCTCCAGATGGAGGCAGACATGGCCGGGGGTGTGCCCGGGGGTCCAGATCGCCCGCAGCCGACGTCCCGCGAGGTCCAGCAGCTCGCCCGGCACGATCTCCCGGTCCGGCAGGGCGGCGCGCAGTCCGGGCACGGCGCGTGTCCGGCCGTGGGCGCGGGCGGCGCGCAACGGGGCGAGGTGCTCCTCGGGGGCGCCGACCGCGGCGAGCTTCTCCGTGAGGTACGCCAGCCAGGTCCCCGGTTCCGAGGCGCGGGTGCGGCGCACGATCGCGGTGTCCGCCGCGTGCATCGCGATCCAGGCCCCGGACGCCTCGCGGACCTGACCGGACAGGCCGTGGTGGTCCGGGTGGTGGTGGGTGATGACGACACCGTGGATGTCGGTGACGGCGACGCCGAGCGCGGCGAGCCCCGCGACGAGGGTGTCCCAGGCCTCCGGGTCGTCCCAGCCGGTGTCGACGAGGACCGGCCCCCGGCCGGTGTCGACGAGATGGACGAGCGTGTGACCCAGGGGATTGTCCGGGATCGGGACCTTGATGCTGTGAACGCCTCCGCCGTGGTCGGTCACCTGCGTCATGGGCTCCCCATCTCTGTGCGGAACTGAGCGGAACTGGGCTGAACTCAGGCGGACCTGAGCGGAACTCGGGCGGATCCGAGCGGAACTCAAGCGGATCCGAGCGGGGCCGAGCGGTCGTCCGCCGGAAACGACTCCTGCGGCTCCGTGATCCCCGGCGTGCGCCGGGCCCACTGTAACGAGAACTTGTTCCAGCCGTGGACTCCTGGAACGGTAGCTGGTATCAGTTCTGACACCTAGTCAGATGCGCGTTCCGGATGTATTCGCCGGGTGCGCAGTCGGGTAGTGCCGGTCGCGGGAGGCAGCAGCCATGACGGAGTTCGTGGAGCACGGAAAACTGTTCATCGGCGGGGAGTTGACCGAACCGCTCGGCAGCGGCGTCATCGAGGTGATCTCCCCGCACACCGAACAGGTCATCGGCCGTGTCCCGCACGCCTGCGAGGCCGATGTGGACCGCGCCGTCAGCGCCGCCCGCCGGGCCTTCGACGAGGGACCCTGGCCCCGGATGACCGTGGACGAGCGGATCGAGGTGATCACCCGGATCAAGGACGCCTTCGCCGTGCGCCACGAGGAGTTCGCCCGCCTCATCAGCGCGCAGAACGGCACCCCGTACAGCTCCAGTGTCATGGTCCAGGCGCTCGCCGCGATGATGGTCTGGGACTCGGCCATCACGGTCGCGCGTTCCTTCCCGTACGAGGAACGGCGCGACGGGGTGCTCGGCCCGCTGCTCGTCCGCCGGGAACCGGTCGGCGTCGTCGCGGCGGTCGTGCCGTGGAACGTCCCGCAGTTCACCGCTGCCGCCAAACTCGCCCCCGCCCTGCTCGCGGGCTGCTCCGCCGTGCTCAAGGTCTCGCCCGAAACCCCGCTGGACGCCTATCTGCTGGCCGAGATCGCCGCCGAGGCCGGGCTGCCGGAGGGCGTCCTGTCGATCCTGCCCGCGGACCGCGAGGTCAGCGAGTACCTGGTCGGACACCCGGGCATCGACAAGGTCTCCTTCACCGGGTCGGTCGCCGCCGGACGCCGCGTCATGGAGGTCGCCTCCCGCAATCTGACCCGCGTCACCCTGGAACTGGGCGGCAAGTCCGCCGCCGTGATCCTCCCGGACGCGGATCTGGACGCCGCCGTCGCGGGCATCGTCCCCTTCGCCTGGATGATCAACGGCCAGGCGTGCGTGGCCCAGACCCGTATCCTCGCCCCGCGCTCCCGGTACGAGGAGATCGCCGAGGCGTTCGCCGCCGCCGCCGGAGCGCTCAGGATCGGCGACCCGCTCGACCCGGCGACCGAACTCGGCCCGCTGGTCGCGCGGCGCCAGCAGCAGCGTTCGCTCGACTACATCCGCGTCGGCCAGGAGGAGGGCGCCAAGATCCTGACCGGCGGCAGCCGCCCGGCCTCCCAGGAACGCGGCTGGTACGTCGAACCGACCCTGTTCGGCGACGTCGACAACTCCATGCGCATCGCCCGCGAGGAGATCTTCGGACCGGTCATCTGCCTGCTCCCGTACGGGGACGAGGACGAGGCGGTACGGATCGCCGACGACTCCGAGTACGGGCTCAGCGGCAGCGTCTGGACCGCCGACACCGAACGCGGCATCGACATCGCCCGCCGGGTCAGGACGGGTACGTACAGCGTGAACACCTTCAGCCTCGACATGCTCGGCCCGTTCGGCGGTTACAAGAACTCCGGCATGGGACGGGAGTTCGGACCCGAGGGGTACGGCGAGTACTTCGAGCACAAGATGATCCACCTGCCGGCCGGATACCAGGGGGCGTGATGGGAGACCGCTGGCACGTGGAGGTCGACCGGAGCGTCTGCATCGGCTCCGGCATGTGCGTCAACCACGCCCCGGACGGTTTCCGGCTGGACTCCGCCCGCCAGTCCCACCCCGCCGACCCGTCGAGCGACGCCAACGAGAGGATCCTGGCGGCGGCGGAGGGCTGCCCCGTCGAGGCCATCACCCTGACGCTGCTCGGCTCGGGCGAGGTGGTGTTCCCGCCGGAGGACTGAGGGCCGTTCCGCGGGCCGGGTCCGCGATGCCCGGCCGGTAGGGGCTTCCCGCCAGGTCAGAGCCGTGCGAAACTCCGGAAAAGATCGCACGGGCGCCCGCCCGGAGGCGAACGACCGGGCGGGGAAGCACCTGTGCGTACGACAAGAGCGGTGGCGCTGGCCGCCGTGGTGAGCGCGACACTGATCGGCACTGCGGGCTGCGGCCTGGTGGACCAGGACACCCGGAGCGCGCCGAAACCGCCTCCGACGCCCACCACGCCGTTCACCAAGGAGGCGGTGGCCAACGAGGTCGGCGCGGCGGCCGACGCCTCGGGGCTGCCGCCGGGCGACGACTCCACCGCCGGAATGCCCGAGGGGGAGTGGCAGTCCTGCGTGGCGCCCTGGATGGCCGACGCCCCCGAGGCGGACGCGGCCGACGCCTTCGCGGCGACCGTCAAGACCTTGCGGAAGCAGGGCTGGAAGCTCACCACGAGCCGCGCCGAACAGGACGTCACCTTCCGGACCCTCACCAAGCGGGGCTGGAAGGTGTACGCCCGCCACTACGCGATGGACGGCTTCGGCGCCGAACAGCCCGTGTCGCTCACGGCGGTGAAGGACGGCTGCGAGCTGCCCGAGGAGATCAAGGGCGACTTCCAGGACACCCTCTGACCCGGTGACCCGGTGACCCGGTGACCCGGTGACCCGGTGACCGGGTCGGGACGGCTCGCTGCCCGCGTCGGCGATCCGGCGCGCGGGGTGTGTGCCGCCGCGCCCGTGTGACGACCGGCGCGTCCCCCGCGGGGCTCCCGGTGCGCCGCGCCGTCGCTTTCCCGGCCCGCCCCGCACCATGTACGCCGCCACCATGTCCTCGTACGAGGGTGTGTGCACCGGCGCCGTGTGATGAGGGCCGCGCCCTCCCTACCGTGACGGCCATGCAGACTTCCCCGCGCCCCGACCGGGCCAACGCACCCCTCCCCGCGGCCGACCGGTTCCTGGCCGGACGGGCCGCCCTGGTGACCGGAGCGGCGAGCGGCATCGGACGGGCCTGTGCCGAGGCCCTGGCCGCCGCGGGCGCCCATGTCCATGTCGTGGACAAGGCCGCCGCGCCCGCGAAGGATCTGGCGGAACGGATCGGCGGGACGGCCTGGGTGATCGACCTCGCAGTGCCCGCGACGGTGGAGACCCTGCCCGCCGACGCGGACATCGTGGTCAACAATGCGGGGCTCCAGCATGTGGCCCCGGTGCACGAGTTCCCGCCGGACCGCTTCGCGCTGATCCACCGGGTGATGGTGGAAGCGCCGTTCCGCGTCTTGCGCCGCACGCTGCCCGGCATGTACGAACGCGGCTGGGGACGCGTCGTGAACATCTCCTCCGTCCACGGACTGCGTGCCAGCCCCTACAAGTCGGCCTATGTGTCGGCCAAGCACGCACTGGAAGGACTCAGCAAGGTGGTCGCGCTCGAAGCGGCGGAGCACGGGGTGACGAGCAACTGCGTCAGCCCCGGCTACGTACGCACGCCCCTGGTGGAGAACCAGATCGCCGCGCAGGCCCGCACCCACGGCATCTCCGAGGAGGAAGTGGTGGGCCGGGTGATGCTGGAGCGCAGCGCGATCAAGCGCCTGATCGAACCGGCCGATGTCGCCGAGGCCGTCCTGTGGCTGTGCGGGCCGCGTACGGGGCACATCACCGGCACCTCGCTCTCCATGGACGGCGGCTGGACGGCCAACTGACCCCGGCCGGGCCGCCGGCGGCCGTCGGCAGCCCGCGAGTACCGGCGGCAAGTCCCGCCCCCTCCTCGTCCCCCTCCCGAGCCCTCCGTCCCTCCCGAGCCCTCCGTCCCTCCCGTCCCGCCCTCCCGAGAACGCTGGCGCCCATGTCCGGACCGTCCCCTTCCCCCGCCGCTCCCGCCGTCCCCGCCGCGCCCTTCCTGCGCCGTCTGCTGGACCTGCTGGCCGACGACGCGCCCGCCGAGGCGCTGGGCGCCGTCTCCTCGGAGGCGAGGGCGGCCGGGGTGCGGGCGGACGAACTGGCCGAGGTGGAGAAGGCGGTCGCCACCGCCCTGCGGATCAGGGGCGCCCTGCGTCAGCACCGGCGCCGGGAACTCCAGCTCACGGCCCTCTTCGACACCGCCGGGGACCTGGCCGCCTCCCGCGACCTGGACGAGGTGCTCAACGCGATCGTGCGCCGGGCGAGGATGCTGCTCGGCACCGACACCGCCTACCTCACGCTCCCCGACGAGGAGGCCGGGGACACCTATATGCGGGTCACCGACGGGTCCGTGTCCACGGTCTTCCAGGGGCTGCGCCTCGAACTCGGCGAAGGGCTCGGTGGCCTGGTCGCCCAGACGGCGAGCCCGTACGCGACCCCCGACTACGGCACCGACGAACGCTTCCGCCACACCCGCAACATCAACGCCGGAGTGCTCGCGGAAGGGCTCGTCGCCATCCTCGGCGTGCCCCTGCTGCTCGGCTCCAGCCGGGGCGGTACGGGAAAGGTCATCGGCGTCCTCTTCGCCGCCGACCGCGCCCCCCGGGTCTTCGGCCCGGACGAGGTCGCCCTGCTGTGCTCACTGGCCGCGCATGCCGCGATCGCCATCGACACCGCCCGCGCGCTCGCCGACACCCGCGCCGCCCTCGACGAACTCGCCGGGGCCAACGCGGAACTGGCCGGGGCGAACGCCGCCGTACGGGAACACTCGGCCGCCATGCGGCGCGCCGAGGAGTCCCACGACCGGCTCACGGACCTGGTGCTGCGCGGCCGGGACGTCAAGGATGTCGCCGCCGCCGTCGCCG
Source organism: Streptomyces sp. NPDC001787 (assembly GCF_040297465.1). Taxonomy (NCBI): domain Bacteria; kingdom Bacillati; phylum Actinomycetota; class Actinomycetes; order Kitasatosporales; family Streptomycetaceae; genus Streptomyces; species Streptomyces sp. NPDC001787. Next base: position 159,392 of record NZ_JBEOZE010000001.1, read on the forward strand.
GGCTGCTGAACAGCCCGCTGACCATCCATGACCCGGGCGGCCGGCCGCTCGCCGCCGTCCGTCCCGACGGAGCGGGGTTCGCCGCCGACAGTATGGACGCCGGCTGGCTGGCGGAGACGGCCGAGGAGTCCCGCGCCGGGGCGCGTGCCGTCCACCGCGGCGGGCGCGTGATCTGCGCGGTGCTGGCCGGACAGGAGCTGCTGGCCGGTCTCGTACTGCACCGGCGCGAACCGCTCGACGACTCCGACCGGCGCCTGTTCGAACGGGCCTCCGTGGTCACCGGCCTGCTCCTGCTGATCAGACGCACGGTGGCCGAGACCGAGAACCGGATCAGGGGCGAGCTGATCGGCGATCTGCTGAGCGGCGCGGAACGCGACCCGGCCGGACTCGCCGAACGCGGGCGCCGTCTCGGCATCGACCTGGACCGGCCGCATCTGGTGCTGGTGGCGGAGGCCGGTGCCCGCGAGAGGCTGGCCGCCGCCGCCATGCGGTACCTGTTCGGCGGCGACATCCACGGGGTGAGTGCCGAACACGCCGGAAAGGTCGTCCTGTTGATCGAGTACGGGGCAGACGGGGCGGCGGAGGGGCAGCCCGGGGACGACGGCGGGCCCGGCGCCGGAGAGGCGGCCCGCGCCGCGGCGGCCCAGCTCGGCCAACTGGTCCAGGCCCCCGTCACCGTCGCGGCCACCGGCCCCGCCCGGGGCCCGCGCGAACTGGCCGCCGCCTGCCGGGAGGCGACGCGCTGTCTGCGGGCCATGCGCGCGCTGGGACGTACGGGTCAGGGGGCGTGCGTCGACGAACTCGGCTTCCTCGGCGTGGTGCTGGGCGACGCGCAGGACGTCGACGGTTTCGTCGACGCCACGCTGGGGCCGTTGCTGCGGTACGACGAGCGGCGCGGCACGCATCTGGTGCGCACGCTCGCCGCGTACTTCGGTGCGGGCGGCAGCCTGATCCGGGCGAAGGACGAACTGCACGTGCACGTCAACACGGTGGTGCAGCGGCTCGACCGGATCCAGATCCTGCTGGGGCGCGACTGGAACGAGCCGGACCGGGCGCTGGAGCTGCAACTCGCCCTGCGGCTGCACGGGCTGTCGGGCGGCTGACCGACGGACGGGCGGTCCGCTGGCGGGACGACCGTACGGCAGCGGGGGCGGCGCCCACCTCGCGCTCGGCCGCCCCCCCCGCTCAGCCCCCCCGCCACGTGCCCCCTTCGCACGCCCCCGACCCGTACACCCCCACGCCCCCGTCGCGCCCGCCCTCAGCCGCCGGAACCCTCCGGGCCCGCCGCCGCCAGCAGGTGCCGGGCCACCTCCCCGGCCCCCGCGTCCCCCGTCAGCAGCGTGTAGTGGTTCACGTCCGCCACCGCCACCGCCCGTACGCGGGTGTCCTGAAGGCCCGCCGCCGCCAGCCGGGAGGCGTCGTACAGGCCCTGCTCCTCGTCCATCAGTCCCCGTGCCGCCCACAGCAGGGTCGCGGGGCCCGGCAGCCGGTGGACCGCCGCGAGGACCTCGTCGTCGAACAGGCCGATGCCGTCCGCGCGTACCGCCTCGATCCGGCACGTGGAGCGCAGTTCCGGCTCCTCGCCCGTCAGGTCGCGCTGGATGTACGCGTCCACGTCGGCGGACCACGCCCCGGCGAACGCGGGGTGCGCCTGCCAGAACGCCCGGTACGCGGCACGGTCGGGGAACGTCATCGACAGCCGGTCCATGGCCGGGCCGATCACCGCCGTCATGAGTTCGTCGGGCGACAGATGCGTGGGGGCGGGGAAGCCGAACCCGCCGTCCACCAGGACCGGCGGGCCGAACAGCGCCGGATGGCGCACCGCGGCCAGCGCCGCCACGAAGGCGCCCATCGAGTGCCCCGCCAGCGCCACCCGGCCGCCCCCGGGAGCGAGTGCGCCGGCGACCGCCGCCGCGTCGTCGGCGTGCGCCGCGATCCCGTACGGCTCCGGCAGCCCGCGGCTTTCCGCCCGGCCGCGCAGATCCGGGGCGACCAGGGTGACCCGGCCCGCCAGTCGCCGGGCCACCGGGCCCCAGGAGAGCGCGTTGGCGGTGATCCCGTGCAGGGCCACCACCACCGGGGCGCCGGAGTCGCGGGCGGGCCAGCGCAGTACGGCCAGGTCGCCTCCGGCGACCGGGACCCGGAGCTCCTCGTGCAGCGGTGTGTACGTGGTCATGGGCGTCGGTTCTCCTTCGTGGTTCCCCGTGGCGGGGCCGGCCGGGACGACAGGCGCGAGGGCAGCCGGGCGAGGCCGCCGGGCAGCAGATGTACCACGGCCACGAACACCACGCCGAGCAGGAACAGCGGCTGGGAGAGCGGAACGCGCAGCACGGCGGGCAGGTCGGCGACCGCTCCCGACCCCGCGAGGTCGCCGAGGCGGTGATCGGCCCAGGTGTAGAGGATGCCGCCGGCCATCGGCCCCCAGCGGGTGCCCGATCCGCCGAGCACGACCATCACCAGCAGGGACAGCGTGAAGTCGGACGTGGTGGTCTGCGGGGTGGAGCCGCCGGTGAGCAGCAGATGGACCAGCCCGCCGAGCGCGGCCAGCGCACCGGCCAGGACGAAGGCCGTCAGCTTGAATCCGTACGGTCTCAGGCCCAGGACCTCCACCCGGCGTTCGTTCTCCTTGATGCCTTCCCAGACCCGCCCGGTGGGGGAGCGGACCGCCCAGTGGACGACGCCGAGCGTGAGGACGAGGTAGGCGAGCGAGACCCAGTAGAGGTTCGCCGTGTGCTCGATGCCCACCAGCGCGGAGGGCAGCAGGTCGGCGGGGGCCGCCCGGCCCTCCTCGCCGCCGGTGATGCCGCCCGGGTCGCGGGCGACCAGGAGCGAACCGGCCTGGGCGAAGGCGAGCGTCACCATGGAGAAGCCGATTCCGGTGACCCGCAGGCTCACCGATCCCAGCACCACGGCCAGCGCGATCCCGAAGCAGAGGCCGAGGACGGCGGACAGGGCGAACGGCAGCCCGGCCTCCAGCAGGAACATGTTGGTGGCGTAGCTGCCCGCCGCGAAGTACAGCGCATGGCCGAAGGAGAGCAGTCCGGTCCGGCCCAGCAGCAGGTCGTAGCCCGTGGCCAGCGCGCCGAACAGCAGGCAGGTGGCGAGGAGTTGGAGACTGCCGGGACTGCCGACCGGGCCGTCCAGCAGGCCGGGCAGGGGCAGTGCGCTGTACGGGGCGACGATCAGGAGCGCCAGCGCGGCGGCGGGCCACCAGCGCAGCAGCCGGGCCGCGGCTCCGGGCGCCCCGGACGGGGCCGCCGCGGAGGCGGGGCCGGTGTGTCCCTGTGTCTCGGTGGCGGTGCTCACGCGAGCCTCCCGGTCAGTCCGCTCGGGCGGACGAGCAGCAGCGCGGCGAGCAGGACGACGACCGCCAGGTCGCCGAGGCCCGCGGCGGTGTAGTAGTTGGCGAACTGCTGGACCAGGCCGATGACGACGGACGCCACGGCGGCGCCGGTCACCGATCCCATGCCGCCGGTGACCACGACCACGAAGGCGAAGATCAGCAGCGAGGTCCCCTGCCGGGGGTCGACGGAGCCGAAGTACAGCCCGCCGAGCGCCCCGCCGAGCGCGGCGGCGGCACCCCCGATGGCGAAGACGAGGGTGAAGGCCCTGCGGACGTCGATGCCGAGCGCGGTCACCATGGCCCGGTCCTCGACGCCCGCCCGGACGACCAGACCGTGCCGGGTCCGGCCGAGGAAGAGCCGCAGCGCCAGCAGGACGAGGACGGCCGCCGCGATCAGCACCAGCCGGTTGACGGGGACCTGCGCGCCCAGCAGCCCGAAGGTGCCGGACAGCGCCCGCGGCCCGGGGAACGTCAGCGCGTCCGGGCCCCAGATGCCGGACAGCAGCGCGGGAACGGCGAGCCCCACCCCGACCGTGGCGAGGACCTGTTCGCGCGGCCGGGTGTAGAGCGGGCGCACGACGGCGAGTTCCAGCACGATGGCGGCGAGGGTGCCCACCGCCGTGCCGAAGAGCACGGCGAGGACGAAGCCCGCCCCACCGCTCCCGGCGCCGGGCAGGTTCCCGGACGCGGCCCACCAGGTGCCGTACGCCCCGATGGACAGCAGCGCCCCGTGCGCGAAGTTGAGCACATCCATCAGGCCGAAGATCAGGGAGAGCCCCGACGCGATGAGGAAGTAGAGGGCTCCCAGACCGAGTCCGGTCATGGTGAGCAGAACGATGGTGGACATCAGGAATCCGCCTCCGCGGTCGGGGAAGGGGCGGGGGACGCGGTGGCGGCGCCGGCACCGGGGGCGTGGCGGCTGCCCACCCCCAGCAGCCGGCGGGCCGCCTCCGCGTCGTCCAGCAGGCCGCCGGCCGGGCCCTGGTGGGCCGTGCGGCCGTCCGCGAGCACCACACAGTGCCCGGCCAGCCTGCGGACGACGGCGAGGTTCTGCTCCACGAGCAGCACGGGCACCGCCTCGGCGGCCCGCTCCAGCACCTGGGCGACCTCGGTGACGACCCTGGGCGCGAGCCCCTTGGTCGGTTCGTCCGCGATGATCAGGGCGTTGCCGTTGAGCAGGGTGCGGCCGATGGCCACCATCTGCTGCTGGCCGCCGGACAGTGTCCCCGCCAACTGCCTTGCCCGGCGCTTGAGTTCGGGGAACAGCTCATGGACGAGCGGATAGTCGGGGCCGTCCGCGCCGGCCCGTTCGGCCAGCCGCAGGTTCTCCGCGACGGTCAGCGAGGCGAAGATCCCGCGGTCCTCCGGGGCGTAGCCGATGCCGCGCCGCACCAGTGTGTGCGTGGGCAGCGTCACGGTCTCCTCGCCGTCGAGCCGTACGCTCCCGTCGCGCGGGACGAGCCCGAGGATGCCGCGTACGGTCGTCGTCTTCCCGGCGCCGTTGCGGCCCAGCAGCGCGGTCACCCCGTGCCGGGCCACATCCAGGTCGACGCCGTGCAGGATGTGCCGGCCGCCGATGAGCACCCGCAGGTCCCGCACGGCGAGCAGGACATCGGGGCCGGGCGCCGCGCTCCCGGGTGCGGCGTCGCCGGGCCGCGCGCCGCGGGTCTCCGTGCCGCCGGGTTCCGTGCCGCGGGATGTCACAGTCCCTCCCCGAGGTAGGCCTGCTGTACGGCGGGGTCGGCGGTCACGGCCTCCGGGGTGCCCAGCGCCAGCAGACTGCCGTGGTGCATCACCGCGAGCCGGTCGGCCAGACCCAGCAGGACGTCCATGTGGTGCTCGACCATCAGGACGGTGCGCCCCTCCTCGCGGTGCAGGGTGCGGATCAGCTCGGTCAGCGCGGGGACCTCCTCCGCGCTGACCCCGGCCATCGGCTCGTCGAGCAGCATCAGCCGCGGATCGCCCACCAGCAGCACGGCGAGCTCCAGCTTCCGCTTCTCGCCGTGCGACAGTTCGGCGGCGGGCGTCGACGCCCGGTGCCCGAGACCGGTGCGCTCCAGCACGCCGCGCACCTCGGCGTCGTACGGGGCGGCGCGCCGCCACAGCCGGTACGAGCCGCCCCCGGCGGCCTGCGCGGCCAGCCGGACGTGCTCCGCCACCGTCATCGCGGGCCAGAGGCTGGACGTCTGGAAGGTGCGTCCGATGCCGCGCCGGGCCCGGGTGTGCACGGGCAGCCGCGTCAGATCGGTGCCGTCCAGCGCGAGGGTGCCCGCGGTCGGGGCGGTGATCCCGCTGATCAGGTTGAACAGCGAGGTCTTGCCCGCCCCGTTGGGGCCGATGAAGGCCAGGAACTCGCCCTCCCGGACGCTCAGCGAGACGTCCTCGACGATGGTGGCCCCGCCGATGGTCCAGCCGAGCCCGGTGAGCCGGAGCACGGGAGCGGTGAGGGTGTCGGGAGCGGTCATCGGCTCAGCCCGCCGAGGGCTTCGCGGGCGGGGCCACCTCGTCCATCGGCGCGGTGGACACCAGCTCCGGTACGGCGGTGGCGCCCTTCCCCGTGAGCCTGGCGACGAACATCGGCTGCACCAGGGCGTGGTCCTCGGCACGGATGCGCTGCTTGCCCTTCACCCCGTCGAAGGTCCAGCCCTCCAGGGCCTTCACCATCGCCGAGGTGTCCGTGGCGCTGCCGTCCCGGACGGCCCGCACCACCATCTGCGCGGCGGTGAAACCGTCCGGGGTGAACAGGTCGGGCGTGCCGCCCGCCTCGGCGACCCCGTCCAGCATCGCCTTCTCGACGGCGTTGCCGCCGCCCGCGCCGGGGAAGTAGTGCGCCAGGAACGAGACCTTGGAACCGGCCGCTCCGAACACCGGGTAGGAGGCCGTACCGGCCAGCCCGGTCACCACCTTGCCCGCGTCCAGCACCCCCTGCTGGTCCAGCGCGGTCCACAGCGCGGGGGCGGTGGAACCGGCCCAGGCCACGAAGACCAGATCGGGCCCGGCGGCCTTCACCTGGCGGGCGAACGGCGTCAGGTCCGTCGCGCTGGGCGGCGCCAGCACCGACCCGACCTCGGCGCCGCGCTCCCCGAGGACGGCCTTGACGGCGGCGACGTTGGCCTGGCCGAAGGTGGAGTCCTGGGCCAGCACCGTGACCTTCTTGCCCCTGGCCTCGCCCAGCATCGTGCCCGCCGTGAGGATGTCCTGGTAGGACTGCCGGCCGGAGCGGAAGGTGTACTCGTTGACCCCGGTCACGGCGTCGGTGGCGGCCGGGCCGTCGATGTACAGCACCTTGTTCTGGGCCGCGAGCGGGGCCATCTGGAGGGCGACGCCGGAGTCGGTGGTGCCGGCCAGCACCTTGTAGCCCTTGCCGATGAGGTTCTTCGCGGCGGAGACCGCCTTGCCCGGGTCGCCCGCGTCGTCCTGCTCGGTGACCTCGATGCGGTGGCCGTCGACCTTGCCGGTGCCGCCGGTGGCGTGGTCGAGGCCCGCCATGAACCCGTCGCGGTACTGCTTCCCGTACGCGGCGAGCAGCCCGGTACGGGAGTAGACCAGGCCCACCCTGACGGTCCCGTCCTTCTCCCCGGCCGAGCCGCCCCCGGAGCCCCCCGCCTGGCCGGCGGCGGTGCAGCCGGTCAGCAGGAGCCCGGCGGTGGCCAGGGCCGTGAGGGTCAGCGATCTGGGACGGACGGTGCCTACGGCTCTGCGACGCATGGTGACCGGCTCCTCGGCGTGGTTCGGTGATGTGCGCCGAACCGTATGAAGAGCGTCGCGCCGTCGACATGGTGCAGGGCACCTCACCTGACGGGGGCCGCATGTGGCCGCGGTACATGGGTGCCCGGGAGGGCCGCCGCGCGGGGGCCGCGGCGCGCGCTACCGGGGGCCGGGCTCCGCCGTCACGGCGATGAGCCGGCACACCGTCTCGATGTCTATCTTCACCTGGGCGATCGAGGCCCGCCCCGACAGCCAGGTGATCAGCGCGGAGTGCCAGGTGTGCTCGATGACCCGTACCGCGGAGAGCTGTTCCGGCGTCGGGTGCTCCAGTCCCATCGCGTCCAGGATGATCGCCGTCGTGAGCCGCGAGACGGTGTCCACCTCGGGGCTCACACTGCGGTCCGCGAACGTCAGCGCGCGTACCATCGCGTCAGCCAGATGAGGTTCGCGCTGGAGGGCGCGGAAGGCCCGCATCAGGGTCTCGGCGACCCGCTGCGCGGCGTCGTCCCCGGCGGGCGGGCGTTTGCGGAGCGTGGAGTGCATGTGCTGGAGCTGGTCCTGCATGGTGGCCACCAGCAGATGGACCTTGGAGGGGAAGTAGCGGTACAGGGTGCCCAGGGCGACCCCGGCGGCCTCGGCCACCTCGCGCATCTGCACCGCCTCGAAGCCGCCCCGGCCGGCGAGCTGGGCGCTGGCGTGCAGGATGCGGCGGCGGCGGGCCTCCTGGCGTTCGGTCAGCGGAGGCGCTGCGGGTCTGGCTTCCGCGGTCATGAGTCCCCATCCATGGCTTTCGTCCGCATCCGGGAGCGGTCGAGCGAGCTGCCGGGCGCGCACAGCATGCCAGGGTGCCCGCCGTGGCGCGAATCACCTGATCCGGCTGTCACGCCGACGCTACCTGCCGGTAGATTCGAGCCCTGTTGAACGAGCCGGTCTGAAACTTGTTCTAGATTAGCGCGAGCGGTTACGCTCCGGCGAACACGCAGTGAGAAGGGGGCCGAGTGTGACCGCTGAGGCCATAGAAACGGGCCCCCGCACGGGCGACGGCACGTCCGGCCGTACCGGCGACGGGCCGCTGCGCATCGCACTCCTCACCTACAAGGGAAACCCGTTCTGCGGCGGCCAGGGCGTCTACGTACGCCACCTCGCCCGCGAGCTGACCCGGCTGGGCCACAGCGTCGAAGTGATCGGTGCCCAGCCCTACCCGGTGCTCGACGAAGGCGTCCCGCTCACCGAACTGCCGAGCCTGGACCTCTACCGGCAGCCGGACCCGTTCCGCACCCCGGGCCGCGGCGAGTACCGCGACTGGATCGACCTCGCCGAGGTCGCCACCATGTGGACCGGCGGCTTCCCCGAACCCCTCACCTTCAGCCTGCGGGCCCGGCGCCATCTCGCCGCCCGCCGGGGCGAGTTCGACGTCATCCATGACAACCAGACCCTCGGCTACGGTCTGCTCGCCGACCTCGGCGCCCCCCTGGTGACCACGATCCACCACCCCATCACCGTCGACCGGCAGCTCGACCTGGACGCCGCCGAGAACCGCCGCCGCCGCGCCTCCGTGCGCCGCTGGTACGGATTCACCCGGATGCAGAAGCGCGTGGCCCGCCGGCTGCCCTCCGTCCTCACCGTCTCCGGCTCCTCGAAGCAGGAGATCACCGACCACCTCGGCGTACGCGAGGACCGCATCCGGGTGGTGCACATCGGCGCCGACACCGACCTCTGGTCGCCCGACCCCTCGGTCGCCGAGGTACCCGGCCGGATCGTCACCACCTCCAGCGCCGATGTCCCGCTCAAGGGTCTGGTCCACCTGGTCGAGGCCCTCGCCAAGCTCCGTACCGGCAACCCCCGCGCGCACCTCGTGGTCGTCGGCAAAAGGGCCGAGGACGGACCGGTCGCGCAGGCCATCGCACGCCACGGCCTCCACGACGCCGTCGACTTCGTCAAGGGCATCAGCGACGCCGAACTGGTCGACCTCGTGCGCGGCGCCCAGATCTCCTGCGTGCCCTCCCTGTACGAGGGCTTCTCGCTGCCCGCCGCCGAGGCCATGGCCACCGGCACCCCGCTGGTGGCCACCACCGGCGGCGCCATCCCCGAAGTCACCGGCCGCGACGGGGAGACCTGTCTCGCCGTGCCGCCCGGCGACTCCGACGCGCTGGCCACGGCCCTCGCCCGGCTGCTGGGCGACGGGGAGCTGCGGGCCCGCCTCGGCGCCGCGGGCCGCGACCGGGTGCTGGCCAACTTCACCTGGGCCAGGGCGGCCGTCGGCACCGCCGAGCTGTACCGTCAGGCGATCGCGGCCAGCGGAGCCCGCAGGTGACCGCCCCGGCGCCCCGCACCCCCTGATCCCCCCGGACCCCGTACCTCCGACCTCGAAGGCAGGCCCCGTGCTGACCGTCGACTTCACCCGCTTCCCGCTCGCCGCAGGCGACCGAGTGCTCGATCTGGGCTGCGGTGCCGGCCGGCACGCCTTCGAGTGCTACCGGCGCGGCGCCCAGGTGGTGGCCCTCGACCAGAACGGCGAGGAGATCCGTGAGGTCGCGAAGTGGTTCGCCGCGATGAAGGAGGCCGGGGAGGCGCCACAGGGCGCCACGGCCACCGCGATGCAGGGCGACGCCCTCAATCTGCCCTTCCCCGACGACTCCTTCGACGTCGTGATCATCTCCGAGGTCATGGAGCACATCCCCGACGACAAGGGCGTGCTCGCCGAGATGGTCCGGGTCCTCAGGCCCGGCGGCCGGATCGCGATCACCGTGCCGCGCTACGGCCCCGAGAAGGTCTGCTGGACGCTGTCCGACGCGTACCACGAGGTCGAGGGCGGCCACATTCGCATCTACAAGGCCGACGAACTGCTCGGCAGGATCCGCGAGGCCGGACTCAAGCCGTACGGCACCCATCACGCCCACGCCCTGCACAGCCCCTACTGGTGGCTGAAGTGCGCGTTCGGGGTCGACAACGAGAAGGCGCTGCCGGTGCGCGCGTACCACAAGCTGCTGGTCTGGGACATCATGAAGAAGCCCATGGCCACCCGGGTCGCCGAGCAGCTGCTCAACCCGGTCGTCGGCAAGAGCTTCGTCGCGTACGCCACCAAGCCGCACCTCACCAGGGCCGAGGCGTGAGCACTCCCGAGCAGACCGAGCACCTCGTCCTGCCCGGGGTCCTCACCGCCGAGCAGGCCGCCGAGACGGTGGCCGCGCTGGTGGCGGCGCAGTGCGAGAACGGGGCGCTGCCCTGGTTCCGCGGCCATCACCTCGACCCGTGGGACCACACCGAGGCCGCCATGGCGCTGGACGCGTCGGGCGAGCACGCGGCGGCGGAGCGCGCCTACGACTGGCTCGCCCGCAACCAGAACGCCGACGGCTCCTGGTACGCCGCCTACCACGACGGCGATCCGGGGCGGCCGACCGACCGGAGCCGCGAGAGCAACTTCTGCGCCTACGTCGCCGTCGGCGTCTGGCACCACTACCTCGCCACGGGCGACGACGCGTTCGTCGACCGGATGTGGCCGACCGTCTACGCCGCGATCGAGTTCGTGCTGGGGCTCCAGCAGCCGGGCGGTCAGATCGGCTGGAAGCGCGAGGCGGACGGCACCGCGGTCACCGACGCCCTGCTGACCGGCTCCTCCTCCGTCCACCAGGCCCTGCGCTGCGCGCTGGCCCTCGCGGAACGCCGTGAAGAGGCCCAGCCCGACTGGGAACTGGCGACCGGAGCGCTCGCGCACGCGATACGCAGCCACCCCGAGCGCTTCCTGGACAAGAGCCGCTACTCGATGGACTGGTACTACCCGGTCCTTGGCGGCGCGCTCACCGGGGCCGCCGCCACCCGCCGCATCCAGGAGGGCTGGGACCGCTTCGTCGTCCCCGGTCTCGGGGTCCGCTGTGTGCTGCCCAACCCCTGGGTGACGGGCGGCGAGAGCTGCGAACTCGCCCTGGCGCTCTGGGTCATGGGGGAGTCCGACCGGGCGCTGGAGATCCTCCAGTCCATCCAGCACCTGCGCGCCGAGGGCGGGATGTACTGGACCGGGTACGTCTTCGAGGGCAGCCGGGCCTTCTGGCCGGAGGAGCTCACCACCTGGACCGTCGGATCGCTGCTCCTCGCGGTGGCCGCGCTCGGGGGCGACGAGGCGACCACCGCGGTCTTCAGCGGCGAACGGCTGCCCATGGGCCTGGAGCCGGACTGCTGCGGCTGACCGGTACGACGGCGGGAGCGGCGGAGCCCGCCGGGGCGGCGCGGGACCCGGAGGGGTGGTACGGGTGCCTGTCCGGCACCGCGCGGACGAGCCCGACCAGGAGCGCTTAATCACATGAACGCGTCCCGTGCCGCGTTCTAGGGTGCGGGCATGACCGCACTCACGTACGACCGCTACTGCGACGAGATCCTGGCCCAGACCGACGAACTGCGCGCGCTGCTCAAGGGCGCGGACCTGGCGGCCCGGGTCCCCACCTGCCCCGACTGGAGCCTGCGGGAACTGGCCACGCACGTGGGCGGCGCGCACCGCTGGGTGGGCGAGATCGTTGGGTCCCGGGCCACCGAGGACATCCCCGAGGAACGGATTCCGGGGTTCGCCGGACCGGACGGCGAGAGCCCGGCGGCGCTCGACGCCTGGCTCGCCGAGGGCGTGGACACGGCGGTCGCGGCCCTGCGCGAGGCCGGATCCGGCGCGGAGGTCTGGACATGGGCCTGGGAGCTGCGGACGGACTTCTGGGCGCGGCGGATGACGCACGAGACCGTCGTCCACCGGGCCGACGCGGCCCTGGCCGCCGGGACGGTGTTCGAGGTGGCGCCCGAGGTCGCCGCCGACACCATCGACGAATGGCTCCGCATCGTCGCCTTCTCCCAGGCCGGCGGCGACCCGGAGGCGGCCGAACTGCGGGGCGGCGGACGCTCGTTGCACCTGCACGCCACGGATGTGCCGGACGCCGAGTGGCTGATCGAGTTCGGTGAGGACGGCTTCACCTGGCGGCGGGCGCACGAGAGGGCCACCGTCGCCCTGCGGGGACCGCTCACCGATCTGATGCTTGTCTTCAACCGCAGGCTGGCCCCCGGCAGTGACCGGGTCGAGGTGCTCGGCGACGCGGAGCTGCTGGACTTCTGGCTGGAGCGCTCGTCGTTCTGACGGGCCGGGCGCGGGCCGGTGCGCACGGCCCCGGCCGCACGGGCCCGCTCAGCTGTTGAGCTCCGCCAGTACGCGCAGGGTGGCCGGGTCCGGTGCCGTGACCAGAAGATCGGTGACCGGGCCCCGGCGCCACAACTCCAGCCGCTCCTTGATGCGTTGGCGCGGGCCGACCAGGGAGATCTCATCGGCGAACGCGTCGGGAACCGCCTGCACGGCCTCCTGCCGGCGTCCCTGGAGGAACAGCCGCTGGATGTGGCGGGCCTCCTCCTCGAATCCCATCCGGGCCATCAGGTCCGCGTGGAAGTTGCGCGCCGCGTGCCCCATCCCGCCGATGTAGAAGCCGAGCATCGCCTTCACGGGCAGCAGCCCCTCCGCGACATCGTCGCAGAGCTGCGCCCGTGCCATCGGCGCGATCATGAACCCCTCGCGGAGCCCGGTCAGCGAGGCCTCGTACACATCCGTGCGCGTCGGTGACCAGTACAGCGGCAGCCAGCCGTCCGCGATCCGGGTCGTCTGCGCGATGTTCTTCGGCCCCTCGGCGCCCAGCAGCAGGGGCAGGGAGGACCGCAGCGGATGGGTGATCGGCTTCAGCGGCCTGCCGAGCCCGGTGCCGTCCGCACCGGTGTACGGGTGGGAGTGGAAGCGGCCGGCCAGTTCGACGGGGCCCTCGCGCGCCAGGACCTGGCGGACGACGTCGACATATTCGCGGGTGGCCGTCAGCGGGCTCTTCGGGAAGGGCCGGCCGTACCACCCCTCCACCACCTGCGGACCGGAGAGCCCGAGACCGAGCATCATCCGGCCACCCGAGAGATGGTCCAGGGTCAGCGCGTGCATGGCGGTCGCGGTGGGCGTACGGGCCGCCATCTGCGCGATGGCCGTGCCCAGCCGGACGCGTGAGGTGTGGGCGGCGATCCAGGTCAGCGGGGTGAAGGCGTCCGAGCCCCAGGCCTCCGCCGTCCACACCGAGTCGTAGCCGAGTTCCTCGGCCTCCCGGGCCAGGGCGAGATGGCCGGGATTCGGGCCGCGGCCCCAGTATCCGAGCGCGAGTCCGAGCCGCATTCCGGTCCCTCCAACGGTATGTGACGCTACGTCAGATCAATGCCGCGCTCCGGGACTGTACGACAACGGCCCCCCGCCCGGAAGGGCGGGGGGCCGCGGGGCCGTGCGCGGGCTCAGCCGCGCTGGATGCCCGTGGTGTCCTGGAGGACGCCACGACGGCCGTCCTGCGTCTGGGCGATGAGGCCCGGACCGCGCTGCTCCACCGCGAGGTACCAGGTGCCCGGCGCCAGTTCGGCGATCGGGTTCGGCGAACCGTCCTCGCCGTACAGCGGACGGGCCACCGGAACGGCGAACCAGAACGGGGTGAAGTCGCCGGCCGGAGCGGCGGCACCCTGCTGCGCCTGGGCCGCCTGCGCCGGGTCGGGCTGACCGGGCTGCGCGCCGTACGGCTGGGACTGGCCGGGCTGCGCACCGTACGGGGACTGCTGGCCGCCGGGGTAGCCGTAACCCTGGCCGGGCTGCGGCTGGGCGCCGTACGGCGACTGCACGCCCTGTGCCGGACGCGGCGCACCGGCGAGCGGGGCCTTCAGCGCGGGGACGAGCGGACCGGCGACCGCGCCGGCCGCCAGCACGATGGCCGCCAGCAGGCCGAGGATCATGCCCGCGCCCGCGTCATTGGCGTCGATGATCGTCCAGAAGGCCGTCCACAGTGCGAAGACCGTGAACGCGGCGCCGAGCTGGGCGAGATCGAGCCCCACGACCTTGCGGCCCGGGTTGGCGCGCCCGACGATCAGCAGCGCCGCACCGATGACACCGGCCAGGAAGATGCTCATCAGGAGCGAGAGCGAGTCCCAGGCGTTCGCGCTGTACTGGGAGCAGTCGACGCCCCGCGGGCAGTCGTAGCCGGAGAGGTCGAGGAAAGAGGCGATGAACAGCACGACCGCTGCTCCGATCACCACGCCGTCGCCTCGAGTGAGGGAGCGGATATTCACGTGAAGGTCCTTAGTCGGTCGTCTCGTCGGGGCGGTCGTCGCTGCCGCCGTTGCGGCGGGCACGGCAATGAGGCTCGGGAGCGGCTCCCCATCGTACGGATGAATCTATCGTCTGCCCGGCCGGGTTGCGCCCCGGCCCGGAACCTGAACGGGTATCCCCCCAATTTCAACCCAGAACTACCCCTTCAGGTAGCTGGTGATGCCATCGGCCATGCCCTGGGCGGCCTTCTGGCGCCAACTCCCGCTGGTGAGCAGGGCGGCGTCCTTCGGGTCACGCATATTGCCGCATTCGATGAACACTTTGGGCACGGTCGACAAATTCAGTCCGCCGAGATCTCCGCGGGTGTCCAGTCCGGTTTTGCCGCCGATGTAATTGGAAGGCGCAGTTCCGGTGGTCCGCAGGAAGTTGCCCGCGATCCGGGCACCGAGTTCGGCCGACTGTTCGACGATCTTCGAGGTGTCCGCGGCGCCCGAGCGGACCCGTGCGGGGAGGATCACGTGAAAGCCGCGGTTTCCCACGGCGGACCCGTCCGCGTGGACCGAGAGCACCGCGTCGGCGCCGGCCTCGTTGCCGATCCTGGCCCTCTCGTCGACGCACGGCCCGAAGGGGCGGTCGTTGTCGTACGTGAGTGTCACCTCGGCCCCCCGCGCCCGGAGCAGATCGCGCAGTCGGTGCGACACGTCGAGGGTGAACAGGGCCTCCGCGTAACCCCCGTCGGTGGAGGTCCCGGTGGTGTCGCACTCCTTGGACGCGGTGCCGATGTCCACCTGGCGGCCGATCTCCCGGGTGTGCTCGCGGTTGCGCGGATTGTGGCCCGGGTCGATCACCACGGTCCGGCCGGTGAGCGGCCCCTTCGGCGGCTTCGGCTCCGCGGACGCCGAGGGCTTCGCCGGCTCCGTACCCGGACGCGGGCTCCCGGGGGAGGCGGACACCGGGGCGGACGGTGACGCCGGTAGGGACGCGTCGGCGCCGGAGCCCGGCCGGGGCCGCGCGCCACCGTCGTCGCCGCCACCTCCTCCGCATCCGGCGACGGTCAGACAGAGCGAGGCCAGCGCGGCGGCGGTGAGCAGGGGCCGGGCGCGGCGGGTGGGGGGAACGCTGTCGTCGTACGGCACGCGGGCGATGGTATCGGGGCGGGTCAGATACCCGGTCCGGTACGCCGCAGGACGCGGAGCGAGTCCGTCGCGGACACCTCGGTGAACGCCCCGGAGGCCAGCGCCCGCTGATGGATCCGGTACGGGGCCCGGCCGCCGTCCGCCGGATCGGGGAACACGTCGTGGATGACGAGCAGCCCGCCCTCGGCGACGTGCGGGGCCCAGCCCTCGTAGTCGTTGGTCGCGTGCTCGTCGGTGTGACCGCCGTCGATGAAGACGAGGCCCAGCCTCCCGGCCCAGACGGCCGCGACCTGCGGCGACCGCCCCACGAGCGCCACCACGTGCTCCTCCAGACCTGCTCGGTGCAGGGTGCGGCGGAACGTCGGCAGGGTGTCCATCAGCCCCAGCTCCGGGTCCACCACGGACGGATCGTGGTACTCCCAGCCGGGCTGCTGCTCCTCGCTGCCGCGGTGGTGGTCGACGGTGAGCGCCGTGACACCGGCGGTGCGGGCGGCGTCGCCGAGCAGGATCGTGGAGCGCCCGCAGTACGTCCCGACCTCCAGCAGCGGGAGCCCGAGCGCGGCGGCCCCGGTGGCGGCGGCGTACAGGGCGAGCCCCTCATGTACCGGCATGAAGCCCTTGGCGGCCTCGAACGCGGCGAGAATCTCCGGCTTGGGCCCGGCTGCGGACTCGGCGGCCACGGGTTCCTCCTGGTGGGGCGGGTGGGGGCCTCTCGTCGGGCGAGAGACCCCGGGGGCTGTGCGGGACGGCGCCCCATCGTGCCGTACGCCCCCGCCGAGGGCACCGGCGGGGGCGTACGTGGGGTGAGCCCGGGTCAGGGCGGGCCCCCTGGAAGAGCTGCGGCGTCAGTCAGCAGCTCTGCCAGAGTCGGGTCATGACGCGGACGCCGAAGCGCAGGCCCTCCAGCGGGACGCGCTCGTCCACACCGTGGAAGAGGCGGCCGTAGTCCAGGTCGTGCGGCAGCTTCAGACCCTTGAAGCCGAAGCAGCGGATGCCCAGGTGCGTGAAGGCCTTGGCGTCGGTGCCGCCCGGGTTGCAGTACGGGACGGGGTGGCCGTCCGGGTCCTCGGCGCGCACCGCCTCGCACATCGCGTCGACCAGCGGGCCGTCGAACGTCGTCTCCATCGCGATGTCGTGGTTGACCCACTCACGGCTGACGGAGGGGAGCAGGAGCTTGTCGATCGTGTCGATCAGTTCCTGCTCGTGGCCGGGGAGGAAGCGGCCGTCGACGCGGGCGGTGGCCTTCCCGGGTATGACGTTGGTCTGGTAGCCGGCGTTGAACATGGTGGGGTTCGCCGAGTTGCGGAGCACCACCTGCATGAAGTCCGCGACCGGGCCCAGCCTGGCCAGACTGGCCTCGATGTCGTTCTCGTCGAACTCGACACCGTAGAGGCGTGCGGCCTCCTCCAGCAGGGCGCGGACCGGCTCGATCAGACGGATCGGGAAGGTCTCGCGGCCGATCCGGGTGAGGGACTCGGCGAGGTCGGTGACGGCGTTCTCGTCGTTGGGCGAGGAGCCGTGCCCGGCCCGGCCGTTCGCGGTGAGCTCCATCCAGGCCATGCCGCGCTGGGCGTTCTCGATGGGGTACAGCCGGCGCGTGTCGTCGATGGCGAAGGAGAAGCCGCCGCCCTCGCCGATCGCCTCGGTGACCCCGGAGAAGAGGTCGGGCCGGTGCTCGACCAGCCAGTGGGCGCCGAACTTGCCGCCCGCCTCCTCGTCGGCGAGGAAGGCGAGCACCACGTCGCGGGACGGCTTCGTGCCGGTGCGGGCGAAGTGCCGGGCGGTGGCGAGCATGACCGCCACCGTGTCCTTCATGTCGATCGCGCCGCGGCCCCAGAGGTAGCCGTCGCGGATCTCGCCGGAGAACGGCGGTACCTGCCACTCGGAGGCGTCCGCGGGGACGACGTCCAGGTGGCCGTGGACCAGCAGCGCGCCGCGGGTGGGGTCGGCGCCGGCGATCCGGGCGATGACGCTGGCCCGTCCCGGGGCGGACTCGACCAGTTCGGAGGCGATGCCCACCTCGGCGAGGCGGCCCACCACCCAGTCGGCGGCGGCACGCTCGTCGCTGGTCGGGTTGGAGGTGTCGAACCGGATCAGCTCGGCGCAGAGGTCCACGACCTCGCTCTGGGCCTGATCGGAGGCGGGGGTGAGGGTCATGCTGCTCCTGCCGGAGTGGTCGCGCGGGCGGCGGGGGCGGAGGCGGTCTGCTCCTCGTCGTCCAGGGTGGAGGTGCCGTACGGCTTGATCCAGCCCAGCAGGCCGAGCGCGCAGTACAGCAGGAAGGCGGTGACCAGCGAGTTGAGGGCCGGGATGCCGCCGTCGTAGAACTTGCCGACACAGAACGCCACGACCCAGATGACCAGGGACATCGGCACCCAGGTGGGCGAGGTCAGCGGAAGGGTCTCCGCCTCACGGGTGTCGTCCAGCGGCTTGCGCATCCGCTTCACGACCCAGTACTCGGCGACGATGATGCCGCCGATCGGCGGGATCATCACGCCCAGCAGGGAGAGGAACTCCGTGAAGTGGGTCATGATGCCGACCGCGGACAGGAGCGTGCCGGCGATGCCGAGGACGACGGTGACCACGCCGCGGTGCAGCCGCTTGCGGAAGACGACCTGGAAGAAGTTGACGACGCCGAGCGAGGAGCCGTACAGGTTCCAGTCGTTGATCTTCGCGGTGGACATCAGGACCACCATCACGCCGAAGGCGCCCGAGGTGGAGAGCACGATGTGGGACACATCGCTCGACTTCACCAGGTGACCGAGCAGCACACCGACCATGCCGACGATGTACTCGGACAGGATCATCGAGGAGGCGCTCTGCACGAAGACGTGCGAGCCCTTGCGGTTGTAGCGGGTCATCTCCGGGGAGACGATCGCACCGGTCATGTAACCGCCCGCGATGGCGGTGGCGGCGACGGCCAGCGGGATCGCCTCACCGGGCGGCGGCGAGTTGATCAGGTCGCTGAGCGAGTGGTCGTTGAGCGTCGTGATGATCGACCAGGCGACCATCCCGAAGAACAGCGGGGTGACGATCTTGGCGAAGAGGGCCATGTACTTGAAGCCGAAGATCACCAGGGCGGTGATGGCGATGCCCGCGATCACGCACCACATCCAGGACGGTCCGCCGACCAGCGCCGAGACGCTGTTGCCGAAGATCGTGTTCTGGACGCCGAACCAGCCGACGAGGCTGACCGCGATGACAAAGCTGACCAGTGCGGAACCGTTTCGGCCGAAGCCCGCCCAGCGGGTGAGCATCGGGGTCGCCAGACCCTCGCGCATTCCGGCCAGGCCGATCGCGAAGATCACGATCTCCAGGATCACCGCGCCGAGCGTGAAGGCGAGGAAGGCGTCCCCGAAGGTCATGCCGACGCCGATGGTGGCGCCCAGCGTGAACTGGGAGATCGAGCCGGACTGGGCCAGCCACTGGAGCAGCATGGACCAGAAGCCGAAGCGCTTGTCTCGCGGGACCCGCGAGAGCGAGTAGTCGTCGCTGCCGATGCTCTTGGCCTCGGGGGCCGTGGCGCCGGCCTGGGGGGCGGATGCCATCAGGACTCCTGGGGTATGCGGCCGAGGGTCTGCAGGTGAGCCAGCGACCCGTAGCGGTTGACGAGGTTGTCGAACTCCACCGCGTCGTGGAAGTCCAGATTCCCGGCGCCGAAGGCCTTGGCGACCTCCACGGCGTAGCGGGCGGCGGACGCGATGTCGCTCTCGTGACTCGCGCCCGTCTGGCAGCCCGGCACCGCGGCGGCCGAGGTGACCGCGAGACCGACGACCGGAGCGGCGGTCGCGGTGGCGGGCTGGAGGATCGAATTGATGTGGTGTGCACCGTTACCGTACGGCGTGATGTCCTGCGTGGTCACCGGGTATGTGACCAACGGCTCACCGGTCACCACGGCCAGCAGCTCCCCGAGCTGCTCGCTGACCCGGAGCACCCAGCCCTCCTTGACGGTGGGGGACAGGGCCAGGCCCTTGTGGTTGATGATCCGGTTGCCCTTGGTGGTGTCGATGGAGAGCACGGCCTCCATCTCCTCGGTCACCTCGTGCCGGTTCATCGTCGCGATGTCCACGGGGGAACCCATGAACGGCACCGGGTCGTGCGGCTCGGTCGGCGCGTTCGGGCAGATGTGGGTGGCGACGATCACATCGCCGGGAAGGACATCGCCGCGGCGGCGCATGTCGAGGAGCTTCGCCGCCGTCGCGATGGCGCTGGCCGCGCCGTCGGCGTCGGAGACCAGTCCGGTCACCTCGGGCCGCGCGCCGATCCCGCCGAGCCGGCCGACCACACCGAGGGTGCGGGCGCTGCCGCCCGACATGCGGCCGTGGGAGCCGGGGATGCGGACGAGCACGAAGTCCGTCGAGCCCTGCTCACCGGCGACGGTGGTGACCTGCGCGGACGAGCCCTCGGCCCCCGCCGCGGAGTCGAGGTACTCGACGACCGTCTTGCCATTCACCTGGGGATCGTCCAGAAGCTCGACGATGTCCAGTACGTACTTCAACATGGGGGGCCTTTCTCCTGATCCGACACCCGCCCGGCGCTCTACGGGGGGAGAGCGCGGGGCGGGGTGCTGAGGACACATTCGGGATCGGATAGCGTTGAACGCAACTGTTTCCCGTTATTTGCAATTCAGGTCTGAATGGTGAGATGACGATGGCCGACTTCGATCTGGACCGGCGCACCCCCGCCGGCGCCCTGCAAACCGTCGACCGGGCGCTCCTGGTGCTGCTCGCCTTCGAGCGCACCAGACCCGACTGGGGTGTCACCGAGGTCGCCGAGGAGTTCGGGTGGGACACCTCGGTCGCCCAGCGGCTGCTCGCCACCCTCGCGGGCCGGGGCTTCCTGGTCTCCGACCCGGCCACCCGCCGCTACCGCATCGGCCCCGCCGTGCTGCGGCTCGGCCGGCTCTGGGAGCGCTCCGGCTCGCTGGAGCTGCTGGCCGGACCGGTGCTGGAGGAGCTGCGCCGGACCACCGGCGACACGGTCCTGTTCTGCCTCCCGGACAGCTTCCACATGCGCTGCGTGGCCGCCGAGGAGGGGGATACCGGACCGCTGCGCTACTACCCGCTCGTCGGCGAGCTGTACCCGGCGCACGCCGGGGCGACCAGCAAGTCGTACTACGCCTATCTGCCCGACGAGCAGCGCCACCGGCTCTTCCGGGGCCGCCCCATGGCCCGCTTCACGGACCGGACCGTCACCGACCCCGACCTGCTGGAGCAGGAGTTCATGAAGGTCCGGGCCCAGGGTTACGCCTGGACGGTCGGCGAGTACGACACCGGGATCGCCACCGTCGCCGTACCGGTGTTCCTGGGCCGCGAGCCGTACGGCAGTCTCAGCCTCGGCGGCGGCGAGGACCGGTTCCGGGGGGCGCCCGAGGACCGGCTCGACGCCCTGCGGCACGCTTCCCAGCTGCTGGAGCAGCGGCTCACCCACCCGCCGCAGCGGCCCAGGCCCCGCGCCCGGCGCCCCCGCACCACCTGACCGTACCGACGTATCCGAGGAACCCCGTGAATCTGCTTCTGCTCTCCAACTCCACCCAGTACGGCTGCGGTTACCTGGAACACGCGCTGGACACCGTCACCGCGTTCCTCCCCGGTGACGCGCGTCTGGCCTTCGTCCCCTACGCGCTCGCCGACCACACCGCGTACACCACCCGGGTCCGCGAGGCCCTGGAGCCGTCCGGCATCACCGTGCGCGGCGTCCACGAGAACGCCGACCCGCTGGCCGAACTCGCCGCCGCCGACGCCGTGTTCATCGGCGGCGGCAACTCCTTCCGGCTGCTGAGCGCCCTCTGCCGCACCGGTCTGCGCGAGGCCGTGCGGGACGCGGTACGGGGCGGGCTGCCGTACATGGGAGCCAGCGCGGGCACCAATATGGCCGCCCCGACCCTGCGCACGTCCAACGACATGCCCATCGTGCAGCCGCCGTCCTTCGAGACGCTGGGCCTGGTCCCGTTCCAGATCAACCCGCACTACCTGGACCCGGACCCGGCAAGCACCCACAAGGGGGAGACCCGCGAGGAGCGCCTCACCGAGTTCCTGGAGGAGAACGACGTACCCGTGCTCGGGCTGCGCGAGGGCTCCTGGCTCCGCGTCGAGGGGAGCCGGGCCCATGTCCAGGGCGCCCGCCCCGCCCGGCTGTTCACCCGGGGGGCCGAGCCTCAGGAGCTTTCGGCGGGGTCGGACGTGTCCCGGCTGCTCACGACAGTGCCGCGGTTCGACGCTCCGGTGCGCTGACCGCCGTCAGGACGAGATCGGTCCGTGTGGGACGGCCCGTCGCCGGGGACGCCGCCGGGCAGGCGCGCGGCGTGTACCCGGCGGCCGTGGCCGCCAGCACATAGCGCCCGCCGGGCGCGGCCGACAGCGCGTACCGGCCCTCGTCGTCCGCGACGGTGAGCCCCGCCTGCCGGCCCAGGGTGTCGATCAGCGTCACATTGGCGCGCGCCACCGGCGTCCCGTCCGCGTCCAGCACCCGGCCGTGGAAGCCGCCCGAACCGGCGACGGGCAACGGCGCCGGGTCCGGCGCCGGGGCGTGGTGCGGGCCGGAGCCCGGGGCCTGCGCGGCCTGCGCGTCGCCCGCACTGCTCGCCAGCAGCACCGGACGCGTCGGCGTATTGCGCGAGGGCAGGAACGCGGCCAGCGCCAGGCCGATCAGCACCGCCCCCGTGGCGATCAGGAACGAGATCCGGAAGCCCTCCAGGGACGGCACATCCACCGACCCCGTCCGTACCGAGGTGTTCGCCAGCACCATCCCGATCACCGCGCTCGACACCGAGGTGCCGATCGACCGCATCAGGGTGTTGAGTCCGTTGGCCGCGCCCGTCTCCGACGGGTCGACGGCCCCGATGATCAGGGCGGGCAGCGAGGAGTACGCGAGCCCTATCCCGGCTCCGATCACCACCGAGATCACCACGGTCTGCCAGGTGGCGTCCATCAGGCCCAGCCCGGCGCCGTAGCCGACCGCGATGACCAGCATCCCGAGCATCAGGGACACCTTGGGGCCGCGCCGGGCGGACAGCCGGGCGTACAGCGGGGCGACGAACATCATCGTCAGGCCCAGCGGTGCCACGCACAGCCCGGCGACGACCATCGACCGCCCCAGCCCGTAACCGGTCGAGGCGGGCAGCTGGAGCAGCTGGGGCAGGACGAGCGAGATCGCGTAGAAGGCGACGCCGACCATGACGGAAGCGAGGTTGGTGAGCAGCACCTCGCGCCGCGCGGAGGTCCGCAGATCGACCAGCGGCGCGGGGCTCCGCAGCTCGAACAGGCCCCACAGCACGAGGATCACCAGGGACGCGGCGATCAGGCCGAGCGTGGTGCCGGAGGTCCAGCCCCAGTCGCTTCCCTTGGTGACGGGCAGCAGCAGACAGACGAGTCCGAGCGAGAGCCCGAGCGCGCCGATGTGGTCGAAGCGTCCGGGCGCGCGCAGCGGGGGCTCGGGAACGAAACGCGCGGTGAGGGCCATGGCCAGCACCCCGAGGCCGGCCGCGCCGAGGAACAGGGCGTGCCAGTCGGCGTGCTGGGCGACGAGCGCGGAGCCGGGCAGCGCGAGTCCGCCGCCCACCCCGACCGAGGAGCTCATCAGCGCCATCGCGGAACCGAGCCGCTCGCGCGGCAGTTCGTCGCGCATGATGCCGATGCCGAGCGGGATGGCGCCCATCGCGAAGCCCTGGAGGGCGCGGCCGACGATCATCACGACGAGCTCGTCGGTGGAGGCGCAGATGAGCGAGCCGAGCACCATGACGGCGAGGCTGGCCAGCAGCATCCGGCGCTTGCCGTGGAGGTCGCCCAGTCGGCCCATGATCGGGGTGGACACGGCTCCCGCGAGGAGCGTCGAGGTCATCACCCAGGTGGCGTCGGACGGATCGGTGTCCAGCAGGACGGGCAGGTGCTTGATGACGGGGACGAGCAGGGTCTGCATCACCGCGACGGTGATACCCGCGAAGGCGAGTACGGGGACGATGCCGCCCGTGCCCCGGTCCTTGCCCGGATCGGGGAGTTCCCCGGCGTGCCGTTCGTTCGTCGTCCGTTGCATACGTGCGGCCTCCGGGCAGCGTCGATCACCGGGGCTCCCCCCAGGGTGCGTGCATCCTGAACGCTTCCTTACCCGCACGATATTCCGATGAATGGGGCGCGAACGGGACAAGGCTCGAACCGGCCGGTGTTCTGACCTTCCGTCATATTGAAACGTGTTCTACTCTTGCGCCGTTCCAGTGGCTGCGACCGGCGAGGATCCGCAATGGGCATCGGAATCACCGAAGAACACCGCGATGTGGCGCAGGCCGTACGAGGATGCCTGGCCCGTGCCGTGCCACCTGAGGAGATCCGTAAGATCCTCGACGCGCAGGCCCCTCCAGTCCCCGGCGCACGCCCCGCGCACTGGGAACGGCTGGTCGAACAGGGCCTGCCCGGCATCCATCTGCCCGAGGAGTACGGGGGTGGGGGCGGCGGGCTCCTGGACCTCGCCGTGGTCCTCGAAGAGGCCGCCCACGCCTCGCTTCCGGGGCCGTATCTGGCCAGTGCGCTGACCGCCGCGGTGCTGGCCGGGCCGGGCGCGGCGGCCGGGGCGGCGGCGCCCGGCGCGGAGCGGGGTGAACTCGTGCGCGCCCTTGCCACCGGCGCCCGCATCGGCGCCCTCGCCCTGGCCCCCGGCACCCTCACCGCGGTCGCGGACGGGGAGGGCCACCTCCTCGACGGCACGGCCCCGCCCGTGCTCTCCGGGGCCGAGGCCGATCTGCTGCTGCTCCCCGCCGCCACCGCGGACGGGCCGCGCTGGTTCGCCGTCGACGCCGCCGCTGACGGACTGACCGTACGCCCGCACCGCGGCGTCGACCCGACCCGGACCACGGCCGGAGTGCGGGCCGACGGCGTACGCGTCCCCGCGCACCGCGTCGTACCGGCCGACTCCGCGCTCGTCCGCGACCTCGCCGCCACCCTGTTCGCCGCCGACGCCTGCGGCAGCGCCGCCCGGTCCCTGGCGACGGCCGCCGAACACGCCAAGGTCCGCGAACAGTTCGGCCGCCCCATCGGACAGTTCCAGGGCGTCAAGCACCTCTGCGCCGACATGCTCGTCCGCGTCGAGCAGGCCCGCGCCCTGACCTGGGACGCCGCCCGCGCCGCGGACGAGAGCGGCGCCGACCCGTCCGGCGGGAGCGCCGGGGCGCGAGGGCTGACCGCCGCCCTCGCCGCGGCCACCGCGCTCGACGCCGCGTACAGCTGCGCCAAGGACTGCATCCAGATCCTCGGCGGCATCGGCTTCACCTGGGAGCACGACGCCCACCTCCAGCTGCGCCGCGCCGTGGTCGCACGCCAGCTGCTCGGCGCCGGGGACGCCCACCGGCTGCGGGCCGCCCGGCTCGCCGAAGGCGGCGCCCGGCGCGAACTCGCCCTGGAACTCCCCGCCGAGGCCGCCCGTCACCGCGCCGAGGCACGCGAACACCTCGCGGCCGCCCGGGACCTGGGCCCCAGGGAGGCCCGCCGCGCCCTCGCCCCGGCGGGCTACGTGGCCCCGCATCTGCCCGCCCCGTACGGCCTGGACGCCGGCCCCGTACAACAGCTCGCGGTGCAGCAGGAGTTGAAGGACCAGGGCATCAAGGTCAGCGACCTCGGCATCGCCACCTGGGTGGTGCCCTCGCTGATCGCGTACGGGACGAAGGAGCAGCAGGACCGCTACCTCCCGGCCACCCTGCGCGGCGAACTCCTGTGGTGCCAGCTCTTCTCCGAGCCGGGCGCCGGATCCGACCTCGCCTCGCTGCGCACCAGGGCGGTACGGACCGACGAGGGCTGGCGCGTCACCGGACAGAAGGTCTGGACGAGCGCCGCGCGGCAGGCCGACCACGGCATCCTGCTGGCCCGGACCGACCCGGACGCCCCCAAGCACCGGGGACTCACCTACTTCCTGGTGGACATGAGGAACGCCCGGGGCATCGACATCCGCCCGCTGAAGGAGATCACCGGGGACGCCCTCTTCAACGAGGTGTACTTCGACGATGTCCTGCTGCCGGCCGACGCGGTCGTCGGCGAGGTCGGCGACGGCTGGCGCGTCGCCCGCAACACCCTGGGCAACGAACGTGTCCACATGGCCGACCAGATGACCTTCGACACCGGGCTCGAAGCCCTGATCGCCCGCTCCGCCGAGCTCGACGGGGCGGGCCGGGCGCGCATCGGCGCGCTCGCCGCCGAGGCCCACGCCCTGGCCTGCATCGGTCTGCGCACCACGCTCCAGCAGGTCGCCGGACGGGAGCCGGGCGCCGGAGCCTCCGTCCGCAAGCTCATCCAGACCACCCACCAGCAGAAGGTCGCCGAACTCACCCTGGAACTGCTCGGCCCGGCGGGCGCCACCGCCGAGGACGGCACCGAACGGGCCGTGCACGGCTTCCTCATGTCGCGCTGCCTGACCATCGCGGGCGGCACCACACAGGTCCAGCTCAACGTCGTCGCCGAGCGCATCCTCGGCCTCCCCAAGGACTGAAGGGCACACATGATGAAGGCGTACATCGTCGGCGTCGGGATGACGAAGTTCGAGAAGCCCGAGACCCGCGACTGGCAGTACTGGGACATGGCGAAGGAGGCGGGCACCAAGGCCCTCGACGACGCCGGAATCCGGTACGACCAGGTCGAGCAGGTGCCCGTGGGCTACTGCTTCCAGCCCTCGACGGCCGGACAGCGGGCCGTCTACGAACTCGGCCTGACCGGCGTCCCCGTCTACAACGTCAACAACAACTGCGCCACCGGTTCGACCGCGCTCATGATGGCCCGGCAGTTCGTCGCGGGCGGGATCAGCGACTGCGTGCTCGCCCTCGGCTTCGAGAAGATGGCGCGCGGCTCGCTCGGCGGCGGTGGCGCGGACGGCGGAGCGGCCGACTTCGCGACCTCGCCCGTCGCCCGGCACTACGGGATCATGGCCGCCGCGCACGGCTTCGAGATGTCCCCGCCCACCGCCCAGATCTTCGGCAACGCGGCCCGCGAACACATGGAGCGCTACGGGACGACGGCGGCACAGCTCGCGGCGGTCGGCGCCAAGAACCACCGGCACTCGGTGAACAACCCGTACGCCCAGTTCCAGGACCCGTACACGGTCGAGGAGATCCTCGCCGCCCGGACCGTCCACCGGCCGCTGACCAAGCTCCAGTGCTCCCCCACCTCCGACGGCTCGGCCGCCGCCGTCGTCGTCTCGGAACGCTTCGTCGAACAGCACGGGCTCGGTGAGCGGGCCGTGGAGATCGCCGCCCAGGCCATGGCGACCGACACCGAGGAGTCCTTCGCCTCCGGCACCTGCGTCGACGCCGTCGGGGCGCCGGTGTCACGGGCCGCCGCGCGACAGGTGTACGAGGCCTCCGGCCTCGGCGCCGAGGACCTCGACGTGATCGAGCTGCACGACTGCTTCTCCATCAACGAACTCCTCACCTACGAGGCCCTCGGCCTGTGCGGCGAGGGCGAGTCCGGAAAGCTCGTGGAGTCCGGGGCGACCACCTACGGCGGCCGGTGGGTCGTCAATCCCTCCGGCGGGCTGATCTCCAAGGGCCACCCGCTGGGCGCCACCGGGCTCGCCCAGGCCGCCGAGCTGACCTGGCAGTTGCGGGGCGAGGCGGGGGCCCGGCAGGTCCCGGGCGCACGCACCGCCCTCGCGCACAACATCGGGCTCGGCGGGGCGGCGGTGGTGACCCTGCTGCGCCGCTGACACTCCCGTGTACGGAGCACCGGGCGCCTGCGACCATGACCTTCATGCCAGACGTCTCCACACCCGTACCCGCCCGCACCCCCACCCGCATACGACCCCGCACCTGGGCCGTCGTGCTCGCGGCCTGCACCGGTCAGTTCCTCGTCGTCCTCGACGTGGCCGTCGTCAACGTGGCACTGCCCTCGATGCGGACCGACCTGGGGCTGAGCGCCGCGGCACTCCAGTGGGTCGTCAACGCCTACTCGATCGCGTTCGCCGGATTCATGCTGCTCGGCGGCCGGGCGGCGGACATCTACGGCCGCAAGAGGATGTTCCTGATCGGGCTCGGTGTGTTCACCGCGGCCTCCCTCGCGGGCGGCCTGGCCCAGGAGGGCTGGCAACTCCTCGCCGCCCGCGCCGCCCAGGGGCTCGGCGCGGCCGTCCTCGCGCCCGCCACCCTCACCATCCTCACCGCCGCCGTCCCCGAGGGCCCCGCCCGTACCAGGGCGATCGGGACCTGGATGGCGGTCGGCGCGGGCGGCGGCGCGGCCGGGGGACTGATCGGCGGGGTGCTCACCGACGCCTTCTCCTGGCGCTGGGTCCTGCTGGTCAATGTGCCCATCGGCGCCGTCGTGCTGGCCGGCGCCGCACTCTGGCTGGCCGAGGGCCGGGCGGGCGACCGGCGCCGCGTCGACCTGCTGGGCGCCGTCCTCGTCACGGCGGGCCTCGCCTCCGTCGCGTACGGGATCGTGCAGACCGAGGCCGAGGGATGGGCCGCCGCGGCCACCCTCGTCCCCCTGCTCGGCGGGCTGCTGCTGCTCGCCGCCTTCGTCCTGGTGGAGGTCCTGACGGCCGCCCCGCTGGTCCCGCTGCGGGTCCTCGGTGTCCGGGCGGTGTCATCGGCGAACGTTGCGATGTTCCTGATCGGGTCCGCCACCTTCTCCATGTGGTACTTCATGACGGTGTACGCGCAGAACGTGCTGGGCTACACGCCCTGGCTGGCCGGGGTCGCGCTGCTGCCGACCTCGGTCGCCGTCGTCATCGGCTCGAAGGCCGCTCCGCGTCTGATGGCGAGCATCGGGGCGAAGGGGCTGGCGGTGACCGGTGTCCTGGTCACCGCGGCGGGCTTCGGCTGGCAGTCGGCCATGACCGTCGACAGCCCCTACGTCACCGGGATCCTCCTCCCCGGCATCCTGATGATGGGCGGATCGGGACTCGCCTCCACACCGCTGGCGGCCCTCGCCACCTCGGGCGCGGCCTCCGGAGACGCGGGCCTCGTCTCCGGACTCGTCAACACCTCCCGCACCATGGGCGGCGCGCTCGGCCTCGCCGTGCTCTCCACGGTCGCCGCCGCCCGCACCGAAGGCTCCGCGGTCGCGGCCGAGGTCACCGCCGGGTACGCGATGGCCTTCCGCACGGCTGCCGCCGTGCTGCTGGCCGGGGTGGTGCTGATGCTGCTGTGGCTGCCGGGGCGCCTGGCCCGGCCCACGAGGCCCTGACGGGGTGCGGAGCGGCCGGTACGGGCCCCGACGGGGCGAGCCGGGGCCGGTGCGGGGCCCGTCACACCGTTCTCGCGGAGCGGCGGTACGAGACCACCGCGTATCCGCCGAAGAGCAGCAGCCACCCGACGAGTACGGCGACGGACCCGGCGCCCGGCGCGTGCCCCGCGATGGCCGACCAGCCGAGGTCGGCGAAGCCGTGGGCCGGGGTGTACTCGCCGACCGAACGCAGCCACGCGGGGAACGCCCCGAGCGGGAACCACAGCCCGCCGACGACCGCGAAACCCATCAGGCACGCCACATTGACCACTCCGGTGCCCTGCGGAGTGAGCCGGTAGCCGTTGCCGATGCCGAGCAGGGTGAACGGCAGTGCTCCGATCCACAGCAGCAGCACCAGTGCGATCCACTGCCAGGCCGCCAGCCGCACCCCGTTGACCAGGGCCCCGGCCAGCAGGACCGCCACGATGGTCGGCAGTACGGTCACCGAACCGCTGACCGCCCGGCCCACGACGGCCCGGGTCGGGTCGAGCGGGGTGATCCGCAGTTGCTGGAGCCAGCCGAGGGACTTGTCGGAGGCGATCCCGGTGCCGATGGCCATGGCGGAGCCGAGCGCTCCGTACGCCGCCATGCCGACCATCGACGAGGCCTTCCAGTCGGCGTACTCCCCGCCGTCCCCCAGGTTGGTGAAGAGCAGATACATCATCACGGGCATCCCCGTTCCGAAGATCAGGAAGACGCTGTCGCGCAGGGTCCGGCGGATTTCGAGCACGATGTAGGGCAGCATCACACGGTCTCCTCGGAGGCGCCGGCGGGGTGGGAAGCGACGGGAAGGCGGGATCCGGCGGGCGCGGTCAGGGCCAGGAAGGCGTCCTCCAGCGTCGCCCGGGACACGGTCAGCCCACGGACGGCACCGATCCTGGCCAGCTCCACCACGGTCGCGTCGGAGTCGTCCGTCCGAAGGTGCGCCCGCGGGCCGCGCACCTCGGCACCGACCACACCCGGCAGCAGCTCCAGGCCGTCCGCCGGGTTTCCCGCCGGGTCGAACGGGGTTCCCGCCAGGTCGAAGGAGACGAGGTTCCCGCCGGCCGAGCGCCGGATCCGGTCACCGCTGCCGTCGGCGACGATCCGGCCCCGGTCGATGACGACGATCCGGTCGGCGTTCTCGTCGGCCTCCTCCAGATAGTGCGTGGAGAACAGAACGGTGTTGCCGCGTCCGGCGAAGGCCCGCATCGACTGCCAGAACGCGCGCCGGGCCTCCACGTCCAGGGCGGCGGTCGGCTCGTCCAGCACGACGAGTTCCGGATTGCCCGCCAGCGCGACCGCGAAGCGGACCCGCTGGATCTGGCCGCCGGAGAGCTTGTCGACGCGCCGGTCCGCGTACGAGGTGACACCCGCGAGAGCGAGCGCGTCCTCGGCCGGCATCGGGCGCGGGTAGGTGGAGGCGACGAAGCGGACCAGTTCGCGGACCGTCACCCGGGGGATGGGCCGCCCGTCCTGGAGCATCGCGCCCACCAGACCGGCGCGCACCGCCTCGTCGGGGGAGCGGCCCAGGAGCCGTACGGTGCCGGAGTCCGGGTCGTTCAGACCGAGCAGCAGGCCGATGGTGGTCGACTTGCCAGCCCCGTTGCGGCCGAGCAGCGCCACCGTCTCACCGCGCCCGATCTCCAGGTCGATGCCGTCGACGGCCCGTACCGCCCGGTCCGCCCTGCCGAACGTCTTGACCGTCCCGGTGAAGACCACCGCGGGCCCCGCCGCCGCTGTCCCTTCCACCAACCCCGGCGCTGTTCCCGGTGCTGTCCCGGCCGCCGTCGTGGCCGCTGTCCCCGTTGTCTTCCTCATGGCCATGACGCTACGCAGTGCGCGGACTCTGCGGCAGAGCCGCCTGTACGGACTCCGCGATGACAAATGTCATGGCCGGAAGGTGCGTCCGGGCCTGCGCGGCAACACATCTGACATGTCGTCAGCAGTCTTCACAACTCCCGGGGGCTGCGTTATACATGGGCCATCGGCTAGAACGCGTTCTAGAACGGGCGTGCCGGCCGGTCCCGCACGACCTCGGTGCGGCCGACGGTGCGGACGGTCGTGCCGAGGTCTTCCCACCATCAAGGAGCGGCTTCCCCATGCCCATTGACGCCGTAGCGGCGGTCGCCGCCGAACCCCGCCGAACCGAGATCGGCTGGGACCACAAGGACATCCAGCTCTACCACCTGGGCCTCGGCGCGGGCAGCCCCGCCACCGACCCCGACGAGCTGCGCTACACCCTGGAGTCCCGGCTCCAGGTGCTGCCGAGCTTCGCCACCGTCGCGGGGGCGGGCACCGGCATGGCGGGCGGCCTCTCCTCGCCCGGTGTCGACGTGGACCTGGCCGCGGTCCTGCACGGCGGCCAGACCGTACGGGTGCACCGGCCCATCCCGGTACGGGGCCGCGCCGTACAGACGTCGAAGGTCGCCGCGGTCTACGACAAGGGCAAG
This sequence comes from Streptomyces sp. NPDC001787, assembly GCF_040297465.1. Classification (NCBI taxonomy): domain Bacteria; kingdom Bacillati; phylum Actinomycetota; class Actinomycetes; order Kitasatosporales; family Streptomycetaceae; genus Streptomyces; species Streptomyces sp. NPDC001787. The sequence continues at coordinate 190,285 of NZ_JBEOZE010000001.1, forward strand.
GCGGCCGTCCTCGTCCTGCGCACCGAGGCATCCGACGACGACGGTCCGCTGTGGACCAACGACTCCCAGATCTTCGTCCGCGGCGAGGGCGGCTTCGGCGGCGAACGCGGCCCCTCCGCCCGCCCGGTCCCGCCGGAGCGCGCCCCGGACCACACGGCCGAGCGGGCGATCCGGGAGGACCAGGCGCTGCTCTACCGGCTCTCCGGGGACTGGAACCCGCTGCACGCCGACCCGGAGTTCGCCAAGCTGGCCGGCTTCGACCGGCCGATCCTGCACGGGCTGTGCACCTACGGCATGACGCTGAAGGCCGTCACCGACACACTGCTCGACGGCGACGCCACCCGCGTCACCGCCTACAGCACCCGCTTCGCCGGTGTGGTCTTCCCCGGCGAGACCCTCCGGATCCGGATGTGGTCCGGGGACGGCCGCGTCCAGGTCGCGGTGAGCGCCGTCGAGCGGGACGACGCGCCGGTACTGGTGGACACGCTCGTCGAACACTCCTGAAAGAGCCGATCCGAGGGGAGCCGCACCATGCGCGCAGCCGTACTGCACGAGATAGGCCAGGACAAACTGGAAGTCCTCGACGATGTCGAGGCGGTGGGCTTCGGCCCCGGCAAGGTCAAGCTCCGCATCCGGGCCACCGGACTGTGCCACTCCGACATCTCCGCGATGAGCGGCGTGCTCCCGCAGCCCGCCCCCTTCATCCCCGGCCACGAGGGCGCGGGCGAGGTCCTCGACATCGGCGACGGTGTCACCGGGCTCAGCCAGGGGGACCGGGTGCTGGTCTGCTGGCTGCCCGCCTGTGGCACCTGCCCCTCGTGCCGGCGCGGTCAGACACAGCTCTGTCTGGCCGGTTTCATGAACGCGGGCACCCCCAACTTCAAGCGTCCCGGCGGCGATGTCTTCGGGTTCGCGGGCACCGGCACCTTCACCGAGGAGGTCGTGGTCGGCGCGGGCTGCGCCGTCCCGATCCCCGACGACGTGCCCTACGAGATCGCCGCGCTGATCGGCTGCGGGGTCACCACCGGACTCGGCGCCGCCATCAACACCGCCCAGGTGGAGGCCGGTTCGTCGGTCGCCGTGATCGGCTGCGGCGGGGTCGGCATCTCCACGATCCAGGGTGCGCGGGTCCAGGGCGCCGCCCAGATCGTCGCCGTCGACCCGGTCGCCTCCCGGCGCGAGGCCGCGCTGAACTTCGGTGCGACCGAGGCGGTGTCCCCGGACGAGTTCGCCGACGCCAAGCAGCGGATCACCGGCGGTGAGGGTTTCGACTACGTCTTCGAGGTCGTGGGCAAGTCCGCCACCGCCCGCTCGGCGTACGAGAACACCCGGCGCGGCGGCACCCTCTGCATCGTCGGCGCCGGGGCGATGGACGACAACTTCCAGGTCAACATGTTCGAGCTGTTCTTCGACGAGAAGCGGATCCTGCCCTCCATGTACGGCGGCGGGGACGTCCTGCGCTCCTACGAACGGGCCATCGCGCTCTGGCGGGCTGGCCGGATCGACCTCGCCTCGATGATCACCCACCGGGTGCGGCTGGACGGCATCAACGACGCCCTGGACCAGATGAGGACCGGCGAGTCGCTGCGTACCTGCGTCGAACTCTGACCCCGCCCCGGGACGGGCGGACCCTCGTCGGGCCGGCCCTCGCCCCCGACGGGCCGGAACCCCGACCCCACCGACCGAGTCATTCACCGACATTGAGGACTGCGATGTCACTACCCCTGGACGGCCTCTCCGCGATCGTCACCGGCGCGGGCCGGGGCCTCGGGCGCGCCGAAGCACTGGAACTGGCCCGGCTCGGCGCGGCCGTCGTCATCAACGACTACGGGCAGCCGGGCCGCGACGGCTCCGGCGAGGCGTCGGCGGCCCCCGCCGAGGAGGTCGCCGCCGAGATCCGGGCGGCGGGCGGCCGGGCGGTGGCCCACCTCGGCGACGTATCCGACCACGGACAGGCCCGCGCCCTGGTGGACCTGGCCGTGTCCACGTACGGGAAGCTCGACATCCTGGTCAACAACGCGGGCATCCTGCGGGACCGGATGATCTTCTCGATGACCGAGGACGAATGGGACTCGGTCGTCCGGGTCCACCTCAAGGGCCACTTCAACACCACGCACTTCGCCGCCGCCCACTGGCGCACCCGTGCCAAGGAGTCCGGCGGCCCCGTCTACGGGCGGATCGTCAACACCTCGTCGGAGGCGTTCCTGGCGGGTTCGGCCGGCCAGCCGAACTACGCGGCGGCCAAGGGCGGCATCGTCGGCCTCACCACCTCGACGGCCCTGGCCCTGGCCAAGTACGGCGTCACCGCCAACGTCATCTGCCCGCGCGCCCGTACGCGGATGACCGAGGACGTCTTCGCGGGCTTCCAGGAACCGGCCGACGGCACGCTCGACGCCCTGGCCCCCGAGCATGTCTCGCCGCTCGTCGGCTATCTGGCCTCCCCGGCGGCCGGAAAGGTCAACGGGCAGCTGCTCGTGGTCCACGGCGGGATGGTCGCGATCGTGGAACGGCCCAAGGTGGCGGCGAAGTTCGACGCGGCGAAGGAGACGTTCACCTTCGACGAGCTGGATGGGCTGATCACCCCGTACTACGAGGACCGGCCCCCGAACGAGACGTTCGCGGCGGCGGAAGTCCTGGGCCTCAAAAGGGCGTAGCCGCGTCCGGGGAGCGGACGCGAGGGGGCCCGCCCCGGCCGGACGGCCGGGGCGGGCCCCTTGTTTCTCGTGTTCCGCGGATTCCTTGTGCCTCGCGGCGCGGGATCAGGCCGCTCTGCTGCCCCCTTCGGAGGGACGGCGATGGCGGCCGTGCGGCTGCGCGGCCGTGTTCTCCATCGAGGCACCCCCTCGGTGCTTTCCGGAACCGCCGGTCTCGGCCCGGTCCGCGTCCGCCCCCGGCGGACGCGTCTGGGTCGTGTCTGTTCGGGCTTCAGACATGTGGGAAGTCACCCCGTTGTGATCGCTTACTTGTTGTCACAAGCCCCGCCACCGTCACCGACGCGGTCACCGTCGGCACCCGCCCGGTACGGCCGCGTAGCCCAGGCACCCGAGTTTAAGGGCTGCCCCGTCCGACCGCCGAGAGGCGCCTGCCCCAGAGGAACGGGCTTGCACACAGCAGGACCGGCGGCAGCCGCGGACGGTTGCGTTCCGGTCCCGTCCCAGGTGGCGCCCGCCGCTCCGTCCCCGGCGGCCGGTCCCGTCCCCGCGGGGTGCTCGTCGTCCACCGGGGCCTCCAGCCGTGCGACGGCGCAGCGCGTTCCCGGCTCCGCGTAGGGGAGGTGGAGCACGCCGTCCCGGTTCCAGAATCCGGCCCCGGCCAGCCAGCCCCGCGGCGCGGCGAACTGGTGCAGCCGACGGCCCGCCGGGCGCCACACCCCCAGCCAGCTGCCGGCCGCCCCGTCGATCCGCAGCCCCACGGCGCAGCTCTCCGGCATCAGCATCTGTCCCGGCTGCACGGCGAACGGGGTCACCGCGACATCCGCCGGACGAAGGCACTCCGGGAAGCGCACCGGCAGACAGCTGCCGAGCACCCCCCACCCGAGCCGGTCGTGGCCCGGCGCGTCGGACCGGAGCAGCAGCAGCCCGCTGTCCGCGTCGGCGAGCAGCAGCCGGTCGTTGCTCTCCGGCGTGATCTCCAGCAGCGGCGTCAGCTCACCGCCCCGCCCCAGGTCCAGGGCGACCGCCTTCACCGGGCCGTCGTCGGTGGTGCGCCGGTCCAGGGCCAGTATCCGGCCCGCCCGGTCCAGCCAGGCTCCGCCGGAGCAGCGGCCCGGTACGTCCACGACCTTCTCCGGTCCGAAGGCCCCGCCCGCCACCCGCCAGAGCGCGGTGGAGCCTTCACCGGCCGACAGGGCGTACACGCTCCGGCCGTCCGGCGAGGGCGGCAGCAGCGTCAGCTCCGCGCATTCGACCGCGCCCAGCGGGAGTTCGCCGGTTGCCGGACCGGTGGGGTAGAGCAGCGAGAACGCGTGGTGGTCCGCCACCCGCCGCCGGATGAGCACCCGGCCGTCGGCGAGCGGCACCACCTGGGAGTCCGGCTCCTCGGGCTGGTCGAGGGGGAGGGGCACCGCGTACGGCTCGGGCCCGTCGAGGGTCCAGCGTTCCGGGTACCAGGCCCGCTCCCCGGGGTTTCCGGGAGCGAGGGTGAGCCGGGCCGCGTACGAGGCGTCGGCGGTGAGCGCGAAGGTCCCGTACGCACCGGGCGCACAGGTCCCCCCGAGCACGCCGCTCCCACCGGGTGCGGTGGCCGACCCGTGGGCGTCGCGCGCCCCCGGAACGCCGCGTACGTCCGGCGACCCGGGTTCCTCCGGCTCGGCGGGCTCTTCGGGCAGGGGTTCCGCCGTCGTGGCGGCCCTGGTGGTCCCGCCCTCGATGGCACAGACAGTCATGGACTCGTCACCTCCGGCAACCGAAGCTAGTTTTCGCACTTCCTGCCGAACGACGCCACACCCTGCACTTCACACATACGGGTGGTGATGCCCCGATTCGCCTGAGAGGGAGGGGGTGGCTGTGCTCCCCACGATGGCCCTGGCTAAGGTTAGGCAGCCCTAAGCAATGCCTGCGTGACCCACAACTGGAGCAAGAGATGTCCCTTCGACGCCGCGGCACCGCCGCAGTCGGCCTGGCGGTGGCCGCCGCCCTCACCCTCTCGTCCTGCGGAAGCGACGGCGGGAAGACCGATGACGCGGCCAAGGCCGACGCCGGTGGCGACAAGAAGGCGGCCGTCGCCACGGGCGGCAAGGACTTCGGCGACGCGGCGAAGAAGACGGCGGCGTACGGCACGGACGCCAAGCCCGGCGAGTTCCCCCGTACCCTCACCCACGCCATGGGCAAGACCGAACTGAAGGCCGCCCCCAAGCGCGTCGTAGTCCTGGACGTCGGCGAGTTCGACAACGTGGTCTCGCTGGGTGTGAAGCCGGTCGGCTACGCCCCCGCCGAGGGCGACGCGGCCATCCCCTCGTACCTGGAGAAGGACGCGGGCGGCCCGAAGAGCGTCGGCACCATCAACAACCTCAACCTTGAGGCGATCGCGGGGCTCAAGCCGGACCTGATCCTCGGCAGCCAGCTGCGCGCCGCCGACAAGTACGACGAGCTGTCCAAGATCGCGCCGACCGTGTTCTCCATCCGTCCGGGCTTCACCTGGAAGGAGAACTACCTGCTGAACGCCGAGGCGCTGGACCGGACGGCCAAGGCGGAGACCGAGCTGGCCGCGTACGAGGCGAAGGCCAAGAAGCTCGGCACGGACATCGGCCCGAACAAGCCGACGATCTCCATGGTCCGCTACCTGCCGGACAAGATCCGCCTGTACGCCAGGGCGTCGTTCATCGGCACGATTCTTGAGGACGCCGGCCTGCCGCGGCCCGAGAACCAGCAGATCGACGACCTCGCCGCGGAGATCAGCCCCGAGAAGATCGACGAGGCGGACGCCGACTGGATCTTCACCGGTGTGTACGGGGACGTGAAGGCCACCAAGCGCGACACCGCCCAGGCCAACCCGCTCTGGAAGAACCTGAAGGCGGTCAAGGCCGGACAGGCCAAGGACGTCTCCGACGAGACCTGGTACCTCGGCCTCGGCGTCACCGCGGCGGACCTGGTCCTGGACGACCTGCGCGCCGACCTCGTGAAGTAGCGGGCCGGGCCCGCGACGTAACGATTCATGTCCGGCCGCCGGTCCTGGAGCACAGGTCCGGCGGCCATGGCCGCCGGGGCACGGGGGACAGGTAGCCTTTCCCCCGTGCCCCGTCTGTCTGAAGTCATCGCCGAGCTCGACGCCCTCTGGCCCCCCGGGCGGGCCGAGGGATGGGACGCGGTCGGCACGGTGTGCGGCGAGCCCGGAGCGGAGGTCGACCGGGTGCTGTTCGCCGTCGACCCGGTCCAGGAGATCGCCGACGAGGCCATCGCCCTCGGCGCCCAGCTGATCGTCACCCACCACCCGCTCTATCTGCGGGGTACGACGACGGTCGCCGCCGACACCTTCAAGGGCCGGGTCGTGCACACCCTCATCCGGCACGGCGTCGCGCTGCACGTCGCGCACACCAACGCCGACACCGCGGACCCGGGCGTCTCCGACGCGCTCGCCGGAGCCCTGGACCTGCGCGTCACGGGCCCCCTCGTACCGGACCCGGCCGATCCCCGGGGCCGTCGCGGTCTCGGCCGGATCTGTGAACTCGACCACCCCGAGACCCTCGGCGCCTTCGCCGCCCGCGCCGCCGCCCGGCTGCCCGCCACCGCGCAGGGCATCCGGCTGGCCGGCGACCCGGAGGCGCTCGTGCGTACCGTCGCCGTCAGCGGCGGCTCCGGCGACAGCCTCTTCGACGCGGTCCGCGCCGCGGGCGTCGATGCCTACCTGACCGCCGACCTGCGCCACCACCCGGCCTCCGAGGCCGTCCAGCACTCGCCGCTCGGTCTGGTCGACGCCGCGCACTGGGCCACCGAGTGGCCCTGGTGCGAGCAGGCAGCCGCGCAGCTCGACGCGATTTCCGACCGCCACGGATGGGGCCTGCGGGTCCATGTCTCGAAGCAGGTCACCGACCCCTGGACCACCCACCATTCCTCTGGAGCCCCCAACTGAACGCCGCGCCCGCCGACCAGATCCGACTCCTCGACGTCCAGGCCCTCGACGTACGTCTCTCCCAGCTCGCCCACAAGCGCCGGTCGCTGCCCGAGCACGCCGAGATCGAGTCGCTCAGCAGCGACCTCGCCCAGCTGCGTGACCTGCTGGTCGCCTCCCAGACCGAGGAGAGCGACACCACCCGCGAGCAGACCAAGGCCGAGCAGGACGTGGACCAGGTGCGCCAGCGCGCCGTCCGCGATCAGCAGCGGCTGGACTCCGGCGCGGTGTCCTCCCCCAAGGACCTGGAGAGCCTCCAGCGGGAGATCACCTCGCTGGCCAAGCGCCAGGGCGACCTGGAGGACGTCGTCCTCGAAATCATGGAGCGCCGTGAGTCCGCGCAGGAGCGGGTCACCGAGCTCACCGAGCGGGTCTCGGCCGTCCAGGCCAAGGTCGACGACGCGACCGCCCGCCGGGACACCGCGACGAAGGAGCTGGACGACGAGGCGGCCGGAATCGCCAAGGACCGCGAGGTCGTCGCCGAGATCATCCCCGCGGACCTGCTGAAGCTCTACGACAAGCTCCGCGCCCAGCAGGGCGGGGTCGGCGCCGCCCGGCTCTACCAGCGCCGCTGCGAGGGCTGCCGGCTGGAGCTGAACATCACCGAGGTCAACGATGTGAAGGCCGCCTCGCCCGACACGGTGCTGCGCTGCGAGAACTGCCACCGCATCCTGGTGCGCACCTCGGAGTCGGGCCTGTAATGCCCCCTGTCCGCCGGCTTGTCGTCGAGGCCGACGGCGGCTCCCGGGGCAACCCGGGGCCCGCCGGATACGGTGCTGTCGTCATCGACCCGGCCACCGGCGAGACGCTCGCCGAGGCCGCCGAGTACATCGGTGTCGCGACGAACAACGTCGCCGAGTACCGGGGCCTGATCGCCGGTCTGGAGGCCGCGAAGGCGCTGTTCCCGGACGCGTCGGACGGCTCCTTCCAGGTCCGTGTGCGGATGGACTCCAAGCTGGTGGTCGAGCAGATGTCGGGGCGCTGGAAGATCAAGCACCCCGACATGAAGCCGCTCGCGGCACGGGCGGCGGCCGTCCTCCCGCCCGCCCTCGTCACGTACGAGTGGATCCCCCGGGCGCAGAACAAGCACGCGGACCGGCTGGCCAACGAGGCGATGGACGCGGGCAGGCGGGGCGAGCAGTGGGAGCCGTCGTCCTCGACGGCGGACCTCGACACGCCCCGCGGCGGGCTTCCCCCCGTCCAGGGGCCACCCGGTGACGCGGCGGCGGGCGCGGCGAAGGCCCGCGCGGCCCTGGCCGGTGCCCGCGCCGCGGCCCCGGCACACACGCAGGCCCCGACGGCCGGGCAGGCCCCGGCACACACGCAGGCCCCGGCCGCTCCCACGGGCACCCGGGCCGCCCCGGCATCCGCGCCCGCTCCGCAGGTGGGCTGGGGTGCCGCCCCGGATCTGGGCGCGCCCGCCACGTTCGTCCTGCTCCGGCACGGCGAGACGGCCCTCACCCCCGAGAAGCGGTTCTCCGGCAGTGGCGGCACCGACCCCCAACTCTCGGCGACGGGCCGCGACCAGGCGGCCCGCGCCGCCGAGCACTTCGCCGCGCGGGGCTCGGTCCAGGCGATCGTCAGCTCGCCCCTGCGCCGCTGCCGTGAGACCGCCGAGGCCGTCGCCGCCCGCCTCGGCCTGGACGTCACGGTCGAGGACGGCCTGCGCGAGACGGACTTCGGAGCCTGGGAGGGACTGACCTTCGCCGAGGTACGGGAGCGCCACGGCGAGGACCTGACCACCTGGCTGGCCTCCCCCGACGCGGCCCCGACCGGCGGCGGCGAGAGCTTCGCCGAGGTCGCCGAGCGCGTCTCGGCCGCCCGCGACCGCCTGGTCTCCCGCTACGCGGGCCGCACGGTGCTCCTGGTCACCCATGTCACCCCGATCAAGACCCTGGTCAGGCTCGCCCTGGAGGCCCCGCCGCAGTCCATGTTCCGCATGGAGCTCTCGGCGGCCTCCATCTCGACGGTGGCGTACTACGCGGACGGCAACGCGTCCGTGCGCGTGCTCAACGACACCTCGCACCTGCGCTGAGGCCGGGGGCCGCTCCGGCCTCAGGCGCGCAGCGCCGCCGCCCCGGCGGCCAGCCGCTCGACGCGTGCCCAGTCCTTCGCCGCCACCGCGTCCCCCGGAACCATCCAGCTGCCGCCGACACAGCCGACGTTCGGCAGGGCCAGGTAGCTGGGGGCGGAGGCGAGGGAGATGCCGCCGGTCGGGCAGAAACGGGCCTGGGGGAGCGGTGCGGACAGGGCCTTGAGATAGGCCGTGCCGCCCGCCGCCTCTGCCGGGAAGAACTTCATCTCCGTGACGCCGTGCTCCAGCAGCGCCACCACCTCGGAGGTGGTGGAGACACCGGGCAGGAAGGGCAGGCCCGATGCCTTCATCGCGTCCAGGAGCGTGTCCGTCCAGCCGGGGCTGACCAGGAAACGCGCTCCGGCGGCGACCGTGTCGGTCACATTCCGCGCGGAGATGACCGTGCCCGCGCCCACGACGGCGTCCGGGACCTCCGAGGCGATGGCCGCGATCGCGTCGAGCGCGGCGGCCGTCCGCAGCGTCACCTCGATGGCCGGGAGGCCACCGGCGACCAGGGCCCGTGCCAGCGGCACCGCGTCGGCGGCGTCATCGAGGACGACGACGGGGACGACGGGTGCGAGGTCCAGCACGGAGGCGGACGGGGCGGCGGGCGCGGCGGAGGGCGCGGAGGAGGTCATGGGCTCATCCTGCCGCGCACCCAGCGTTCCATGCAACGAGCGTTGCGCATGATGCAACGCGACCGTCCGGGGGGCGGTCAGTGGATCTCCGTCACCACCACGTCGAGCGCCCAGGCCTGACCGGCCCGCGCGGGGGCCGCCGCCTCGACGGTGTACCCGAGATCCCGCAGCGTCTCCACCAACTGGGCCGGCTTCCGCGGCCGTGCGCCCGCCACGAGCAGGTCGCGGACGATGCGGCCCTTGGTCGCCTTGTTGAAGTGGCTCACCACGGACCGCTTCTCGACCCCGTCGACCAGCTGGGAGTGGAGCACCCGCACGCTCGCCGTGCGCGCCGCGACCTCCCCCTTCGGCTTCCACGCCGCCGTGTACGCGGACGACCGCAGATCCAGGACGAGCCCGTCCCCGGCCACCTCCGGCATCACCGCGTCCATCGGGGCCCGCCAGAACGGCCCGAGGGCGCCGAGACCCGGCAGGCTCACCCCCATCGAGCAGCGGTACGACGGGATGCGGTCGCCCACCCGCACCGCGCCCCACAACCCGGAGAACACCAGCAGCGACTTCCCGGCCCGCCGCCGGGCCGCCGTGTCCAGCGAGGCCAGATCCAGCGCGTCGTACAGCACGCCCGTGTAGACCTGCCCGGCCGGACGGGTCCCGGCCGTCCGCAGCTCCGCGTTCTTCGCGATCTCGCCCCGCAGCCCCTCGCTCAGCCCGAGCACCTCACGGGCCTTGTCCTCGTCTCCCAGGCACAGTTCGACCAGCGCGTCGAGGACCGCCGCCCGCGCCCCGGCCAGCCCGGACAGGGACAGGGACTCCGGCTTCAGGGGTGCTCCGCGCCCCGAGGCGGCCTTACCTTCGGAGGGCGGCAACAGCACGAGCACGGGCGGTTCTCCTTCGTACGCAAGCAGGGGGACCCGGCCTGCGCACAGGGCCCTCGGCAAGGGTACGGGGGCGCGCGGCGCCCCTGGGAACGCCGGTGCGCGCGGCGAGGGGCGCGCCCCTCACGGGCTGCCGGCCGACGGTCCCGCGCAGGGCCGCCCGGGAGCGCGCCGCCCTGCCCGTCCCGGGATGCCGGTTGCCGCACCCGGCCCTACGCTCGGTTCCATGCCCCGCCGCCATCTCCACCTGACCGGAGCGGCAGACACCGCGCTGGGGGCCGCCCTGCGCGACCTGCGTACCGAACTCGGCCTCCCCGAGGGCTTCCCCGCCGATGTGCTCGCCGAGGCGGGGGAGGCGGCGAAGAATCCGGATCTCTCGGCGCACGAGGACGCGACGGACCTGCCGTTCGTCACCATCGACCCGCCCACCTCCACCGACCTCGACCAGGCGATGTATCTGGAACGCCGTCCCCGCGGCTACCGGGTGCACTACGCCATCGCGGACGTCGCCGCCTTCGTCCGGCCGGGAGGCGCGCTCGACGCCGAGGCCCACCGCCGGGTGACCACGCTCTACTTCCCCGACGGCAGGATCCCGCTCCACCCCGAGCCGCTGTCGGAGGGCGCCGCGAGCCTGCTCCCCGGGGAGACCCGCCCCGCGGCGCTCTGGCGCATCGACCTCGACGCGGAGGGCCGCGCCGTCACGGCGGACGTGCGCCGGGCCCTCGTACGCAGCCGCGCCAAACTCGACTACGCGGGCGTCCAGCGGCAGATCGACCGGGGCACGGCCGAGGAACCCCTCGCCCTGATCGAGGAGATCGGCCGGCTCCGCGAGGAGCAGGAGATCGCCCGCGGCGGCATCTCGCTCAACGTGCCCGAGCAGGAGGTCGTCGAACACGACGGCGGCTACGGCCTCGAATACCGCGTCCCGCTGCCCGCCGACGGCTGGAACGCCCAGATCTCCCTGCTCACCGGCATGACCGCCGCCCGCCTCATGACCGAGGCGGGCACCGGCATCCTCCGCACGCTGCCGGTCGCCCCGGACGGCGCCGTCGCCCGGCTGCGGCGCTCCGCCCGCGCTCTGCGCATCGACTGGCCGCACCATGTCCCGTACGCCGAGGTCGTCCGCTCCCTCGACCCGGGGAAGGGCCATCACGCGGCCTTTCTCCAGGAGTGCACCACGCTGCTGCGCGGCGCCGGGTACACGGTCTTCGAGCACGGCGAACTGCCCACACCCGCCGTCCACGCCGCCGTCGCCGAGCTCTACACCCACTGCACCGCGCCGCTGCGCCGTCTCGTCGACCGGTACGCGGCCGAGCTCTGCCTGGCGGCGGTCGCGGGGAACGAGCCGCCGGACTGGGTACGGGAGGCCCTCGCCGCCCTGCCGAAGGAGATGGCGGAGGGAACGCGCCGCGCCAACACGGTCGAGCGCGGCTGTGTCGACCTGGTCGAGGCGGCGCTCCTCAAGGACCGGATCGGCCAGGTCTTCGAGGCGTACGTCGTCGATGTGAAGGACCGGGAACCGGCCGTCGGCACCATCCACCTCGCGGACCCGGCGGTCGTCGCCCGGATCGAGGGCGGCACCGCGCGGCTCCCGCTGGGGGAGCGGCTGAACGTCCGGCTCACCCAGGCGGACCCGGGTACGGCGAAGGTGCTGTTCGCCCCCGCGTGAACGGCTCCGCCGGGCCACGCGCGCCGGGCCACGCCCGCCGGGCCCGCCCCTCCGCCCTGTCCGCCGGCGCACGCGTCACCCGGCGTACCGCCTCGGCCCGAGCGGGCGGGGCGATCCGCGGATCAGGCATCAGGGTTGACGTGGCTAACGCTGTTAGCCCATAGTGGAGCTAACAGCGTTAGCCTGCCTTGGAGGTCCGTCATGAGTGCCACCGCAACCGCCCCCGCTGCCGCCCCTGCCACCGCGGCCGGCCAGGCCACCCGCGGGGCCGGCCGCCCGGTGCTCGCGCGCCGTGCCGCCTGGCTGGTGGGTGCCCTCTTCTGGTCCGTCCTCGCCGTCATGGAGGGCGTCAACCACGGCTGGACCGCAGGACTCCTCGCACTGGCCTTCTTCATCGCGCCCGATCTGACGATGCTCGTCGGCGTCGGCGAGGCCCGCGGCAACGCCCGGGGCCGGCTCCAGCCCCGCGCCGTGCCGTACTACAACACCGCCCACCGGGCCGTGATCCCGCTCGTCCTGCTGGCGGCGTACGCGGTCCTGCCCCTGACCTGGGCGCCGGTCATGGCGGCCCTGTGCGGCTGGATCGCGCACATCTCGTACGATCGCGCCTTCGGCTACGGACTCCGCACCAAGGAAGGCTTCCAGCGTGACTGACCCCGCCACCGGCCCCGCGATCGGCCGGCCCCGGCAGATCATCGCCGCCGCCCGTGCCCTTCTGGAGGACGAGGGCCCCGAGGCCCTCACCATGCGGCGGCTGGCCGACCGGGTGGGCATCAAGGCCCCCTCCCTGTACAAGCACTTCCCCGACAAGTCCTGTGTGGTGACCGCGCTGGCCGAGGAGATGCTCCGGGAGAGCGCCGAAGCCCTGGAAGCCGCGGAACGGGCCGCCCCCGGCTCCTTCCCGGCACTGGCCACCGCGTACCGCGCCTACGCCCTGGCCCACCCCCACCTCTACCTCCTCACCACCGGCCGCCCGCTGGACCGCGCGGCCCTCACCCCGGGGGTGGAGGCCGCCGCGGCGGCCCCGATCCTGCGCGTCGTCGGCGGTGACGGAGACCGGGCCCGCGCGGCCTGGGCCTTCGCGCACGGAATGGTCGTCCTGGAACTCAACGGCCGCTTCCCGCCGGGGGCCGACCTCACGGCCGCCTGGGACACCGGCGCCGAGGCCTTCACCTGAGCAGCGCGCTCCCGCACCGCCGTCCGCGCCGCCCGCCGGGCCCGGTAGCATGGTCGGCACGGCAGACGAGCCGGGCGGACGGCCGCGTGGGGATCCCCGGATCTCCCCGAGGAACGTCCGGGCTCCACAGGGCAGGGTGGTGGCTAACGGCCACCCGGGGTGACCCGCGGGACAGTGCCACAGAAAACAGACCGCCCGGGACCTCGGTCCCGGGTAAGGGTGAAACGGTGGTGTAAGAGACCACCAGCGCCTGAGGTGACTCAGGCGGCTAGGTAAACCCCACCCGGAGCAAGGTCAAGAGGGGCCGTCGCAGGACGGCTCTGCGCGAACGTCCGAGGGCTGCTCGCCCGAGTTCGCGGGTAGACCGCACGAGACCGGCAGCAATGCCGGTCCTAGATGGATGGCCGTCTCCCCGGCCGCCGCGAGGCGACCGGGAGACAGAACCCGGCGTACAGCCCGACTCGTCTGCCGCTACCTGCGGCTTCGCCTTGGAAAGGGCCTCTGACCTGCGTCGGAGGCCCTTTCCGGTCTTTCAGGGGCTTGCCGCGTTAGGTCGCGAAAAGTCCCTCAGACAGCGTTGAAAGTCCCTGAAAAGTCCCTGGGATGGAGAGGCAGGAAGAAGCCCCGCGGGGATCTGCCACGCATCGCCGTTCGCAGCCGGGCGAGCATTCTCGTGCTGAGCCAACGGCGTGGCGGACCTCCGTCCGCGCATCGGGAGGTGTATAGGAAGAGGCCAGTGCGGACGGCGCAGTCCGCAGGGGAGGCCGGTGTGGTCGATGGCGGGCGGGGCGCATGAGGAGCTGGCGCAGTACGGCCAGCTTGGTGATCTGGGTCTTGAGTTGCTGCGACGCGTCGGGCGTCAGGTGGCACGATCCCAGGGATTTCCACCGCCCGAAGGTCATGCCGCGTGGACGGACGAGGCGGTCGACGAGCTCCTGTTCGAGATGATCAGCAGGAAGGGCGAGAACTTCCTCATGACCTGCTTCCTGAAGACGGTCGACGACGCTTCCCTGGAGAAGATGTTCTTCACGTCGATCAGGAATTTCCTGATCGACGAAGCCAAACGTACCGAGCGGGGGAAGCTGCGGCGGCGTTTCGCCGCGCGCCTTGGCGCGGACAGCCGGTTTCGCGCCCTGGCTGGTACTTCGCCCCGGTGGGCCCTGACCTCTCATCCGCCCGGCGCCGTCTGGCAAGGCGATCTTGATGAACTGGTCAAAGCCGCCTGGGAAGTGCGTGGAGTATGGATCACTGCCTGGAACCACTCCGGGCCGACTCCCAGGGAAACCGTGCGCGCCCTGATGGCCGTACTCACCGGAGTGCTGGAGGCAGCAGGTGGAGCGGTCCGGGAGGAAGAACTGGCCAAGGTTCTTGAAGCCCGCTTCGAGCTGCTCGCTCCTGCCGAGTACACGACGCTGTACGCGGATGATGGCGCGCTCATCGGCTCTGCCACCGATCAGGAACACGGGACCGTTCCCGTGGAGGCCGAGACCATAGCCGGGGAAATCTGGGCGGACATGTCCCCGCAGGAGCGGAAACTGCTGTCGTTCCTGGAGGACGATCCGGCGGAAGTCTCCGTCCTGCTTGGACTCGGGCGCCGACAGACGTCCGCGATCATGGATGCGCTGAGTGAGAAGCTCATGCTGGCTCTGACCGCTTCGGGTAGTGATCCCCGAGAGGTAGCCGCATCGTTGCTGCGCCGCAGCAGCGAACCCCCCTGACGTTCGGCGAGTGACGTCGTTTGTCCATAGTGGGAACAGACCGCCGAGAGGAATGGGGGCCGCCCGATGATCCAGGCATCGAGCAGCGCATATGAGCGGCTTCGCGCTGCAGCCGCCCAGCTGCATGTTCCCGATGCGGTCCGTACCGTGGCGGCGGCAGCGCCGGGTGATCCCCGACCGGGCCAGATCTGGCGCGCTGTGTGGGAAGGCGTTGTCGAGGTTGTGGCTATCGCGGCGGTCGATGACACCACGGTGCATGCCTTGCCCGTCTCCCTGGAGACGCGCTTCAACGACCCCGACACGGTGCTGCTGCCCGCCGAGGCTTCCACCCTGGAGCAGCCGCTTGCCCTGTGGTGCGGTCTGGGCAGGCGTCTTCCGTGGTATGTCCTGGACCGGCAGGTCAGTGAGCTGTCCGTTCCTTTGGAAGCCGACGGCTCACCCGCCCCGGATGCCTCTGGGTACCGCTATGGCAGCCCCCTTCCCAGCCCCGCATCGCAGGCGGCCGAGTTCCGCTCCGCCCTCGCCGACACCATGAACGTGCTGGCGACGGCGCGCTGGGCGCCTTCGGGCAGCGGCGGTCTGCCTGCCCTGCTGAAGCAGTGCGGCCTGGGCCCCACCGAACTGATCCATCGCTTGAGCATCAGGCCACCGCGCGCCCTCGCGCTGCTGCGCGCGCAGACACCTCTCACCCCGCCCGAAGCTCACCTCCTCGCACCGACCCTGGGCATGTCTGCGGACGCGATCCTGGCTGCCAATCCGCCGTTGCCCGACCGTTTGGTACACGAGCTGAGTCGCCCCGCCCGCCGCCAACAGATCCGTCGGCTCGCCCACCTCACCGGAACCGCTGAACAGGAAGCCCGCCGACAGGCACTCTTTGCCACGCTCACACTGGCAGCGCGTCAGGAGCGCCCTGCGGAAGCGGACTGGCCTGCTCGGGTAGACCGCTATTTCCACGTGCACCTGGGCCCGGAGAGCGAGTGATGGACTACCTGCGCCGCGCCGCGGCCCGTGCCCAGGCCAAGGCCATACTCACCGTCCTGCAGCGCGACCACCCCGGCGCTGCCCAGCGGCTGGGCGACGGCGCCCTTGACGAGCTGCGGCAGTGGCCCGGCCTTCAGGTCAGGGACGTACCCGACGATCGCTCTGGCGGCGGCTGCAGTGTCTCCGGTGCCTATTTCGCCGGTACTCCCGCCGTCCTCGCCGTCGCCACCTCTGCCAGCCTGGCCCGCCGCGAGTTCACCGGTCTCCATGAGCTGGGCCACCACCTGCAGCAGACCGTGGTGGAGCTGATGGACGTCCTGCTTGCCGAGCCCGACGGTGGCGCCGCCCTGGAGGATGCTGCCTGCGATGCCTTCGCCGCCGACATCCTCCTGCCCGACACACTCACCGATCGCCATATCACTGCCGCCGGTCCCACGGCGGACGCCGCAGTCGCACTGTGGCGGGTGAGCAAAGCCTCCCGTATGGCGGCGTGCGTGAAAGCCAGCGAACGCCTCCCAGCTCCCGGTCACATCCTGCTCCTCGATCGCGACGGCATCCTCGCCTTCGGTGCCTCCCACGGCCTGCCCCCACTGCGGCGCGGCAGCGACCAGAGCCAGGTCCCGGTCCTGCGCACGGCCCTGTCGGGCCAGGGACACGTCGAGGGACGTGGCCGGCTTGCCTACCGTGACGGCGCCGTCGCCGGTGAGGAGCTGTACTTGCAGACCGCGGCCATGGACGGCTACGTCCTCGCCGTCGCCGTCACCGACCTCGCGCCCTGGAGGACCTTCGCGCCCTCCGTTCGATACAACGGCCCCGAGGCCGCCAGCTATACCTGCGCACACTGCGGGGAGGACTTCACCTCCTTCGCCCGCGCCTGCGCCCGCTGCGAGTCTGCCCCGTGCCCCGACTGCGACCGCTGCGGCTGCGACCGCAAGGTGTTCGAGCGCCAGTGCACGGCCTGCTTCGTCGTCCATCCGGCGGCCATGTTCGACGGCGCCAGCAGCCGCTGCCGCGACTGCGACTGAACTCTTGTCACACCCGTCGCGCTACCGCCGAGTTACGTCGTCTGTCCCCAGTGAAGGCACCCACCCCGGGCGCCTCACCACGTACGGGACCCCGGAGCCGGCACCGGGCACCACGATCTACCCGGCCGGCAGAAACGAGCACGACAGCACGATGAACGACAGCACCAAGAACGCCTTCGATGCCTTCGACGAGGAACTCAACCTCGATGGCCGCGAGCGCAAAAGCGCCCAGAAGCGGCACAACGCGATCACCGAACATCTGGTGAACGCTGGCCTGGCCATCGCCACCTTCCTGCAGGGCAGCTTTGCCCGCAAGACGATGCTCAAGCCGCTCAAGGACGTCGACATGGTCATCCGGATGCATCCGCGCCTGGAGAAGACCTTGCGTCAGCCCGGCGGCCCCGCCCAGGCGATGAGCCTCATCCGCGGGGTCATCGCCGAGAAGTACCCCGACGCCCTCTTCGACGTGGATGACGCCCCTGCCCACGCCCTCCAGGTCACCTTCGCCGAGCTGGACTTCACCTTCGACCTGGTCCCCGCGCTCGACGTTGAAGACAGCGAGATCGTCTACATCGCTGACAGGGAGAACGACACCTGGGAGTGGTCCAACACCCGGACGCTCAACCGGATCATCAGCACCCGCAACCAGGCCACCGGCGGACGGTTCGTCCACCAGGTCCGCATGCTGAAGTCGTTCAAGAAGGGCAACCCTGTCCTCGACGACACCTGCGGGCTGCTGTGGGAGGCCTTCGCCTACGCGGCCGTCACCGGCCCGCTTGAGCCCTCCCAGGCCCTCGCCACCACCCTGGCTCACGCCGCCCAGGCGGTCACCCACCCGGTGCTCGACCCGACCGGTGTTGACGACCTCACCGCCGAGTGGACGATCGACGAGCGCAATACGTACGCCACCACGCTGGCCGCCACCGCCCGACGGGCGGCCGAGGCGCTACGTCTGGAAGAGGACGGACAGCACGCTGCGGCCATCGAGATCTGGCACACCTTGATCGGAGACCCGTTCCCACAGTCCGAGTCCCAGAACGCTATCGACGCGCTGCGCGCACTGGCGGCCGGCAGCATCACCTCCACCGGACGCGCCGTCGTCTCCCCGCGCGGGCAGCAGCCCGCGCGACCGGTCCGGTCATGGCGTACCCGCTGAAGGCGGTGCTCGCCGACCCCGGCGCAGCCGCCGACCACCTGCTCCACGCCGATACCGTCTACGGCGTGGAGCAGGCGGCTGGCCGCGTCGGTCCGGGCGGAGCCGCGCTCCTCGAACTCACCTTGCGCCCGCTGCCCGCCCTGGAACGCGAGAACTACTCCACCGAACGTGTCCGTCTCGTCATCCGACCCGACTACACCGTGCACGCCTTCCCGCTCGACTCTGCCGACCGTGCCTTCAAGCACCGCAACCCGCCGCCGCTAAGAGACTTGTGCCTGCAATACCCCGGCGATGACGCGGCCCTGCGCTGGATCCCCGAGGACGGCCTGGAAGCGCTGATCACTCTCGTTCACCGACATCTGCTTTACGAAGAGGCTTGGCGCCGCTCAGGCACCTGGCCGGCCGAAGACGCACCACATGGCCAACCCGCCCACGGCACCCACCCGCTGCATACCGCCGAGACACAACAGGAGGCTCGCCGATGGGCCCGGCACCCTTCACCGCACCAGAAACGGCATCCACATCTGTGATCACGATCCTCGCGCTCGTCCTAGGCTCCTCCGTCGTCGCGGGAGCCCTCGGACACGTCCTCACCGGCCTGCGCGCTGGAGCGACCGTCCGCCGAGACCGCTACGCCGCCGCGGTGAAGGTTCTGGTCGCACGTATCGAGTACCCCTACCGGATACGCCGCCGCACCAGCGACGATCCCGAGGTCCTGAGCACGCTCGCAATCACCGGACACGACCTCCAGGAGACCCTCGCAGAGAGCCGCGCCTGGATCGCGACGGAGAGCACGGTACTCAGTGAGGTATTCGACAACTGCCTCACCAACCTCGACGCTGCCTTCAAGCAGGCCTGTAGCGATGCCTGGAACGCCACACCTGTCACCGCCGCCGCCGAGATGAACCTGGGCGGCTTCGGGGTGGGGAACCAACAGCACATAGTCACCACGATGGAGCGTGCCCTTGGCTACCGCTTCGGGCTCCGACGCCTGATCCCTGCGTTCGTACTTCGGCGCCTTTTCAGGCGACTCCAGCTACTCCGGGCCTGATGCGCGATCCGGTTCCCTACGGCTCGCTGGTTTCGCACGAGGGCTGATGAAGGATGACTGGCTTGCGTTCCCGTACGCGATTGATTCCGACACATTGAACAACTGATCGTCCGAGCGGTCTGCTGGGCACCGAATCGCCAAGCCCTGCCGGTAACTACCTCCCGCCCGCCTTCATCGGACTAGTGGATAGGGTCGCGGTACCCGAGCTGGAGAGGTAGCCGCATGGACCCCGAGATCGTGATCGCGCAGACGACGAGTGACGACGAGGAGCAGGCGAAGACCCTCGCCAGAGGCGCTGTTGAGAGCAAACTGGCGGCGGGCGTCCACATCGATGCGCCCATCACCGCCTTCTACTGGTGGCAGGGGAAGGTCGAGGCGGCTCAGGAGTGGCGGATCTCCTACATGACGTCGTCGGATCGCCTCCCCGCGCTAGAGGCATGGCTGCACGAGAGGCACCCGTACGACGTCCCCCAGTGGGTCACGCTGCCTGTGACCGGGGGGTCGGAGGCGTACCTGTCCTGGGTCGTCGACGAGACGCGCCCGGGGTAGAGATCTGAACTACAGCGCCTTGCTCTCGCCGAGCCTGTGCGCTTCGACGCGTCACAGCGTCGCGAACGTCAGCAGGTGGCTGGCCAGGTCATGCTCAGTGTCGGGGAGCCCGGCAGCGATGGCCTGAGCCCGCTGCCGGCCCATGGTGTTGGGCTTCGACTCCGCCGCTGCGGCGAACTGGTGCGCTACGTAGGCCCCGCGATCTATGTCGCCGCCGCGCAGCAGGGCGGACGCCAGGTCACCCAGGACGACCACACCGGACTCGGGTAGTTCACCGCCGAGGCGCTCGACTGCGGAGCAGCGGCCCATCGGGTTTTTGCCGTGGGAGTCGGTGCACGTGCCGCCCCACTGATACGGGGTGCCGAGCTGGCCGAGCGCCCACCGGATCGCCGTCTGTACCTTCGGCGGCGCGGAGGCGGGAATCTTGTACTCCTTCGGCAGTGCACCCGCCGGGATGGTGCCGAAGTCCGTCCCATCGCCGTCCGCCGAACAACCCTCCGCAGAATCGGGAGAGGGGCTGGTGTCGGCAGAGCCGGACGGCGACGGGCTCGGCGATGCGCCGCCGGCCTTCTGCAGCAGGGGCTCGATGGCCTTCTGCAGGGCGGTGGCCAGCGGCTCCCATTTGGCGTACGCCCCCGGGAAGCCCGACTTCTGTACCGCCTGGGTGACAGAGAGGGACTGCCAGCCGGAGACCTTCTTGAGCCCCTCGTAGAACTTCGTCGAGGCGTGCACCGGGTCGAGGATCTGGCTGGCCGTACCCCAGCCCATCGACGGCCGCTGCTGGAAGAGACCCAGCGAATCGCGGTCGCCGTAGGTCAGGTTCCGCAGGCCGCTCTCCTGCAGCGCGGTCGCCAGGGCGACGACCTGCCCTCGGGCGGGGATGTTCATCGCGACGCCCGTGGCCTGGATCGTCTTGGCGTTGGGCACTTGGTCGGCAGGCGCGTCCAGCCCCGGCACGGAGACCGAGCCCTTGTCGCCGCCGTCCAGGATGGCCTTCACCTGCTTGGCGACGGCGGAGGCGTCCACACCCTGTGCACCGTCGGTCGAGCACGAAGCCGAAGCGGTCCCGGCCCCGATGCCAAGGATCGGCAGTGCCAGCAGGAGTGGTCCGGTGGCGCACAGACCGACGAGGGCTCCCGTCGTCTTCTTCACGGCCGCCGCCGTTCAGCGCGACGGCGGTGCGGACCGGTCGAGGGAGGTGGGTCGGGGCGCGGGTGTGTCAGGGCATGCTGCATCGCAGCGGCTCCTCGGTGTTCGAAGGAGACGCGGTGCCGACTTCTCGTGCAAAGCCGTCGGCACCGCGCCGATGTGCATCCGCCTCTCGGCGGGCCCGGGTCAGAGGAGTTGGTAGCTCCAGGACGCCGGTTTCAGGTCACGCGCGGCAGCCAGCCGCGCTCGTAATCTCAGGCAGTGCACAGGGGCCTCCTCACGGCGCTCGCGGGCAGATGGGCAACATGCCTCCGACGCAGCTCGATTGGACGAGATAGCACGGATAAGCACAGCTCAACGGGGGTGGAGCAGCGCTCCTTCCCGGTGGCACGGCGAGACAGTAGACCGGGATTCCGGCCGCGCCAAACGACTGCCATCCAGGGGCCCGAAGCAGGGAGCCACCTCGTTAGGCGCGGCCGGATTTCGCCGCTAACCTCCGCTGCAACCTCGCACCGGATGCACGCCGTTGAGCGCTGTCCGGAGCAGGTCCAGACTCCGCCGCGCCCGAAGAGAGGCCCTTGCCATGAGCTACACGCTGCACCGAGGCGACGCCCTGACCGTCCTGAAGTCGCTCCCGGACGAGAGCGTCCAGGCGGTGATCACCGATCCGCCGTACAACTCCGGGGGCCGCACCAGCTCGGACCGAACCGGACGTACCGCACGTGCCAAGTACGTCACGAGCAACTCGGCGCACGACCTCGCCAACTTCCCGGGCGAGAACCGCGACCAGCGCTCCTACCGCTCCTGGCTCACCGAACTTCTCACCGAGGCGTACCGGGCCTCGACCGAGCACGCGGTCGCGATGGTCTTCACCGACTGGCGCCAGGAGCCGACCACCTCCGACGCCCTGCAGATGGCGGGATGGACCTGGAGCGGCACGATTCCGTGGATCAAGCCGTCCAGCCGGCCCCGCAAGGGCGGGCCGAAGCAGGACTCGGAGTTCATCGTCTAGGGCGTCAAGGGCTCCCTCGACAACACCCGCGACCTCTACCTGCCCGGCCACTACATCGCCTCCCAGCCCCGCAAGGGCCGGGTTCACATCACCCAGAAGCCGGTCGAGGTCATGCAGCAGCTCGTCCAGGTCTGCCCCGAGGGCGGCACCGTCCTCGACCCGTTCACCGGCAGCGGCTCCACCGGGGTCGCGGCCCTGCGCGAGGGACGCCGCTTCGTGGGCGTCGAGCTGTCCGCGCACTACGCCGACGTCGAGGAGGAGCGGCTGCGGGCCGAACTGACGAAGGACGACTTCGAGCTGGCCGGACCGGAGGCATGATCGTGAGAGCGAAGAGAGGCCAGGGCCGGCGGCCCACAGACGCCAAAGGGGCGGCTGGAGCATCGACTAACCGATGCACCAGCCGCCCCTCCTGTTACGTCAGGCCGCCTCGAACGCCCGCCGGATCAGCGGCGCCGCCTTCTCCAAGTCGGCTGCCGAGACGACGCGGACCTCCAGGTCGCCGGTCCCGAGGTGTCCGATACCGCGCATGTCCCGGGTGAAGCCCTCCTCCAACTCGACCGAGTCCGGGTCGAGTCTGAGGTACACCAGGATCGCCTCGTGCTTCGGACGGAAGATCACCGACGCCACGTTCACCAACCGCCGGTAGGCGATGTAGTGCCGCAGCGACGCCACCTCCACCTCGCCCCATGCCGTGAGCGCCTCGTCCAGTTCCGCGTACAGGTCCTGCAGGCAGCCAGGGACCGCACCCGCGGCGGCAGTCGCCTGAGCGGATGTCTT
This sequence comes from Streptomyces sp. NPDC001787, assembly GCF_040297465.1. NCBI lineage: Bacteria > Bacillati > Actinomycetota > Actinomycetes > Kitasatosporales > Streptomycetaceae > Streptomyces > Streptomyces sp. NPDC001787. The sequence goes on from NZ_JBEOZE010000001.1 coordinate 212,742, forward strand.
TCCGCCTCCGCCAGCGGCACCAGCCGTGACCTCCCGCTCGCGGCTCTGGCGACGATCCGAGACCTGTCTCGTGGATCCGGGAGTGGACTCGATCAGCAGCAAGCTCAGCAGCCCACCCTCGAAGACGCGGTAGCGCACCAGGTCGACCCGCTCGCGCAGACGATGCACTGCGACTCGGTCGTGGTGCGAGAAGCCAGCGGCGATGCAGACCATCCGAGGGTTCCGCCAGTCGATCGACTCGGCGGCCTCGGAGCCCAGCTTCTCCTTGACCAGGGCCTCGAACTCGTGGCGCGCGGAGTCCAACCACGAGAGATAGGAGACAGCCTGAGATAGGACACCGCTGTCGGCGCCTTTCTTGTACTCGATCAGCGCAGGTGTGCCGTTCTCGTCCAGGCCGAGTGAGTGATCCGGCCCCGGTGCCAAGGCCCCGTCGGGTACTCCGACGCCAGGAAGCGGATGCCGAGCATGGCCTCCATGCCTGTCTCGACCCGCCGCTGCAGCTCCACCTCCAGCGTCACCGTGGAGCCGCGCAGCTCGACGTCCTGGCCCTCGGTATCCAGCCGGAACAGCTTCAGGTCGGTCACCAGCGTCTCCCTCTGCGTGATCTCTACGGGAGAAGCAATGGAAACCGGGCCCCTGGCTATTCCGATCGGGTTGTGAGCCTGCTTCGTCTGCCAGGCCTGCTTTCAGGACAGCCACGCGTACATCTGTGGGCCCCGCTGCGGAATGAGCCACATCTATAGCGGCCTAATTCCGGACATGAGTCTGGAGGCTGGCCCAGTCCGATGTGATCACTTTCTCCTGCGGGATGCCGATCAGTAGACTGTAGCGGTGATTCATCGGTGTCCATGCCCCTCGTGCTTCGCTTCTTCTACGGCGGAGCGGGGGCATGCGCCGAGCGAGGGTGTGCTTTCGCTGCGGGAGTCAGGGGGTGTGCGGTGAGCGGCGCGTCTATACCGTCGCGTATCGGGCCGTACCTCGTCGAGCGGCGGCTCGGCGCGGGCGGGATGGGGGAGGTATACCTCGCCTACTCGGTCGCGGGTGAACCGGTCGCCGTGAAGGTGATCCGGCCCGACCGCACGGATCCGCATACGCGCGCCCGATTCGAACGCGAGGCGGCGATGGCGCGCACGATCTCTGGTACGGGTCGTGTGGCCCGTTTCATTGAGGCAGACCCGTTCGCTGAGCAGCCCTGGCTGGCCATGGACTACGTTCCCGGCCGCCCGCTCTCCGATGTCGTGAAGGATCAAGGCCTGCTGTCCACGCCACTCGTGGCGAGTCTTGGCGCGCTGTTGGCCGAGGGGCTTGCCGCTGTGCATGCCGCGGGGCTGGTGCACCGTGACCTGAAGGCTCAGAACGTCGTCCTCGGTGACTTCGGTCCGGTGATCATCGACTTCGGGCTGGGCGCTTTCGTCGGGGCGTCCAAGGGGTCGCTCACGCAGGCCGGCGTGGTCATCGGTACCGTGCGTTGCATGCCGCCTGAGCAGGCTCTGGGTGAGCTGGAGGTGACTCAGGCGGCTGATGTGTACGGGCTGGGCACGGTGCTTCTGTACGCGGCGACTGGGCACTATCCGTACGACGGCGCCCGGTGGGAGGCGGTGGCCGCGCAAGTGGTCAACGCCGAGATCGGGCCCGACCTGTCCGGGCTGCCCGCCGAACTGACCCCCGTCGTGTCGGCCATGCTGGCGCACAAGGCGGAGGACCGCCCCTCCCTGGAGGATGTGACCCGGCAGTGTGCCGATCTGATGCGTCTGCTGGGCACGAGTCCGGCCCGGGCACGGCGCGCTCTGATCCAGGAGACGACGCCGAGGGACCATCCCACGATGGTGCTGCCTCAGCCTGATACGCCCATGCTGGACCGGCTCGACTCGCTGGAGAGGCAGCTGCGCGAGGAGTCGGCGGCCCCGGCGGATAACGTCCCCGCCTTGCCGTCCGAAGGTGAAACCAGCCCGGACACTCCGGCCCAGGGCGATGTCCAGAGTGACGTCAAAAGCCCGCTCGTGTCCGTGCAGGAATCCCCCAGCGGACGCCCGGCCGAACCCGCGCCGAAGAAGGGCCGTCCCCCCGCTTCCCGGCGGGTCGCCGACGAGCTGCGGAAGCGCTACGCGATGGGCCCGGCGCTCGCCTGGTCGAAGCGCTGAACCGCTCTTCCCTACCTTTCGCCGACGGGGCCGGTTCGGGGCGATACAAAGGGTGGGCAGCAGCACACCGCACATCACGAGTACACAGTCCACAGAGGAGCACCACGTGACCACGGCGATGCAGCCCGAGGTTCCTGAGGCGCGCGACGCCGATGCGGCGTCGGCGTATCCGGCCGGTGCGAAGCCGACCTTCGCGCCTGGCGCCCAGGTGCGCATCCGCCACGAGCAGTGGCTGGTGAAGTCCGTCGACGAGTCCCGCGACGGAATGATGGTCGAGGTCAGCGGGGTGTCCTCGTTCGTCCGGGGCACGGATGCGGTGTTCTACTCCGGCCTTGATCAGATCGACGTACTCGATCCGCGTAAGACTCGGCTCGTGCCCGACGACACCTCCAGGCATGCCAAGGCCCGCCTGTACCTGGAGGCGGTCATCCGCAAGACCGCGCTGCCGCAGACCGAGCACGGCATCGCGCTCGCCGACTCCTTCCTCATGGACCGGCAGGAGCACCAGCTGCGCCCCGCCGAGCTGGCGCTGTCCATGCGTAACCCACAGCCCCGGCTGCTCATCGCCGACGTGGTCGGGCTGGGCAAGACGCTGGAGATCGGCATCACACTCGCGGAGCTGATCCGGCGCGGGCGCGGCGAGCGCATCCTCGTGGTCACGCCCGCCCATGTGCTGGAGCAGTTCCAGCGTGAGCTGTGGACCCGCTTCGCCCTGCCGCTGGTGCGCCTAGACTCCACCGGCATTCAGCGCATCCAGCAGGAGATCCCGGCGGGCCGGAACCCGTTCGCCCACTTCAAGCGTGTCATCGTGTCCGTCGACACCCTCAAGTCGGCGACGTACGCCCACCACCTGGAGAACATCACCTGGGACGCGGTGGTCATCGACGAGTCGCACAACCTCGTGAACAAGGGCACCCGCAACAACCGCCTCGCACGCCGTCTCGCCGAGCAGACCGATGCGCTGATCCTGGCCTCCGCGACCCCGCACAACGGCAATGCCGAATCCTTCGCCGAGCTGATTAAGATGCTCGATCCCGCGGCGATCGCCGATGCCAAGAATTACAAGGTCGCCGACCTTGACCACCTCTACATCCGGCGTACCAAGACAGACCGCGAGGTGCGCGACGGACTCAAGGGCAAGCCCTGGGCCGAACGAGGTCCCTCCCTTCCGGTGTCGGCTCCGGCGACGCCGAAGGAGGTCGCCGTCCTGGAGAAGCTCGAAAAGGAGTGGACCCCGGGGGATCCGAGCCGTTCGTCGGTCTGCGCCGAGCCGATCATCGCCTACGGCTTCCTGAAGGCGTTCCTTTCCTCCCACGTTGCGCTGCGGAAATCCCTCGCCAACCGCCGTGCCTACCTCGACAATCCGAAGAGTCGTACGGCGAAGGGCAAGACAAAGACCGCGCCGGACACTCCCGAGCGCCGCGCCGCTATTGCTGCCGAGAGCAAGGCCCTCGCGGAGCTGGAGGCGCTAGTCGCGGAGTTCACCGACCAGGACTCCGCCAAGCTCGACGCCCTCGTCCGCACACTGAAGGACGACCTTGGCGTCGGCCCGCACTCCGAGCGCCGCGTCGTGATCTTCTCTGAGCGGGTACACACCCTGGACTGGCTGGCCCAGCAGGTCCCGGCCCGCCTCGGCTTCAAGAAGAAGAACCTGGCCAAGCCCGACAAGACGCGTCCTTGGAAGGCGTACGACGGCGTCGTCGAGGTCATGCACGGCGACACCACCAACGACCAGCAACAGCGGGAGATCGTCGACCGCTTCGGCCGGCGCGAGGAGCCGGTACGGCTGCTGTTCACCGGTGACATCGCCTCCGAGGGCGTCAACCTCCACCACCAGTGCCACGACCTCATCCACTACGACCTGCCCTGGTCCCTGATTCGCATCGAGCAGCGCAACGGGCGCATCGACCGCTACGGGCAAGCGGTCAGCCCCGAGTTCCGTGCGCTCACCCTCACCGCCGATGTGCCCTGGCGGCGTGACGAGGAGACGGGCGAGATGCTGACGCTCGACGACCGGCTCGTCGGCACCCGGCTGCTGCGCCGCGAGGCCCAGGCGCACGAGATCGAGACCGGCGAGGGCAGCGCTGATGCCATCACTGGTCTCTACAACGACAAGAAGGAAGAAGACCGCCTCACCTACGACCTCATCAAGGGCGGCACCGTCGACCGCTCCATCAAGCAGTCCCAGCAGGAGTCCGGCGGAGTCCTCGCGGGGCTCCTCGCCGGTGTCAACGCTCGGCTCGCCGATCCGACGGCCACTCCGGCCACCGTCGGCACGGCCGCGGTGCCGGAGGCCGACGTACCCCATGTGTTCGCCGATACCAAGGCGTACTTCCACACTGCCGTGGACCTTATCTACCCGCAGGCCGAGCGTGAGGCACTCGACTGGAAGCCCGAGACGGCGGGCGGTCGCATCGAGTTCACTCCGCCCGACGACCTGCAGTACCGCTTCCGGGAGCTGCCGAAGTCGTACCTGGAGCAGGAGAAGATCCTCACCACGCCCAAGTACGACGGCACGCTCCGTCTCACCTTCGACAAGCAGTACGCCGCCGACCGGCTGGAGGCTGCCCGCAATGCCAAGCAGGGCAAGACCGACGAGCCCACGTCCCAGTGGCCCAATGTGTCCTACGTCTCCGACATCCACCCCGTGCTCGACTGGGTGACGGACAAGGTCCTCGCCAAGCTCAAGTACGACGAGGCGTTCGTCCTCGCCTACCAGCCGGACGTCGGCAAGGCCAAACGGATCGACGCGGCGCTGCCGACGGCCCTCACCGGCCCGGTCTACCTCCTCCAGGGCGTCTACTCCAACGCGGCGGGCAAGCCGACGGTCGTGGAGTGGATGGCCGTCACCGGCCTCGCCGAGTCCAGACCTTGCGTATGGCGCATGGACTCGGCGTTCCTCGCCGCCTGCGGCGTAGGCCCCGACATGCCCGGCCGCGCCCAGCCCGTCGACCCCGACCTCCTTCAGGGACTCGTCCCCGCGGCCGTCGATGCGGCCGAGACGCACTTGCGTGAACGCCGCGCCGACTACGACAAGCAGGTCGACTCCTACCTGGCCCCGTACGAGGACCGGGTGCAGGTCTGGGAGCAGGGCGCCCTGATCGCCGTCGGCAACCAGGAGCGTCGCCGTAAGCAGGTGTCCGACACGGCAGCCCGCCGGCGCGCTCTCGTACGCCGTCTGCGGACCGACGGCGACCCAATGCTGCGGGTCCTCGGCGTCCTCGAACCCCTCCACCCCACCACCGTCTCCGCCGTACACGCCGAGGAGTCAGCGCGATGAGCTACACCTACGACTCCTTCGCCAACCGCGGCGAATACTTCTCCGCTCACTACTTCAGCGAGGAGCTGGAGAACACTCTCAAGAAGAGCAAGGCGGGCGACGAGGGCCTGTTCACCCTGTGGACCAGTCGCGAGACCGACCCTCACGACCCGCAGCCCACCCCGCGCGAACTCCTTCCTCGGCTCCGCGGTGAGTACCTGGCCACCGTGCGCCCCTTCCTGGCCTCCCGCGCCCAGCAGGAAGAACTCGGTAGCACCTACGACGACCCCACGGGCGAGTGGGCAGAACGCCTCGCCGCCTGGCACACAGCCGTCCTCAAGGCCCTCGGTTACGGCGTTGACCGGCCTGAGCCGATCACCGTGCACAACGCGGGCAAGGAGTACGAACTCCAGGTCGCTTGGCACGGAGACGGCATCCTCGCTATCGACTGCGGCTGGACCGCCAAACTGGATGACGCCCTCGACGCCGAGAAGGCCGGGCAGCTCCTCCACTCCCTCAAGACCGCCGACGGCCTCCTCGAAGTCGGCGAGAAACTGGCGGGCTGGCTCTTCCAGAGCGAACTGCACGAGCCCGGCGGCGATGGACCCCGCTTCATCCTGCTGCTCTGCGGTGGCGTACTAGTCCTCGCCGACCGCAACTCTTGGGCCGAAGGCCGCTATCTCGCCGCCAACCTGGACGCGGCCCTTGCCCGCAACGACACGGCGAAGGCGGGCGAACTCGCCCTTCTCGCGGCCCTCTTCTCCCATGACATGCTCGCGCCCCGCCTCGACGGCAAGGGTCGACGCATCGACGATCTGCTGAAGGCGTCCCGTGACAACGCCGTCGGCGTCAACTCCGAGCTGCGCAAGGGACTCCAGCACTCGGTCGAGATCATCGCGAACGAGGTACTCGCCCGCCTGCGCGAGGCGGAGGTCGAGCCCCGGGAGGTCGAGGACCTCAAGAAGGGTCCGTTCGCCAAGCAGCTCACGCGCGAATCGCTGCGTTACCTCTACCGCATCCTCTTCCTCCTCTACGCGGAGGCCCGCCCCGAGCTGGGCATCCTGCCCGCCGATGACTCGACGTACCAGGCCGGGTACTCGATCGGCCGCCTGCGCGAACTGGTGGCGCGCGAGCGAAAGCTGGTCGAGGAAGACAGCCGCAGAGGTTTCCACCTCTACGCCTCCCTCGATGTCCTCTTCAACAAGGTCAACTACGGCCATCGCCCACACGGCACCGAGACTGACGACGACAAGCCAGCCGAGGAACGCAGCGAACTACGCGGCCTGCGCTTCGAGCCGCTCCGCAGCGAACTGTTCGACCCTAAGGCGATCACCCTCATCGGCCGCCGCATCCTCCACCCCCACTGGGACGAGGATGGCGACGAGCAGCCGCGATGGCTGGATCTGCGGCTGCGCAACGCGGCGTTGCACCAGGTGCTGCGCCTGCTGACCATGAAGGAAGCTGGCCAGAGGGGCAGACAGGGCGGCTTCATCTCCTACCGCAACCTCGGCATCAACCAGCTGGGCGCCGTCTACGAGGGCCTGATGTCCTACACCGGCATCATCGCCAAGGACGAGCTGGCCGAGGTCGCCAAGCCTGGCGCGAAGAAGGGCGACAAGCAGTACGGCGATCCCGAAAAGGGGTCCTGGCTCATTCCCGCCGACCAGCTGACCAAGTACAGGGAGAACACGTACGTTGTGTACTCCGCCCAGGACGCCGAACAGTACGGTCTGCGTGGCCCCAAGAAGTACGACAAGGACACCTTCGTCTACCGACTGGCCGGCCGCGACCGCGAGACGTCCGCTTCGTACTACACCCCCGAGTCTCTTACGAAGGTCACCGTCGAGCTGGCACTCAAGCACCGCCTCGACCAGGAAAAGGACGCCGACGGCAACACGGTCCACACCCGCGCGAGCGAGCTACTGCGCTACACGATCTGCGAACCGGCCCTGGGGTCCGGCGCGTTCCTCAACGAGGCGATCAACCAGGTCGCCAAGGAATACCTGAAGCGCCGTCAGGATGAGCTGGGTGTCAGCCTGGACACGTCGAAGACGCTCGATGCCGAGCAGAAGGTGAAGGCGTACATCGCCCTTCACAACGCGTACGGGATCGACCTGAACTCGACGGGTGTGGAGCTGGCGGAGGTGTCGCTATGGCTCAACACCATGCACCCCGGCATGCGTGCCCCCTGGTTCGGACTGCATCTGCGGCGAGGCAACTCGCTTATCGGAGCCCGGCGTTGGGTGTACGAGGCCGAGCGCATCAAGAAGGAGCGGACGATCGGTGCACACACGCCGATCAAGCTGCCGTTCCGGGCATCTGGGGATGGCTCGGAGCAGTTGCTGCCGGATGGGGCTGTGCATCAGTTCCTTCTGCCGACGCCTGGGTGGGGTGCGGTCGCGGGGGCGAGCGGGGATGCGAAGAAGTTGGTGGAGCAGCTCGCCGGGCCGCAGTTGGAGCAGCTTAAAGCGTGGAAGAACAGCATCAAGGCGAAGCCCAAGACAACGGGCGGCAGGGGCAGCCAGCTCACCCGGTTGCAGGCTGCGGCCCTTCGCGTCGAGTTCCTGTGGAAGCTGGTCGCCAAGCGCATGGAGCTGAGCGAGCAGGAGATCGCCCGCACCATCGATGTGTGGGGGACCGATCGCGAGGAGGACGCGGAGGAGTACGCCTTCCTCCGCCGCGACAAGCAGAACCCGGACCAGAGCCTGCCACTGACCAAGGAGCAGGTCTTCAAAGACCTCTTCGCGGCGGAGGGCTCCCCGTACTGGCGGCTCAAGCAGGTCATGGACGCCTGGTGCGCGCTGTGGTTCTGGCCGCTGGAGAAGGTGGGGCTGCTGGATGGGGCCGATGCGGAGTACGCGACGGCTCCGGTAGTGACGGCGGAGGCTGGGGCCGACCTGGACGCGTTGTTGTCGTCGGTGGCCGGGCCGACGGTGCAGGTCGAGGAGCGCGCGCCCGAGCCGACGCCTGTGCCTCAGTTCCTAGAGCCGGGCCTGCTGTTCACCATGGACGGTGACCAGATTTCCCTGGGCGAGGCTGAGAGTGACGACGGGGCCGGGAAGAAGAAGGAGGCCAAGAAGAAGCGCGGCTCCTCCGCTGCCAAGAAGCCCAGTGGACCGGCACGCCGCCGCGATGTCATTCCGCTGGCGGACATGGACGACTGGATCGCCTTCCTGGAGTCCATGCTCGGCACGGGATCGGTGCCGGAGGAGACCTTTGCCACGACGGTCGACTCCCTGGAGGAGCTGAAGAAGCTCGAAGGCCTGATCCAGGCCGAGATGGGCATGGATGATGCCCGTAAGGCAGTTGAGACGCGGTACCCGTGGATGCGGGTCGTTCGCGATATTGCTGAGCAACAGGGTTTTCTGCACTGGGAGTTGGACTTCGCGGGTGTCTTCGCCGGTGAGGCGGGAGGCTTTGACATTCAGGTGGGTAACCCGCCGTGGGTGCGGCCGGAGTGGAAAGAGGATCCGGTCCTAGCGGAGTACGAGCCTTGGTTCATGCTCACGGAGAAGCCGAAGGCGGAGGACAAGAACCGGCGGCGGGATGCCGAACTCGCACGCGAGGAGGTGCAGGAGTACCTACTCGGCGAGGTGACTAACACGGTGACCATGGCGAGCTACCTCTCGTCGGCGCCCGTGTACCCGCTGATTTCGGGAAGCCAGCCGGATCTGTATCGGGCGTTCATGTGCGAGGTGTGGGATCACGCGGGGAGCGGCGGGGCCGCCGGGATGGTGCACCCAGACACTCATTTCGCGGGGGACAAGGAGGCCGCGCTGCGGGCCGCGGCATACCGGCGGCTGCGGGTGCACGGGGACTTTGTGAACGCGGGCAACCGGTTCTTCCCGCCGCCGGTGGGGCGGTCGAGTCACTTCGGTGTGCACATTTACGGGACCGAGGGAGAAATCTCCTTCGATTCGTTGTCGTGGCTCTTCACTGTCGACACGCTTCGGCTGTCCGCCTCCGCCGAGAACACGGGCGCCGATCCTGGCGTCAAGTACGACGGCGACTGGGACGAACGCCCCCACCCGAAGCGTGTCGTTCGCGTGACCCCGGAGACCCTCAAGCGGTGGCGTCGCCTGGCGGGTGATGAGGGGCCCCTGGAGCACACGCGTCTGGTCACGCCGGTGAGCACGGCGGAGGACCCAGCGATCGACGCACTGGGGATCTATGCCTCGCGGCTCGGCGCGCTGTCCCCGGATATCACCCGTGGGTACGACGAGAGCGGTGCGAAGAAGGCAAAGTTCGGCCCGAACAAGGATCAACGACTCATCGACTACAACACCGGTATCGCCGGCCAGGACGACTACCACGCGAAGGCGTGGAGCGACGTCATCCTCAAGGGACCGCAGATCGGCGTAGCCAACCCGATGTTCAAGCAGCCCAGCCAGGGCGGCGGTGAGGTACGTGGCCTTGACCCGAAGGGGCTCGCGAACGACGCAGTGCCGGAGTCGGAGTACCGGTGCGTGGCTCCCCACGACGTGTTCCTGGGCGAGCAGGACAGGTGGCCTGACTGGGAGCAGTACGAGGCGCTGCTCGCATCCCAGCAGGAGCGGGCACAGGCTCGGCTCAGGATCGCGGAGAAGCGCGAGGTGGAGCCGGAAGAGGTCGAGGACGAGCAGGTCGAGAAGTTCCTGCTTGCCAAGGCGAGTTATCCATACACGGAGGAGTACCGCGTGGCGTGGCGGCGCCAGATCGCGCCGGACACTGAGCGCGCGCTCTACGCAGCGTTGATCCCCCGCGGGGCTTCGCACATTCACATGGTCCACAGCGCCCGTGTCACGAGCGAGCGCCTTACGGCACTTACCGCGGGCTTCTGGGCTTCCCTGCCACTGGACTACCTGCTGCGCACCTCCGGGCGCTCCGACTTGCAGGTAGCAGGCGCGCGTACGATGCCGGCACCACAGGAAGAGCACCCTCTAGCGGCTGCCCTCCTCCTCCGCACCCTCCGCCTAAACGCCCTCACCAGCGCCTACGCCGACCTCTGGTCAGAGCTCTACGACCCCAAGTGGCCCGGCTACGAACCCTGGGCGATCAGCTGGCCCAACATCAAGACCGAGCTGCACAACGTCACACCCACCTGGCGGCGCGACACCCCTCTCCGCACCGAATACGCCCGCCGAGCCGCCCTCGTGGAAATCGATGCCCTCGTCGCCGTATGGCTCGGCATCGACGCGAAGACGCTTATCGCCATGTACCGGGCCCGCTTCCCGATCATGCAGGACTTTGACCGGGTGACCTGGTTCGACGCCGAGGAGCGAAAGATCGCCGGAGACCGATACACCTACGGCTTCGACCAGACCAAGGAACACTGGACCCGGTTCGAGGAGTATCGCGAGGCCTACGACAAGGATCCGAGCACTGACGTACCCGTCCCCGACGGCTACACCGCCCCCTTCTACAAGGCGAACCGCGAGCGCGAAATGCGTGAAGCCCACGCCTACTTCAAGCAGCGCCTCGACGAAGCCGTAGTGAAGGGTCTGTGGGACCCGGAGAAGATGGAGGTCCCGACCCCGTGAGGCCGACCCTCGAAGCACAGGGACTCAAGGAGAGCCTGCTCCAGTACCTGTCCACGACGTACGGTCTTGCGGACGAGGGCGCCCGTAAGGCGCTGAACGCCTTCCTCGGGGACGAGACGACGGGCATGTTCCGCGGACCGTACCTGCGCCTGCGTACCCCCTTCACCCCGGCCGACGACGGCTGGCAGCAGCATCTGGACTGGGTCCGTACTGACGACTGGACGCCGTACGCGCACCAGGCCCGCGCCTTTGCCCGGCTCACCTCCAAGGACGGCCACACACCTCAGCCCACGCTCGTCACGACAGGCACAGGTTCCGGCAAGACCGAGTCGTTCCTGTACCCCGTTCTCGATCACTGTGCCCGCGAGCGGGCGGTTGGGAACAACGGGGTCAAGGCGGTCTTCCTGTACCCGATGAACGCCCTGGCTACGGACCAGGCGGCCCGTATCAACGATCTGCTCACCGATTACGACGAGTTGAGCGGTGTCCGCGCCGGCCTGTACATCGGGGAGAAGGCGGCGACGCACTACGACCGGGTCTACACCCGTCGCCAGGACATGCAGCTGTCTCCGCCGGACATCCTGATCACCAACTACAAGATGCTCGACCTGCTCCTGCAGCGCGCGGCCGACGCCCCGCTGTGGGACGGCAGCGACATCCGCTACGTCGTCGTCGACGAGTTCCACACCTACGACGGCGCGCAGGGCACCGACGTCGCCATGCTGCTGCGCCGTCTCGCCATCGCCGTCGATGCCAACCGGCCTGGCATGCCGCTGGGCTCGATCACCCCCATCGCCACCTCCGCGACCCTGGCCTCCGGTACCGATGAGGACGGGGTACAGCAACTCCTCTCCGTGGCCACCAATGTCTTCGGCACGGAGTTCACCGAGGACGCGATTGTCGGCGAGGACCGGCTGACGGTCGACGAGTTCATCCTGGGTGGGGACGAGTCGATCCCGGACGCGAGATTCCTCCCTGGTCAGGCCACGCCCCCTGAGACACTCACCGCCCTGCCGGATCCGGCATCCGGCCCCGAAGAGCTCGCGGACCTCGCCGAGGCCGTCACCGGAAGCCGGATCACTGATCCGGTCGCCCTCGGTGCCGCGCTCAAGCGCAATCGGCTCACGTACGCCGTTCTGAACGCCTTCGACGGTACGGTGCGCACCTACGACGAGGTGCTTGACGTGATGCGCCGCAGTGGGGCGAAGAGCTGGGACGAGGCGATCACGACACGGCCCCAGATCGCCGCGCTGGCACTCGCCCGCTTCGTCGCGCTGCTGTCCGTGGCGCGTGACCCTGACGCGCCGGCCGCGATCAGCCGCCCCTTTGTCCAGGTCGAGGTGCACCAGTGGGCACGGTCCGTCACCCGCATGCTGCGGGGCGTACTGCCATGGCCGAAGGCCGAGTTCGCGTGGGACACGGCCGGGGCACAGAGCCAGTCGCGTACGACGCCAGACACCACCACCTCCCGCGACACCAAGATCTTCCTACCTGCGGTGTACTGCCGCGAGTGCGGGCGTTCCGGCTGGTCGGTCCTCGCCCCCGAGTCGGACTTCGAGGAGCTGAACTTCGAGGCCCACAAGATCCGCCGGGCCACCGTCACCGCCGAGAAGGCCAAGGTGCGCACCCTGGTGGCGGCCACCGACAACGAGGCCCGTGAGGGCAACGGCCGTACCGCCATGGACCCGGCGGCGCAGCGGTCGTTGACCACCGGCGGCGCGGGCGTGCTCATGGTGCTCGACGGCCTGTCCCAGCGCCTGCGGCTGCCCGACCCCCAGGACGACTACGACGACGAGGGCAACCCGGCTCCTGCCGGTCCTGACTCCGCTTTCGTCCTGGTCCAGCTCGGCGACACCGCGGAACGCGCCGCCAAGGACGACTGGTGCCCCGCCTGCGGCACCCACAACGCGATCCGCTTCGTCGGTACGGGTGCCGCCGCGCTCGCCGCCGCCTCCGTCACCCAGCTGTTCACCGGCGGGGAGATGGACAAGAAGCAGCGTGAGACGAAGACGCTGATGTTCAACGACTCGGTGCAGGACGCCGCGCACCGGGCCGGTTTCGTCGCCTCCCGCTCGTACACCTTCTCCTTGCGGGCCCTGTTCACCAAGCACCTGAGCGAACAGCAGCCCAGCGCCCTTCACGACCTCGTCGCCGACGTCGTCGCGGCCACCACTGACCGTGAGACACTCGCCGCCGTCGTCCCGCCGGACCTCCACGACGACATAGGCGTAGCACGCCTGCTGTCCGGCCAAGGACGAGGCGGGGACAAGAAGACCTGGGACCTGATCGGTGAACGGTTCGCGTTCGAGGCCGTCATGGAGTTCGGCCACCGCTCCCGCAACGGCCGTACCCTCGAACTGACCCGAACCTCAGCCGCCTGGGTGGACATCCCCGACGAGCAGGCGGCCGTGGCGCTCGTACGCGCCGCTCATGAGGAGGCCGCCCACCGCGGGTTGACGCTCACCGAACACGGCGACGCCCGCTATCTGGCCTTCCTGCGCGGCCTGTTGGAGCGGCTGCGTACGCGCGGGGCGGTTGGGCACCGGTGGCTGGAGAAGTTCCTCGACGAGGCGGGCACCAGCCGCTACTTCATCTGGGGAGGGCGCCCGCGCGGCATGAAGGCCTTCCCCAAGGGGGTCTCCGCACCGAGCTTCCTGCTCGCGCGGCCCAAGCCGAGCAGCGAGTTCGACTTCGCCGCCGGACGTCTGTCCTGGTATCAGACCTGGGCCCAGCGCTGCCTCGACATGACCCGCGAGCAGGCCGACGAGTTCTGGGTGCGGCTTCTGCCCCGGCTCACCGACGCCGGGCTGCTCGCTGCGCGCACCCCGAGCGACACGGCCGCCCGCCTGTACGGCCTTCAACCGGGCGCCATCCGGCTGCAGTTGCTGACGGACGCCCAGGTCAACGAGGCGTATGTGCGCTGCCCGAAGTGCTTCTGGGAGCAGACCGTCCACCCCTCGCTGCTGGCGCAGTACCACGGGCAGCCCTGTCAGGCGTATCGCTGCACGACCGGGCGGCTGGTCGCGGGGGATCGGTGGCTGGAGACCGTGGACCGGCACGACCGGGACCGCGACTACCGCGACGACTACTACCGCAGCCTGTACCGGCGAGCGGGTACCTACCAGGTCATCACCGCCGAGCACACCGGTCTGCTTTCCCGCGGCAAGCGCGAACGCGTCGAGGACGCCTTCCGCAACGGCGAAGGATTCAACGACCCCAACGTGCTGTCCTGCACGCCCACCCTGGAGATGGGCATCGACATCGGCGACCTGTCCGCCGTCGTCCTGGGCGCCCTACCGCGCCGTCCGGCCAACTATGCCCAGCAGGCGGGTCGGGCCGGACGCCGTACCGGCAACGCCTTCCTACTGACCATTCCCGACCGCAAGCGCCGCGACCTGTACTTCCTCGACCGGCCCCGGGACATGATCGACGGACGGATCGTGCCGCCCGGCTCGTATCTGTCGGCCATCGAGATCCTGCGCCGCCAGTACACCGCCCACCTCCTCGATCTCGCGGCGCGCGGCCGGCTGCTGCGCGAGGACGGCAGGCCGCTGGCCGCGCTGTCACGCCGGGTCGACGAGCTCTTCGGCCCCTCCGGCTACCTCGCCGACTTCACCGACGCCGCCCTCGCCCACGGCGAGGAACTTGTCGCCGACTTCCTCGCCCTGTTCCCGACCGGCGTGAGCGACACCGCCAAGGCGGAGCTGGAGAAGTACGCGGTCCGTGGCATCCGCAGCGCGATCGAGAAGGCCGAGCGGGAGTGGGAGCGCGAGAACCAGAAGCTGCGCACCCGCATCCGTACGATCCGTTCCGCGATCGACGAGCTCAAGGACGGCGACGACGAACAGGCAGATACAAAGGCGGAGTTGGAGGCCGAACTCGGAGCCATCTCCAAGCAGGGCGCCACGCGCCAGCGTCAGCCCGCCCAGACCGTGCTGTGCGACCTCGGCCTGCTGCCCAATTATGCCCTCATCGACGCCACGACCACCCTCGACGCCACCGTCTTCTGGCCCGAAGGCACCACACCGGAAGGCCGGCCCCGCTACAAGTCGAAGTCGTTCTCCTACGGGCGACCGCGCGGCTTCGCCCTGTCCGAACTCGCCCCTGGCAACACCTTCTACGCCGAGGGCTACAAGCACCGGATCACCGGTATCGACATCGTCACCGGCCGGGACCAGGACTGGCGTCACTGGCGCTTCTGCCCCTCGTGCGGCTACGTCCGCACCGAGAACGCCGAGAACGACATCACGCCCTGCCCGCGCTGCGGGGAGACGGGCATCGCCGACTCCGGCAGCCTGTGGCAGATCGTCCAGCCCAGCGTCGTGACGGCCCGCGACAAGCGGGAGGACGCCAGGATCGGCGACGAGAGCGACGACCGCGACCGCCGCTTCTATACCGTCGTCGACATGGTCGACATCCACCCCGACCACTTCGCCAAGGGCAAGTCCTGGCGGCACACCAAAGAGATCTTCGGCGTCGACTACACCCGCCGTGCCGTCATCCGCCGTATCAACACCGGACCGCTCAGCATCGGCGCCCAGGAGAACGATCAACTCGCCGGGAAGCCGGTGCGCATCGCCCCCTTCCACGTGTGCACCGCCTGCGGGGCCGCGAGCGCCGACGGCCGGCCGGTCTTCGACGACGACCGGGACGCCGTCGACAACTCCGCCAACCGCCAGCGCGAACTCAAGCACCACACTCCCTGGTGCCCGCTGCGGCGCGGCAAGAAGGGCGTACCCCAGGAACCGGTCCTGCTCGCCCACGAGCTGGAGACCGAAGCGCTGCGCATCCTGCTGCCGGCCGCGACCGTCCTCGTCGAGGAGAAGGTCCACTCCTTCCAGGCGGCCCTGCGCCTGGGCGTGGACGGCGCCTTCGGCGGTGACCCGCAGCACCTCGCTACCACCCTCGCGACCATGCCGGACCGTGACACCGCGGAGAAACGGCACTTCCTCGTCCTGTACGACCGTCTCCCGCACGGCACCGGCTACCTGGACCGGCTTACCGACCCCGCCGCCTTCCGGCAGGTGCTGGAGGGCGCGCGCCGGCTGCTCGTGGAGTGCCCCTGCAACGAGGAGGGCGGGCCGGCCTGTCACCGCTGTCTGTACCTCTACGCCGACGAGCAGTACATCGAGCGCGTCTCCCGCCAGGCCGCCCTGGAGATCCTCGACGAACTCCTGGGCACCGACACCGACGCCTGGGACACCAAGAAGGTTGGCAACACCGATCAGATCGGTCTCGACGGACAGGTCGAGTCCGATCTGGAGGCACGCTTCCTCAAGGCCCTCCGCGGGTGGGCCGGACAGCGCGGCGACGCCGTGCTGGAGGAGAGCGGCGACAACAGCGCCTATCTGCGTCTGGACGAGGTCGGCACCGTGCACGGCTGGCGTCTGACAGCGCAACGCAACGAGGGTTACACTCGTACCGACTTCACCTTCGAACGCGTCGACGGCCCCAAGCAGAAGATCACCGTCTACCTCGACGGACACCGCTTCCACGCCTCCCGCCGACACAACCGGCTCGCCGGCGACGCCGACAAACGCAACCGGCTCCGGGCCGAGGGGAGAATCGTCTTCCAGCTCACCTGGGACGACCTTGACGCCTTCGAGCGGCAGACGAACACGGCGGAGTCCGGCGCGGGGCGCGAGGCGGCCGAGCCGGTATGGCCGCCGTACCCACGCAGTGCCCAGGACCTGGCCAAGCAGCTCTACGCCGACCGTGGCGGCGACGACCTCGCGACCACCGCCTTCACCGACCCGATGACCATGCTCCTCGCCTACCTGCGCAGCTCGGACGACGCGGCTTGGGGCAGGCGGGCATCAGCCATGGTCGGCGGGCTCCTGGGGACCGGCCAGGAGATCCTCGTCGGCAACGGCACGCCCGACCAGACGCGTCAGACGCTCAGCGGGCTCCTCGAGGCCTGGGGCCTTACCGACGGCACCGACCCGGCGCCTGTCCAGGGCATGGGCACGCTCAACCTGTTCCAGACTTACGACCAGTCCGGTCTCCCCGTTGCCTTCCTCGTCGACGGCGCCACCGGTCACTGGTCCGCCCTGGCCTGCCTCGACGACACCGCACACGACCAGCTCGGCACGCCCGAACACAAGGCGCGCTGGCGCTCCTGGCTCCAGTGGTCCAACATCCTGCAGTTCCTTGCCCACGACGGCGGCGACGGCATTCAACTCACCACAGCCACCGCAGCCAGCTTCGACATCTCGGTCCTCAAGGCCTTCGGCGGCCTCGGTGAACTCGAATCCCTCGTCGTGCGGTACGGCACCGGCACACCCGCACCGCAGCCCGCACCCGCGGAAGCCTCCGCCGAGACTCCTCTCGAAGCAGCGGTGCGGGATCTGCTATGGGACCGGGAGGTCCTCGAATACCTCGACGATGACGACCCTGACTCCCCCCTCACCCGCCTCGCCCACGTCTTGGCCGACGGCGGCAAGAAGGCCCCCGCTTACGGCTACGAGCTCGGCGAACGCGGTTGGCTCGCCGATTTCGTCTGGGACCACGACACTCCGCGGATCGCCGTCATGGCCGAGCCGTACGACCAGGAGGACGAGGAGAGCAACAAGACCTGGAGCGCCTACCGTGACGCCGGGTTCACCATCCGCTCGGCCGACGACTGGCTCGCCGATCTCGATGCTCTGCTGGGCGTGCTCCCCGACGCCACCGTCCGTCCCGACTCCGAAGAACAGAGTGCCGCACGATGACCGCACGCCTGAGCCTCTACCAGAAGGCCGAGAACGAGCTCTACAAGATGGACTCGTCGGTCAAGACGAAGTTCTACGACTTCTGCCACCAGTTCCGTCTTGACCCCGATCACCCAAGCCTCGACCTCAAGCCTCTTAGGGGCGACGGCCGGATCTTCCGCGCCAAGATCGACCGTTCGTACCGGGCGTTGCTGGCCCGGGCCGGGGTCGGTGCCGATGGCGTCCAGCAGTGGCTGGTCGTTGCCGTCCGCCACCGCAAGGACGTCTACGAAGAACTCACCGTTGCCATCA
The DNA here is from genome assembly GCF_040297465.1 of Streptomyces sp. NPDC001787. Lineage (NCBI taxonomy): Bacteria > Bacillati > Actinomycetota > Actinomycetes > Kitasatosporales > Streptomycetaceae > Streptomyces > Streptomyces sp. NPDC001787. The sequence goes on from NZ_JBEOZE010000001.1 coordinate 230,662, forward strand.
ACCGGATTACGGGCGAGATCGAGTTCGTCGACCTCGGCGTCGTCGGTCAGAGCGTCCTTCAGCGCGCGGGACTTCAACTCACGCCGGCCCAGGACGAGCACACCGCACCGGCCGAGCCCACGCCCGCCCCCGTCGTGACGCCACAACCGGCCGTCCCCGCCGAACCGCTCCTCGTCGGCTGCACCCCCGAGGACCTGCGCCGGCTTGGTGTCGCCGATGCCCTCATCGGCCCGGCCCTCGCCGTCACGACCGACGAGGAATTCGACCAGCTCATCGCCGGCGCCCCGCGCCTGACCGCCGAGGTCCTCACCGGCCTTGGCTCCGGCATGTCCGTCGACGAGGTCGAGCGTGAGATCACCCAGCCTGCCTCCACCGAGCTCGAACCGGGCTTCGAGAACGACATGGCAGCGGCCCTCACCCGGACCGCGGTCACCACGGTCGACGACGACATCCGCAACGTCCTGGCCGAGGGCGACTTCCGAGCCTGGAAGGTCTACCTCCACCCCACGCAGCGCAAGATCGTCGAACGGAACTACAGCGGCCCCGGCCGGGTCAGCGGCGGCCCCGGCACCGGCAAGACCATCGTCGCCCTGCACCGGGTCGCCCGCCTCGCCGCGGCCCTGCCGCCCGGCCACGGCAAGCTGATCCTGCTGACCACGTACACCAAGAACCTCACCGCCGACCTGCGTTCCCGGCTCACCTCGCTCATGGACCCGGCGCTGCTCGGTCGCGTGGACATCAAGCACATCGACCAGCTCGCCCAGAGCGTCCTCAACGAGAACACCGCGCCCGGCGCACAGCGCAGCTTGATCACCGACGACCGGGCGCTGGACGTGCTGAGCGAGGTTCTCTTCGAACACGACGAGCAACGTTGGGACGCCGAGTTCCTCTTCGACGAATGGGAGCAGATCGTCCTCGGCCAGTCCCTCGGTACCCGTCAGGACTACTTCAAGGCCCGTCGCGCCGGTATGGGCCGCGCCCTCAACCGCCCCGAACGCGCCGTCGTCTGGAAACTGCTCGACCAGTTCGCCCTACGCCTCAACGGCATGGGCCGGGAGACCTGGGCCCAGGCCGCCGAGCGCGCGGCGCGGTACGAGATGGAACGCGCCCGCAAGATCCAGACGCGGGCCGAGCGCAAGGCCGACATCGGCGGCGGCGATCTGGCCCACCTCGACGACAACAGCTCCGCGATGCGCTACCTGCGTCACCGCTACCGTCACATCGTCGTCGACGAGGCCCAGGACCTCAGCCCGGCCCACTGGAAGATGCTGCGAGCCATGGTCGCCTCCGGCCCCGACGACCTGTTCATCGCCAGCGACACGCACCAGCGGATCTACGACCGGCAGGTTACCCTTTCCACCGTCGGCATCAACATCCGCGGTGGCCGCTCCTCGAAACTGACAATGAGCTACCGCACCACCCAGGAGATCCTCGACCAGGCCGCCAAGGTCGTCCGCGGGGGCACCTACGACGACCTCGACGACGGCACCGACACCCTCGACGGTTACCACTCCCTGCTACACGGCCCCGCCCCCGAGTACGTCGCCTGCGCCGACTGGACCGACGAGATCACGCAGCTCGCCGAAGCCCTCAAACAGTGGCGCGCGGACATCACGCAGCCCACCGAAGACGGCACCGTACGCGACCCCAGCGGCACCATGGCCGTCTGCGTCGCCGACGGCGACATGGCGGGCCGCGTCGCGGCCGACCTGGAGACGAAGCACGGCATCACCACAGCGACCCTCACCAAGGAAGGCCCGCAAGGTGGCGGCGAAGTCCACATCGGAACGATGCACCGTTTTAAGGGACTTGAGTACCAGAAGCTGGCGGTCATCGGCGCGAGCGACGGCATCCTCCCGCGCACCGCTGTCGTTGAGAAGTACGCGACGACTGACCCCAAGCGGTACGAACGCGAACTCAAGAAGAGCCGCAACCAACTCTTCGTCGCCACCACTCGAGCCCGCGACACGTTGCGCATCTCCTGGCACGGCAGGCCGAGCCCGTTCCTGCCGTTGTAGGCCCGGTTGATCTGTGCGGCTGCGAGCATTGCCATGGGGCAGCACCGCTGTGGTGCCCCATGGCGTTAGCTGCTTGCTCCTTTGACGGCAACTCAGACGGCAGCGCGGCACGTGAAAGACTTGGAGCCCGTCGCGGCGTACATCACTCGGAGGCGACAATGCAGTTCCCGGTGATCCCCGCGGCCGTCGCCGCTGGCACGTCTGCCGTCGGCGTGATTGGAAACAAGGTCATCGCGGATCGGGCAAAGAAGAAGATCGCAGACCTTCAGGCTCACCACGATGCTGAGCACGCGAAGCACCGAGGCATCGCCGACTCCACCATCGCGCGGTTGAGAGGCCTGGGAGGTCAGCAACAGTCCGCTCTCGATACCGTGACGCCTCGGATGCGGGCCTTTGCTGAACGCAACGCGCGACAGCTACGGATGCGTGGACGCCAAGTCATCGAGGGCGGAGAGGCGCCAGCGAATTGCGAAATCGATACGTCGCCCGAGGTCTCCGGCCCCAGCGGGACCGCGACCGCGATGAGGGGCATCGCGTCGGCGGGCGCCGGAGTCGGACTGAGCGGTGCCGCCTATGCCACCGTCGCAAAGGTCGCCACCGCGTCTACCGGCACTGCGATCAACACGCTGAACGGCGCGGCAAAGAGAAATGCCACCCTGGCGGTCATCGGAGGCGGCACGAAGGCTGCGGGAGGCGGGGGTGTCGCAGCAGGCGTTCGTCGGCTCAGCATCATCACGGCGGTACCGGCGGTCGCGTTGACCGTCGGGTTGCTGATCAAGCGAAAGTCCGACGAGGACAAGGTCGTCGCGCAGTTCGACGCAGACGTCAAGAAGGCAGTCACCACCTACCACCGGAACTCGGTGCTCTTTCAGGGCGTTGACAGCCGAATCGGCGAGTTGCTTGTCGTGTTGGCTGGAATGGTTCGGCGGGCCGGTGACGCGCTCGACCACCTGGAAGAGACTGAGCGCGCGCCGGGCGGGTTCGACCTCGACAGCGATGACCATGCACGCCGGCTCCATACGGCGCTTCAGCTGGTGAAGGGCGTCGTCGAACTCGCCGAAGCACCTGTGATGAACCCAGATCTGACGCTCGACCCGAGCGGCGAATTCCTCGTGGTCAAGTACCGCGACTACAACCCGGAGTCCACGAATGCCTGACGCCCGTGTGAGTACCGTCGTCGAAACGGTCGGCCGTGTGGCCACCACCGCGGATGCCGCCCAGTACCTTATGGCGATCATCGACGTCGCCAAAGGCCTCGACGCCAACCTGACGGAGCGCGCCCGGATTGCCGCGGACCGGGACAAGGAGGTCGCCAGGATCAACGCTGCGAGCCAAGGCCTGCGGGACTACCTAGACCGCGTTTTCGGCGAGCGTCGCGACCTGCACCGAGGCTTCCTCGCTCGACTCGACAGAGCGATCGAGGACCGCGACCCGGAGACCGTGCAGGCTTGCGTCGCCGGGATCGTCGAGGTCACGAAGCACTCTCCGCTGAACGACATCGCCGAACTTCGATCAATCTGGGCAGACCCGAGAGCAGTGATCGAAATTTAGGGTCTGAACCCGCGCGTTCCGCGAGTCGATCGGCGTCCTGCCAAGCGAGAACTGGGTGGCAACTGAAGGTCCGACCTGTGCATCTGGTTGATGCTCGAACATCTCGAAGCGGTGAAGCGCTGGCTCGCATCGGCCGGGGCTCCGCGGTCGGCGCGGCCTAACGTCGCGCCGCTACCGCTCTGCCTCCGCCAGCGCGAGCAGCCGCTCAGCAGACACGGACGTCGCGTCGAACGTCTCCTTGTAGCCGCCGATCGGCATCTGCACGTCGCCGAGGAACCCCCCGTGCCCTTCGATCCTGAGTTGGCGGATCACGCTCTGCTCAACCCGATAGGCATCCGCGCCTGTCGCAAAGTCGATCTGGGTGAACGGTACCCAGCCGTGGCCCCGGAATCGGGCAACACGGTCCTCGCGGGTCCGTAGCCCAGTGATCCCGATCTTCACGGCGCCGTACTCCGCGTGGGAGAGGACGTACAGGCGGGCCGGGGCGCCCGGGTCCAGTCCGTAGTGAGCACAGTGCTGGCAACACTCGCCCCTGGTCCGGACGTTGTTCAACCGGGGCGTGGAGGTTTTCGTGCACCGCTCGCATAGCGAGGGCCAGGGCGAGGCGATGTTCTTGAACGGCTCCAGGGGGCGGAAGCCGGCGGCCCGCATATCGGCGACCGCCTCGTGCGGGTCGCCGGGACCATAGCGCTTGCAGAACCGGCAGCCGCCGTTGCGGCCGGTCACGTTGTCGTATCGGGGTGCCACGATGTGCCCGGCCGCTACACACTGCGAGAGCCACGGCTTGCCAGTCCCGAGGAAGTCCACCAGCACGACGAAGCCGTGCTTCAGCATCGCCGCCTTGGCCTCTTCTGGGTTCTTCGGGGCGTTGGGCGCGCACCAGATGCAGGTCCCCTGGCCGTTCATCACGTTGTTGCGGTTCGGATAAATGACCTGCTGGCACGGGATGTGACGGCACATCCAAGGTTCGCGGGCACGGCCTGGGTAGGGCTCTAGGGGCTCGGCGTTGCCCAGCCGACGCATGTCAGCAGCCGCGACATTGGCGGGGATCGAAACGGGCACAGCCGTCCTCTATTTGTTGGCTGACATATCTTGATCGACGGCGAGGGGGCTCGCTGCCGGGAATCGCGCTCTGGCCTGGTCTACTGCTCTGGGTACGTGGTGAGGTACTGCAGCGCGGCGGAGAACGCGGTCACCATGTCGTTCAAGTCGACCGTGCTCTGGAGCACCGCCGAGCTTCCCTGCCCTCCGCCTTTGTATCCGTAGTACCGCGGGTGGCCTTTCCCTCTCGACTTCTCCGTCTTGAATCCGTCGTCTTCCGGTGCCACCACCATCGCCTGGACGGTCGAGCCCGCGTACTGCACGAAGCTACGGCGGGCGAGCCAGCTTCGATGTTGGTCCGCGAGTTCGCCGTCGGCCTCGGGCGTCGCCCCTGGGATCCCGACCATGATGCGGATCTCGAAGGGAGTACCCGTGCCGCCTCTCGGACTCCTCGGGTTCAGGCGCTGGATCTCGGCGACAACGTAGCCGTCCGCCGTCTTTCGCCAGGCGCAGATGTTCGCGGCTCCGGCCTCAGAGCGTTGCTTCGGCACGAAGATCGTGTCGGGTGGGGCGGTAGCCTGCGTCATGCTCGCCAGTCGCCGCAGACGTAGTGCGTCGCTCAGCGCGATGGAAGCCTGACTCGCCGGACCTGTAGCCTCGGCCTCCAGTTGTGTGAACTGCTGGAGCGCTCGGACAGATAGGAGTCGGGCGAGGTCATCCGGCGAGCGGTTCCAGCTGGCGAGGAGGCCGGCGACGGTGAGCTGACGCGACCAATGGCTCGGCTCGTTGGGGATGGGATCAGCGTTCGGACCCACCAGGTAGCGGGCTGATACCGGTATGCCCTTCGCGTCCGCCCAGGCGTCGTACGCCGCGAACTGATCGCCGTGAGCACCAGCACCGAGCTTCACCTCCATCACCGTGCGCTCGATGTCGTCGAGTAGGACGATGAAGTCGGCCCGGCCGGCGGGGACCCCTCTGCCTGCCTTCACCGAGGCCTCCCGCCAGACGGTGATCCTGCCCGGTGCCAGGAGCAAGGCAGATCGGAGCGGCTCAGGATCCAGCTCGGCGAGGAGGCACAGCAAGTCCGACCAGTCGTCCTCGGTACGCAGCAGGCGCGTCAGTCCGTACGTCACGGCCGGACGCTACACGCCGCCTCTGACAACTGGGGGCCTCGCGCTCGAAACGGTCCTTCCGCTCATCTCGCCATGTGTAGAAGACGCGAGGGAAGACCAGCCCGCACCGCTGGTAGAAGAACGAGGTGATCTTCGCGTGGCGGCCGTTCTTTCCACGGTTGGCGGCGGGCGCGTACCGGCCGCTCTTGAGAACCTGCGGGAGGGTCTCCAGGGCCACGTAGATCGTGCGTACGGCGAGGTCCTCGCGGTCCGCGGAAGATCCTCCGCCCCCTGCACAGCCGACGGCGAGGAACGTGCACGCGGAGCCTCTGTCTGGAACTCTGATCGGGCCATGCCAGTCGTACGGGCAGAGTGTGAGCTCAACACTCGTTCGCCATCGTGGCGTTCACTGGCTGCCTTGGCCGGCAGGGCACGGCCTGCTCGACGGTGGTGTGCAGCCGAGGGACGGACGCGCCGATCGTTGTCAGACGCGCCCCGTACTGTCAGACCATGACCTCCTTACCGACCCCGCGACTGAACGAACGCTGGCTTCTCAAGGTCACGATCTGGTCGGCGCGTGCCGACGACACTCGCTGGAACGAGCAGGGCGCTGCCCTACGCACGGTGTCCTCGTACGACTCCGTCACCCAGACCTGGAGTACCCAGATCGGCGCGCTCGACCTCACGACTCTGGCCAAACTGCAGACCCTCCTAGACGCAGCCCGGACGTTCGGAACGGACATCCGTCTCGAGCCCGCGCCGGTCCCGACCTGGTGGACGGGGTCGTCCTTCACGAGCGACGCCGATGTGGCCGCCCTGCTCGCCACCAAGGCGGACGAAGGCCGGCCGCTCGGCCAACTGCCCATGGCCTGAACCGGATCGTCCGGGGGCTCGCAGACGATGCCCTGGAGTGTCTGTACGTCACTGGCGCGGAGGCTGTCGACACTGCTGAGTGCGGCGTTCTGCTTGGTGGTGAGCCGCTTGCTCTTCCGGTGCGCGCGTTCGCCGAGGGCGGCATCGGCGATCCAGCATGCTTCCGTTGGCGCAGGCCCGGGAGTCCCTAAACATCGGCAGACGACCGTCCCGCTCCTATCACGACAAGACAGCCACACCAAAACAGTGATTCTCCGGATTCTGATCCCGCTCGCCTGTAGACGGCCGTGCGGCTTCGCCACGCGGCTGGCGGGAGGACGGAACGTCAGCTGCTTCGGCAGCGCTCACCCCGGAGATGCACGATGCGCAACCAGTCAGAGCCTGCCGCCGAGGCTGCCTTCCTGAATGTTCAGAACGCCGCAAAGTACATGGGCATATCGGTGAACACCCTCTACGTCTGGCGCCACCGCCGGCAAGGGCCGCCCAGCTTCCGGATGGGGCCCGGAGGAAGGGTCATGTACCGCCGGGACCTGCTCGATGCGTGGCTCAGCGAACAGCAGCAGGCGGACTCGCGGTCGAACCCGGCCCTGAACCCGCTGAACAAGGCTCCGCGGCAGCGTGAGCGTCGCCGGGTTGCCTGACCTGGGAAGACGGGACTGAGGAGTTCAGCAGTTCTCGGAATTTCATGCACACGGAGATCGTCTGTGTGTCTGATCGCGACACAGATCGCGCCGAGAGACGCAAGGCGAGGCCGAGGGTAAGACGAGTATGGCGGGTTACATCGAAGACCGGTGGCTCAAGAAGCGGCCGAACAAGGAGACGGGCAAGCGCGAGCGCACCGCCCTATGGGGCAAGTGCACGCGCTACCGCGTCAAAGGGATACCAGGGGTCCGCGACCGGTCTTTCGACACTGTCGCGGATGCCAAGGCATGGCTTGCTGAGGCACAGACCGACGCACGTCGAGGGGATTTCGTCGACGCGCGAGACGGTGCGATCAGCCTTCGCGAGTACGTCGAGAAGCACTGGTGGCCGTCCCAGGTTCATCCGGCTCAGACGCTGGAAAGCATGAGGCACCGGATCTGGGGACAGGTGCTCCCGCAGCTCGGAGACCTGGCGCTCAGGGACATCGGCGTCGCGGAGCTGCGCAAGTGGTCGGCCGACGTACAGAGGGCCGTGGCGTCGAGCACAGCCTATGTGGCGTGGGTGTACCTCAAGGCGATCATGCAGGCCGCGGTCGAGGACAAGCGGTTGTACCGCAATCCGTGCAAGGGCAACAGCTCGATCAAGCCACCGAAGAAGCCGGAGCGCAAGGCTCGCGCCTGGGAGCAGGACCGTGTCGCCGCCGTACGGGAGGCGCTGGCCGCCCGGTACCGGATCACGGTCGACCTCGGGGTCGGGTGCGGACTCCGGCAGGGTGAGGTCTTCGGCTTCAGTCCAGACGATGTCCGCGACGGCTTCGTACACGTGGAGCGGCAGATCCTCATGTACAAATCGCAGCTGTATTTCGGTCCACCCAAAGGCGGCAAGGAACGCGACGCGCCTCTGCCCCAGGCGATCGCGAAGCGGATCCTCACACATCAGGACCATTTCGAACCCATCGAAGTGACCCTGCCGTGGCTGGATCCCGAGGAGCCCGACCTCGCCCGCGAGGACAGGCGCAAGGTGACCGTCCCGCTGCTCGTCTACACCGGGCGGCGCGGCGCGATCAACCGCACCACCTGGAACACCAAGGCGTGGAAGCCCGCGCTCGCCGAAGTGGGAGTCATCCCGCCGCTGCCCGAGCGGCAGCCGGGCGAGAAGCCGTCGCGCGTGTGGGAGCCGAGTCGTGAGCACGGCTTCCACGTCTTGCGTCACACGTACGCCTCGGTGATGCTCGAAGCCGGTGAGTCGATCGTCTCGCTCGCGAAGTGGCTGGGGCACTCCGACCCGGCGTTCACGCTCCGGACGTACACCCACTTCATGCCGCAGGCCGGCGCGCGAGGACTGTCCGCCATCGAGGCATGGTTCACGGACTCGGCCGAAAGTCCCTGAGAAGTCCCAGAGGACGAAACCAGCCGCCGGATCCCCGCAAACATGCAGGTCAGAGCGTGATCGCTCCCTGAGTGGAACAGAACCCGGCGTACAGCCCGACTCGTCTGCCCCCAGGGCTCCTGATCAGCGAATACGCGGGTCAGGGGCCTTTCCTCGTGGAATCACGGGCGTCGTCTCACCTCGTTCCATACCGGTCGAAACCGAACCTCGCCGCCATGAAGGCAGTGTCTGCGCCGGGGTGTCTCCCGTCGCGGCCCCGGGACCGGCTGGATTCCGCTCGTCGGGCGCGTCGGACGGGACGATCGGAGCAGAGCCATCAGGGCGCCGGCGGCTTCCGGTGTCTGCCGGTCCCGGGTCCGAGCTTCGGTGCCGCCCCGGGAGCGGCGGCAGCCTCGGCGTGGGGAAACAGGATGCGCCGTGCTTCCGCGAGGTTCGCCGCGAAGCCGTGCGGCTCCCACAGATGGCCGTTCCACCGCTGGATCGCGCGGGGCGCATCGGGGTTCAGATGCGATGCCCTGGGACCGTCGCCGGTCACGAGGGGTACAGCGCGAAGCTGCCCGATCCTCGCGTCCCGGCGCTCGGCCCAATGCGAGAGCGGTTCGTCGTCCATGCCGGGAGGGTAGTGGGTCAGGCGATCCGGTGCTCCCAGCGCAGGGAAGGGGCCTGCCCGATCCAGTACTGGTGGGACGCGGGCGTCACGCGGAGCCGTACGCAATCGATCTCCGGCGCCCCGGCGTCCTGCCAGGCGACGAGAGAACGTTCCACGTCGTCCCACAGGGCCATCGGACCCCCTTGGCGGACGGTCCAGTTCTCGCCGTCGGCGAGGAACTCGGCGAACGACTCCTTCTCCGGATCGAACAGGTACCGCAAGGGCGAGCCGTCGCCGCCGGTCGCGCGGACGAACCGAGCGCCGGGCACCGCCAACTGCGCCAGAAAGGCGGGCATCCACTCCTCCAGGACGAGAGGAGACACCGGAGTGCGCCGCTCGCTGTCCGCGTACGCGGTCCGGGCGGAGAGGTCACCCGCCACGGGGGCCATCGCCTCGGCCCGCGCCTGCATGAAGGAGGAGCGCCCGACGATCGTGCCATCGGCGGTGCCGTCGTCGCCGACGACCAGTTTCGCGAGGCCGGTTCCCCACGGCCAGGACCCGACCGTGCCGAGGACGATGCCTCCCGGCTTCGTCTGCCTGATCCAGGCGTACGGAATGCGGCGGACCGCGCAGGTGGCGATGATGCGGTCGTACGGTGCCCGGTACGGGTGGCCGAGGAGGCCGTCGCCCGTCGCTGTCCACGTCGAGAAACCGGCGGCTTCGAGAGCGGCATCGGCGCGTGCGGCCACCTGTGCGTCCACTTCGACCGTGGTGACGTTGTCCTCTCCGAGGCAGTGGCACATCAGGGCAGTGGAGTAGCCGGTGCCCGTGCCGATCTCCAGGACTCGGTGGCCCCTCGCGAGGTCCAGGGTCTCGATCATGTCGACGACGGTGACCGGGTCGGTCGAGGAGGACGTGGGCACGCCCACGACGGGTTCGTCGGCCTGGTCGGCGGTGAGGTGGCCGTCGAGCTGGGTGGTGAGGGTGTCGAGGCTGTATGCGATCTTCAGCCACTCGTCCGGGTCTGTGCCGGCTGCGGTGACGGGCCGCCAGGTCCGTCCCTCGTCCAGGAAGACTCCCGGGTGGAGGAACCGCTCGCGGGGGACGGCTTCGACGGCCGAGCGCAGCCAGGGGGACTTCAGGACGCCTTCGTTCACGAGCACGGTCGCCATGCGGCGCCGCTCGGAAGCCGGGTCGGTCATCGGTGGTCTCCTTGTGCGAGCAGGTCGGCGAAGGCGGTGGACATCGGGAGGCCGGTCTCGGTCTCCAGCCACCCCCACTGTCCGTTGGGATTCAGTTCCAGCCACCAGTAGTCCCCCGCGCGGTCGACCGCGAGGTCGAAGCTTCCCGATGCCAGATCCAGTCGGTCCAGGTAGGCATGCAGTCCTTTGGCCACCCGGTCGGGAAGGTGTTCCACGGTGTAGGTCAGGGCGCTGTAGTCCTTGCGCCAGTCCAGGAGGTCGGAGTCGATGCGTACGGCGAACGTATGCCGGCCTACGAGCAGTACGCGAACGTCGCAGGCCTTTGCCAGGCGGGCCTGGAACAGGTGGGGCGCGACCCGAACGCTGTCGTCGATCTCGTCGGGGGCGACGGGGGCAGCCCAACCCGTCACCGGCACCCCGTCACGTGTGCAGGGGGTCCATCGCAGCGTCTTGAAGATCGCCTGCCCCTGAGCGTGGACGAACTCGCGGGCCTCGTCCGGGTCGTTGGTGACAAGAGTGGGCGGGACGGCGAAGCCGAGTTGCTGGGCGAGAACGAGCTGCGCGGGTTTGTAGTCGGCTGCGGCAACGCGCAGGGGGTGGTTGACCCAGAGCGGGACGCCCAGGGCGTAGAGGGTGCCACCGAGTCCGTAGCGGACCTGCGCCGCCGCGAACCGGGAGTCTTCAGCGGACAGGTGGGGAAACGTGGGCCATTCCGGGCGGCGCCAGTACACCGACCGGACCTGGGTCACATCAGCGGTCCTCGACGGGGTGCGCACCTGCCCGACCACCGGGGCCGGGCAGGTGCCGAACCGAGCCGAGACCGTGAGGTTCTCGCCGATGTCGGCGGGGTTGAACCGGACCACCGGCACATTGCGCCGGTTGAGTTCGGTGATCACCATGTCGGCAGTGATGTCGTCCGCCTCGGTGGCCACCAGAACCGGCCTCTCCTCGGTCATGGCCATCAGTCCTGATTGCTGTCCTGATCGTGACCCTGGTCGTTCCGGGAGTCCGAGTTCGTCGTCGTGGAGGTCTCGGTACCGGCGCTGGTGCCGTGCTTGCCCATCTCGACCACCTGCCCGACGCGGTCGCGGAACACCCCGAGCTGCGTCGTGGGATCGATGGCGACCGTGGCATGGGGGCGGCGGATGACCGTCGGGTAGGGCGCGAGTCGGCCCGCACCCCACGGCCGCGTGGGGGAGGGGAGTGCGACAGAGGTGGTCATGAGACTCCTTGGACTGAAGGGTGTGGTGCGGGAAACCGCCCGCGTCAGGGGGCGCGGACGGCGATCTGTGGGCAGCGGCTCAGGGGCGAGCGGCCCGGATGATGTCGGCCGCGGTCGTCCACTCGACTCCGGACGAGGGCCGGATGTGCCCGGCCGCCGGCACCCGCAGAGCCCGGCTCGGCGCACCCCACCGGGCTCCGGCGGCGTGTGCGTACGGCCACTGGTGCCAGGGTTCCTGCGGGGCAGTCCGGAGGCTGTCACGTGGTCGCTCCTCTCCGTGGGGAGCCACCGGGAGGGTCCTTCGGCCTCCGAGCGGCGTGTGACCAGTGAACGACGATCCGTTACCTTCTCCCAGGGCGAACCCCGCGCAATACTCGGGCGTTCTCCAGGCGTTGGCGCGTGGCGGGCACGAGTGCGTGAAAGGGTTCTCGTGAGGGGAGACCGATGACGTCGAGGCGTAAGCACTTTGCGGAACAGCGCGCGGCCCGGGGTTACTCCCAGGAGGATTTCGCGGAAGCGCTCTCGGTGGCCCCGTCCACCGTGGTGCGTTGGGAAAGTGGTCGCGCCACCCCGCGCCCCTATCAACGGCCGAGGATTGCAGGGCTGTTGGGAGTGACCCTCCCCGAGCTGGAAGCCCTTCTTCTCAACGAACAGCCGGCCGGGACGGCCGGGCACTCCGCTGCTCCACCCCTCCTCCATGGTGATGATGACGACATGAAGCGCCGCGAAGTCCTGGGTCTGCTCGCCGTTACGGGTGCGCTGGTCGCTCTTCCCGATTCCGGTGAGGCCGCCCGAGGGCGGGCGGCGTCGACGCTCCTGGAGACGGGAGACGCCCTGCACCGCGGCCTCTGGCGGGTCTACGCGCTCTCGGACTCCAAGCAGGTCGTCTTCCCTGCGGTGCGCGCGCAGCTCGATGTGATGGCGAAGGGGCTGACCGAGACCCGTACCGCTGTGGATAGGTCCCGATTGTGCCGGATGACGGCCGACCTCTACCAGCTCGTCGGTGAGCTGTTCTTCGATGCCAACCGGTACACCGACGCCGCGCAGTGCTACACACTGGCCGCCGGCGCGGCCCACGCCGGTGGCGACCACGACCTATGGGCCTGTGCCATGGCCCGCCACGCGTACGTCGAGCTGTACGCGCGCCGTGCGCACGCTGCCCAACCCCTGCTCGCGGCAGCTTTCCGCATCGCCCGGAGGGGCGAGGGCACTCTCTCCACCCGTCATTGGGTCGCGGCCGTCCAGGCGCAGGCGTACGCGGCCGCGGGCGATCTCGACGCGTGCAACCGGGCTCTGGACGAAGCTGAGAAGGTGCACGCCCTCGACGCCGCTCACTCCCACAACGGCGGCTGGCTCCGCTTCGACGGTTCCCGCCTGGCAGAGGAGAGAGGAGCTTGTTACCTCCAACTGGGCCGCCCCGATCTCGCCGAGGAAGCGCTCACCGCAGCCCTTGCGCAGCCCCAGCCCCTGTCCCTCCGCCGCCGCGCCGCTGTTCTGAGCGACCTTGCCGTGCTCGGGGCGCACAGGCGGGACATCGACCAGGTCGTGTACTACGCGGAGCAAGCACTCGCACTGGCCGACCGGTCGAACTCGGGATTCATCGGCAAGAAGCTGTACGGGCTTCGGGGACGTCTTGCCCCGCTCATGGCCGATGGCCGAATCTCGACTCTTGATCACCGAATCGCGGCGCTTCCACGCACCGCATGATGAGAGGGACACAGGCATGGATGACGGCCGGATCTTCCGTGAGGCGTGGATCGACGGCGTGAACAAGCACTACCCCGGTGAACCGAAGCCCGGCTACGTCACTCCGTGGGGCGAGACACCCGAGTGGGAGCGCGAAGCCGCCGCCGCCGTGTACGGGCAGGTGCGCCACTTCATCGAAGTCAGCGGCGGGCATGCGGCCCGGCTCACCCGGGAGCAGAAGGGCCGCTTCGTCGCCATCTGCTGGACCGCCCAGATGTTCAGGCACTTCGAGGACCCGAAGCCCGGATATGTTGCCGACTGGTCCGACCTGCCGCTCTGGCAGCGGGAGACGGACGCGGACATCTTCGAACGCATCGAAGGGACCGTCTGATCTCAGGAGCGACGACGTCCCCGTCCGGACCGATCCGGGCGGGGACGTGTCGCCCAGGACGGGCGCCAGACCGGTCCGGGGAGCGGGGCCAGGCTTTCGAAGTGGCTGATGATCGCCCGGAGTCCGGGGTGCGGGTTCGCTCGGGGGAGGATGAGCGAGATCGGGTACGCGAGCGCCGGATCGACGACGGGGATGCGGCGCAGGTCGTGGTTGGGCGGCCAGAGGTAGCGGTCGCGCGAGCCCACGAGGGTTGCCACGTCCGCCGAGTCCGCGAGGATGTCGAGGAGTACCTCGTTGCCGAAGTTCGGGCCGGCGGCGTCGATGCGGAGGTCGAAGCCGGTGGCGAGCTGATCGTAGAACTCCGCCCATTCGCTTCGCGGCGCGATGCCCGGTACCCAGATCCGGTGCCGGCGCAGTTGGGCCGGGGTCAGTGTGCGGGCGGAGGCGAGCGGGTGCCGCGGGCCCACGAGGAGTTCCAGCGGGGAGTCGAACGCGGGGATCATCCGGACGTCCTGCGGCAGGTCGGCCCGGTCGGTGACCGAGCGGAACGAGGCGTCGAGCTCGCCCGCCCGGACGGCGGCGACCGCCACGCGCGGGTCGTCGACCCTGAGGGTCACCACGTCGAGGGCGGTCTCGGGGTGCGACCGCCAGTAGTCGTGCAGGAGCACGGCCTGCGCGGACCGCAGGCCCAGCACGTCGATCCGAAGGGCCCGCGAGCCCGGCCTGATCGCGGTGACGGCGCGGTCGACGTCCGTGATGACGTTCCGGGCGTGCGGGAGGAAGGCCTGGCCGTCGAGTGTCAGCTCGACGCCCCGGGCGGTGCGGGTGAACAGCCGGACGCCGAGCTCGCGCTCAAGGGCCGCGATCCGCTTCGACACGGCCTGTTGCGTGACGCCGAGCTCGTCGGCGGCCTGTTGCAGCTGTCCGAGCTCGGCCGCGCGGACGAACGATCGGACCACCTCGGTATCCATCGGTCCAGCGTAGACATGCCCAACCGATGGTTGTGGCTCGCCCGGGTGCTGGTTGTTTGATCCGCCGCCATTGCTGCCTGTGTGATGCCCAGGCCCAATTCGTGGTTGTCCTGAGGGAGTCGCATGCGTGTGCAGCTGGGGCGCGATTTCGGCCTGCTGTGGTCGGCCTACGCCGTCAGTACGTACGGTTCGTGGATCGCCTTCGGCGCGTTCCCGCTGATCGCGGTGCGGGTGCTCCACTCATCGGCATTCGCCGTGTCGCTGCTGGAGGCGGCCGGACTCGCCGTCGCGGCCGTCGTCGCGTTCACGCTCGGGCCGTGGGTCGATCACCGGGCCAAGCGTCCGGTGATGATCGCGATGGACCTGATCCGGTTCGCCGCGCTGGCGAGTGTCCCCGTCGCGTCCGTCCTGGGCCTGCTCTCGTACGGCCAGCTGCTGGTCGTCTCGGTCGTCTCCGGGACCGCGGGCATCGCGTTCACGGCCGCGTCCGGCGCGTATCTGAAGCATCTCGTCCGGGGCGATCACCTTCTTGTGGCCAACGGGAGATTCGAGGGGACGAGCTGGGCGGCGACCGCGGTGGGCCCGCCCCTCGGCGGTGCGCTCATCGGGCTGCTCGGCCCGGTCGTGACCGTCACGGCCGACGCCCTCAGCTATCTGCTGTCCGCGTTCGGAGTGCTCCGCATCCGCGGGGGCGACATCGCGGCACCCCGGGACCGGACCCCCGGGCCGCGCGGAGCCGGTCTTCTCGCCGGCCTGCGGTTCATTCTCCGTGACCCGGTGCTGAGACGCCTGTTCCTCAACTCGGTCCTGGTCGGCGGCCTGATCATGGCCACCGTCCCGCTCCTGTCCGTGCTCCTGCTGGGCCAGTACCACTTCCCGGCCTGGCAGTACGGCCTGGCCTTCGGCATCCCGGCGCTCGGCGGCTTCGTGGGAGCCCGGCTCTCCGCGCGCCTCGTGGCCCGCCACGGCCGGTACCGGGTCATGACCGTCTCCGGCCGGCTGCGGTCGCTCTTCCCGCTCGGCCTCGCGCTCGTCGGGCCCGGCGTCCCCGGACTCCTCACCGTGATCGTCGTCGAGGGCCTGCTGATCACCTGCATGGGCGTCTTCAACCCGATCCACGCGACGGAACGCCTCCGACGGACCCCCGCGGAGCACACCGCCCGCATCCTCAGTACCTGGAGTGCCGTCACCAAACTCCTGCACGCCGCCCTGATCGTGGTCTGGGGACTGCTCGCCACGCTGACCGGCCCGCTCGCCGCGATCACCGTGTCCGGCATCCTCCTGCTGGCCACTCCGCTCCTGCTGCCCGCGCGGAGGCACTTCTCCGCCCCCGCGGACACCGGCCCGCGAGCAGGTAATTCGCTGCCGCGGAAGCCCTTTCCGTGTTCTCCTGACCGCTGATCACCGTCCCGCACCCGCACGGGTGGGCGGGACGTCCGGCGGAGAGACGGGGTTGGGCGGATGGCACGGTACGAGTCGGGGCAGCGGGACCACAGCGGGATACGGGTACGCCGGGCAACCGCCGAGGACGCGGAGAACATCACCCGCGTCTTCCTCGCCTCGCGCGCCGCGGCCATGCCGTATCTGCCCCGTATCCACAGCGACGAGGACACGCTCGCCTGGATCACCCATGCCGTGCTGCCGGACAGTACGGTCTGGGTCGCCGAGAGCGGGGGCGGCGCCTCCGGTTCCGTGGAACTGCTCGGGTTCGCCGCGCTCGCGGGGGAGGAGCTGGACCACCTCTATCTGCGGCCCGACGCACTGCGCCGGGGCATCGGCAGCCGGTTGCTGGCGCAGGTCAGGCAAGCCGCGCCGGAGCGGCTCAGCCTGTACGTGTTCCAGCGCAACACCGGCGCCCGCGCCTTCTACGAGCGGCACGGGTTCACCGCGGCCGGGTTCGACGACGGCGGGCGCAACGAGGAGAACGAGCCGGACGTGCTCTACCGGTGGGCGGCCTGAGGGGCCCCGTACGTTCAGATGACCGGCGGCCTGCCCAGCCGTGTCATCCGCCACACCGTGGACCAGCGCATCGGGCGGCGGTCGCCGCACGGGGTGCGTACGCCTTCGGCGAAGCCGCCCGCCCACGCCCGCAGGCCCTTCACCGAGCGGGTGCGGGCCACGGTCAGCAGGGTCCAGGTGCCCAGGTAGGCGGGGACCAGGGGGAGCGGGAGGTTGCGGCGGGCGAGCCAGACGCGGTTGCGGGCGGTCATCCGGTAGTAGACCGCGTGCCGGGCCGGAGAGGTCTTGGGGTGCTGGAGCAGCAGGTCGGGCTCGTAAAGGATCTTCCAGCCCGCGTCGAGCGCCCGCCAGGACAGGTCCGTCTCCTCATGGGTGAAGAAGAACTCCGCCGGCCAGTGACCGGTCCGGGCCAGCATCTCCATGGAGAAGGCGTGGCCGCCGCCGAGGAAAGCGGTGACCGGGCCGCGCCGCATCGGGTCGGCGGCACGCAGCCGCGGGATGTGGCGGCGCTGGGTCTCGCCGTGCTCGTCGGCGATGCGGAAGCCGACGATACCCAGGCGGGGATCCGCCGCGAACAGCTCCTGGACCTTGCGGAACACCCCCTTGTCGACCAGCAGCCCGTCGTCGTCCAGCTCGATGACGACATCCACGTCGCCCAGTTCGGCGAGCCTGCGCAGGCCGACGTTGCGACCGCCGGGGCAGCCGAGATTCTCGTCCAGCTCGATCGTGGTCACCCCGCCCGACAGGTCGGACAGACCGGGGAAGGAGCTGAAGTCCGGGAGCTCCGTACCGTTGCCGATGATCACGAGCCGGGTCGGGCGGACGTCCTGCATGGCCACCGAGGCCAGCAGCGCCTCGACCGCCTGCGGACGGTCCCCCATGGTCACGATGGATACGCCGATGCGTGGTGCGGACAAGATCGGTACTCCTGGGCTCGGCTGCGGCTCGACCGCGGCCCGGTTGCGGCCCGGCCGGGGCTCGGCAGCCTTCGGGCGGCGATGTCCGCGATCGTAACGCCTCGCTGTTCGGTCCGTGGACGGTGCCGCGTCACCTGTGGGCCGGCCCGTGTTCAGGCGGACCGCCCGCCGCGCGGGCGGGGGTGTTCGTACGGTGAGTCCGGTACGGACCGACCGGGCGGCGGCCCCGCGACAGCATGTCGATAAAGTGCCGGAATGATATTCGGGAAAGCCCGGTTCGAGAGCGCCGTCGCGGACTTCGAGGCCGCGCTCGCGGCCCAGGACGCCAAGCGGTCCGGCAAGGCCTTCGTCCGCCTCCAGGAAACCTTCGGCCAGGCACGGGAGGCCGAGCTCCTGGACGGCGGGCCGCGGCTCGCCGCCGTGCTGGCCGAGGTGCCGCCCGGCCCGCGGGCCGTCGTCGCGGTGCTCGCGGGGGCCTGTGTCGAGCGCGGCGCGGACGCCGTGCGCTGCGCGCCGGGAGTCCTCGCCGGGCTGCGTACGGCGCTGACGGAGGCCGGACGGTTCGCCGAGGCGTGGGCCGCGACCGGCGGCGGCGACTTCCCCGTCCCGGACGGCGGCGAGCCCGGCGAGGAGATCGTCGAGCGGGCGGGCTTCGAGGCGGCCGTCGGCTGGTGGACCCTGCCGCAGTGGGAGATGGCCGCCGCGGCGATGCTGAACCACTCCGCCGTGCGGCGGGGGCCGGTCGAACGGGACGAACTGCTGCGGCTGCTCGACGCGGTGGAGCGGGCGTCCGGCCGGCGGTTCACATCCCTCTCGTACGCGCTGCTGGTCAAGGACGACGAGCCGCTGATCGTCCTCCACCGGGAATCCGGCACCGGCTACGCCCTGCGGATCTCCGGCATCGGCGACAACTTCCAGCTGCACACCCTGCTCGCCGACGCGCTGATCGGCGGCGGGCACGTTCCCGGTCGCGCGCCGTCGGCGCAGGAGGTCGCCGTCTGCCGCGACACCCCGGGCCAGGCCGACACCGTGGGCTCGTTCGACCTGATGGCACCGGACGGCAGCAGGCTCTGGAACGAGGGGACCCCGGCCGACATCCCGGTCGTCGACGGCGTCCGGCTGCTGGTGCTCGACAGCCCGTCCTACGAGCGCTCCTGGCCCGCCGGGCGGTTCTTCCCCGGCATGCGTGGCGATGCCGTACTGGAGCGCGCCCTCGCCCCGGAGGAGACGGCGCGGTGGTTCACGTACGTCTCCGAGGCAGAGGCGGAGGCGGGGGCTGAGGAAGAGACCGGGGCAGGGGCTGGGGCTGGGGCCGCCGTCGGCTGAGGCTCAGCCGATCCGGGTGCCCGTCCCGGTGACCCTGATCCGGGCGTCGCCCTCACGCAGCTCGACGGTGAGCGTGCCGGGCCGGCCCATGTCCGTGCCCTGGTGCAGGGTCAGGACGGCGTCGTCCGGGACGAGGCCCCGGTCGCGTACGTACGCGCCGAAGGCCGCCGCCGCCGCGCCGGTCGCCGGGTCCTCGACGACTCCGCCGACGGGGAACGGGTCGCGGACGTGGAAGACGCTCCCGGACTCGCGCCACACCAGCTGGAGCGTCGTCAGATCGAGCCGGTGCATCAGCGCTTCGAGCCGGGCGAAGTCGTAGTGGAGGTCCGCCAGCCGTTCGCGGCTCGCGGCGGCCACCACCAGGTGCCGGGCGCCCGCGTAGGCGATCCGGGGCGGCAGGGCGGGGTCGAGGTCGGCGGCGGGCCAGTCCAGCGCGGCCAGCGCCTCCGCCAGGTCGGCCGGGCCGATGTCCGTGATGTGCGGCTCGACGCTGGTCAGGGTGGCCCGCAGCTCGTCGCCCTCCCGGACGACGGTGACCGGAACCGGTCCGGCGGCGGTGGTGAACACCAGGTCGCCGGGGCCGTCGCGGTCGGCGAGGGCGATGGCTGCCGCGACCGTGGCGTGGCCGCAGAAGGGCACTTCGGCCTTCGGGCTGAAGTAGCGGACCGTGTAGGCCGCGTCGCCGGTCCGCTCGGTCAGGAACGCCGACTCGCTGTATCCCAGCTCCGCGGCGGCGGCCAGCATCGCCGCTCCGTCCAGGCCGGAGGCGTCCAGGACGACGCCTGCCGGATTGCCGCCGTCCGGGTCGCCGGAGAAGGCGGTGTAGCGCAGGACATCGGGGAGGGCGGCGGAAGCCGGGCTCCGGCCATCCGGGTCCTGCACCGGGTCCTGCGCCCGGTCCCGGCTCGGGCCCTGGTCCCGGCCCTGGCGGTGGCTCCGGTTCTCGTTCCGCTCACGGCTGTCGCTCATGTGGCAGCTCAACCGCGCCGTACGGTGAGGCATTCCCGTCCCGGGCCGCGGGGCCGCCGCGGTCTCCACGGACCGCGGCGGCCGGAGCGAGGGCCGGCCGAGGACGGTCAGTGGCAGTTGATGACGCCCTTGCCCGCCTTCTTCCAGGAGCAGGAGTCCTGGAGCTTGCCGTTCGGCTTGATCAGCCGGGCCTTGTCACCGGTGTTGTTCCAGACGTACGAGCCGCGGTTCCAGTACACGCTGCCCGAGGCGTTCTTGCCCTTGCCGGTGCGGACCTTGACGGTCTTGCCCGCGCCGACGGTGTAGCTGCCGAAGGTGTAGGTGTAACCGGTGTTGTCCTTCAGCTTGTAGCCCTTGAGCTGAAGCTTCTTCTTGCCGTTGTTGTGGATGTCCACCCACTCGGCGTTGAGGGACTTGTTCGACCGGTTGTCCTTGCCGGGGCTGTCGTACTGGATCTTGCCGAGGTGCAGCCCGCCCTGATGGGCGGCCGCCGAGGCCGGTGCCGTGGCGAGGAGCGAGCCGGCCAGCGCGGTGGCGGCGGCCAGGGCGATCGGCGCAGCGGTGCGTATGCGCATGCTGTGGTCCTTCTGTGTAGTTCCGGTGAAGGCGTAAGGGTTGGAGCATACGGCCATCACACCCCCGCACGGGGGCCGGGTGGCTGAATCCGCAAAACCTTTCATATTACGGCGAGTTCCGGCAGGAACGGTCAACGGTGGGCGTCGGCCCCGCCCGCGACGGCGGGCGTCAACCCCGCCCGACGTACGGCATCGTCGTCGCCAGCACCGTGGCGAACTGCACGTTCGCCTCCAGCGGCAGCTCCGCCATGTGCAGTACGGTCCGGGCCACGTCCGCCGCCGCCATCACCGGCTCCACCGCCAGTTCGCCGTTGGCCTGGAGGGTGCCGGTCGTCATCCGCCCGGTCATCTCCGTCGCCGCGTTGCCGATGTCGATCTGCCCGCAGGCGATCCGGTACGGACGCCCGTCCAGCGACAGCGACTTCGTCAGGCCCGTCATCGCGTGCTTGGTCGCGGTGTACGCGATCGAGTGCGGACGCGGCGCGTGTGCGGAGACCGAGCCGTTGTTGATGATCCGGCCGCCCTGCGGGTCCTGCTCCCTCATCTGCCGGTACGCCGCCTGCGCGCACAGGAACGCCCCCGTCAGATTCACGTCCACCACCGCGCGCCAGTCCTCGTACGCGAGGTTCTCGACCGGGACCGACGCGGGGCCGAAGATGCCCGCGTTGTTGAAGAGCAGGTCCAGACGGCCGAATTGCTCCCGAACGGAGGTGAACAGCGCGCCGACGTCGTCCGGGTCGGTCACATCCGTGCGTACGCTCAGCACGTCCGGCGAGGCGGCGGCCTCCGCCGTCCGCGCCAGGGCCTCCGCCCGCCTTCCCGCCAGCGCGACCGACCAGCCCGCGCCCGCGAGGGCGAGCGCGACGGCCCGTCCGATTCCCGAACCCGCACCTGTGACGACGGCAACCCTCTGCTCAGTGTTCATGGCCCGGCAGCGTACGGGAGGCGGCGGGGGAGCCGTAGGGCTCGTGCCGGGCCGCCCGAACGAAAGGCCCTGGCCACAGGTGGCACGAGGTGCTCATCGAGTCGCCATGAGGATGTTGTGCACCCGACAACAGCAGGACGTCGCCCGGCACTCCAATGACCTTGACAACAGCCGTCAGGGGAGGGGCACATGACACTCGCACCGTTCAGCACCGCGTCCGGCCGACAGGACCATTCGGCGGAACTCCGCACCGCGGCCCGGAGCCTCGGGGACGGGGTGGGCCGCCGTCGCTTCCTCACCGCGACCGGCGCCGCCGCCGCGCTCGCCTTCGCGGTGAACCTGCCGACCGCGGGCGCCGCGAGCGCCGCGGAGCTCGACGCCCGGAAGATCACCGAGGACCCGTTCACGCTGGGCGTCGGCTCCGGCGACCCGCTGCCCGACTCCGTACTGCTCTGGACGAGACTGGCACCGCGCCCCTACGAGGCCGGCGGCGGGCTGCCCGCAGCCCGCGTCCAGGTCCGCTGGGAGCTGGCCCGCGACGAGCGCTTCCGCCGCGTCGTGCGGCGCGGATCGGTCACCGCCCACCCGGAGTTCGCCCACAGCGTCCGCGCGGACATCAAGGGCCTGGACCCCGACCGCACCCTCTACTACCGCTTCCGCGCCGGCAGCTGGGTCAGCCCGGTCGGCCGCACCCGCACCGCCCCCGCGCCCGGCGCCCGCACCAGCTCGCTGACCCTGGCCGCGGTCTCCTGCCAGGCCTACCACGACGGCTACTTCACCGCCTACAAGCACCTCGCCGAGGAGGACGTCGACGTGGTCTTCCACCTCGGCGACTACCTCTACGAGTACGCGGTGAACGCGACCGGCGGCGCCCGCAACTACACCGACCGCAGGCTCCCCGCGCACTACAACCGCGAGACGATCACGCTGGAGGACTACCGGCTGCGGTACGCCCTCTACAAGTCCGACCCCGACCTGCGGGCCGCCCACGCCGCACACCCCTTCGTCGTCACCTGGGACGACCACGAGACCGAGAACAACTACGCGGGCGGGACCCCCGAGAACGACGTCCCCCCGGAGGAGTTCCTGCTGCGCCGGGCCGCCGCGTACCGCGCGTACTGGGAGAACCAGCCGCTGCGCACCCCGCAGCGGCCCACCGGACCCGACATGCGGCTCTACCGCCGCCTGCGGTTCGGCAGGCTCGCCCAGTTCGACATCCTCGACACCCGCCAGTACCGCAGCAACCAGGCGTACGGGGATGGCTGGAAGGTGCCCGGACCGGAGTCCGAGGACCCCTCGCGCACCATGACGGGCGCCACCCAGGAGCGCTGGCTGATCGACGGCTGGCACGCCTCGCGCGCCACCTGGAACGTCGTGCCCCAGCAGGTCACCTTCGCACAGCGGCGCGATGTGCCCACCGACGCCTTCAAGCTGTCCATGGACTCCTGGGACGGCTACCCGGCCTCCCGGCAGCGGCTGCTGAACGGCGCGGAGGCCGCCGGGGTCGACAACCTGATGGTGCTGACCGGCGATGTGCACGTCGGCTACGGCTTCGACCTCAAGCAGGACTTCGACGACCCGGCCTCCCGCACCATCGGCACGGAGATCGTCGCCACGTCCATCACCAGCGGCAAGGACGGCGCGGACAAGCCCGCCAACTGGAACAACCAGACGCAGGCCAACCCGCACATGAAGTTCTACAACGGGCGCCGCGGCTACGCCCGGATCACCCTCGGTACGAAGGAGGCGCGCGCCGACTTCCGTACGGTGTCGGCCGTCACCACCCCCGGCGCGCCCCTCACCACGGCCGCCTCCTTCGTCACCGAGGCCGGGAACCCGGGGCTCACCCCCGCGTAACGCGGGCTCCCGAGGGGCCCGGCACGGGGACGGGTCAGTCCCGCCCGTCCACCGCGTAGCGGACGCCGATGCGGTCACGTACCGCGTCGAGCGTCCGCATCACCGCGAGCGAACCGTCCAGCGGCACCAGCGGGGACTCGCTCTCGCCCGCCCGCACCGCGCGCATCACCTCGGCCGCCTCGTACTGGAGCCCGGTCAGGCCCTGCGGCCCCGGCCCCGTGGTGATCTCCTCCGGTTCCGCGCCCGCCCGGTGCAGCACGAAGCGCTCCGGGTAGAAGAAGCTGTGCGGGAAGTCGATCCGCCCGGCCGTGCCGATCACGGTGGCCGCCGTCGGATGATGCCCGACGATCGAGCAGGAGAGCAGGGCGGTGGCCCCCGAGTCCCAGCCCAGCAGCATCCCGGTGTTCAGGTCGACACCCTCGGGCGACAGCAGCGCGTCGGCCCGCACCCGGTCCGGCTCGCCCAGCAGCAGATGCGCGAACGACACCGGATAGACCCCCAGGTCCAGCAGCGCACCGCCGCCCAGCGCCGGATCGCGCAGCCGGTGCCCCGGGCCGAAGTCGCCCGCGAACCCGAAGTCGGCCTGCACGGTGCGGATCTCGCCGATGGCACCGTCCCGCACCAGCTCGGTCATCCGCCGGATGACCGGGTTGCAGTACGTCCACATGGCCTCCATCAGGAACAGCCCGCGCTCCCGGGCCAGCGCGACCAGTTCCTCGGCCTGACGGGCGTCGAGCGTGAACGCCTTCTCGCACAGCACATGCTTCCCGGCCTCCAGGGCGAGCCCGGCCGCCTCCCGGTGCGCCGAGTGCGGGGTGGCCACGTACACGATGTCCACGGTGTCGTCGGCGACCAGCTCCGCCCAGCTCCCGTACGCCCGCCCGATCCCGAAGCGATCGGCGAACGCCTTCGCCGAGGCGTCCGTACGGGAGGCCACCGCCACCACCTCCGCGTCCGGCATCGCCCGCACGTCCGCGGTGAAGCTCGCGGCTATGCCGCCCGTAGCCAGCACGCCCCAGCGCACAGTCCTGCTCATGCCCGCCCCCACAGAAAAGGTATCGACCACTCCGGCTGAGCTGAGAGCATAGATGCGGATTCAACGATTCGGAGAAGAGAATGCCGGACAGCGGTGGAAGCCGGGCCCAGCAAGAGCACATAACCACGACCGGAACGGGAACCGCGAGCGGCGGCGCACCCCTTCCCCACCCACCGGCCCCGGGGACCGCGGCCACCCGGCGCACCGGGCTGCTGGTCACCATGGTCCTCGGCGGGCTCACCGCGCTGCCGCCCCTGTCCATGGACATGTACCTCCCGGCCCTGCCCGAGGTCACCGACTCCCTGCACGCCCCCGCGGCGACCGTCCAGCTCACGCTGACCGCGTGTCTGGCCGGCATGGCGCTCGGCCAGCTCGTCGTCGGACCGATGAGCGACCGCTGGGGGCGCCGCAGGCCGCTGCTCCTCGGCATGGTCGTCTACGTCCTCGCCACCGCGATCTGCGCCCTGGCCCCCACCGCGGAACTCCTCATCGGCTTCCGCCTCCTCCAGGGCCTGGCGGGCGCGGCCGGCATCGTGATCGCCAGGGCCGTGGTGCGTGACCTCTACGACGGTGTGGAGATGGCCCGGTTCTTCTCCACCCTGATGCTGATCTCCGGGGTCGCCCCGATCATCGCCCCGCTGATCGGCGGGCAGGTCCTGCGGATCACCGACTGGCGCGGCATCTTCGTCGTCCTCACCGTCGTCGGCATCCTGCTCACCCTCGTCGTCTGGAAGTGGCTGCACGAGACGCTGCCGCCCGCGCAGCGCCACACCGGCGGGGTCGGCGACGCCCTGCGCACCATGCGGGGGCTGCTCGCCGACCGGGTCTTCACGGGTTACATGGTCGCCGGGGGGCTCGCCTTCGCGGTTCTCTTCGCCTACATCTCGGCGTCCCCCTTCGTCGTGCAGGAGATCTACGGGGCCTCCCCGCAGACGTTCAGCCTGCTCTTCGGGCTCAACTCGATCGGCCTGATCGCCGTCGGCCAGATCAACGGCAAGGTGCTGGTGGGCCGGATCAGCCTGGACAAGGTCCTCGGCTTCGGCCTCTCCGTCATCGTGCTGTCGGCCGTCGCGCTGCTCCTCATGACGACCGGGGTCTTCGGCGAGGTGGGGCTCGTGCCGATCGCGGCCGGGCTCTTCGTGCTGATGTCCGCGATGGGTCTCGCCATGCCCAACACCAACGCCCAGGCCCTGATGCGTACCAAGCACGCGGCGGGTTCCGCCTCCGCGCTGCTCGGCACGTCCTCGTTCCTGATCGGCGCCATCGCCTCGCCGCTGGTCGGCATCGCGGGCGAGAGGACGGCCGTGCCGATGGCGGTCGTCCAGGTGGTGTGCGCCCTGGCGGCCGTGGCCTGCTTCCTCGGTCTGTGCAGGCCGTGGCAGCGGCAGGGACGCGAGGCGGGCGGCCTCTGAGGGGCGCGGGGAGTCCGAAAGGCCGGAGCCCGGCCGGGGAACGTGTTCCCCGGCCGGGCTCCGGCCTTCCCGCCGCTCCGGGCCCCTCCTCGGAGCCCCGCCGGCGTGCCTGTCCGGGTCCGCCGGCCGCCCGGGTCAGTCGCCGCGCGGGTAGCCGATCAGATGGATGCGCTCCTGCCGGTCGGTCCAGCGGAACACTCCGACCCCGGTCGTCTCGACCACGGGCAGCCGCGCGTTGCGCGACAGCTGGTCGGTCGTCCAGCTCGCGAAGTCCATGGAGACCGGCAGACCGCCCCCGGCCAGCGCGTCGGACGCGTCGCGTGCGTTGGCCGCGCCGTAGGCGATGCCGTCGTCCGTCACCGTGGCGAGGGTCAGATGGCTCGAACCGTCCTCGTCCTCGAAGCAGAACCCCTTCTTCGCCTCCAGGTCGAACGCGAGGTTCCCGGCGATCAGATAGCTGCCCGAGGGGGACAGGACCGCCTGCGGATAACGGCCGGGCTTTATGGCGGGCTTGTGGCACTCCACCGAGACCAGCGGCTTCCCGGTCAGCGAGTCGTGCACCGTCCACAGCTCGTGCGTGGCCGCCTGCTTCGCCTTCTTGTCGAGCGTCCACTTCGCCAGCACCTGTCCCGGCGTCACGGACGTCGGAACCCCGCTGAGCTTGTCGACGCCCTTGGGCGCGACGTTCCGGCTGAACCAGCCGTCGCGTACCCAGAACTCCCGTACGCCGCTGACCAGCAGCCCCTGCGCGGTCTGGCCCCGCACCTCCGTGAGCTGCTTGCAGGTCTTGCAGCCCTTCGGATACTTCAGCTCGTCGGCCTTGACCTTCGTCACGGTGGCGGTGATCGGGTCGACCACCGCGCTGTTGGCCTTGCCGTCGCTGATCACGATGTCCGGGCCGGTGGCCGTGACATCCGGGGCGCCGGACCACGGCACCTCGATGCGCTGCCGCCTGCCGTCCGTCACGTCGTACACATCGAGGGAGACGAAGGTCTCGGAGGGCGAGAGCCCGTCGCCCACCTTCCCGTAGGACCACGTGGCGAAGAACTGCCGGTCGTTCTTGGTGACGGTCAGCAGATTCGGGTAGTGCAGGGGGTCCGGCGGACGCCAGGCCTGGCCGCTCCACCCCAGCTCACCGGTGGCCGTGTCGACGGTGCGCAGCCGGTAGCGGTTCTCGGCGGACCTCTCCAGGTAGGCGAGCCGTCCCGTCGCGTAGGAGACCGTCACATCGGGCGAGGAACCGATGATCTCCCAGCCGCGGGCGGTCGTGTAGTCGGGCGGAGCGGTGAGCCGGGTCACGGGACCCGCGCTCGGCAGGACCGATCTCTTCGGCTTGGCACCGCCCTTGTCCGTGTCCTGGTCGCTCTTGCCGCCGCCGCAGGTCGCCAGCAGGAGCAGCAGGGCGAAAAAGAACACCCCACCGACCAGGGCCAGCCGCACAATCCGTTGTCTCATGGCTCTCCCGATGGACAATCCTGATCTCGCGCGGGTCAGCGTAGCAACAGGCTCGGAAGGATGAGGAGTTCGGCCGGGTCGCTGTTGTGTACCGGTTCCGTGCAGGCGAAGCGGAATACGGCCGGGCTGCCACAACCGCCTACAATTCGGCGGTGAACGTCACCCTTCCCACCGCGGAATCCCTGCGCGCGGCCCTGGCCGGGCTGCTCGACGGGCTGCCCCCCAAGCAGGCCGCGCTGGCCGTCGACCGGCTGATCGCCAGCTACCGCGGCACCACGCCCACCGATGCCCCGGTCCTGCGCGACCGTTCGGACGTCGCCGCGTACGCCGCGTACCGGATGCCCGCCACGTACGAAGCGGTACGTTCCGCTCTCGCCGCCCTCCGCGCCGCGGCGCCGCGGTGGTCGCCCGCCACCCACACCGACGTCGGCGGCGGCACCGGCGCGGCGAGCTGGGCGGTCGCCGGGGCCTGGGAGGGGCCGGAGACCACCGTCCTGGACTGGGCCGAGCCCGCGCTGGCGCTCGGCCGTGAACTGGCCGAGGCCTCGGGCGTTCCGTCGCTGCGCGCCGCCCGCTGGGAGAAGGCCAGGATCGGCGCGGCGCCGGAGCTGGCACCCACGGACCTGGTGACCGTCTCCTATGTACTCAAGGAGCTCACCGAGCGGGCCAGGACCGGACTCGTCGACGCGGCGGCCGCCGCCGGGCAGGCCGTGGTGATCGTGGAACCCGGCACACCCGACGGCTACGCCCGGATCATCGAGGCCCGCGACCGGCTGATCGCCGCCGGGCTGACCGTCGCGGCACCCTGCCCGCACAGCGCCGCCTGCCCCATCGAACCGGGCACGGACTGGTGCCACTTCTCGGCCCGGGTCAGCCGGTCCTCACTGCACCGGCAGGTGAAGGGCGGCTCGCTGAGCCACGAGGACGAGAAGTTCAGCTACGTCGTCGCCACCCGCTTCCCCGTGGAACCGGTCGCCGCACGGGTCACCCGCAGACCGCAGATCCGCAAGGGGCAGGTGCTGCTGGAGCTGTGCACCCGCGACGAGGGGCTGGCCCGCTCCACGGTCACCAAGCGGCACGGCGAGCTGTACCGGGCGGCCAGGGACACCGCCTGGGGCGACGCCTGGCCGCCGGCTCCCTGAGCCGCCGCCCGCCCCAAGGGCTGTCCCGTGATCCCCGACGGGGGCGCGACGACGGCCACGGCACCTCGCGGCGCTGTCGGGACGTCCGCACACATCCCGTATGGGACGTCCCTCCGCATTGCGGAGCACCGCGTCCGGCGCCGCACGCCGATCCGCCAGGGATGACGGGACGGCCTCAGTGCCGCAGCTCCTGTGTGCAGCACTTCACGCTGCCGCCGCCCTTGAGCAGCTCGCCCAGGTCCATCGGCACCGGTTCGAAACCCCGGTCCCGCAGCGGGTCGAACAGTCCCGTGGCGGCCTGCGGCAGCAGTACGTGGCGCCCGTCGCTGACCGCGTTCAGTCCGAGTGCCGCCGCGTCCGCCTCGCGGGCGATCAGGGCGTCGGGGAAGAGCCGGGCCAGCACGGACCGGCTGCCGGGGGAGAAGGCGTCCGGGTAGTACATGATCTCGTCGCCCGCCTCGTCCAGCACACACAGGGCCGTGTCCAGGTGGTAGTAGCGCGGGTCCACCAGATCGAGGCCGATGACGGGCCGCCCGAAGAACTCCTGGGCCTCGTCGTGCGAGAGCGGGCTGGACCGGAAACCGCGGCCTGCCAGGAGGTAGGAG
Organism: Streptomyces sp. NPDC001787; assembly: GCF_040297465.1. Taxonomy (NCBI): domain Bacteria; kingdom Bacillati; phylum Actinomycetota; class Actinomycetes; order Kitasatosporales; family Streptomycetaceae; genus Streptomyces; species Streptomyces sp. NPDC001787. The sequence goes on from NZ_JBEOZE010000001.1 coordinate 259,527, forward strand.
TCGGTGACCGCGAAGTCCCCCTCGCCCTCGTTGACGTGGGCCGGTTCATGGATCTCGGTGAAGCCGTGGTCCCGGAACCAGTCGCGGTGGGCCTCGGCCTCCGCGAACCGCTCCCGGTAGGCGAAGAGGGCGCCGAGCACCCGCCCGTCGATCACGGTGGCGCCGTTGGCGGCGAAGACCATGTCGGGCAGGTCGGGGCGCGGGGTGAGCAGCTCGACGGTGTGGCCGAGGGCGCGGTAGCGGTCGCGCAGGTCCTCCCACTGGGTCTGCGCCAGCGGCAGGTCGACCGGTTTCGAGGGATCCATCCACGGGTTGATGGAATAGGTGACCCTGAAATGGGAAGGCGCGCACATCAGGTAGCGACGAGGGGTGGCGTCACGGTTCAACTGGGGCTCCTCACGAACGGCGGCCGGGCCGCGGAACGGTGGGATACGCACGGTCTGCGCGTGAGCCCATGGTGCGCTGTCGACCGCCCGATCCGCAGTGATCCGATCGGGTGGTTCACGCGGGGTGCACGAACTGATCGACGTGTGGTGTTTCCGTGGTCGACAAGACGAAACGTATCGACTCGGTGGGCGCTAGATTGGGTGGATGTCACCCAACAGGACTCCCGACTCCAGCCGCCGCAGCGACCGCTCCCGCCGGGCCATCTACGACGCCGCTCTCGCGCTCGTCGGGGAGACCGGCTACGCGAGGACGACGATCGAGGGTATCGCCGCCCGTGCCGGGGTGGGCAAGCAGACCATCTACCGATGGTGGCCCTCGAAGGCGGCCGTGCTCCTGGAGGCCTTCCTCGACCTCCAGGAGCGGGCCTCGGAGCAGGCGGCCGGGCGGCCGGCGGGCGGGGCGGGCGAGGCCGCGGAGGAGGGCGTGGCCGCGGAGGAGGGCGTGGCCGCGGGCGAGGGCGACGCGGGTGCGGCGGCGTACGGGATTCCGGACACCGGTGACCTGACCGCCGACCTCAAGGCCGTCCTGCGGGCCACCGTGGACGAGCTGAACGACCCGGTGACCGCGGCGCCCACCCGGGCGCTCGCCGCCGAGAGCATCGTCGACCCGGTGCTGGGTGCCGCGTTCGTCGAGAAGCTGCTCGAACCGCAGCTCGGGTTGTATGTCGCACGGCTGCGGGCCGCGCAGGCGGCGGGCCAGGTGCGCGCCGACGTCGACCCCCGGGTCGCGCTGGAGCTGCTGATCGCCCCGTTGACCCACCGCTGGCTGCTCAGGACCCTCCCGCTCACCCACGCCTACGCCGACGCGGTCGTCGATCACGCGCTGCGGGGCCTGTCCACCGAAGCGTGATCGATATCCGGTATGTGATGAGATCGGGCGTGATGGTGCTCACTCGGTGCAGTGGTCCCGCCCCCCGCCGGTGAACTCTGGCCACCTGAAGCGCAGGATGGTGGGAGCATGGAGGAGCAACGCTGAGGTGAGGGGATAGATGGGCGCCGATTCCGGCCGCTATCGCGGCACAGAGAGCAGGATCTCCCAGTGGCTGCGGCGACGACCCAAACCGCAGCAGGCCGAGGACGACGAAGCGGCCCGGCTGGCCCTGCTCCTCGCCGTCGCCGAGGCGGGCATGCCGATCTCGCCCGCCGCCCATCCGGCCGGATACCGATGTTCGTGCGATCGCATCGGCTGTCCCACCCCCGCCCGGCATCCCATCTCCTTCGCCTGGCAGACGCAGTCGACCACCGACCGCGCACAGATCGAGCGCTGGGCCCGCAGCCAGCCGCTGGCCAACTTCATCACCGCGACCGGCATGATCCACGACGTCCTGGACGTCCCGCTGACCGCCGGCCGGCAAGCTCTGGACCGTCTCCTCGCCGCAGGCATCGACGTCGGCCCCGTCGCCCAGTCCGGTGAGGACCGGATGCTCTTCTTCACCGCCACCCGCGGTACGCCGGAGGACGAGGACGAGTGGTGGCCCTGCGAGCTGGACTGCCATCCCGAGACGATGGACGAGCACCCCGGACTGCGCTGGCACTGCCGGGGCAGCTACGTACTCCTGCCGCCCGCCCGGCTCCCCGGTGAGCTGGATGTGCACTGGGTACGGGGCCCGGAGAACGAGCTGCCCGATCCGCTGACCCTGCTGGAGACGCTGACCGACGCCTGCGCGAGCTACGCCGACAGCGCCGAGCAGAGCGACCTCGACCACGATGCGGTGGCCTGGCCGTTGAGCCGTTGAGCCGTTGAGCGGTTGAGCCGTTGAGCCGTTGAGCCGTTGAGTCAGTGAGCGGTTGAGCCGTGGCAGGGCTGCCCGACCGTCGGGCGGCCCGCCGGGCCGGCGATCGGGACCGGTGCTCCTGCCCGGCTACGAGCCCTGTGCCGACGTCAGCCCCGGCAGCCTGTTCAGCACCCGCACCTTGCCGCCGGACTCGCCGCCGCCGCGCCGGGGGATGTACACCAACTGGCTGGAGACCCGCTCCTTGGTGAGACTGCTCCTGACCTCACCGGTCAGCAGCGCCTCCACGTCCGAGTTGACCTCCGGCCGCAGCCCCTTCGCCGCCGTCTGCCGCTCGAAGTGCTTGCTGCTGAAGAAGACCAGTGCCCCGCCGTCCTTCGTCGACAGGCCGAGCGGCGCGAACGTTCCGCTGTCCAGGGCCCGGTCGACGTACTGGTAGGAGAACCCCGCCCGCCGGGTGGTCCTGCGCGACTCCCGCCAGCCCGAGGTCGTCGATCCGGGGGCGAAGACGTCCGGCTTCCCGTTCTGCAGATAACCGGTGTACGTCGTGCTCAAGTCCTTCGGGGCGACGGCCAGTTCGCTGTCCCCGGAGTCGGCGGGCAGTGCCAGGCCGTCCGCGTCCAGCCGGAACTCCGGGAGCTGGGAGGGGGCGACGACCGCCAGATAGGACGCCTTCCACAGCGCGTCGGGGGCCGTCTTCACGAACACCACCAGCCAGCGGGTGTCCAGCTTCCCGCCGTCCCGGTCACGGTTGGAGTCGGTGTCCGCGAGGAACCAGCGCGGCCAGCCGGCCTTCTTCGGGATCGTGTACGCGACATCCGTCAGCTCCAGCGGCGAGTGATTCGCGTTGCCGTCCGGATTGTTCTTCTGCCGCGCCTTCAGACCCGCCTGATTTATCGCGCCGAGCGAACCGGTCACCCGGTCCGCGTCCAGCGCCGGATCGTATGCCTTGTCCGCCTTGTTGTAGGCGTCCGTGAAGTCCTTGAGCGCCTGCGCGGCCTCAGCCTTCGTCGCTCCCGGCAGCACTTCCAGCTCGCCGTGCACCGTCACGCAGCCGCTCGCGCCCACGCTCAGCACCGTCGCTGTGGCGAGCCCCGTCGCCAGTCGACCCAGCCTTCTCATCCGTTGCCTTCTGCGCCTTCTGATCCGTCGCCCGCACTGACCGTCCGAACCCTACCGGGGCGAGGAACAGCGCGAGGGTGGGGATCAGATACAGCGCCCACACCGTGACCTGAAGCACGGTCGGATCGGGCTGGAAGTTGAACACGCCCTTCAGCAGCGTTCCGTACCAGCTGTCCGGCGGGATCGTGGCGCTGATGTCGAACGCCTTGTTCCGCAGCCCGCCCAGGAACCGGGCCTCCTGGAGGTCGTGCACCCCGTACGCGAGCACGCCCGCCGCCACCACGACCAGCATGCCGCCCGTCCAGGTGAAGAACTTCGCCAGGTTGATCCTCAGTGCCCCGCGGTAGAAGAGCCAGCCCAGCACGACGGCCGTGGCGATCCCCAGCAGAACCCCGATCAGCGGCTCGGAGGACCCCTCGCCGCTGGCCCGCACCGACGCCCACACGAACAGGGCGGTCTCCAGGCCCTCACGGCCCACGGCGAGGAACGCGGTGGCGACCAGAGCGCCGGTGCCCATGGCGAGCGCCGCGTCCAGCTTGCCGTGCAGCTCCTTCTTCAGATGCCGCGCGGTGCGCCGCATCCAGAACACCATCCAGGTCACCAGACCCACGGCGATGATCGACAGGGAACCGCCGAGCAGTTCCTGCGCCTCGAACGTCATCTCCTGGGAGCCGAACTCCAGCGCGGCACCGAAGGCCAGCGAGATCGCCACGGCGATCGCGATGCCTCCCCACACCGGACGCAGGGCGTCCCTGCGCTCCGTCTTCACCAGATAGGCGACGAGGATGCACACGACGAGGCTGGCTTCGAGACCCTCGCGCAGGCCGATCAGATAGTTGCCGAACATGCCGGTCCTTCCGCTGTGTCAGTCACACGCCGGTCAGGCGAAGAGCGCCCGGCCCCACCAGTCGTCCTTGTCACGGACGCCCGGCGGGACGGCGAAGACCGCCGAACCCACGTGCTGGATGTACTCGTTGAGCGCGTCGTGCGCCGCGAGGCTGCGCTGCACCGGCAGGAAGCCCGTGCGGACATCGCGCTGGTAGGCGAGGAAGAACAGCCCCGCGTCCAGCCGGCCCAGACCGTCGGTACCGTCGGTGAAGGAGTAGCCGCGGCGCAGGATCGTCGCCCCGTCGTTCGTGTCCGGGTGGGCCAGGCGCACATGCGCGCTCGGCAGCATCGCCTTCAGGAACGGCTCGTCACGTTCCCTGGACCTGCCGACCGGGGCACCCTCGCCCTTGTCCCGGCCGAAGATGTCCTCCTGCTCCTGGAGCGGGGCCCGGTCCCAGGTCTCGATGTGCATCCGGATGCGCCGGGCGACGAGGTACGAACCGCCCGTCATCCACCCGGCGTCGTCCTTCGCGCCGACCCATACGTGCCGGTCGAGCGCGGCGGAGTCGGTGCCCGAGATGTTCCGGGTGCCGTCCTTGAACCCCATCATGTTGCGCGGGGTCTGCGCGTCAGGCGTCGTCGAGGACGTCTTGCCGAAGCCCAGCTGGGACCAGCGGATCGCGGTACGGCCCATGCCGATCCTGGCCAGGTTGCGGATGGCGTGCACCGCGACCTGCGGGTCGTCCGCGCACGCCTGGACGCACAGGTCGCCGCCGCTGCGGGCGGCGTCCAGGTTGTCGCCCGGGAACTTCGGCAGATCGATGAGCGCCTCGGGCCGTTTGCCGTCGAGGCCGAACCGGTCCCGGGCGAACAGCGAGGGCCCGAAGCCGATGGTCAGCGTCAGCCGGGACGGCTTGAGCCCCAGCGCCTCGCCCGTGTCGTCGGGCGGGGCCTCGGCGAGCCCGCCGTACGCCCCGTCGCCGACCGTCCGCCCGGCCGTCATCCGCTCCGCGGCCCGGGTCCACTCCTTGAGCAGCGCGGCCAGTTCGGCCGGGTCCTTCGTCGTCACGTCGAACGCGGCGAAGTGCAGCCTGTCCTGTACGGCGGTGGCGATACCGGCCTGGTGCGCCCCGTGGAACGGCACCGCTGCCCCGCTCTCCGCGGCGGGCTCACCGCTCCCGTCGGAGCGGACCGCGGCGACCGCGCCGCCCGCCGCGACGGCGCCGGCCGCCAGCCCCGCCCCGCCCCATCCCAGCAGGGCCCGACGGGACGGGCCGGAGCCCTGCTTCTCGGGGATGTCCCGGGTGTCCTCGGCCATGGCTGAAGCCTCCTCGAACCCTCGGTTACTTCGTCACCGCGGCGGCCAGCCTGGACAGCGGCTCGGCGAGCGCGTTGACCGCGTCCGAGAGCTCCTTGCGGTCCGCCTTGCCGACCTTGTCGTACGAGGTGAACTCGTAGGACGCCTTGTTCTCGCGGTACTTGTCCAGCAGCGTGTTCAGCGCCGCGAACTGCTTGTCCAGGGAGGCGGTCAGCGCCGCGTCGTTCTTGACGGCGATCGGCTTCAGCAGCTCGTAGGACGTCTGCGCGCCCTCGACGTTCGCCTTGAAGTCGACGAGGTCGGTGTGGCTGTAGCGCTCCTCCTCGCCGGTGACCTTGCCGGTCGCGACCTCGTCGAGGAGTTCCTTGGCGCCGTTGGCCATCGAGGTCGGGGTGATCTCGGCCTTGCCGACGCGGTTCTGCCAGTCGACCAGGTCCTGGTGGAGGACGGGGGCCAGCGCCTTCTCCTCGGCGCCCAGCTTCTTGTCCTGCCACAGCGCCTTCTCCAGGCGGTGCCAGCCGGTCCACTTCTGGCCGTCCTCCAGGCCGTCCTCGCGCACATCGACCTTGGGGTCGATGTCGCCGAACGACTCGGCGACCGGCTCGGTGCGCTCCCAGCCGATACGGGAGTCGGCGTACGCCTTCTTCGCGGCCTCGATGTCACCCGCGGCCACCGCGTCCGTGAAGACCTTGACCTTGGGCAGCGTCTCGTCGGCCTGCGCCTGTACATAGGTGCGGTACCCGGCGACGGCCTTGTCCATCTCCGGGCTGCGCTTGGCCACCGTGCCGCCGGTGACCTCGATCTTCTGCCGGATGCCGTCGCCCTTCATGCCGGGCTTGCAGGCGATCTCGTACGAACCGGCCTTCACCTCGGCGGTGATCTTCGCCTTGGTGCCGGGGCCGATGTTCTCCCGCTCGGTCACGATGCGGTCGTCCGGGAACAGTACGTAGACCTCGGTGACCTTGGATCCCTTGTTCTCCACGGCCAGTTCGACATGACCGGCGGGGAGCTCCGTCTTCGAGACCTCGCAGGAGTCGTCCTTGGCGACGACCACGACGGCGCCGTCCGCCTTGCCGTCGCTCTTGTCGGCGCAGCCCGTGACGGCGGTCAGTGCCGCCACCGTGGCGGCAGCGGTGACGACGGAGAAACGAACGGCTCGCATGCGGGCTCCACAGAGGATGGAAGGAAGGGGGCGAAAGGCCGGGCAATGGCGGGTGAGGCGGACCTAACTTAACTGACCCTTATCTGGCCGACACACCCCCGTGCGGTGATTCAGCTCTCACCCCCCACCGGGGAGAACGGGCTGGTCACGGCCGACCCATGAACGACCCACCCGGGGGTCAAACAGCGGTCAAGAAGCCCGCTCCGGTACGACGAGAGGCGCCCCGGTACGCGGGTGCGGGAACACCTCCACCGGCTGCCGGTAGACCTCGCCGAGCAGTTCGCCCGTGAAGACGGCGGCCGGTGGGCCCTCCACCGCGATCCGCCCCCCGTGCAGCACCGCGGCCCGGTCGGCGTACGCCGCGGCGAGCCCCAGATCGTGCAGCACCACCACGACGGCGTCCCCGGCGGCGGCCCGCTCGCGGCAGATCCGCAGCACCAGTTCCTGATGGCGCAGATCGAGCGCGGCGGTCGGCTCGTCGAGCAGCAGCAGCGGAGCGCGCTGGGCCAGCACCCGGGCGAGTGCGACCCGGGCCCGCTCACCGCCCGAGAGGGCGGAGAACGGGCGGGCGGCGAACTCCGTGACCTCGGTGGCCGCCATCGCCGCGGCCACCGCGGGGTCGTCCTCGTCCTCCCGGCCGGTGCCCACCCAGGGCGCCCGCCCCATCCGTACGACGTCCTCGACCGGGAACGGGAAGGACAGCGCGGCGGACTGCGGCAGCACCGAGCGGCGCAGGGCCAGTTCGGGCGCCGACCACTCGGTGGCCGGGCGGCCGTCGATACGGACCTCACCGCTCCCGGCGGGCAGATCGGCGGCCAGGGCCGCCAGCAGGGTCGACTTGCCCGCGCCGTTCGGCCCGACGAGCGCCACCACCTCACCGGCGCGGGCGGTCAGATCGATGGAGTCGAGCACCTGCCGCTGCCCCAGCCGGACGGACAGCCCGACCGCCTCGGCGACGGCCGAACCGGCGGGGACGGGGGCGGGCAGCCGGCGGCCGCGTACCGTGAACGGATTCCTCGGCATCCTCATGCCCAACCACCTTGCTTGCGACGGGTCCTGCGCAGCAGCCAGAAGAAGAACGGGCTGCCGAAGAGCGCGGTCAGCACACCGAGCGGCAGCTCGGCGGGGGCGGCCACGGTCCGGGCGGCGAGGTCGCCCGCCACCAGCACCAGCGCGCCGCCCAGCGCGCTGCCCGGGACGAGGAAGCGGTGCCCGGGGCCGTTCGCCATCCGCAGCAGATGCGGGACGAGCAGGCCGACGAAGGAGATGATCCCCGCGACGGCGACCGCGGCGGCGGTCAGCAGCGCCACCACGAGGACCAGGATGATCCTCAGCCGCTCCACGTCGACGCCCAGGTGCCTGGCGGGGCGCTCGCCGAGCGCGAGCAGATCCAGCTTGCGGGCGTAGAACGGCGCGACGGCCAGGCCGATCACCGCACAGGGCAGCACCGCGAGCACCTTGGGCCAGGTGGCCTGGGCCAGTGAACCGAGCTGCCAGAAGGTGATCTGACTGATCTGCGCGTTGTCCGCGAAGAAGATGAACAGTCCGATCAGCGCGCCCGCGAAGGCGTTCACCGCGATCCCGGTGAGGATCAGCGTCACGACCTCGGTCCGGCCGCCGGAGCGCGACAGCGCGTACACCAGCAGGACCGTCGCGAGTCCGGCGACGAACGCGCAGACGGTGATGGTCCAGTTGCCGAAGAAGCTGAGACCCAGCGCGATCGAGGCGACCGCGCCGACCGCCGCGCCCGCCGAGATCCCGATGACCCCGGGCTCGGCGAGCGGGTTGCCGAACACGCCCTGCATCAGCGCGCCCGCGCAGCCGAGGGACGCGCCGACGAGCAGGGCGAGGACGACCCGGGGCAGCCGCACGTTCCACAGGACGCTCTCGCCGACCCGGTCCAGCGCGTGGCCGCCCAGTCCCAGCCGGTGCTGGACGGAGGCGAGGACGTCGTCGAGCGGGATGCTGTACGCGCCGATCCCGGCGGAGAGCAGACAGCCGACGAGCAGGGCGAGCGAAAGGACCAGGGTGAGGGTGGCCGCGTTGCCGCGCCGGGTCCTGGCGTTGCCCTTGGCCGGAGCCGGAGCCGGAGCCGGAGCCGGAGCCGGAGCCGGAGCCGGAGCCGGAGCCGGAGCCGGAGCTGGAGCCGGAGCCGGAGCGGTCGCGGGCTGCGGCGCTGCTCCGGCCCGTTCCCCGTACGAGGTGGTCACTTGCCCGTCCCGCCCTTCGGGTAGAGCTGCTCGACGAGATCGGCGAGCACCTGGTCGGTGCGGGGCCCGTAGTTCAGCAGGACGCCGTCGTCGATCGACACGACCCGGCGGTCCATACCGGCCGGGGTCTCCGCGATGCCCGGGATCTTCACCAGGCCGTCGATGCCGTCGACCGACTCCAGCCCCTTGCTCATCACCAGGATCGCGTCGGGCGCGGCCTTGGCCAGCGCCTCGCTGGTGATGGCCGTGAAGTCCTTCTCCAGCCCGGAGGCCTTCCCGGCGTCGACGGCGCCCGCCGCCTCCAGCAGCGAACTCGCCCCCGACTCACGGCCGCCGAGCAGATAGACGGAGGCCGATCCGCGCAGATAGAGGAAGGCGACCCGGGGCTTCCTGCCGTCCTTGTGGGCAGGAACGGACTTCTGTACGGCGTCGATACGGGACTGGGTGCGTTCCTTCAGCTCGGTGCCGGAGTCCGGTACGCCCAGGGCCGCGGCCACCGTGTCGATGCGGCGGCCGACGTCGGCGAGTTCCTTGGCCGGGTCGACGACCAGCAGCGGGATTCCGGCGTCACGGATCTGCTCGATCGCCTCGCCGGGGCCCGTCGTGGTGTCCGCGAGGACGACGGTGGGCTTCAGCGAGAGCACGCTCTCCGCCGAGACGTCATGGGCGCGGGTCACCACGGGCAGCTTCTCGGCCTGCTCGAAGGTCGCGGTGATGTCGCGCGCCACCACCTGCTCGCCGAACCCGAGCGTGAAGACGATCTCGCTCAGCGAGCCGGTGAGCGGAACGATCCGGTCGGTGGAGCCGATGGTGACGCGGGCGCCGTCCGCCGAGCGCACCGTCACCGGCAACTGGGGCTCGGGGGAGGCGGCCAGCGGCTCGACCCGGTCGGCGGTGGTGGCCGGGGTGCCCGTCGTGCCGGACCCGGCGGCGGGGTCCGCCGTACCCCCGCAGCCGGTCAGGACCAGGGCGAGGGTCACGGCGGCGGCCAGGGCTGCGCCCATCCTGCCGGGGGCGGCCCGGCGCACGGGAACAGGTCCGCCGGGGCCCTGCCGTTCCGTGGGGGCGTAGTCCTGCGAGAAGCGCACTGGATACCGTCCTGTCGTTCCGCTGTGTGCGGTTGATGGCTCTTCATGATGTGTGCGAGCTGTCCGGAACAGGGGGTTCCGGGACAGGCTGAACATAGCTTAGGTTAGCCTTACCTGACTCGCTAGACCTCGGAGGGGTCCTCATGCTGCCGTCCAGATCTGCCCGCGCGCTTGCCGTCGCGCTTCTCGCGGTGCTGCTGGGAGCCCTGCTCCCGGCCACCGCCGCGCAAGCGGCGAGCCGCACGGTGCAGGGCGGCCGACTGGACTGGGGCATCAAGTCCTCCTTCCAGAGCTATGTCACCGGGCCGATCGCGGGCGGCAGTTGGAGCCTGACCGGCGGTGCCGCGACGGTCGGCGGCAGCCAGTTCCGCTTCCACTCCGCCACCGGGTCCTACGACCCGTCGAGCGGCGCCTTCAGCTCAGGCTTCTCGGGCGGGGTGCGCTTCACCGGCCACAAGAAGGCCGGCGGCTTCGAGCTCGACCTCACCATCAGCAGGCCCACCGTCAGGATCAGCGGGGGCGGCGGCACCGTCTACGCCGACATGGTCAGCAAGGAACGGGGGAGCGGCAGGGTGACCTCGTCCGCGCAGGTGCCGCTCGCCACGCTCGGCCTCTCCGGGATCGACATGAAGGGCGGTAGCACCCCGATCGCCCTCAACAACGTCCCGGCGACCCTGACTCCCCAGGGGGCCAAGGCGTTCGCCGGTTACTACACGGCAGGCACCCCGCTCGACCCGATCAGCCTCTCCGTCGACACGACCGGCCCGGCCGCGAAGCCGGACGCCGCGAAGAAGTCCCCGGGTTCGCCCTCCCGGGAGAAGGCCGGGGACGGGAAGAAGGCGAAGGCGGGCGGCTTCGAGGACGCCGCCGTCGACTGGGGAGTGCGCCGCACCTTCCGTGAGTACGTCACCGGAGCCATCGGCCAGGGGAAGTGGACCCTGGCGGACGGCGCCCAGGACGGCGGGGCCCTGTTCCGCTTCCCGCGGGGCAAGGGCACCTACGACGCGAAGAAGCAGACCCTGGACGCCGCTTTCACGGGCAGCGTCCGCTTCACCGGAGCCCATGACCTCGACCTGACATTCGCCGGGGTGGCCGTCGAGGTGGCCTCGGGCAAGGGCACGCTCTCGGCGGACGTGACGAGCGGGGGCAGCACCCGCGAGGGCGTGCCCCTCATCACCTTCACCGCGAAGGACTTCGCACCCGAGGACGGGCTCGCCGTCCTCACCGAGGCCCCGGCGACCCTCACGGCGGACGGTGCCAAGGCCTTCGGCGGGATGTACAAGGCGGGCACCGCGATGGACCCGGTGTCGCTCGCCGTCACCGTCGACGAGAAGGCGCAGCTGCCCGCGCTGCCCGACCTCGGCAGCGAGGCGAAGCCCTCCCAGGAGCCCGCGGCCGGGTCCGACGCCGAGCCGGTGGCAGCCGCCTCGGACTCGGGCACCGGCACCGGCACGTATCTCGCCATCGGGGGCGGTGTGCTGCTGCTCGCGGCGGCCGGTGCGGTGTTCGCCGTCAGCCGCCGCCGGTCCGGCCGGACGCCGTAGCCCTCCCGGTCCCCGCGACCCGGCGACCCGCCCCGGCCGGCCCTGCCCGGTCACCTTCCCCCGTTCCCTCCGGTCCCCACAGTTCTCCCCGTCCCGTAGCCGCGAAGTCCGCAGCTCCGTAGGGCCCGCACGGCCTCGCGGCCCCCGCGGGACCCCCGCTCCACCCCTCACCCCTTCATCTCCTCACCCCTCATCTCCCCTTCCCGACCTAGGAGACCCACTGCCATGGCAGCCACCCGCCGCCCCATAGCCCTCGCCGCCGCCGTCGCCACGGCCGCCGCACTGGGCGCGACCTTCGCCCTCCCGGCGCTCGCCGCCGACAGCGGCCCGGCCAAGGACGGCACCTCGGCCGCCGCCGCCCCCACGATGGAACTGAAGGACGGCACGCTGGACTGGGGCTTCAAGGAGTCCTTCCGCAAGTACCTCGCCTCCCCGTTCTCGGGCGGCAGGATCACGGTCACGGACGGTGCGAAGCAGGCCGAGGGCAATGGTGTGTTCACCTTTGTCAACGGCAAGGGCACGTACGACATGACCACCCACGGCACCGACACCGCCTTCGAGGGCGGGGTCAACTTCTACGCCCACAAGGGCGTCCTGGACATCACGCTCTCGGACGTGAAGCTCTCCACGGCCGGCAAGGGCGGCGCGATCACCGCCGATGTGAAGACCCCCGAGGGCACCAAGAACGACGTGGCGGTCGCCGCCCTGGACCTCTCGGCCGTCCGGCCGGGCCAGGGCACGGGCGGCGCGATGGTCTTCAAGGACATCCCGGCCACGCTGACGAAGGCCGGCTCCGAGGCGTTCAACGGCCAGTACAAGGAGGGCGACGCCCTCGACCCGGCCACGCTCACGGTGAAGGCGGTCACCGCGCCCCCGACCGAGCAGCCCACCGAGAAGCCCACCGAGAAGCCGACCGAGAAGCCCACGGAGAAGCCGACCGAGAAGCCGACGGAGAAGCCCACCGCGCCGTCGACCGGGGAGCCGACCGGGAAGCCCACCCAGAAGCCCACCGAGCCCGCCGCCGACCCGGGCGCGGTGCTCGGCGGAACGCTGGACTGGGGCGTCAAGAAGTCCTTCCGCTCGTATGTCACGGGCCCGATCGCGCACGGCAGGATCGAGACGAGCGGCGGCGCCACCGCCTCCGGTGACGGCTACCGCTTCGGCGACGCCACCGGCCGCTTCGACGCCGACAAGAAGACGCTCAACGCCGAATTCGACGGCAAGGTCCGCTTCCTGGGCCACAAGGAGGGCGACGCCTACACGCTCGACCTCTCGCTCGCCAACCTGGAGATCCAGGCGAACGGCACCTCCGGCAAGCTGATCGCCGATGTCTCCACCAAGGACCGGGAGACCAAGAAGGTCACCGAGTACACCGGTCTGGCGATCGCCGACCTGAAGATTCCCGCCGGTGCCCTCACCGCCAAGGACGGCGTCGTGAACCTGGCGGGCGTCCCGGCGACGCTCTCCGCCGACGGCACCAAGGCCTTCGGCGGTATGTACGGCAAGGGCGAGCAGCTCGACGCCCTGACCGTCGCCGTCGCCCTCGACAAGAACGCGCAGCTCCCGGGCGGCAGCGGTGGCACGGGCAGCGCCGGCGGCACGGGCTCGTCCGGCACCGGCGGTTCCGCGGGCGGCGGCACGGTCGGCGGCGGAACCGGTGGCACGGTGGGCGGCGCCGGTGCGCTGGCCTCCACCGGCTCCGACATCCCGACCGGAGCCCTGATCGCCGCCTCGGGCGTCGTCGTGGCGGCCGGTGCGGGGGTGCTGGTCGCGGCACGCCGCCGCCGTACGGCCTGATCCCTCCGGCGGGCCCGTCGCCGGGCCCGCCCGTCCCATCCGTCAACAACTCGTCAGAGACCCGTCAGGGCCGTACCGGCCGTACGCCGCCGGTACGGCCCCGCGGCGTCGCGGGCGTCCGCACGGTGCTTGAATGCGCACGTGAGCGACTTCGACGTACCCGATGGCATCGACGTACTACGGGTGTTCTGCGGCCCGGACGGCCGGCACGGCAATGCGCTCGGCGTCGTACGGGACGGAGGCCGTCATCCCGACGAGGCGTCCCGGCAGGAGCTGGCCCGGCGACTGGGCTTCAGCGAGACCGTGTTCGTCGACGACCCCGAGCGCGGCCGGGTCGACATCTACACCCCCGGACTGCGGCTGCCGTTCGCCGGGCACCCGCTGGTCGGCACTGCCTGGCTGCTCGACCTGGAGATCCTGGAACTGCCGGTCGGAGACGTGTTCGCCCGGCAGGACGGCGAGTTCACCTGGATCACCGCCCGCCCCGAGTGGGCGCCGCCGCGCACGCTGGAGCGGTACGGCTCGGCCGCCGAGGTCGAGGCGCTGACGGAGCCGCCGCCGGGCGAGGGCTGGGTCTACGTGTGGGCCTGGGAGGACGAGGCGGCGGGCCGGGTCCGGGCGCGGGCGTTCCCGCGCCGCGGCGACGGGATCGTGGAGGACGAGGCGACCGGCGCGGCGGCGCTGCTGCTCAGCGCGCGGCTCGGCCGGGCCCTGAACATCAGACAAGGACGCGGCTCCCAGATCCTCACAGCACCCGCGCCGGACGGCACGGTGGAGATCGGGGGCCGCGTCCTGCTGGCCGTCCGTGGCTGAACCACGGCTCTGCACTTGTCCGTACTGCTCTGCTGCTCCACAGCTGTACTGCTCCACGGCGCCACTTCTCCGTGCACCGCGTGAACGCTCCGTGTACCGCGTGGATTTCTCCGGCCGGTACTACGCGCTGAGCGGGAAGGCCTCGCCCAGCTCCCGGAACACCGCGGTGTTGAGCGCGAAGGCGCGCTTGCACTCGTCGATGACGCGCTGCTTCTCCAGGTCGTCCGCGTTCACCGCGTCCAGCAGCTCGCGGTATCCCCGCTTGAACGCGGCCGGGTTGGAGATCTGCTCGAAGACGTAGAAGCGCACGCCGTCGCCCTTGCGCTCGAAGCCCCAGGTCTTCTCCGCCGTGTCCCGGATGATCTGGCCGCCGGAGAGGTCGCCGAGGTACCGGGTGTAGTGGTGCGCGATGTAGCCGGCGGGCCAGGTGCGGGCGCACTCGGTGACCCGCTCGGCGTAGGCGGCGGTGGCCGGCAGCGGCTCCAGGCCGGTGCGCCAGCCGGGGCCGGCGAGATGCGCCAGATCGCGTTCCAGCTCGGAGCTGCGCAGCAGCTCGGTCTGTATGAAGGGGCCGGCGACCGGGTCGCCGCGGAGCTCCTCCGCACCCTCCTCCAGTGCGCGGTACACGAACCACAGCTGCTCGGTGTAGCGCGTGTACGCGTCCACTCCGAGCCGCCCGCCGAGCAGATCGCTCATGAAGGTCGAGGTCTCCGCCTCGACGTGCTGCTCGTGCGACGCGGTGCGGATGAGCGTCGAGAAGGGGGTGGCGGTGGCGGTTGCGTCCAAGGCGGGCCTCCGGGGACCGAGGGGACGGGAAGTCCGAGGGAAGACGGAAATACCGGCAGCAACCGCCACATTTGGGGCGGCGGCGCGTGCCGATATGCCGATCTTCCTACTTAGGCTTACCTAAGTCAACTGGTTCCCGACTGCCTGTCGGTAAAAAAACCGCGCCCCGGTGGGCGGCCCGGCTTGCTACGGAAGGGTGAGAATGTCCGCTCCGGTCTCCGTCACCACCAGCGTGTGTTCGAACTGCGCGGTCCGCTTGCGGTCCTTGGTCACCACGGTCCAGCCGTCGTCCCACATGTCGTACTCATGGGTACCCAGCGTCAGCATCGGCTCGATCGTGAACGTCATGCCGGGCTGCATGACGGTGGTCGCGTGCGGGCTGTCGTAGTGCGGGATGATCAGACCGGAGTGGAACGAGGAATTGATCCCGTGCCCGGTGAAGTCCCGCACCACCCCGTACCCGAACCGCTTCGCGTACGACTCGATGACCCGCCCGATCACATTGATCTGACGGCCGGGGCGCACCGCCTTGATCGCCCGGTTCAGTGACTCCCGGGTGCGCTCCACGAGCAGCCGGGACTCCTCGTCCACATCGCCGCAGAGGTAGGTGGCGTTGTTGTCGCCGTGCACCCCGTTGATGTACGCGGTGACGTCGAGGTTCACGATGTCTCCGTCCCGCAGCACCGTGGAGTCCGGGATGCCGTGGCAGATGACCTCGTTCAGCGAGGAACAGAGCGACTTCGGGAAGCCGCGGTAACCGAGCGTCGACGGGTACGCGCCATGGTCGATCATGAACTCATGGGCGACACGGTCGAGTTCGTCCGTGGTCACCCCCGGGGCGATGAGCTTGGCGGCCTCCTCCATCGCCTGCGCGGCGATGCGTCCCGCGATCCGCATCCGCTCCACGGTGTCGGCGTCCTGGACCTCCGGGCCGGTGTACGGCGTCGGAGCCGGCTTTCCCACGTATTCGGGGCGCCGGATGTTTCCGGGTACGGAACGGACGGGAGTGAGCTCCCCTGGTACAAGCAGCGACTGGCCAGACATGCCAGCGAGTCTAACCAGCGGCCTTGGGGCAGCATGGCACAGAGGAAAGGAGCCGTTGATGGCCCTGTTCAAGAAGCGCACCGTCGGCAAACCGGGCGAGTGGTACTACTGCCTGGTGCACAAGAAGGTCGAGGAAGGCCCGGAGTGCCCGGCGAAGGACCGGTTCGGCCCCTACACCTCCCCCGGGGAGGCGCAGCGCGCGATGGACACCGCGCAGGAGCGGAACCTGGAGTGGGAGACCGACCCCAAGTGGCACGACCGCACCGGGGGCGACTCCGCGGACGGCCCGGAGGACGGCTCCGCGGGCCCGCCGAAGTAGCCCTTCCGGGCGTCCGGCGGGCGGCGGCGTCAGGACGCCACGTCCGCCGCCCGCTTCCGCAGCGCGTCCTCGTCCGTATCGGAGTCGTACCGGATCAGCTTCGGCAGCGCCGCCGTCAGCAGCGCGACCGAGGCGACGCAGGCCACCCCGCCGGTCCAGATCGCCGACCGTGTCCCGGTCCACCCCGCCATGGCACCGGCCCGGACCTGGCCGAGCTGCGGTCCGACGCTGTACGAGAGCACCTCGATGCCCGCGAGCCGCCCCCGCAGCTCCTCGGGAACGGTCTGGTTCCAGATGGTCGAGCGGCCCAGCCCGCTCAGCATGTCGCCCGCGCCCGCCACCCCCAGACAGACGAGCACCAGCCAGACATCGCTGAACCAGCCCGCCGCCGCGATGGCCAGCCCCCACGCCGCGGCGCCGAACACCACGAACAGCCCGTGCCTGCGCACCCGTGAGGTCCAGCCGCTGGTCAGCCCCAGCACCAGCGAGCCGACCGAGCCCGCCGCGTACATCAGCCCCAGCGACCACTCCGCGTCCAGCTCGTCCGCCAGGAACGGGAAGATCGTGTTCGGGAAGGCGAAGAGCATCGCCGCGAGGTCGATCGCGTACGTCCCCAGCAGCACCGGACGGCTCCAGGCGTAGCGCGCGCCCTCCGCGATCCCGCGCAGCGACGGCTTCCCGGCGTCGCGGGCGGGCGGCGCGGCGGCCAGACGCAGACAGAGCAGGACGGAGACGGTGAAGGTGACCACCGTGACCGCGTACGCCGTCGCGTGCCCGGCGTAGGCCACCACCAGCCCGGCCAGCGCGGGACCGGCGATCGCGCCGACCTGCCACCGCAGCGAGTTCAGCGCCGCGGCGGCGGTCTGCTGGTGGTGCGGCACGATCCGGGCCATCAGGGAGTCCAGCGCGGGCCGCTGGAGCCCGGCGAGCGCGGAGACCCCGCCGGCCACCACGTACAGCGGCCAGAGCAGCGGGTCCGGCAGCAGGGCGTTCACCAGCAGGACGGCGGCGAGCACCCCGAGCCCCGCCTCGGTGAGCAGGATCACCTTCCGCCGGTCCACGGCATCGGCGAGCGCCCCGCCGTACAGACCGAAGACGACCAGCGGGACCAGCTCCACCGCGCCCATCGCCCCGACCGCGAGCGGTGACCCGGTCAGCTCCTTGATCTGGAGCGGCAGCGCGATCAGCGCCATGAAGCTGCCGAAGTACGTGATCAGTCCCTGGACCCACAGCAGCCGGAAATCGGCGGAGGAGCGCCAGGGCGCGAGGTCGGGCAGCAGGGCCAGGAGCCGGGACGGGAGCGGGGCGGGGCGGGCACGGGGGCCGGGGGAGTCCGTCGCCCCCGGGTCCGCCGGGCCCGCCGGGTCGGCCGCGTCGGCCGGGTCCGCCGGAGGATCCGGAGCGTCCGGTTCGGCAGGGGGAGTGGCTGAGGTCACGAGGTGCCATGCTCGGCGCCTTGCATGCCCTCTGCAACCGGTTTTACCGGCGGGCCGGGGGCGGCTCCGCTCCATCCGTACGGAGCGTGCGGGGGAGGCGGGGGCAGTACGTCGGCGGCCCCGGATTCCGCGTGCCGCCGACAGTAAGGTCGTCCCCATGACTACCCAAGACAGTGGCAGCGCTCCCAAGCCCCCCGCCAAGGACCCCTGGGACCTGCCCGACGTTTCCGCACTCTCCGTCGGTGTGCTCGGCGGGACCGGCCCCCAGGGCCGGGGCCTCGCCTACCGCTTCGCGCGTGCCGGGCAGCGGGTGACCATCGGTTCGCGGGACGCCGGGCGGGCCGCCGAGGCCGCGGCCGAGCTGGGATTCGGTATCGAGGGAGCGGACAACGCCGACTGCGCGCGCCGCAGCGACATCGTGATCGTCGCGGTGCCGTGGGACGGCCACGCCAAGACCCTGGAGGCGCTGCGCGAGGAGCTCACGGGCAAACTCGTGATCGACTGCGTCAATCCGCTCGGCTTCGACAAGAAGGGCG
Organism: Streptomyces sp. NPDC001787; assembly: GCF_040297465.1. Classification (NCBI taxonomy): domain Bacteria; kingdom Bacillati; phylum Actinomycetota; class Actinomycetes; order Kitasatosporales; family Streptomycetaceae; genus Streptomyces; species Streptomyces sp. NPDC001787. The sequence goes on from NZ_JBEOZE010000001.1 coordinate 277,709, forward strand.
CCTACGCGCTGAAGCCGGAGGAGGGCAGTGCCGCCGAGCAGGCCGCGGCCCTGTTGCCGGACTCCCGGGTCACGGCCGCCTTCCACCACCTCTCGGCCGTCCTGCTCCAGGACACGGCGATCGAGGAGATCGACACCGATGTGCTGGTCCTGGGCGAGGCCCGCGCCGACACCGACATCGTGCAGGCGCTCGCGGGCCGTGTCCCCGGGATGCGCGGCATCTTCGCGGGCCGGCTGCGCAACGCCCACCAGGTCGAGTCGCTGGTGGCCAACCTGATCTCGGTGAACCGCCGCTACAAGGCGCACGCCGGACTGCGCGCCACGGACGTCTGAGCCGGACGCCACGGACGTCCGAGCCGGACGCCACGGACGTCCGGCCGGGACGCCACCGACGTCGGAGCCGGACCGGATCCGGGGCGGAGCGGGGCATGAGGGACACTGGACGGGACCGCGCACCATCCCCGGACAGGAGCCACCCCCATGCCCCGCCTCGCTCTCTACGCGTTCGTCGTCTGCGTCCTCGCCGTCGTCGCAGCAGCGGTCTCCTTCGTCCGGGGCGGCGTCTGGATCGGGGTCCTCTGGGTGCTGGTGGCCGGGCTCTCGTCGAACATGACGTGGTTCTACGTACGCAAGCACCGGATGGCGGCGAACGCGGCCCGCTGACCGCTCGGACCACCGGGCCGCGCTACCCCGCGACCGCGCAGCGGGGGTCCTGCTCGTCCCAGAACTCCTGCCAGAAGCGGTAGGTGTCGAGGCCGCAGTACGTCTCGAAGTCGCTGACGCCCAGGCCCCGGAGCAGTGCGTCGATCGCGTCGAAGAACGCGATGTTCACCTCGGGGATCCACAGGACGCCGAACACGGCGAGCAGCCCGAACGGCGCGACCGGCTCGACCTGGCGGCGGATCCGGTACGAGAGCCAGGGCTCGATCACTCCGTAGCCGTCCAGCCCCGGAATCGGCACCGAGTTCAGGATCGCCGCGGTGACCTGGAGCATCGCGAGGAACGCCAGCGCGTACCGGAAGGCGGGCGGGACACCGTCCAGGGCGTCCAGCCAGAACGGTGCCGTACAGAGGACCGCGAACAGCGCATTGGTCAACGGGCCCGCCGCGGAGATCAGGCTGTGCTTCCAGCGGCCGGTGATCCGCCCCCGCTCGATGTGGACCGCGCCGCCGGGCAGCCCGATCCCGCCCATGATCACGAAGATGACCGGCAGCACGATGCTCAGCAGGGCATGGGTGTACTTGAGCGGGTTCAGGGTCAGATAACCCTTGTCCTCGACCGAGAGGTCCCCGCTGTGCAGCGCGGTGCGGGCGTGCGCGTACTCGTGCAGACAGAGCGAGACGATCCAGGCCCCGGTGACGAAGAGGAAGACCGCGAAACCGGTCTGCTCGGCGAAGCCCGTCCACACCGCCCAGCCCGAAACCGCGGTGACGGCGACGATCCCGAGGAAGACCGGGCTGATCCCTTGGCGTCCGGTGCGGGGCATGGGGTGAGTTTAGGGGGTGCCCCGTCATGGCCGGTGGGACAGCCCCTCGGGCCGCGCACCCGTGCCCGGCAGGGCCGTGGTGGTGGGTGCCGCGTCATTCCCGGGGGCCGTCGCGGACAATGGGCCCGTGCGCTACTGCATCCTCGGCACCACCCAGGCACTCCGCGACGACGGCACGGCCGTCGCCCTCGGCGGGGCGCGGCTGCGCGCCCTGCTCACCGTCCTCGCGCTGAGCCCCGGCCGTGCGGTCCCGGCCGGGGTGCTCGTCGAGGAGGTGTGGGACGGCGATCCGCCCGCCGACGCGGTGGGCGCCCTGCAGGCCCTCGTGGGACGGCTGCGGCGCGCGCTAGGCCGGGCGGCCGTCGGGTCGGCGGACGGCGGCTACCGGCTCACCGCCGCCCCGGACGCCGTGGACCTGCACCGATTCGAGCGGCTCGCCGGGGAGGGGACCCGCGCCCTGGAGCGGGGGGACGCCGCCGGGGCCGCCGCCCTGCTGGACGAGGCCCTCGCCCTGTGGCGCGGCCCCGCCCTCGCCGATCTGCCGGACCGGGCCGCCGCCGCGTCCCGGTGGGAGGCCCGCAGGCTCGACGCGCGGCGGACCGGTTTCGCCGCGGCCCTCGCGCTGGGCCGGGCGGAGGCGGTGCTGCCCGAGCTGGCCGCCCTCTGCGAGGACCACCCGCTCGACGAACCGCTCCAGGCCCTGCGGATCACCGCCCTGCGCGACGCGGGCCGTACGGCGCAGGCGCTGGCCGCGTACGAGAAGGTGCGTACGGTGCTCGCCGACCGCCTGGGCACCGACCCCGGGCCCGGACTGCGCGCCCTGTACGGGGAGTTGCTGCACCGGACCGGGGCGGGCGCCCCTCTGGTACACCCGGCGCCCGAGCGGCGGCCGGCCCCGCCGCTGCCCCCGGCCCCGCAGCCCTCCGCCGTCTCGCCCCAGCCGCTTTCCGACGTCTCGCCCCGGCCGCCTGTCGGGCCTCCCGCGCCCGCCGGGAACCTGCGGGCCCGGCTGACCAGCTTCGTCGGCCGCGAGAGCGACATCGCCTCCCTGCGCGAGGACCTCACCCGTACCCGGCTGATCACCCTCCTCGGGCCCGGCGGCGCGGGCAAGACCCGGCTCTCCCAGGAGGTGGCGGAGGCGGCCGCGACGGCGTGGCCGGACGGCGTCTGGATGGCCGAGCTGGCCCCCGTGGACGACCCGGACACCGTTGCGGAGGCCGTGCTCACCGCGCTCGGTGCCCGCGAGACCGTGCTGCGCGGTGCCGGTGCGGAGGAGCTGAGAGCCGCCGAACGCGGTGCCGGGGACCCCCTCGTACGGCTCACCGAACACTGTTCCCGGCGCCGCATGCTGCTGCTTCTGGACAACTGCGAGCACGTCGTCGAGGCCGCCGCCGCACTCGCCGACCACCTTCTCGCCCACTGCCCGCAGCTCACCGTTCTGGCGACCAGCCGCGAACCGCTCGGCGTACCGGGCGAGTTCGTCCGGCCCGTCGACCCGCTGCCCGACCCGATGGCGCTGCGCCTGCTCGCCGACCGGGGGAGTGCCGCCAGCCCCGGCTTCCGGACCGACGCGGACGAGGAGACGGCGGCGGCCTGTGCCGAGATCTGCCACCGGCTCGACGGGCTGCCGCTCGCCATCGAACTGGCCGCGGCCCGGCTGCGGATGCTCACCCCGCGCCAGATCGCCGACCGGCTGGACGACCGTTTCCGGCTGCTGACCAACGGCAGCCGCACCGTGCTGCCGCGCCAGCAGACCCTGCGCGCCGTCGTGGACTGGTCGTGGGACCTGCTGGACGCCGCCGAGCGTGCCGTCCTGCGCCGGCTCTCGGTGTTCGCGGGCGGCTGCGCGCTCGACGCGGCCGAGGAGGTCTGCGCACGTCCCGCCGTACACAGCACAGCAGGCACAGCAGGCACCGCGGCCACCGCCGGAGCCGAAGGGGCCGATGGCACCGGAGCCGCCGACTCCGCCGCGGCCACCGACGCCGGCGCACCCGCCTATGGGCCCCCCGTCGACTCCCGGGACGTGGCCGCGCTCCTCGGCTCCCTCGTCGACAAGTCGCTCGTCGTCGCCGCGCCCGGCGGTGACGGAGCCATGCGCTACCGGCTCCTGGAGACGGTCGGCGAGTACGCCTCCGAGCGCCTCGACGAGGCGGGCGAGCGGACCGCCGTCGAGCGACGGCATCTGGTGCACTACCGGGAACTGGCGCGGCTCACCGCGCCGGAACTCCGCGGTGCCGGACAGCGCGCCGCCATCGACCGCCTCCAGCGCGAGTACGAGAATCTGCGCAGCGTGCTGCGCCGGGCCGTGGCCACCCGGGACGAGCACGAAGCTCTCTGTCTCGTCCTCTCGCTGGCCTGGTACTGGCTGATGCGCGATCTGCGCGCCGAGGCCCGCCACTGGGCCGACGCGACCGCCGCACTGGGCCCCGACCCGTTCGCCCCGCCGGGCACGCCCGTCCCCACGCTCCTGCGGTCGGCCACCGACCTGCCGCCGCCGCTGGAACCCGAGCAGCTCCAGGAGGCGCGGCGGGGCGTGGGCCTCATCCAGCTGGCCTGCATGGACCACGCGGAGGACCTGTGGATGCGCGACGACAACCTGGAGCGGCTGCGGGTGATCGCGAGCACCTACCGGACGGGTCAGCCGCAGACCTGCCGTACACCGGGCTCGCTCTGGGTGTACGCCGTCATGCTGTCCGGTGAGGTCGACCAGCTCCGTGAGGTGATGGACGGGACCGTCCTGGCCTGCCGGGAGTTCGGCTATGTGTGGGAGCTGGCCGCCGCGCTCCAGACGCGGGCCAACTTCCTGGCCAACCATCCCGCGTCGGTGGACCGGGCCCGGCAGGACGCCGACGAGAGCCTGGAGATCTTCGTCCGGCTCGGCGACGCCTGGGGGGCCGCCGAAGCGCTCTCCTCCCGGGGCGAGGCCCATGAGCGGGCGGGTGAATTCGTCCGTGCCGCCGAGGACTTCCGCTCCGCGGTCGGCTACGCCGAACAGCTCGGCGCCCAGTCCCAGGTCGCGCTGTTGCGGGCCCGGTACGCGGCCGTCCTGTCCGAGACGGGCCGGAACGAGGAGGCCGAGGCCATCCTGCGCGAGGTCATCGAGGAGGGACAGCACTCGGGGAGCGAGGCGACCCCGGCCGCCCGGATGCATCTGGGGCTGTTGCTGGGGGAGACCGGCCGGATCAGCGAGGCCAGGGAACAACTCGACCTGCTGAGCGCGGAGTTCAACTCCGAAACCGTGGAGATCTTCGGTGGGTTCGTGCTCGGAGTGGTGGCCTGGCTGGACAATCTGGAGGGCGATCACTCCACGGCGCTGAAGCGAGCCCTACAGGCGCTGGAGCGGTCACGGGACCGGCTGTCGCGGATGGTGGCGCCGCAGATGACGTCCGTTCATCTGGTAGCGGTCGCCTGGGCGCTCGGCGGCGCGGGCGGTGAGCGGGGCGCCCGCGACGCCGCGCGGGTGCTCGGCCTGCAGGCCGCGCTGCTGCCCGAGGGCCAGGTGTCGAGGGCGATGGAGCGGCGGAATCTGGCCCGCGCCGAGGCGATCGCTCGCGCCGCACTCGGTGACGCCGCCTATGAGCGGGCGTACGCCGAGGGCGGCGACCTCACACTGGAGGAGGCCACCGCCCTGGCGGAGGGGTACCGCTGAGGCCGTCCGTCCGGATCGGGCCCGCCCCGGAACGTCAGATTCGCCCAACGGGACGTCGGGCCCGCCCCGGGATCAGGTCTTCCTGCGGAACTTGGACACCGCGAGGGGAGCCACCACCAGTGTGATCGCCGCCGCCCAGCCCAGCGTCACCCACACCGAGTGGGCGACCGGCCCGCCCATCATCAGGCCGCGTGCGGCGTCCGCCAGGTTGGACAGCGGGTTGTACTCGGTGAACGTCTGCAGCCAGCCGGGCATCGTCTGCGTCGGGGCGAAGATCGAGGAGCCGAACTGGAGGGGCATCAGCACGAGCATCCCCGTTCCCTGAACCGCCTGGGCCGTCTTCATGGACAGTCCGAGCAGGATGAAGATCCACATGATGGCGGCGCCGAACACCGCCGACAGCGCGATCGCCCCGATCAGGCCGAGCACCGAGGTCCCCAACTCCATGCCGAGCGCGAAGCCCATGGCCAGCAGGATGAACGTGGCGACCATCATCCGGCCCAGCTCGACCACGATCTTCGCTATGAGGACCGAGGAACGGGCGATCGGCATCGTCCGGAACCGGTCCATGACGCCCTTGCGGAAGTCGTCGTTGACACCGGTGCCGACCGCGGAGGCGATGCTCATGCCCATCATCGCCATCAGGCCGGGGATCAGGTAGTTCAGGTAGTCCTGCCGGTCGCCGCCCAGGCTGCCGCCGACCGAGCCGCCGAAGACGTACACGAAGAGCAGCGTGAAGATGATGGGCATCAGGACCGCGTCGAACATCGACTCGGGGTCCTTCTTGATCTGGAGGAGATTGCGCCGCACCAGGGCCCCGATGTGCCGCAGATTGGCCCGCAGGCCGATCCGGCCCTCGCCGGGGAGTGCCTTCCGCGGTACGGACCCGGTGGGCGTGGGTGTCAGAGTCGCCGTGCTCATGCCGCGACCTCCTCGGGGATCGTGTCGGTCACCGACGAGGACTTCTCACCGGTGATGGCGAGGAACACCTCGTCCAGGCTGGGCAGTGCGGTGGCCACATGGGCGAGGGAGAACCCCCGGGTGCCCAGCAGCCCTATGACGGCGGTGAGCTGCTCGTCGCTGAGGATCGGCACGAGCAGCAGCCCCTCGTCCGGTACGGCCTGCGCGCCCGCGATCCCGTCGAGTCCGGCCTCCCTCAGCGCCTGGGCCATCGCGGCCAGCTGCGCCGGGTCCGAGGGCCGGATCTGGAGGGTGCGACCGCCGACCTTCGCCTTGAGCTCGTCCACCCCGCCGCGGGCGATGATCCTTCCGTGGTCGATGACCGTCAGTTCGTCGGCGAGCTGCTCGGCCTCTTCCATGTACTGGGTGGTGAGCAGCACGGTCGCCCCCTCCGCGACCATGCGCTGCACCTCGTCCCAGACCTCGTTGCGGGTACGGGGGTCGAGCCCCGTCGTCGGCTCGTCCAGATACAGGACGGCCGGGCTGCCGATCATGGAGGCGGCCAGGTCGAGCCGGCGCCGCATGCCTCCGGAGTACTCCATCGCGGGGCGCCGGGCGGCGGCGGTGAGCGAGAACCGCTCCAGCAGTTCGTCGGCGCGGGCACGGGCCCGCTTGCGCGGCAGGTCGAGAAGCCGCCCGATCATGTAGAGGTTCTCCCAGCCGGAGAGCTTCTCGTCGACCGAGGCGTACTGTCCGGTCAGCCCGATCTTGCGGCGCAGCTGCCGGGGCTGCCGCACCACGTCGTAGCCCGCCACGACGGCGTGCCCGGCGTCGGGAAGGATCAGGGTCGAAAGGCAGCGTACGAGAGTGGTCTTGCCGGCGCCGTTGGGGCCGAGCACACCGAGTACGGTGCCCTCGCCCACATCGAGATCCACGCCGTCCAGCGCTCTGGTCGATCCGTAGTGCTTGACCAGCCCCCGTACCTCGACGGCGTTCCCGCCGTGCCTGAGGTTGTTGTCGATTCGCGTCATGTCCCCATGGGACCAGCCGCCACCGACAGTCCGCCGATATCCCGCCGACAGCCCCGGCGGCCGGGGGGCGACAGGGCGACAGCCCGCCGATGGGGGATGTCGGCGGGCTGTCGGTGGTGCGGGAAATGGTCCGCGGGAGGGGCAGTCCTAGTGGAACGTGTGCTCGGGCGCCGGGAACGAGCCGCCCACGACCTCCTCGGCGAACTCCTTCGCCGCGTCACCGAGCACCTTGCGCAGGTCGGCGTACTGCTTGGTGAAGCGCGGCACCTTGCCGCCGGTCAGGCCGACCATGTCGGTGTAGACCAGCACCTGGGCGTCCGTGTCCGGCCCGGCCCCGATGCCGACGGTCGGGATGTGCAGGGTGCGGGTGACCTCGGCGGCCAGCTCGGCCGGTACGAGTTCCAGCACGACGGCGAACGCGCCCGCGTCCTGCACCGCCTTGGCGTCGCGCAGCAGTTGCTGTGCGGCCTCCTCGCCGCGGCCCTGCACCCGGTAGCCCATCGCGTTGACGGACTGCGGGGTCAGACCGATGTGGGCCATGACGGGGATGCCGGCCTCGACCAGCAGCCGGATCTGCTCGTGGGAACGCTCGCCGCCCTCCAGCTTGACCGCGCCGACCCCGGACTCCTTGATCAGCCGGGTGGCGTTGCGCAGGGCCTGGACGGGGCCTTCCTGGTACGAGCCGAAGGGCAGGTCGGCGACGATCAGGGCCCGCTTGGTGCCCCGGACGACGGCGGCGGAGAGCATGGCGATCTCGTCCATCGTGACGGGCACGGTGGTCTCGTAGCCGAGGTGGCAGTTGCCCATGGAGTCCCCGACGAGCATGACCGGGATACCGGCCTCGTCGAAGACGGACGCGGTCATCGCGTCATAGGCGGTGAGCATGGGCCACTTCTCGCCGCGCTCGGTGGCGGCGGCGATGCTGTGGACGGTGATGCGGCGGGTGCTCGTGCCTCCGTACAGCGCTTTGCCGCTGTCGGCGGTGGGACCCGCGGGGGATGGGGCGGAATGATTCCGCGCAGCCTGAAGCGTCATGGCGAAACGGCTCCTTCGTCATCTCGAGGCGCCCTTACGGCGTCCCCGGATCCCCTCCATGGTGGCATCCCCGCGCGGCCGGCGGGAAGTGGGCCCGCACGAGTCGTCGAGGAGGGTAAAGACTTATCAATACGAGACGGTGTCGTATCGAAAGCGGGTTAGGGTCGGGGGCATGTCCATACCGACCGGCGCTCCCGCCGCCGTGCCCCGTGTCCCCGAGGCGATCCACCGCCGCCGCTGGGCGATCCTCACCGTTCTCATGTTCAGCCTGCTCATCGTGGTGCTGGACAACTCGATCCTGAACGTCGCGGTCAAGACGATCGCGAGCCCCGCCCCGACCGGGATCGGCGCCACCCAGAGCGAGCTGGAGTGGGCGATCAACTCCTACACGCTCGTCTTCGCGGGGCTGCTCTTCACCGCCGGTCTGCTCGGCGACCGCATCGGCCGCAAGAAGGTCCTCCTCTTCGGCATCCTGGTCTTCGGCATCGGCTCCGGGCTGGCCGCGCTCTCCTCCTCGCCCGCCGAACTCATCACCTGGCGCGCCCTGATGGGCTTCGGCGCGGCGTTCGTGATGCCCGCCACGCTCGCCGTCCTGATGAACGTCTTCGAGCGCGACGAGCAGCCCAAGGCCATCGGCATCTGGGCGGGCAGCGTCGGCCTGGGCATCGCCATCGGCCCCATCACCGGGGGGCTGCTGCTGGAGCACTTCTGGTGGGGCTCGATCTTCCTGGTCAATGTGCCCGTGGTGGTCGTCGCGCTGGTCGCGATGGTGCTGCTCGTACCGGACTCCCGGGATCCCAGGCCCGGCAAGGTCGACCCGCTGGGCGTCGTGCTCTCCATCGTCGGCCTGGTCCTGCTGGTCTACGGCATCATCCGCGGCGGCGAACTCGCCGACTTCACCGACACCACGGTGCTGGTCTCCACCATCGGCGGCCTCGTCGTGCTGGCCGGGTTCGTCTGGCACGAGAAGCGCAGCAGCCACCCGGCCATCGACATCGCGTACTTCAGGAAGCCCGCCTTCTCCGCCGCCGTGGCCGCCATCGCCCTGGTCTTCTTCGCGCTGATGGGGGTGACCTTCTTCTCCGCCTTCTATCTCCAGAGCGTGCGCGGGTACAGCGCGCTGGAGTCGGGGCTGCTGATCGTGCCGCTCGCCGCCGCGCAGATGGTCTTCGCACCGCGTGCCCGGCTGGTCGTCGAGCGGTTCGGCGCCCGCGCCGTCTGCACGGTGGGCATGCTGCTGGTCGCGGGCGGGCTCGCCGCCTTCGCCCTGTTCGACGCCGGTACGCCGGTCTGGGTGATGTGCCTGGTCTTCTTCGTGCAGGGCACCGGTATGGCGCACATCATGCCGCCGGTCACCGTCGCCGTGATGCAGGCGCTGCCCCGGGAGAAGGCCGGTTCCGGCTCGGCGATCAACAACACCTTCCGTCAGGTCGGCGGGGCGCTCGGCGTCGCGGTGCTCGGCTCGGTGCTGTCCACCGTCTACCGGGGTGACATCGAAGGGCATCTCGCCGGGGTCCCGGCCGGGGTCAGGGACGTCGCGGGCGAGTCGATCGAGGCCACGCTGGGCGTCGCCGCCGAGCTCGGCCCGGCCGGCAGGCCGCTGGTCGCCGCGGCCAACGACGCGTTCATCGGCGCCATGCATGTGACCGCCCTCGGATCGGCGGCGGTCGCGCTGATCGGCGCGCTGGTGGTCGGACTGTTCCTGCCGGGCAGGCCCCCGGTCCGGGGGGACGGCCCGGCGGGACCGGCCGCCGCCGGCCCCGGTCCCGACCAGGAGCCGGTGCTGGAAGGCAGGGCGGCCGGCCGGTGAGCCCGGCAGCGGGCCGGGACCGACGCCCGGAAGCCGCCCCCACGGGGTGACTCTCCGGCCGTCGGTCGTCCCGCACGCGCCGGGTCGGCGAGAATCGTGACCACGGCAGGACAGCGCGGCGAGAGGCGGATTTCCAGGTGCCGGAACAGGAGCGGGCGGGTCGCACGGACCGCGCGGACCCCGTGGACCACGAGGGGCACGAGGGCCGCACGGGTCCCGTGGACCCCGAGGAGCACACGGATCACGGTCAGGACCGCCACGACGCCGGCCGGGCTCCGGCCCGCGGCGGCGCCGGCCGTGCGCAGGATCCGGAACCCCGTCGTGGCCGCCCCCGCAGCGCCGCGGCCGAACGGGCCATCCTGGACGCCGTCATCGGGCTCCTGGAGGCCGGGGAGCCCCTGGCCGGCCTGTCCATCGAGCGCATCGCCCGCACCGCGGGGGTCGGCAAGGCCACCATCTACCGGCGCTGGAGCGGCAAGGAGGAACTCTTCGTCGACGTCCTGCGCGACATGGAGCCCGCCGACGCCGTCGTCTCCGGCACCGCCGGACTCGACGATCTGCGGGTGCTCCTGGAGACCCTGCGGACCCGCGGCCTCGCGCAGCGGTCCTCGGTCCTCCTGCACAACGTCTTCGCCCAGATGAAGAGCCACCCCAAGCTGTGGTCCGAATACCAGGGCACGGTGATCGCACCGCGCCGGGTCGCCATGCGGGCGGCGGTGCGGCGGGCGGTGGACGCGGGCGAGCTCCGGGACGACATCGATGTGGAACTGATCGACGATCTGTTCCTCGGCCCGATGCTCGTACGCACCGTCCACCGTCCCGACGCCGCGCTGCCGGAGGACCTGGCCGACCGCATCATCCGGGTGCTGCTCCAGGGGCTTGCCCCGGAAGCCGCAGGCCGGAGCTGACACGCCGGGCCTTCGCCCGAGTATGCGCGTTCTGTCACAAGAGCCCGCGGCCCGGCTCCGGCCGGAACCCGCGGTCCCGGCCCGTTCGTCCTGATCTCCGAACGGCCGCAGTCGGCGGCGGGAAAGAAGCCGCTCATCACCTAGGGTCGAGAACGCGGCGACGGGCATGGCACGAGGCAGTGAGGACAGCGCAATGGTGCAGGCGTACGGAGCGGACACCGGGAACGGCAGCGCGGAATCGCAGCACACCGGATCCCGCTTCCGGGGCCTGCGGGAGCGATGGACCGCCGGCCGCGGAATGTGGCGGCGCGGCATCGTGCTGGCGGCCTGCTCGGTCTTCATCACCCTGGTGATCGTCTTCCACGCGCAGATCCCCAACTCGGTCGGCAACCTCGGCAGCCTCACCGAGACGTTCCTGCCCTGTGTCATGCTCCTGGTCCCCGTGCTGCTGGTTCTGGGGCTGGTGCGGCGCTCGGCGACCGCGCTGATCGCCCTCATCCTCCCGGTCGTGGTCTGGCTCAACCTGTTCGGCGGGCTGCTCACCGACAAGTCGGGCACCGGCGGCGACCTCACCGTCGCCACCCACAACGTCAACGCGGACAACCCCGACCCCGCGGGCACCGCCCAGCAGGTCGCCGGTTCCGGGGCTGACGTGGTGGCCCTCCAGGAACTGCCGGGCAGGCAGGTGGCGACGTACGAGAAGTCGCTCGCCGACCGCTATCCGTACCACTCGGTCCAGGGCACCGTCGGGCTGTGGAGCAAGTACCCGCTGAGCGAGACCCGCCCCGTGGACATCAAGATGGGCTGGACCCGGGCGATGCGCTCCACCGTCACCTCGCCGAGCGGGAAGGTCGCGGTGTACGTGGCCCACCTGCCGTCCGTGCGGGTCAAGCTGCACGCCGGGTTCACCGCCAACCAGCGCGACGACAGCGCCGACGCCCTCGGCGAGGTGATCGCCGACGAGCCGCTCGAACGGGTGGTGCTGCTCGGCGATCTCAACGGCACGATGAACGACCGTTCGCTGAACGGGGTCACCTCGCAGTTGCGCTCCACCCAGGGGGCGGCGGGCGACGGCTTCGGGTTCAGCTGGCCCGCCTCGTTCCCGATGGCGCGGATCGACCAGATCATGGTGAAGGGCGTCGAGCCCATGTCCTCGTGGACGCTCTCGGCGACCGACAGCGACCATCTCCCGATCGCCGCCCGCGTCGAACTCTGACGCAACGGTCCGTTCACCTCGCGGCACACCACATCTGCGAGAATTTGTTCCGGCTGCTTGCACAAGGCCGGGCGGCGCGGTCGCGCCCGCGGTGCCGAGCCGTTGCCCGGCACCGTGCGAAAGGTTCCTCCCCCATGCCCCTGGCCCTGCTCGCCCTGGCCGTGAGCGCCTTCGGCATAGGCACGACCGAGTTCGTCATGATGGGCCTGCTGCCCAATGTGGCGGACGACCTGGGAACGTCCGTGCCCACCGCCGGCCACCTCGTATCGGCGTACGCGATCGGTGTCGTCCTGGGTGCCCCGCTGCTCACCGGCCTCGGCTCCCGGATCCCGCGCAAACGGATGCTCCTGCTGCTGATGGCCCTGTTCACCGTCGGCAACCTGGCCTCGGCGCTGGCCCCCGACTTCGGCCTGCTGCTGGCCGGCCGGTTCCTCGCCGGGCTGCCGCACGGGGCGTTCTTCGGCGTCGGCGCGGTCGTCGCCGCCCGGCTGGTCCCCGAAGGACGCCGGGCGCGGGCCGTCGCGACGATGTTCCTCGGCCTCACGGTCGCCAACATCGTCGGCGTCCCGGCGGCCACCCTGCTCGGCCAGCACCTCGGCTGGCGGGCGACGTTCCTGGTCGTCACGGTGATCGGGCTCTGCGCGATGGCCGCCCTGGCCCGGCTCGTCCCGCGGATTCCGGTCGAGGCGCACCAGAACATCCGCCACGAACTGCGCGCCCTCGGCAACCGTCAGGTGCTGCTCGGGCTGCTCACCGCGGTCTTCGGCTTCGCGGGAGTCTTCGCCGTCTACTCCTACCTCTCGGCCATGACGACGAAGGCGATGGGCTTCGGCGAGTCCTCGGTGACCCTCGTCCTCGCCCTGTTCGGCATCGGCATGACCCTGGGCGCACTGGCGGCCGGACCGCTGACGGACCGGGCGCTGCGGCCCACGCTGTACGGATCGCTGGGCGCGCTCGCCGTGGTCCTGGCCGTGTTCCCGGTCGCCGTCCAGGTGCGCTGGGCGGCGCTGGTGCTGGTGGTGCTGCTGGGTGGAGTGGGGTTCATGACGACCACGCCGCTCCAGATGCTCGTGATGAACAAGGCCAAGGACGCCCCCACCCTCGCCTCCGCCTCCAACCACTCCGCCTTCAACCTCGCCAACGCGGGCGGCGCGTGGCTCGGCGGTACGGCCATCGCGGCGGGCTGGGGCTGGACGTCCCCGGCCCCGGTGGGCGCCGTGCTGGCCGTGATCGGCCTGGCGGTGGCGGTCACGGCGGGCCTGCTGGACCGGGCCCCGTCGCCCTCGCGCGTGATCGCGAGCGCCCACGCCGCCACCCGGCCCGCACCGGTCGCCTCACGCACGTCCGGCGACTGAGAACGGAGAGTCTGCGGCGCCGGAGAACCGAGCGCGGCGACGGGGGGCCGAGCGCGGCGACGCAGAACGGAGCGGACGCCGGAGGTACGAGCCCTCCGGCGTCCGCTCCGGCCGTCATCCCCGCGTCACTCCGACTCGCGCCACCGGTTCGTGATCGGCAGCCGCCGGTCCTTGCCGAAGCCCTTGGGCGAGATCTTCGTGCCCGGCGGGTACTGCCGCCGCTTGTACTCCGCGGTGTCCACCATCCGCAGCGTCCTCGCGACCAGCGCCGCGTCGAACCCGGCCGCCACGATCGCCTCCAGGCCCTGGTCCCGGTCGACGTACAGCTCCAGGATCCGGTCCAGTACGTCGTAGTCGGGCAGCGAGTCCGAGTCGACCTGGCCGGGCCGCAGCTCGGCGCTGGGCGGCTTGGTGATCGACGCCTCCGGGATCGGCGGGGTCTGCCCGCGCTCCTCGGCGGCCCGGTTGCGCCACTTGGCGAGCCGGAAGACGGAGGACTTGTACACGTCCTTGATCGGTCCGTACGCGCCGACGGCGTCGCCGTACAGCGTCGAGTAGCCGACCGCCAGCTCGGACTTGTTGCCCGGCGCGAGCACGATCTGGCCCTCCTGGTTGGAGATCGCCATCAGCATCGTGCCGCGCAGCCGTGCCTGGAGGTTCTCCTCGGCCAGACCGGTCAGCTCCAGCGAGCCCATGTACGCGTCGAACATGGGCTCGATCGGTACGGTGCGGAAGTTCAGCCCGGTGCGGCGGGCCAGCTCGGCCGCGTCGCCCTTGGAGTGGTCCGAGGAGTACTTCGACGGCATCGAGACCCCGTACACGTGCGAAGCTCCGAGCGCGTCGCACGCGATGGCCGCGACCAGCGCCGAGTCGATGCCGCCGGACAGCCCGATCAGCACGCTGCTGAACCCGTTCTTCGCGGCGTACGCCCGCAGCCCGACGACCAGCGCCGAGTAGATCTCCTCGTCGGCGTCGAGCCGCTCGGCGTAGCCGCCGGCCAGCTCCGGCTCGTAGGGGGCGAGGGGGTCCTCGGAGAGCACGACATGGTCGATCCGCAGCCCGTCGTCCACCACGCCGGACGGTGCCTCGGCCGCCGCGGCCGGCAGCTCCAGATCGAGGATCACACTGCCCTCGGCGAACTGCGGGGCGCGGGCGATGACCTCGCCCTGCTTGTCGACGACGATCGAGTCACCGTCGAAGACCAGCTCGTCCTGCCCGCCGATCATCGCCAGATAGGCGGTGGTGCAGCCGGCCTCCTGGGCCCGCTTGCGGACCAGTTCGAGGCGGGTGTCGTCCTTGTCGCGCTCGTACGGCGAGGCGTTGATCGACAGCAGCAGTCCGGCCCCGGCGGACCGGGCGGCCGGGACCCGGCCCCCGTCCTGCCAGAGGTCCTCGCAGATCGCGAGGGCCACATCGATGCCACGCACCCGTACGACGGGCATCGAGTCGCCCCGCACGAAGTACCGGAACTCGTCGAAGACCCCGTAGTTGGGCAGGTGGTGCTTGGCGAAGTTCAGCGCGATCCGCCCGCGGTGCAGCACCGCGGCGGCGTTGCGCGGCGAGCCGGAGGGCTGGCCGAAGCGCGGCGCGGCCGACTCCGAGCGGTCGAGGTATCCGACGACGACCGGCAGTTCGCCGAAGCCCTCCGCGTCGAGACGCACGGCGAGCGCGCGCAGCGCGTCCCGCGAGGCCTCGACGAAGGACGACCGCAGGGCCAGGTCCTCGACGGGGTATCCGGTCAGCACCATCTCGGGGAAGGCCACCAGATGGGCGCCCTGCTCGGCGGCGTGCCGGGTCCAGTGGACGATCGCCTCGGCGTTGCCGGTGAGGTCACCGACGGTCGAGTCGATCTGATTCAGTGCGAGGCGTAGTTGAGGCACGCCGCCCAGTGTAATCGTCTTTCTGACGCGATGTCCTGGCGGGCCCGCGGGAAAACGTCGGGGCCCACCAGGAACGGGCGTCGGCGCCCATCAGGAACGGGCGTCGGTCCCCACCGGGGAAGGGCTCAGCGGCGGTAGCCGAGGACCGTCATCATGCCCGCCTCCGCGTGGTAGACGTTGTGGCAGTGCAGCATCCACAGCCCCGGGTTGTCGGCGTCGAAGTCCACGGTCAGGGAGCGGTGCGGCAGAACGATCGCGGTGTCCTTGCGGGCCCCGGCGGCGTTGCCGGCCATCGCGAAGGTGTGGCCGTGCAGATGCAGCGGATGCCACATCGCCGTCGCGTTGTCGAACACCAGCCGGATCCGTTCCCCGGCCTCGACCGGACGCCGCTGATCCGTGGTGTACGGCTTCGCGTCGAAGGCCCAGTCGTACGCGGCCATGCCGCCGGTGAGCCGGATGCGCAGGGTCCGGTCCGGCGCGCGGGCGGGCAGTGCCACCGACTCGTCAGGCACCAGCCGGCCCGCCTGCACCAGCTTCCCGTCCAGCTCCCGGGGCCGTACGGAGGCGGCGGGCGCGGCACCCCCGCCGGTCCGCAGCAACGCCATCGCCGACGCCTTCTTGCCCTCGGCGAGCGCGGTCAGCGGGAACACCCCGTCCCCGGCGGTGACCAGCACGTCGTACCGCTCACCCATCCCGAGCAGCAGCGCGTCGGTGGTGGTGTGCCGCACCGGGAAGCCGTCGGTGTGCGTCACCGTCATCCGGTGGCCGCCGAGCGCGACACGGAACGCGGTGTCGCCGCCGGCGTTGATGATCCGCAGCCGGATCCGGTCGCCGGGCCGCGCGGAGAAGGCGGACGGGTCCCGCGCGGTGCGCCCGTTGACCAGGTAGTGCGGATAGGCGACGTCGCCCGCGTCACCGCCGAGCAGCGGGCTGGTGGCGCCCATCATCATCCGCGAGGGCCCGCCGTCCTTGCCGTCGGAGGGCGTCTTCGACATGTCGTGCCCGCCGCCGTGGTCCATGCCGCCGTGCTCCGTACCGCCGTCCCCGGAGCCGCCGTCGCCGCCCATGCCCCGGCGCAGCTCGGTCAGGACCGCGTCCGGGGTGGAGCCGTCGACCCCGTCGACCCAGTCGTCGAGGACGACGACCCACTCCTTGTCGTACGCGAGCGGCTCCTTCGGATCCTCGACGATCAGGGGGGCGTACAGCCCGCGGTCCTGCTGGACGCCCGAGTGCGGATGGAACCAGTACGTCCCCGGGTGCGGCACCGCGAACCGGTAGGTGAAGTCCGCGCCCGGCGCGATGTCCCGCTGTGTCAGCCCGGGGACCCCGTCCATGTCGTTGCGCAGGGCCAGACCGTGCCAGTGCAGCGAGGTCGGCTGCGGCAGATGGTTGGCGAGGGTGAGCGCCAGGGTGTCCCCGGCGGTGACCCGGACCTCGCGGCCGGGCAGCCGGTCCCCGTACGCCCAGGAGCTGACGGTGCGCCCGCCGCCCAGATCGAGGCGGGCGGGGGTGGCGGTCAGCGAGACCTTCCGTACGGGACCGGAGCCCCGCTCGGCCTCGGCGGCGGCGACCTCCTTGCCGTCGGGCGACACGAAGAGGTCGTCGGCCTTCGCGCCGGAGGACGGACCGGTCGGCGCGTCATCGGAACAGGCGGCCAGAACTCCGCTGCCGGCGACGGCGAGGGCGGCGCCGAGCACGGCGCGCCGGGTGGGCTTGGTGGGCATGACTGAGTGCACCTCAAGGCGAAATCGTGTGCTGGGTAGGGGGAGGCGGAGGAGAGCGCCCACTCCTAAATACGCAGCACCGACACCTGGGCCAGCACGGACGTGCGGGGTGGCGGGTTCGGCCACAGGGCCCGCAGCCACCGCTCGCCCGCCGCCGCGCCGAGCGGCCGGCCGAAGGCGCGGAGCCCCAGCAGCCACGAACCGAGCAGAGCGAGGCCCCAGGCGCCGAGGACGGCGAGACAGACCGAGAGGGGGTCCATACCGCCCATCGGCGCACCGTCGGGGGAGTGCGCGGCGAGTGCCGCGCCGAGAGCCGCGGCGACGGGTGCGACGGGTCCCGCGGCAGGTGCGTCGAGTCCCGCGGCGGGTGCGGCTGCGGACAGGTGCGCCACCGGGTCACCCGCGGGCACCTCGTGTGCCGCGGTCATCCCGGGGGCCGGAGCGCCGTGCTCGGCGGGATGACCGACCGTATGCATGGTGACGATCCCGAAGAGCAGCGCGGCGAGCAGCAGCAGCCGCCCGTACGTCGCACGCCTCTTCCCCTGACCGGCCATGCCCGCACCCTACCCCTACCGGGTATAGGGGCGGGAGGGTGGCCCGGTACTCCTTCCGGCGAAGGGGCACCGGGCCGAGGGCTCTGGGGGCGGCGGCCCAGGGGTTCACGGCGCAGCGGCCCCGTGGCCCGGGGGTTCAGCGGCTCAACGGCTCAGCGGCTCGCTCGCTCCGGGGCTCAGCCGCGTGCGTAGACCTTCTCCGCCCAGCCGGCGATCTGTTCCTCGGAGAGATGCTGCGCGAGGTCGGCCTCGCTGATCATGCCGATCAGCATCTTGTCCTCGACCACCGGAAGCCGGCGGATCCGATGGGTCTGCATCTCCTCCAGCACCGCGTCCACGCCCGCTCCGGCGTCGATCCAGCGCGGCGTGCCCTGGGCGAGCTCGCCCGCGGTCACCTTCGACGGATCGTGGCCCTTCGCCACGCAGCCGACGACGATGTCCCGGTCCGTGAGGATGCCGACCATCCGGTCCCGGTCACCGTTGGCGGAGATGGGCAGCGCGCCCACGTTGTGCTCGCGCATCAGCTGCGCGGCACGGTCGAGCGTCTCGTGGGCCGGGATCCACTGGGCTCCGGAATGCATGATGTCTCTGGCGGTCGTCATGGGGGATTCCTCCTGCGTGCCGGTGGGCACTGCCGTACGGCCCCGAGCGAACCCATCGTCGTGGGCCCGCCCGGAGCACGCGACCGCTATCACCCGTTCGGGTGTGTACAGGAGGTGACGCGACGCCTCAGGAGCGTGGCTTCGCCCCGCGCGCCGCCAGCATGTCCGCCATCAGGTCCAGCTCGGACTGCTGGGCCTCTGCCATGCCCCGGGCGAGCCGCCGTTCCGCCGGTACGGCGCACAGCTCGGCGCACCCCTCGGCCATGGCGACGCCGCCCTTGTGGTGGTCGGTCATCAGCTGGAGGTAGAAGACCTCGGCCCGCTCGCCGTCGAGCGTGCGCAGCCTCTCCAGCTCGGCCCTGGTGGCCATGCCGGGCATGAGGGCGCCGTCCTTGCCGGCCGGCCCGGTCATCCCCGCCGTGCCGTGCCCCTGGTGCCCACCGCCGCCCGGGGCCATCCACGCCATGGGCGGCCGTCCGTCCGGGGCGATCTTCGGCAGCTCCCACAGATCCAGCCAGCCGAGCAGCATGCCCCGCTGGTTGGCCTGGGTGTTGGCGATGTCGTACGCGAGCCGGCGCACGTCCTCGTCCTTCGTGCGGTCGCGCACGATGAAGGACATCTCCACGGCCTGCTGGTGGTGGACCGCCATGTCACGGGCGAAACCCGCGTCGGCGGAGGTGGCCGACGGCACCCGCAGCCCTTCCGCGCCGCTCCCGCCGGGGGCCCGGTCCGGCCCGTCGTCCCGCGCGGAGGCGATCGTCGCCACCCCCGCGAACAGGACCGCGAGCGCCACGGCGGAGCCCGCCACCCACCACGTACGCCTGCCGGGCCGCGTACCGGCCCCGGGCCGCGTACCGCCGCCGGCCTCCGTACCGCTGTCGGGCTCCGGGGTCACCGGGGCGCCGCCAGCCCGCCGGTGCAGGGCGCGCCCGGCTCCGGCGTCTGCGGCCCCTGGACGTACTTCGCGAAGAACTGGTCCACCCGCCGGTCGTCCGCGCCGTCCACCGTGACCTGCTTGCCCCAGGCACTGAGCATGATCGCCCCGGCCTGGCCCTCGTACGGGCTCATCAGCGAGTAGGGCGTGGCCCCGACGCGCTCGGCGAGCTTCCTCACATCGGCCTCGGGGGCCTTGTCGTTGTACGTCACCCAGACCGAACCGTGCTCCAGGGAGTGGACGGCGTTCACATCGGGGACGGCCTTCTCGTAGACGTCGCCGTCGCAGTTCATCCACGCCTGGTTGTGGTCGCCGCCGACCGGGGGCTTCATGGGGTAGGCCACGTCCCCGGCCACATGGTTGCGGGTCAGCTTCTTGGCGTCCCAGGTCTTCTCGTCCTCGACCGGCTCGGCCGCCGGTTCCTTCAGGTCCTTCTCGGTCTGCTTGGCGTCCTGCGCCACGCCCTCCTCCCGCTTCTCCTTCGCCTCGGACTTCTCCAGCAGCATGTAGGAGCCGAAGCCGACCAGACCGGCCACGACGACGGCGCTGAGGCTTATGGCGATGACACGGGTGCGGCGGTCGCGCGCGCTGGCGTCGTCGCGCGTCTGCTCGGTGCGGGACCTGTGGTCGAAGCTCATGTCGTCGAGTCCTTCTGCGAAGGGGCTGGGAGGGACAGAACCGGTCCGGGGACCGGTGCGCACAGGCCGGCCCGGAGGCCGCCGTGTCCCGTGCACACCATGGGCGCCGATCGTAGTGGGTGGCCGAGTGCTCTCTCTCACACCGAGTGCGTAATCTGGGGGAAATCCCGGGTCGTGATACTGGAGTTCCTCCCCTACCCCGGGTGGTGGTGCACGGACCGTCTGAACTGCAAGGATGTGGCTATGGACAAGCAGCAGGAATTCGTCCTCAGGACCCTTGAGGAGCGCGACATCCGCTTCGTGCGGCTGTGGTTCACCGACGTCCTCGGGTTCCTGAAGTCCGTTGCCGTGGCCCCGGCCGAGCTGGAGCAGGCGTTCGACGAAGGCATCGGTTTCGACGGGTCGGCCATCGAGGGCTTCGCCCGGGTGTACGAGTCCGACATGATCGCCAAGCCGGACCCGGGGACGTTCCAGATCCTGCCGTGGCGCGCGGAGGCCCCCGGCACCGCGCGGATGTTCTGCGACATCCTGATGCCCGACGGTTCGCCGTCCTTCGCGGACCCGCGCTATGTGCTCAAGCGCATCCTCGCCAAGACCTCCGACCTGGGCTTCACCTTCTACACCCACCCGGAGATCGAGTTCTTCCTGCTGAAGGACAAGCCGGTCAACGGCACCCGCCCGACCCCCGCCGACAGCTCCGGCTACTTCGACCACACCCCGCAGAACGTCGGCATGGACTTCCGCCGCCAGGCGATCACGATGCTCGAATCCATGGGCATCTCGGTCGAGTTCAGCCACCACGAGGGCGCCCCCGGCCAGCAGGAGATCGACCTGCGGTACGCGGACGCGCTCTCCACCGCCGACAACATCATGACCTTCCGCCTCGTCATGAAGCAGGTCGCGCTGGAACAGGGCGTACAGGCCACCTTCATGCCGAAGCCGTTCTCGGAGTACCCGGGCTCGGGCATGCACACCCACCTCTCCCTCTTCGAGGGCGACCGCAACGCGTTCTACGAGTCGGGCGCCGAGTACCAGCTCTCCAAGGTCGGCCGTTCCTTCATCGCGGGGCTGCTCAAGCACGCGGCGGAGATCTCCGCCGTGACGAACCAGTGGGTCAACTCCTACAAGCGCATCTGGGGCGGCTCGGCCCGCAGCGCGGGCGCGGGCGGCGAGGCCCCCTCGTACATCTGCTGGGGCCACAACAACCGCTCCGCGCTGATCCGGGTCCCGATGTACAAGCCGGGCAAGACCGGCTCGGCCCGCGTCGAGGTCCGCTCCATCGACTCCGGAGCCAACCCCTACCTGACCTACGCGGTGCTCCTGGCCGCGGGCCTCAAGGGCATCGAGGAGGGCTACGAACTCCCGGCGGGCGCCGACGACGACGTCTGGGCGCTCTCCGACGCGGAACGCCGCGCGATGGGCATCGAGCCCCTCCCGCAGAACCTGGGCGAGGCCATCTCGCTGATGGAGAAGAGCGAACTGGTCGCCGAGACCCTCGGGGAGCACGTCTTCGACTTCTTCCTCCGCAACAAGAAGCAGGAGTGGGAGGAGTACCGCAGCGAGGTCACGGCCTTCGAACTGAAGAACCTGCTGCCGGTGCTGTAGGAGAGGGCGGGCGCAGCGATATCGGTGTGTCGGCAGGGGTCCACGGCTCGCGGCTGTGGGCCCCTGTCGCTCTCCGGGGCGACGCCGGGCCGTCTACCGTTGTGTCATAGGTACGACGCATCAGCATCAGCAGCCCGAGCGCGTCCCCCGGAGCACGTCGCTCAGAGCGCGTCCCTCAGAAACGAGTGAGCGTGAAAGCCCTACGACCCGTTGACCCGACGCCGCCGCCCGACCGGAGCCCCGAGAGGGTCTGGTACACGTCGTACGGCTCCAACACGCACCTCGACCGGCTCGCGGCCTACATCAGGGGCGGGCGCGCGTCCGGTGCGGCGAGGGAGAACCCGGGGTGCCGGAACCCGGCGATGCCCGTCCGCTCCGTCCCGGTGGAACTGGCCGGGGCCATGTACTTCGCCACCCGCTCGCCCGTCTGGCGAGGGGGACTGGCCTTCTACGACCCCCGGGCGGACGGGCGTGTATGGGCCAGAGCGCATCTCGTGACCGCCGATCAGTTCTCCGACATCGCGGCCCAGGAGATGCACAGGGAGCCGGGGGCGGATCTGTGCCTGGAAGAAGTGCTGACCCGCGGACGCGCCGTACTGGGTGAGGGCCGGTACGAAACCCTGGTGTGTGCCGGCCAGATCGACGCGATGCCCCTTCTGACCTTTACGGCTCCCTGGAGGATGCACGACGTTCCCTGGGTTCCGCCCTCGGCCGCGTACGTGCGGCTCCTGGCTCTGGGCCTTCGGTCCGCCGGAGCGTGGGACACGGAAGAGGTCGCGGCCTATGTCGCCGCCCGCCCCGGCGCCGCCGACACCTGGTCGTACCGGTCCATCGTCGATCTCCTGAACGAAGGCGGGTGAGGAGCGGAGGAAGGTCCCCGGATCGCGCCGGAGGCGGCCGGAGTCCGCGCCGGAGGGATCCGGGCGTTCCCGCGGTGCCGTGAGGTGCCGTCGCCGTGCACCCCGGGTCTACGGGGCGGTCCCGTCCGGAGTGCCAGGTGCCCGGAAGTCCTGACGGCTTCGGCCAAAACTGTGGCCCGCCCCCGGGCGGCGCGACGACAATCCCGGGTGTGACAGACGAGACGGCTCAGCGCCCCGCGAACCCGCCCCGCTCGACCGCAGTCCTTCGCCCGCCCCGTCCCGAAATGGTGCGGCTGGTCGAGACGTTGGACGCGTGCATCGGCGAATTCTTCGCAGCCCGCACCGGATTGCTCGGCACCCACGGGTGGGAGGCGCCCCGCGAGGGCTGGGCGCTCAGCAACCTCATGGTGCGCAACATGGAGGCGGTCCTGCTCATGGCGCGCACCGATGAGGTCATGGTCAGCGCCGCCTGGGCGAACGCGAGGTGTGTGTTCGAGCATGCCGTGCGCATCATCTGGCTGCTGGATCCCCCGGACCGCTTCACGAGCGAATGCCGGTGGCTGGGGTTCCTGGCGGACGTCGAGCGTTTCCACCGCCTCGTGGGTGAGGCGGTGGAGAAGGACCCGGGGCTGGCGGGCGGCACCTTCCACCAGGAACTGGAGGGAGTGCTGCGTGAATTCCGTGAGGGTGTCATCGCGAGGCTTCCCCAGGGATACGAGCCCGAGAAGCCGCCTTCGTTCGAGGCGATGCTCCGCACCATGGACGGTTCCGCCATGTACCGCTACTACCGGGAGGGATCGCAGTACGTTCACGGATCGGTGTGGGGTACGGCGGGCTACCGCAAGAACTTCGGGATACACGCCGAGTTCGGCGAGTTCTCCAGCACCGCGGACTGGATCCTCCCTCTCCGGCTGTGCTGGCTGAGCCTGCGCAACGCGGGAGCGATACTCCTGGACCGGCTGGGGGAATCGCCGAGGACGTGCGACTGGGATTCCATGGAGACGTCGCTCGCACGTGACTTCGAAGCCCTGGTACGGGCGATAGCGCCGACGAGCTGAGACCGGCTCATGCCCGGTCGGGCGAGCACACCGCGGAACGCGCCGGCGAGTCGCTGACGCCCCGGGGGAGCATCCGAGGGCTCCGGGGCGGCTCCCGGCGGCTCACCCGAAGCCGCGGGCGATCTCGTCCAGGATCTCGTCGATGACCTCCGCCGGGTCGCGCGTCAGGTCCTCCTCGATCCACATGCGCATCGCGATCCGCATCGAGGACAGGAACGCCGCGGCGAGGACCGTCGGCCGTACCGGTCCCTCGGCGGGGCCCGGACGGGTGGCCACCGCTTCGGCCAGGTCGCGTTCCATCGCGGCGTGGTTGGCCAGCTGGCGGGCGAGGAGGGAGGGGTGGCGCATGGCCAGGCGGGTGCGTACCGCCCAGGCGCGCTCCGGTGGGTTGACCCGGTCCGCGAACTCCGTCATCGCCGCCCGCAGCGCGGTCCAGGCGGGCTCCTCCGCGGGGCGCTCGCGCACGGTCCGCACGAGTGCTCTTATCTGCTGCTCCTCCCCGTACAGGAGGGCGTCCTCCTTGTTCGTGAAGTAGTTGGAGAACGTTCTGCGGGAGATCCCGGCCGCGTCCGCGACGGCCTCCACCGTCACATGGTCGAAGCCGTGCTCGACGGTCAGGCGCAGCGTCGCCTCGTGCACGGCCTGCCGGGTGGCTTCCTTCTTGCGTTCCCGCAGTCCCACAGAGCTCTCCATGGGGGCATTATCCATCCCGGCCAACATTATTGCGCAGTGAGCAAAATTGCCCAGTGTGCATGTATGGTGAAGCCTTCCCTCTCCTGCCCGAACCCTCCGGAGGTTGCGCGTGAGCGCACAAACGGCCGCGCCGACCGACGTCGCGCCGATGGACCACCGTCATGTGCTGAGAGCCCTCAGCGGACTGCTCATCGTGCTGTTCGTGGCGATGATCAGCAGCACGGTGGTCTCGGTCGCGCTGCCGCAGATCATCGGCTCGCTCAACGGCACGCAGTCGCAGTACACCTGGGTCGTCACCGCGACCCTGCTCGCGTCCACGGCCTCCACCCCGATCTGGGGCAAGCTCGCCGACCTGTTCAGCAAGAAACTGCTGCTCCAGATATCCATCGGCATCTTCGTCGTCTCGTCGATCGCCTGCGGGTTCGCCCAGTCCACCGAGCAGCTGATCGCCTTCCGCGCCCTCCAGGGCCTGGGCATGGGCGCCCTCCAGGTGCTCGTCCAGGTGATCATCGCCGCGATGATCAGCCCCAAGGAGCGCGGTCGCTACAACGGTTACCTCGGCGGCGTCATGGCCGTCGCCACCGTCGGCGGTCCGCTGCTGGGCGGCTTCATCACCGACGCGTCCTGGCTGGGCTGGCGCTGGTGCTTCTTCGTCGCGGTGCCCTTCACGCTCCTCGCCTCCGTGATGCTCGGCCGCACCCTGCACCTCGCCGAGGTGCGCCGCCCCGAGACCAAGGTCGACTACCTCGGCGCCACTCTCATCGCCGCGGGCGTCAGCCTCCTGCTGCTCTGGGTCACCTTCGTCGGCAACGACTTCGACTGGATCTCCTGGCAGACCGCGGCCATGGTCGGCGCGAGCGTGGTGATCCTGGGCGCCGCCGTACTGGTCGAGGCCCGGGTCAAGGAGCCGGTCGTCCCGCTCCATGTCGTACGCCGCCGGGACCCCGCCCTCGCGATCATCGCGAGCCTCGCGGTCGGCATGGCGATGTTCGGCGGCGCGGTCTTCCTCGGCCAGTACTTCCAGATCGGCCGCGGCTACTCACCGACCGAGGCCGGGCTGCTCACCATTCCGCTGATGGCCGGGGTGCTCGTCTCCTCGACCGTCGCCGGCCGCATGGTCTCCCGGACCGGCAAGGTCAAGCCGTACATCATCGCCGGAGTCGTCGTGCTCACCCTCGGCTTCCTGGGGCTGTCCACGATCGACCACGAGACCTCCCTGGTCCTCGTGTCGCTCGGGATGCTCGCCGTCGGCATCGGCGTCGGTATGTCGATGCAGAACCTCGTCCTGGTGCTCCAGAACACCGTCCCGCTCAGCGAACTCGGCGCGGCCAGCGGCGCGATCACCTTCTTCCGCTCACTCGGCGGCACGATGGGCGTCTCGGTGCTCGGCGCCGTGCTCGCCAACCAGGTCGCCACGAAGATCACCCACGGGCTGACCGAGCTGGGCATCGACCCGGCCGCCTCCTCGTCGGGCGGCTCGACCCTGAACATCGCGGCGATGCCGCCGCAGATCCAGGAGGTCGTACGTGCCGCCTACGGCGACGCGACGGGCCACATCTTCCTGATCTCGGCGGGCATCGCGGTGATCGGCGTGGTCGCTTCCCTGTTCCTGACCTCCACGAAGCTGCGCGACAGCGTGGACCTGTAGCGCCGCGGTTCCCGGTCCCGCGGGTGTGCCCCGTGCCGTCACGGCACGGGGCACACCCATTCCGGGCGCGAGAACACCCGCTCGACTGCGGTAAAGTGACCCCTCCCCGCACGGGGACCGAACCCCGGCACACGGGGAACAGACCCCATACGGGGACCGACCGAGGAGGTGAGACCCATTACCGCTGTATCAGGCTGGGTGCTCATCTCGCACGATCGCGTCGTCCACCGGGCGTAAGCGGTCGCGGAGCGCTCATCGGCTTTCCGAAAGGCTCCGCTTCATGTCGGTCTTCCCCCCGTCCGCCCGCTCCTCGATCGTCAGCACGCTCCGCGCCGCCGGCTGTGTCTTCGCCGAGGACGAGGCCGGACTCCTCCTCTCCACCGCCGGATCCCCGGCCGCGCTGGCCGCCATGGTCGAGCGCCGGGCCGCCGGACTGCCGCTCGAACACGTCCTGGGCTGGGCCGAGTTCTGCGGCCGGCGGATCGCCGTCGACCCCGGGGTCTTCGTGCCCCGCCGCCGTTCCGAATTCCTGGTCCGGCAGGCCGCCGCCCTCGCCCCCGCGGACCCGGTCGTCGTCGACCTCTGCTGCGGAACGGGCGCGCTCGGAGCGGCCCTGGCCGCCTGCCTGGACCGGGTCGAACTGCACGCCGCCGACGTCGAACCCGCGGCCGTGCGCTGCGCCCGCCGCAATGTCGGCGAGCCCGGCCGCGTCTACGAGGGCGACCTCTTCGCCCCGCTGCCCGCCGCACTGCGCGGCCGCGTCGACATCCTGCTCGCCAACGTCCCCTACGTACCGACCAAGGACGTCGAACTGCTGCCCGCCGAGGCACGCGTCCATGAGCCCCGGGTCGCGCTGGACGGCGGCGGGGACGGACTCGACGTGATGCGACGGGTGGTGGCCCAGGCACCGCGCTGGCTCGCCCCCGGCGGCGGTCTGCTGGTCGAGACGAGCGAGCGCCAGGCGGCACGGGCGGCCCGGACCATGGGCGACGGCGGGCTCGTCCCGCGCGTGGTCACCTCCCAGGAGCTGTACGCCACCGTGGTCATCGGGATCCGGCCCGGCGGGGCACCCCTCAGCCGAACCGCCACCGCGTCTGGCTGAACGGCTCGCCCTTGGCGAAGCCGAAGGCCGTGCGCGGGGTCACCGCGAAGACCTCCGCACGGCCGGCCTCCCCGTTGACGAACGCGCCGTCGCTCACCTCGAAGTGCCAGTCCCCGCCGTACTTCGCCTCCCACGCCGCGGCCAGCCGGGTCAGCGCCCCGGTGTCCGTCACCCGGTCCGCGCGGCCCTCGACGACCACGTCGAAACCCGAGTCCAGGGTGTTGGCCCCGGTCGTCAGGACCACTTCGGGATTGGTGGCCAGATTGCGCGCCTTGCGCTCGGCGGGGCCCGTGCAGAAATGCAGCGCACCGTCCCGCCAGACCCCGATCAGCGGTGTCACATGCGGGCGGCCGTCCGGACGGACCGTGGACAGCCAGTACAGGCGGGCGGCGTCCAGCACGGCCGCCCCCTCCCGCCACGGGCGGGCGGTGGCGCCCGCACTGCTGTACCGGGCATCCAGCTCGGTCACGGGAACTGCTGAGGACATGCCGTTCCTCCCGGGGTCACTCCCGGGGTGCGGACCGCCTCCCGGGTTCACCCCCAGTGTGCGGACCGCACCCCGGCTCCGTGTTCACCGGCGCGGGGATAGGCTCGAATCCGCTGTGAACGAGAATCGGTCGGCGGGCAGGAGAGCGCGGGATGACAACGGTGCCGGGGCGCAGGAGCAGTACCTTCACCCGACTGCTGCGGCACGGTTTCACCGACCCGTCCGCCGCCGAGCGGCTGCTCGACCTCGATGCCCTGATCTCCGTACGGGCCGATCCCGTCCTCCTGGAAGCGCTCGGCGCGACCGCAGACCCCGATCTCGCGCTGCGCGGCCTCGTCCGGCTCGTCGAGGCACAGGGCGAGGACGAACGGCAGGTCCTGCTCGACACCCTGGTGACCGCCAAACCCCTGCGGGACCGGCTGCTGGGCGTACTCGGCGCCTCGGAGGCGCTCGGGGACCATCTGGCCCGGCATCCGCGCGACTGGCACGCCCTCGTCACCTACGAGGCCGCCGACCTGCACCCCGGGATCGCCGAGTTCGAGCAGGGGCTCGCCGACGCCGTCGACCCGGACTCGCTGCGCGTCTCCTACCGCCGGTGCCTGCTCGCCATCGCGGCCCGTGACGTGTGCGGGACGACGGACCTCGCCGAGACCGCCGCCGAGCTGGCCGACCTGGCCACCGCCACCCTGCGGGCGGCGCTCGCCATCGCCCGTACGTCCGTGCCCGCCGACGCCGCCCGGTGCCGGCTCGCCGTCATCGCGATGGGCAAGTGCGGCGGCCATGAGCTGAACTACGTCTCCGACGTCGACGTGATCTTCGTGGCGGAGCCGATCGAGGGGACCGAGGAGAGCGCCGCCATCCAGGCCGCCACCCGCCTCGCCGCGCACATGATGCGGATCTGCTCCGACACCACCGTCGAGGGCACCATCTGGCCGGTCGACGCCAACCTGCGCCCCGAGGGCCGCAACGGGCCGCTCGTACGCACCCTGACCTCGCACCTCGCGTACTACCAGCGCTGGGCCAAGACCTGGGAGTTCCAGGCCCTGCTGAAGGCCCGGCCGGTCGCCGGTGACCCGGAGCTGGGCGCGGAGTACGTGGAGGCCGTCTCCCCGCTCGTCTGGCAGGCCGCCGACCGGGACAACTTCGTCCCCGATGTGCAGAAGATGCGCCGCCGCGTCATCGACAACATTCCCGCCGACCGGGTGGACCGGGAGCTCAAGCTCGGTCCCGGCGGACTGCGGGACGTGGAGTTCGCCGTCCAGCTGCTCCAGCTGGTGCACGGGCGCAGCGACTCCACCCTGCACAGCGGAACGACGCTGGAGGCGCTGCGGGCGCTCGCCGAGGGCGGTTACGTGGGCCGCGCGGACGCGGCACAGCTCGACGAGGCGTACCGCTTCCTGCGCTCCATGGAGCACCGCATCCAGCTCCACCGGCTGCGCCGTACCCATCTGGTCCCCGAGGACCCTGCCGACCTGCGGCGCCTGGGCCGCTCCCTGGGGATGCGCACGGACCCGGTCAACGAGCTGAACAAGGCGTGGAAGCGGCACGCCTCCGTCGTACGGCGGCTGCACGAGAAGCTCTTCTACCGGCCGCTGCTGGACGCGGTCGCCCAGCTGGCGCCCGGGGAGACCCGGCTCAGCGCGAAAGCGGCCGGAACCCGGCTCGAAGCCCTCGGATACGCGGACCCGGCCGCCGCGCTGCGGCATCTGGAGGCCCTGTCGTCCGGGGTGTCCCGCAAGGCCGCCATCCAGCGCACGCTGCTGCCGGTGCTGCTCGGCTGGTTCGCGGACTCCGCCGACCCGGACGCGGGCCTCCTGGGCTTCCGCAAGGTGTCCGACGCGCTCGGCAAGACGCCCTGGTACCTGCGGCTCCTGCGGGACGAGGGCGCGGCGGCGGAGAACCTCGCCCGGGTCCTGTCGGCCGGCCGCCTCGCCCCCGATCTGCTGCTGCGGGCCCCCGAGGCCGTCGCGATCCTGGGCGATCCGGAGGGGCTGAGACCGCGCACCCGGGACCACCTGGAGCAGGAGGTGCTGGCCGCGGTCGGGCGGGCGGACGGCGCCGAATCGGCGGTCGCCGTCGTCCGCGGCGTACGGCGGCGGGAGCTGTTCCGTACGACGGCGGCGGACATCATCGGCTCCTACGGCACCGAGGAGACCCCTGCCGAGCCCGACCACGGCGCCCTCGTGGACCGGGTCGGCTCCGCGGTCACCGACCTCAACGCAGCCACGCTCTCCGGGGCGCTGCGCGCCGCCGTCCGCGAGCGGTGGGGCGACACCCTGCCGACCCGGTTCGCCGTCATCGGGATGGGCCGCTTCGGCGGTCATGAGCTGGGATACGGCTCCGACGCCGACGTCCTGTTCGTCCACGCGCCGCGCGAGGGCGTCAGTGACGAGGAGGCGAGCCGGGCCGCCAACACGGTGGTCACCGAGATGCGCAGACTGCTCCAGCTGCCCACCGCCGACCCGCCCCTCCTGATCGACGCCGATCTGCGGCCCGAGGGCAAGAGCGGGCCGCTGGTGCGCACCCTGAAGTCGTACGAGGCGTACTACCGGCGCTGGTCGCTGGTCTGGGAGAGCCAGGCCCTGCTGCGGGCCGAGCCGATGGCGGGCGACGAGGCGCTGGGGCGCGGTTTCACCGAGCTGATCGATCCGCTGCGGTACCCGATGGAGGGGCTGGGGGAGGACGCGGTCCGCGAGATCCGCCGGCTCAAGGCCCGGATGGAGTCCGAGCGGATGCCGCGCGGCGCCGACCCGACGCTCC
This sequence comes from Streptomyces sp. NPDC001787, assembly GCF_040297465.1. NCBI lineage: Bacteria > Bacillati > Actinomycetota > Actinomycetes > Kitasatosporales > Streptomycetaceae > Streptomyces > Streptomyces sp. NPDC001787. The sequence continues at coordinate 307,643 of NZ_JBEOZE010000001.1, forward strand.
ACACCAAGCTGGGGCGCGGCGGGCTGAGCGATGTCGAGTGGACCGTACAGCTGCTGCAGATGCGGCACGGCTGGGCGGAGCCCGGACTCCGTACGACCCGCACCCGTGAGGCGCTGGCGGCGGCGTGCGCGGCGGAGCTGATCCCGGCCGAGGACGCCCGCGTCCTGGACGACGCGTGGGTGCTGGCGACACGGGTGCGCAACGCGGTGATGCTGGTACGGGGGCGGCCCGGCGACATGTTCCCCTCCGACGCGCGGGAGATGACGGCGGTGGGGCGCTACCTGGGGTACGAGCCCGGACATGTCGGCGACATGCTGGACGACTACCGGCGGATCACCCGGCGGGCGCGGGCGGTGGTGGAGGAGCGGTTCTACGGCGCGCAGTGAGGCGCCACGGCCGCGCAGGGGCTCTGCGGCTCCTCGGCGGCCCGGGGCCTCAGCGGCGGCCCGAGGACTCCGCCACCGGGCGCCGGGCCCGTGGCGAGACGCCCCGGGCCACCGCCGACAGACGTCCCCGGCCGGACGGCACCAGTTTCGGCAGGCGGTGGGGCAGCGATCCGTACCAGGCGTACGAGAGGGCGAAGCCGAACGCCAGGCAGGCCATGCCGCCCACCGCGTCCAGCCAGAAGTGGTTGGCCGTCGCCACGATCACGACGAGGGTGGCCATCGGGTAGAGCAGCCCCAGGATCCGGGCCCAGGGGGCGGACGCGAGCGCGAAGATCGTCAGACCGCACCAGAGCGACCAGCCGATGTGCATCGAGGGCATCGCCGCGTACTGGTTCGACATGTTCTTGAAGTTGCCCGAGGCCATCGAACCCCAGGTCTCGTGCAGCAGCACCGTGTCGATGAAGTGCCCGCCGGTCATCAGACGGGGCGGCGCCAGCGGGTACAGGTAGTAGCCGAGCAGGGCGACCGCCGTGGTCGCGAAGAGCGCCAGCCGGGCCGCCGCGTAGCGGCCGGGGTGACGGCGGAACAGCCAGACGAGCACCGCGATGGTGACCACGAAGTGCAGCGTCGCGTAGTAGTAGTTCATCGACACGATCAGCCATGTCACGGAGTTCACGGCATGGTTGACGGACTGCTCGAAGGCGAGGCCCAGGGACTTCTCCACCGACCAGATCCAGTCGGCGTTGCTGAGGGCCGCGGCCTTCTGCTCGGGAACGGCGTTGCGCACCAGTGAGTACAGCCAGTAACTGACCGCGATCAGCAGGATTTCGAACCAGAGCCGTGGACGGCGCGGGGCCCGCAGTGCGCCGAGCTTCGCCGTTCTTCCGTTCCGCTTGGCCTCGGGGGCCGCCTCGTCCACGATGGGTGACGGGGTGCCGGCCGTTCGGCCTTCCTGTGTTTTCACGTGCGATTCACCCATAGGCACAGAGTCTGCCAGATACGTCCCCCTCCGCCCGATCATCCTCCGGTCGGGTTCCGGTCGCACGATATGCACCTCAAGGACGAGAGTGGGACCCTGAGGAGGGTCCGGGTCCCGACGCCGTCGAACCGCGAACCACCAGCTCGGGCATGAAGACGAACTCGCTGTGCGGGGCCGGGGTTCCGCCGATCTCCTCCAGGAGCGTACGGACGGCGGCCTGGCCCATCGCCGTCACCGGCTGCCGGATCGTGGTCAGCGGCGGATCGGTGAACGCTATGAGCGGCGAATCGTCGTAACCCACCACCGACAGATCGCGCGGCACCTGTCGCGACAGCCGCCTGGCCGCCCGGATCGCGCCCAGGGCCATCATGTCGCTCGCGCACACCACGGCCGTGCACCCGCGCTCCAGCAGCGCCGAGGCGGCGGCCTGACCGCCCTCCAGTGTGTACAGAGAGTGCTCGATCAACTCCTCCACCCGCTCCGGGGCGAGGCCGAGCTGTTCGCGCATCGTGGCGTGGAAGCCCTCGATCTTGCGGAGTACGGGAACGAAGCGCTTGGGGCCGACCGCGAGGCCGATCCGCTGATGTCCCAGCGCGACCAGATGCGTCACCGCGAGCCGCATCGCCGCCCGGTCGTCAGGCGAGATGAACGGGGCCTGCACCTTGGGCGAGAAGCCGTTGACCAGGACGAAGGGGACGCCCTTGGCACGCAGTTGTTCGTAGCGCCGCATGTCGGCGGAGGTGTCCGCGTGCAGTCCGGAGACGAAGATGATGCCGGAGACGCCGCGGTCGACGAGCATCTCCGTCAGCTCGTCCTCGGTGGAGCCGCCGGGACTCTGCGTCGCCAGCACCGGGGTGTAGCCCTGCCGGGTCAGCGCCTGGCCGATGACCTGCGCCAGCGCCGGGAAGATGGGGTTCTCCAGCTCGGGCGTGATCAGGCCGACCAGTCCCGCGCTGCGCCTGCGCAGCCGTACGGGGCGTTCGTAGCCCAGGACGTCGAGCGCCGCGAGGACGGATTCGCGGGTGGCCGCTGCGACACCGGGCTTGCCGTTCAGGACTCGGCTGACCGTCGCTTCGCTGACCCCCGCCTGAGTTGCGATATCGGCAAGCCGTGCGGTCATGGAAGGCGACTGTACCGGGCCTGTGTCGGATTGCCCACTGTGAGCGGGATTCGGGCGCGAGGCTCGCTCCCGGCCGTCGGCGACGGGGCCCGCACACAGATCCGCGGCAATGTCTTGCAAGCTCTTGCGGGCCCGTCCTGCGGGCCGCGATCGGATCGTCGCACTACGGATTCACCGCGCGTGGCCCGCTTCAGCAGGGGGTAGGGGATTCCGTCAAGGGTTCTGGCGGCAACCTTGAGGACACGTGAATGTAACGATCGCCGGACCTTGCAGAAATCTTCCGCAAGGTCTTTCGGTCGTCTTTCATCCTTGTTACGTTCACGTCGACCCGGCGCCGCGACGGAGCGGTACGGCAGTTGAAGGAGTTCAGATGCGACGTGGCATAACGGCCACCGCCCTGGTCGCGGCCCTGGCGCTCGCGGCGACCGCCTGCGGCAGCGACGACGAGTCCGGCGGCGGCAAGAGCTCGGGCGAGCTCTCCGGCACGGTTACCTGGTGGGACACCTCGACGGTCGGCAGCGAGGACAAGGTCTTCAAGAAGCTGGCCGAGGGCTTCGAGAAGGAGCACCCGAAGGTCGACGTCAAGTACGTCAACGTTCCCTTCGGCGAGGCGCAGAACAAGTTCAAGAACGCCGCGCAGTCCGGCGGCGGCGCCCCCGACGTGATCCGCTCCGAGGTCGCCTGGACCCCCGAGTTCGCGGACCTCGGCTACCTGGCCCCGCTGGACGGCACCGCCGCGCTGAAGGACGAGGGCGACTTCCTCAAGCAGGCCGCCGCGTCCACCAAGTACAACGGCAAGACGTACGCCGTTCCCCAGGTCATCGACTCCATGGGCGTCTTCTACAACAAGAAGATCTTCAAGGAGGCCGGCGTCGCGGTACCGACGACCATCGCCGAGCTGAAGACCGTCTCGGAGAAGATCAAGGACAAGACCGGCAAGACCGGCCTCTACCTCCGCGGCGACGACGCCTACTGGTTCCTGTCCTTCCTGTACGGCGAGGGCGGCGACCTGGTCGACGCGAGCAACAAGTCCGTCACCGTCGACAAGCCCGAGAGCGTCAAGGCGTTCAAGGTCGTCAAGGACCTCGTCGAGTCCGGGGCCGCCAAGACCGACGCCACCGACGGCTGGGAGAACATGCAGTCGTCGTTCAAGGACGGCAAGGTCGCGATGATGATCAACGGCCCGTGGGCCGTCGCCGACACCCTCGCGGGCAATGAGTTCAAGGACAAGGAGAACCTGGGCATCGCCCCGGTCCCGGCCGGCTCCGTCGCCCAGGGCGCCCCGCAGGGCGGCCACAACCTCGCCGTCTACGCGGGCTCCAAGAACCTCGACGCCTCCTACGCCTTCGTCGAGTACATGACCTCCGTGCAGAGCCAGGCCCGGACGGCCGGCGAGCTGAACCTGCTGCCGACCCGCACCTCCGCCTACGCCAAGCAGCAGGCCGTGGACAGCGAGATCGTCGGCTTCTTCAAGCCGGTCGTCGAGACCGCCGTCGAGCGCCCCTGGATCCCCGAGACCGGCAGCCTCTTCGCCCCGCTGGTCACCGAGTACACCAAGGTCCTCACCGACCAGACCACCCCGGAGAAGGCCGCCTCCGCGACCGGCGACTCCTACCGCAAGCTCCTCAAGGGCTGGAAGTAACAGGAAGGTTGGCCCACTGATGGCTGTCCACACCAGCCAGTCGGTGGCGAAGGCCGCGGACGACGTCGTCGTCCGCGGCCCCAGCCGCGGTACTGGCAACCACCCGACGCCGGGCCGGCTCCGGCGCGCCGTGTCGACCCACTGGTACGCCTGGGTCATGGTCGCCCCGGTCGTCCTCGTCATCGGCGTGATCATCGGCTACCCGCTGGTCCGCGGTGTCTATCTGTCGCTGACCGATGCCAACGAGCGCAACGTCGCCCGGTCCATCGGGGTCAACGAGATGCCCGCCACCTACAAGTTCGTGGGTGCGGACAACTACGTCGACGCGCTGACGGGTACCCAGTTCCTCGGCACGCTCGGCTGGACACTGGTGTGGACGGTCTCCTGCGTGGGCATCACCTTCTGCCTCGGCATGGCGCTGGCCAATATCCTCAACCGCCGTATCGCCGGACGCTCCGCCTACCGCATGGCGCTCATCCTGCCCTGGGCCATCCCCGGCTTCGTCTCCGTCTTCGCCTGGCGCTTCCTCTACAACGAGGACCGCGGGCTGCTCAACAAGCTCCTGAGCGGTGCGGGCATCGACGGGGTGCCGTGGCTGAACGACCCCACCTGGGCCAAGTTCTCCGTCATCGCGGTCAACGTCTGGCTCGGCATCCCGTTCATGATGGTCGCCCTGCTCGGCGGACTGCAGTCCATACCCTCGGAGCAGTACGAGGCCGCGGAGATGGACGGCGCCACCGCCTGGCAGCGCTTCCGCCACATCACGCTCCCCGGACTGCGCCCGGTCTCCACCACGGTGGTCCTGCTCTCCACCATCTGGACCTTCAACATGTTCCCGGTGATCTTCCTGCTGACCCGCGGCGGACCCGGCGAGGCCACCCAGATCCTCGTCACCCAGGCGTACAAGTTCTCCTTCGAGATCAGCCCGCGCGACTTCGCGCAGTCCTCCACCTGGGGCGTGCTGATCCTCGTACTCCTGATGCTCTTCGCCGTGGTCTACCGGCGAGTCCTGCGCACCCAGGGAGACAACTGGTGACCACCGCAGCCCAGCACCCCGCCCAGCACCCCGCCCGCAGGCCGCGCCTGCGCGGCGACCGTTCGCCGGTCGCCTCCGTGGCCCTGCATCTCACCCTGATCATCGCGTCCGTCATCGCGGTCTTCCCGGTGCTGTGGGTCCTGCTGACCTCGCTCAAGCCCGCCAAGTACGCCACGACGACGGACTTCTTCCGCGAGACCACGTTCGTGAACTACACGAACCTGATCCGGGACACCGAGTTCCTGAGCTGGTTCGGCAACTCCGTGATCATCGCGGGACTCTCCACCGTCATCGGGGTGTTCGTCTCCGCCACCACCGGCTACGCCGTCAGCCGCTTCCGCTTCCCCGGCAAGCGCGGGCTGATGTGGACGCTGCTGATCACCCAGATGTTCCCGGTCGCGGTCCTCATCGTGCCGATCTACAACATCATGTCGAACATCGGCCTGCTCAATCAGCCCGCCGGTCTCGTCATCACCTACCTCACCATCTCGGTGCCGTTCTGCGCCTGGATGATGAAGGGCTTCTTCGACACCATCCCGCGCGAGATCGACGAGTCCGGCCAGGTCGACGGCCTCACCCCGTTCGGCACGTTCTGGCGGCTCATCCTGCCGCTCGCCAAGCCCGGCCTCGCCGTCACCGCGTTCTACTCCTTCATCACCGCCTGGGGCGAGGTCGCGTACGCCTCCGCCTTCATGGTCGGCGACGAGAACCTCACGCTCGCCGGCGGACTGCAGAAGTTCGTCAACCAGTACGGGGCCCAGTGGGGCCCGATGACCGCCGCCTCCGTACTCATCGCGATCCCGGCCGCCCTGGTCTTCCTGTTCGCGCAGAAGCACCTGGTCACCGGAATGTCCGCCGGAGCCGTCAAGGGCTGAGACGGACACCAGCAGAGCCCGCACGACCGACCGCACCCGTCACGGCGGCGCCGGATCCCCGACCCGGTCCCGGCGCCGCTCCCCACCCAGACACCCCAGGGACGACATGACCCAGCACCTCGCTGCCCCCTCCACCGGCACGTCCGACGACGCCCCGGGCCACCGCATCGGCTGGTGGCAGGACGCGGTGATCTACCAGGTCTATCCACGCAGCTTCGCCGACGGCAACGGCGACGGCATGGGCGATCTCGCAGGCGTCACCGCCCGGCTCCCGTACCTCAGGGACCTCGGCGTCGACGCCGTCTGGCTCAGCCCCTTCTACGCGTCGCCGCAGGCCGACGCGGGCTACGACGTCGCCGACTACCGGGCCATCGACCCGATGTTCGGCAGCCTCCTGGACGCCGACACCCTGATCCGCGACGCCCATGACCTGGGCCTGCGCATCATCGTGGACCTGGTGCCCAACCACTCCTCCGACCGGCACGAGTGGTTCAGGCGCGCCCTGGCCGAGGGCCCCGGCTCCGCCCTGCGCGACCGCTACCACTTCCGGCCCGGCAAGGGCGAGAACGGCGAACTCCCGCCCAACGACTGGGAGTCCATCTTCGGCGGCCCCGCCTGGACCCGGACCACCGGCCCCGACGGCACCCCCGGCGACTGGTACCTCCACCTGTTCGCTCCCGAGCAGCCCGACTTCAACTGGGAACACCCGGCCGTCGCCGACGAGTTCCGCTCGATCCTGCGCTTCTGGCTCGACATGGGCGTCGACGGCTTCCGCGTCGATGTCGCCCACGGTCTCGTCAAGGCCGAGGGCCTGCCGGACCTCGGCGGCCACGACCAGCTCAAGCTGCTCGGCAACGACGTCATGCCGTTCTTCGACCAGGACGGCGTGCACGAGATCTACCGCAGCTGGCGCACCATCCTGGACGAGTACCCGGGCGAGCGGATCGCCGTCGCCGAGGCCTGGACCCCCACCGTCGAGCGCACCGCCAACTACGTGCGCCCCGACGAGATGCACCAGGCCTTCAACTTCCAGTACCTGTCCACCGCCTGGGACGCCGCCGCGCTCCGCAAGGTCATCGACACCTCGCTGGACGCGATGCGGCCGGTCGGCGCCCCCACCACCTGGGTGCTCTCCAACCACGACGTCACCCGGCACTCCACCCGCTTCGCCAACCCGCCCGGCCTCGGCACCCAGATCCGAACCGCGGGAGACCGCGAGCTCGGCCTGCGCCGGGCCCGCGCGGCGACGCTGCTGATGCTGGCCCTGCCCGGCTCCGCCTACGTCTACCAGGGCGAGGAGCTCGGCCTGCCCGATGTCACGGACCTGCCCGACGAGGTCCGCCAGGACCCCTCGTTCTTCCGCGCGCAGGGCCAGGACGGCTTCCGCGACGGGTGCCGGGTGCCGATCCCGTGGACCCGCGAGGGCAGCTCGTACGGCTTCGGCGACGGCGGCAGCTGGCTGCCGCAGCCCGCCGGCTGGGGAGAGCTCTCCGTCGAGGCGCAGACCGGCGTGGAGGGCTCCACGCTGGAGCTGTACCGCTCCGCGATCGCCGCCCGCCGCGAACACCCGGGGCTCGGCGCGGGGACCGCGGTCGAGTGGCTGGACGCCCCCGAGGGCGTCCTCGTCTTCGGCCGGCCCGGCTTCGTCTGCACCGTCAACACCACCGGCACCCCGGTACGGATGGCGGCCCGCGGCAGTGTGCTGCTGTCCAGCGCCCCGGTGACCGTCGACGGCGCCGAGGCCGTCCTGCCCGCGGACAGCACCGTGTGGTGGACGGTGTGACCCTGCCCGCGCCCAGGACCGGTGCGGCCCCCCGGCTCTCCGACATCGCCGGACAGGCCGAGGTCAGCGAGGCGACCGTGAGCCGGGTGCTCAACGGGAAGCCGGGCGTCGCGGACACCACGCGTCAGCGGGTGCTCGCGGCGCTCGACATCCTCGGCTACGAACGGCCCGTACGGCTGCGGCAGCGCAGCGCGGGCCTGATCGGGCTGGTGACACCCGAACTCACCAACCCGATCTTCCCGGCGTTCGCGCAGTCCGTCGAACAGGTCCTGGCCGGGCACGGCTACACCCCGGTGCTCTGCACCCAGCTGCCGGGCGGCGCCACCGAGGACGAGCTCGTCGAGCAGCTCGTCGAACGGGGCGTCGGCGGCATCGTGTTCCTCTCCGGGCTGCACGCCGATCTGTCGGCGGACCCGGCCCGGTACGCCGCGCTCACCGAGCGCGGTGTGCCGTTCGTCCTGATCAACGGCTACAACGAACGGATCAGCGCCCCGTTCGTCTCGCCCGACGACTCCGCCGCCGTGCGGATGGCCGTCGGGCATCTGGCCGACCTCGGGCACCGCAGGATCGGCCTGGCCATCGGACCGCAGCGCTATGTGCCCTCGCGCCGCAAGCGCGACGGCTTCCTCGACGCGTCGGTCTCGGTGCTGGGGCTGCCCCGCGCCGAGGCCGAACTCCTGGTGTGCTCCACGCTGTTCAGCGTGGAGGGCGGCCAGGTCGCGGCGGGCGCCCTGCTCGACCTGGGCTGCACCGGCATCGTCTGCGGCAGCGACCTGATGGCGCTCGGGGTGGTGCGGGCGGCCCGGGGGAGGGGGCTCGACGTACCGCGCGACGTCTCGGTCGTCGGCTTCGACGACTCGCAGCTGATCGCGTTCACCGACCCGCCGCTGACCACCGTGCGCCAGCCGGTGCAGGCGATGGCGGCGGCGGCGGTGGGCGCGCTGCTGGAGGAGATCGGCGGGAGCCCGGTGCAGCGCACGGAGTACGTGTTCCAGCCGGAGCTGGTGGTACGGGGGTCGACCGCGGCGGTGGTACGCGCCGGGTGAGGCCGGCGGCGGCGGACCCCTCGGGGTCGGGCCGTCGCGGGAGGAGCCCCACGCACAGGAGAGGCACCGGAGCCGGCCCGAACGGGCCTGCGGGGAGTGAGCGGCCCCGGGTGCCTCTCCCGCCGTGACCGGCCCGGCCGGCCGGGCGCGTGGGGCCCGGTGCGCCGAAGCGGCCGGGACCCCCGGCCGACCGGACCGGAGTCCGGAGGAACGTAACACTCGCGCAATATCTTGCGGAAGACCTTGCAGGCAGAAAACTGCCGGATTTCCTTGATGTGAGCGGGAGATGTCCAAAGGGTTGACCCGGGCCTGGCGGGCTCGTACGGTCTGCTCCGCGGCAAGGTTTGCATTCTTGCAGCAAGAACCTTCAGAAGCCTTCAGGGCACGGCGCGTTGTCACGTGAGGCTGCATCGTCACCCGCGTTTCCCCCACCGCAGGAGGAATGACATGGCACGCAGACCGCTGTCCGCGGCGCTCGCCCTCGTGGCGGGCGCCGCCGTCCTCGCCGTACCCGCCCAACTCGGCGCCGCAGGCACCGCGCAGGCCGCCGGGCCGGGCGACAAGGACGTCACCGCCGTGATGTTCGAGTGGAAGTTCGACTCCATAGCCAAGGCCTGCACGGACTCCCTGGGTCCGGCGGGCTACGGCTTCGTCCAGGTCTCGCCGCCCCAGGAGCACATCCAGGGCGGCCAGTGGTGGACCTCGTACCAGCCCGTCAGCTACCGGATCGCCGGCCGGCTCGGTGACCGCGCCGCCTTCGCGGACATGGTCGGCACCTGTCACGCCGCGGGCGTCAAGGTCGTGGCCGACTCGGTCATCAACCACATGTCGGCCGGTTCCGGCACCGGTACGGGCGGGTCCCCGTACTCCAAGTACGACTACCCGGGCCTGTACTCGGTCAACGACATGAACGACTGCCAGTCGCAGATCAACAATTACGGCGACCGCGGCAATGTGCAGAACTGCGAGCTGGTCGGCCTGGCCGACCTGGACACCGGCGAGGACTACGTACGCGGCAGGATCGCCGGTTACCTCAACGACCTGCTCTCCCTCGGTGTCGACGGCTTCCGGATCGACGCCGCCAAGCACATGCCGGCCGGTGACCTCGCCGACATCAAGTCCCGGCTGAGCAACCCCGGCGTCTACTGGAAGCACGAGGCGATCCATGGAGCGGGCGAGGCCGTCTCGCCCTCCGAGTACCTCGGCACCGGCGACGTCCAGGAATTCCGCTACGCCCGGGGGCTCAAGCAGACGTTCCTCAACGAGAACCTCGCCAACCTCAAGAACTACGGCGAGGGCTGGGGCTTCATGGAGTCGGGCAGGTCGGCGGTCTTCGTCGACAACCACGACACCGAGCGCAACGGCGAGACGCTGAACTACAAGAACGGCGCCGACTACACCCTCGCCAGCGTGTTCATGCTGGCCTGGCCCTACGGCTCCCCGGACGTCCACTCCGGCTACGAGTGGTCCGACAAGGACGCCGGACCGCCCAACGGCGGTCAGGTGAACGCCTGTTACAGCGACGGCTGGAAGTGCCAGCACGCCTGGCGCGAGATCTCCTCCATGGTCGGCTTCCGCAACGCCGCACGGGGCCAGGGCGTCTCGAACTGGTGGGACAACGGCGGCGACCAGATCGCGTTCGGCCGGGGCCCGAAGGCGTACGTCGCCATCAACCACGAGGGCTCCGCCCTGACCCGTACGTTCCAGACCTCGCTGCCCGCCGGTGACTACTGCGACATCCAGTCCGGCAACGGCGTCACCGTCAACGGATCGGGCCAGTTCACCGCCACCCTGGGAGCCAACACCGCCGTCGCCCTCCACGCGGGCGCCCGCACCTGCTCCGGCGGCGGCACGGGCCCGGCCGAACCCGGTACGGGGCAGTCCGGCGCCTCCTTCGGCGTCAACGCCCTCACCCAGCCGGGCCAGAACATCTACGTCACCGGTGACCAGCAGGCCCTCGGCTCCTGGGACCCCGCGAAGGCGCTGAAGCTCGACCCGGCCACGTATCCCGTCTGGAAGCTCGACGTGGACCTGAGCGCCGGTACGTCCTTCGCGTACAAGTACCTCCGCAAGGACGCGAGCGGCAACGTCACCTGGGAGAGCGGCGCCAACCGCACCGCCACCGTCCCGGCCTCCGGCAGGTCGGCGCTGACCGGCGACGTCTGGCGCGGCTGACCACGACTTCCGGGCGGGCCGGGAGCGCACGGCGGTGCGCTCCCGGCCCGCCCGGAGAACCCGCCCCCACCGGCACCCCGCCACCGGCCCTCCGCCCCCACCGGGGAGCCGCCCCGCAGGCACCCCCCCCACACGGCGCCCACCTCCCTCAGGCCCCCCACGCGCCCACCCCGTTCCCACCGCAGAGAATCCGAGGAGTACCCGCCCGTGTCCCGAACCACCCTCCGGCGGGGGGCCGTCGCAGCACTCTGCGCGGCGCTGCTGCCCGTCGTACCGGCGGCCTCGGCGGCCGCTCCGTCCAGGGCTCCGGCCCCGCCCTCGGACGCCGCGCTGGCCCGGGAACCGGCCCGGCACGACCTGACCCGTGAGCAGTTCTACTTCGTACTGCCCGACCGCTTCGCCAACGGCGACCGGGCCAACGACCGGGGCGGGCTGACCGGTTCCCGCCTGGAGACCGGGTACGACCCCACCGACAAGGGCTTCTACCAGGGCGGCGACCTCAAGGGCCTGACCGGGAAGCTCGACTACATCAAGGGCCTCGGCACCACCGCCATCTGGCTGGCCCCGATCTTCAGGAACCGGCCCGTGCAGGGCACCGGCAAGGACGCCTCGGCCGGCTACCACGGCTACTGGATCACCGACTTCACCCAGGTCGACCCGCACTTCGGGACCAACGCGGACCTGGAGAAGCTGATCGACAAAGCCCACGCCAAGGGCATGAAGGTCTTCTTCGACGTCATCACCAACCACACCGCCGACACCGTCGACTACGCCGAGAAGGAGTACGGCTACAAGCCCAAGGGCGCCCACCCCTACCTGGACAGGGACGGCCGCCCGTTCGACGACAGCCGGAAGATGGCGAAGGTCGACCGGGACACGTTCCCGTACACCCCGAAGACCACCGTGAACGCGGGCACCAAGAAGCCGTCCTGGCTGAACGACCCCACGATGTACCACAACCGGGGCGACTCGACGTTCGCCGGTGAGTCGGCCGAGTACGGCGACTTCTCCGGGCTCGACGACCTGTGGACCGAGCGGCCCGAGGTCGTCACCGGCATGGCGGAGATCTACGAGAAGTGGGTCCGTGACTTCGATATCGACGGGTTCCGCATCGACACCGTCAAACACGTCGACCTGGACTTCTGGACCCAGTGGGCCACCGCGCTGGACACCTACGCCGCCCGGCGCGGCCGGGACGACTTCTTCATGTTCGGCGAGGTGTACTCCTCCGACACCGCGATCACCTCGCCCTATGTCACCCGGGGGCGGCTGGACGCGACGCTCGACTTCCCGTTCCAGGAGGCCGCGAGGGGGTACGCCTCCCAGGGCGCCCCGGCCTCGAAGCTCGCCGCCGTGTACCGCGACGACTACCGGTACACCACCGACAAGGCCAACGCCTACGAGCAGGTGACCTTCCTCGGCAACCACGACATGGGCCGGATCGGCACCTTCCTGAAGCAGGACAACCCGAAGGCCGACGACGCCGAACTGCTCAAGCGGGCCCGTCTCGCCAACGAGCTGATGTTCCTCTCGCGCGGCAACCCCGTCATCTACTCCGGCGACGAACAGGGCTTCACCGGCGCGGGCGGCGACAAGGACGCCCGCCAGCCCCTCTTCGCCTCGAAGGCCGCCGACTACCTCGACGACGACCTGATCGGCACCGACCGTACGCACGCCACGGACGCGTACGACACCGGGCACCCGGTCTACCGCTCCATCGCCGCTCTCGCCGGGCTGACCGAGGAGCACCCCGCGCTGCGCGACGGCGTCCAGACCGAGCGCTACGCGGAGGGCTCCGTGTACGCCTTCTCCCGTACGGCCACCGAGCGGCCCTACGAGTACCTCGTCGCCTCCAACAACGGCACCGCACCGCGGACCGTCGAGCTGCCCACCGCGTCCGCCCACATGAACTTCCGGACGCTCTACGGCGGTTCGGGCTCCGTCCGCAGTGATGGCGACAAGAGGGCCACCGTCACGGTGCCCGCGCTCTCCAGCATCGTGCTGCGCGCCGACAAGCCGCTCGGCCCCCCGGAGGCCGGGCCGGCGATCACTCTGAAGGCGCCCGCCGCCGGAGCCACCGGCACCGTCGAACTGACCGCCGGCACCGGGGGCGGACAGCTCGACCGGGTCGTCTTCGCCGCGCAGACCGGCAACGGCCCATGGCGCACCCTCGGCTCCGCCGACCACGCCCCGTACAAGGTCACCCAGCACCTGGACGCCTCGGTGCGGGCCGGGACGCCGCTGCGGTACAAGGCCGTCGTCATCGACCGCACCGGGCGCACGGCCGGTGCCCTCGCCTCGACCACGGCGGGCCAGGCGCCTCCCGAGGAGAAGCCCGTCGCCGTCGAACGCGACTACGCCGTCGTCCACTACCGGCGCGCGGACGGCGACTACGAGGGCTGGCAGCTGAAGTCCGGCGACGCCACCGCGGACTTCACGGGACGTGACGCCCATGGCGCGTTCGCCTGGATCAAGCTCGGCGAGGGCGCGTCCTCGCTCCCGTACACGGTCGAGAGGGCCGGTACGGCGGACGGCCCGCAGCGCACCGTCGACCTCGCCCGGACCGGACAGGTCTGGATCGAGCAGGGCAAGGACGGCCAGAGCACCGAGGCCCCCGAAGCACCCGGCCAGGACACCACCAAGGCCGTCCTCAACTACCACCGGGCCGACGGCGACTACGACGGCTGGGGGCTGCACACCTGGACCGGGGCCAAGAACCCCACCGACTGGGCCAAGCCGCTCCGGCCGGTGAGGAAGGACTCCTACGGAGTCACCTTCGAGGTCCCGCTCACCGACGGCGCCACCTCGCTCAGCTACATCCTGCACAAGGGCGACGAGAAGGACCTCCCCAGCGACCAGTCGCTGGACCTCGCCACCCACGGGCACGAGGTGTGGATGCTCGGCGGACAGCCCGGATACCTGCTGCCGCAGGCCGGCGGCGTCCCCGCGCCCGACCTCACCAGGGCCGAGGCCCAGTGGATCGACTCCGGCACCGTCGTGTGGAAGGTGAAGGCCACCGAGGCGACCAGCCAGCAGCTGGTGTACGCGAAGGACGGCGGCATCTCCGTCGTCGACGGCGCGCTCTCCGACGAGGGCCGGTGGCTGCGGCTGCGTACCACCGCCCTCACCGACGCGCAGAAGGCGAAGTACCCGCACCTCAAGGACTTCCCGGCGTTCACCGTCGACGCCCGCGACCGCGACCGGGTCCGTGAGTCCCTGCGCGGCCAGCTCATCGCCACCCAGCGCGCCGCGAACGGCGCCCTGCTCGCCGCCACCGGGGTGCAGACCGCCGGAGTCCTGGACGACCTGTACGGGAGGAACGCGAGCGGCGCGGCCCTCGGACCGGTCTTCCGGCACGGCACGCCCACGCTCTCGGTATGGGCGCCCACCGCCCGTACGGTCTCCCTCGAACTCGACGGCCGCACCGTCCCGATGCGGCGCGACGACCGCACCGGCGTCTGGTCGGTGACCGGCAGGAAGAGCTGGCAGGGCAAGCCCTACCGGTACGCCGTGCGGGTCTGGGCGCCCACCGTGCAGAAGACCGTCACCAACAGGGTCACCGACCCGTACTCCACCGCCCTGACCACCGACTCCGCCCGCAGCCTCGTCGTCGACCTCGACGACCCGAAGCTGGCACCGCGCGGCTGGTCCGCCCTGCGGAAGCCCGCCGCCACCCCGCTGCGCGACGCCCAGATCCAGGAGCTGCACATCCGGGACTTCTCCGTCTCGGACCGCACCTCGTCCCACCCCGGCCAGTACCTCGCCTTCACCGACACCCGGTCCGACGGGATGAAGCACCTGCGGCGGCTCGCCGACGCGGGCACCAGCTATGTGCACCTGCTGCCCGCCTTCGACATCGGGACGATCCCGGAGAAGGAGTCCGACCGGAGCCGGCCCGGCTGCGACCTGTCCGTGTACGCCCCCGACTCCGAGGAGCAGCAGGCCTGCGTCGCGAGGAGCGCCGCGAAGGACGCCTTCAACTGGGGCTACGACCCGCTGCACTACACCGTCCCCGAGGGCTCCTACGCCTCCGACCCCGAGGGTACGCGGCGCACCGTCGAGTTCCGCCGGATGGTGCAGGGCCTCAACGGCGCCGGACTGCGCACCGTCATGGACGTGGTCTACAACCACACCGTCGCCGCCGGCCAGGACGACAAGTCCGTCCTCGACCGGATCGTGCCCGGCTACTACCAGCGGCTCCTGGAGGACGGCACCGTCGCCACCTCCACCTGCTGCGCCAACACCGCCCCCGAGAACACCATGATGGGCAAGCTCGTCGTCGACTCGGTGGTCACCTGGGCCAGGGAGTACAAGGTCGACGGCTTCCGCTTCGACCTGATGGGACACCACCCCAGGGCCAACATCGTCGCCGTCCGCGAGGCACTGGACGCCCTCACGGTGGCGAAGGACGGCGTCGACGGCAAGAAGATCATCCTGTACGGGGAGGGCTGGAACTTCGGCGAGATCGCGGACGACGCGCGCTTCGTCCAGGCCACCCAGAAGAACATGGCCGGTACCGGGGTCGCCACCTTCTCCGACCGGGCCCGCGACGCCGTGCGCGGCGGCAGCCCCTTCGACGAGGACCCCGGGGTGCAGGGCTTCGCCACCGGCCTCTACACCGACCCCAACACCTCCCCGGCCAACGGCACCACCGCCGAACAGCGGGCCCGGCTCCTGCACTACCAGGACCTGATCAAGGTCGGCCTCACCGGCAGCCTCGCCGACTACACCTTCACCGACACCACCGGCCGCACCGTCAAGGGCTCGGCCGTCGACTACAACGGCGCCCCCGCCGGATACGCCGCCGCACCCGGTGAGGCCCTCGCCTACTCCGACGCCCACGACAACGAGACGCTCTACGACACCCTCGCCTTCAAGCTCCCGGCCGGCACCCCGGCGGCCGAGCGGGCCAGGTCGCAGGTGCTGGCCATGGCGGTCTCCACCCTGTCCCAGGGGCCCTCGCTCTCCCAGGCGGGCACCGACCGGCTGCGCTCCAAGTCCCTGGACCGCAACTCCTACGACAGCGGCGACTGGTTCAACGCCCTGCACTGGGACTGCCGCGACGGCAACGGCTTCGGGCGCGGCCTGCCGCCCGCCGCCGACAACAAGGACAAGTGGTCCTACGCGAAGCCCCTGCTGGCCTCGCCCGCGATCACCCCGGGCTGCGCGCAGATCGACGGCGCCGCGGCCGCGTACCGGGACCTGCTGACCATCCGGTCCACCGAGAAGGAGTTCGGTCTCACCACCACCGGGCAGGTGCAGGCGGCCCTGTCCTTCCCGCTCTCGGGCAAGGACGAGACACCCGGCGTGATCACGATGCGCCTCGGCTCCCTCGTGGTCGTCCTCAACGCCACGCCCGACACCGCGAGCCAGCGCGTTCCCGCCCTCGCCGGCGCTTCCTACGCCCTGCATCCGGTTCAGGCGACGGGTGCGGACCCTACCGTCAAGAAGGCCTCGTACGACGGGAAATCGGGCAGCTTCACCGTCCCAGGGCGCACGGTCGCCGTCTTCTCCACGCGCTGACGCCCACAGGGCTACGGTGACGGCAGACGTCGGCGAAGCGCCGCACAACAGCTGGACACCGTGCGCATCCGCCCCGGTCCCACGGCCCGGCCGCGACTCCTCTCCCTCCGGGGAGACGGCGCCGCGGCCGGGCCCGCCGGGGCTCCGGGGCGGTGCCGCCGGGCGTCCGCGGCCTCACCGGCGGACCCCTGCTCCAGCGCGCCGGACGGTGATGATCGACCATGGTGGGAAACCTTCCCGAGGAGACGACCAGCTTCGTCGGACGGCAGGCCGAACTGGCCCGGCTGGAACGCGCACTGGCCACCGGGCGGCTGACCACACTCATCGGCCCCGGCGGCGTCGGCAAGACCCGGCTCGCCCTCCGGGGCGCCCGGCTCGCGGCGGAGCGCTACCCCGACGGAGCCTGGTGGGCCGATCTCTCCCCGCTCTACGACGCGGGGCCGCTGCTGTCCACCGTCTCGGACGCCGTCGGGTTCGCCGACCACACCCTGCGGATGCCCGTCGACGCCCTGTGCGAATGGCTCATGGACAAGCGGCTGCTGCTCGTCCTCGACTCCTGCGAGCACCTGCGCACCTCGTGCGGCCATCTGCTGGGGGAGATCCTCACCACCTCACCCGGCCTCACCGTCCTCGTCACCAGCAGGCAGCCGCTGGGCACCCGGGGCGAACACGTGCTGGAGGTCCCGCCGCTGCCGGTCGACGGAGCCCCCGACGCGTTACGCCTCTTCCGGGACCGGGCGCGCACCGCCGACCCCGGAGCCAGGCTGGACGCGCCGGGCGAGGCGGCGGCGGCCGACGAGATCTGCCGCCGGCTCGAAGGCATCCCGCTCGCCATCGAACTGGCCGCCGCGGGCATGCGGGCGCACTCCGTCGAACAGATCGCCCAGCGGCTCGGCTCCCGCCTGGACACCCTCAACGACGACTCGTTCTCGCCGCGCCGCCACCGTGCCCTGCGCACCACCATCGGCTGGAGCCATGAACTCTGCACCCCGCTGGAACGCCTCCTGTGGGCCCGTCTGACCCCCCTGCGCACGGACTTCGACGAGGACATCGCCCGCGAGGTCTGCGCGGCGGGCCCGCTCACCCCGGACGGCGTCGGCGAGGCGCTGCGGGGCCTGGTCGCCAAGTCCGTCGTGAAGCGGGACGGGGACCGGCACCGGATGCTGGACACCCTGCGCGAGTACGGCCGGATGTGGCTCGCCGAACTCGGCGAGGAGCGGGCCGCCGCCGACCGGCACGCCGCCTGCTTCCTCGCGCTCACCCGCAGCGCCCACGCCGGCTGGACCGGCCGTGAGCAGGTGTCCTGGTACCACAGGATCGCCGACGCCCATATGGACCTGTGCGCCGCGCTCGACCACCTGCTGGCCCACGACGTCCCCGCGGCCCAGGAGATGACGGGCCGGGTCGGCTTCTTCTGGACCTGCTGCGGGCATCTGTCCGAGGCCCGCGGTTACGCCCGGCGGGCACTGGAGGCGGCTCCGGCGGGCGGACCCGACCGGACGAGGCTCCAGTGGGTGCACGGGGTCGCGGCCCTGCTCCAGGGCGACTTCGTGACCGCCGAGCGGCTCGGCGCCCTCTGTGCCGCCGTGGCCGTGGCGGAGGGCGACGACGAGGGTGTCCTCAGCGCCGGATATCTGTCCGGCCTCACCCACCTGATGACCGGGCGGCCCGTGGCGGCCCTCGACGCGGTCGCGGAGGTGCTCCGGGACACCTCCGCGTCCCCCGTGGAATCGGCCTACCGGCTGCGCTGCCACCTCGTCGCGCTGTTCGCCCTGACCGCGACGGGCCGGCTCGACGAGGCCTCGGAGGCCGCCGCGTTCCTGCGGGCCGCCTGCGTGGCGCGCGACGAGTACTGGACCCGGTCCTATGTCGACTACCAGCTCGCCCTGATCGCCCTGTTCCAGGACCGTCCGCGGGAGTCCGCCGCGCACGCCCGGTCGATGCTCGCGGGCAAGCACCGGCTCCGCGACAGCTTCGGCATCGCCCTGGGGCTGGACATCCTCGCCGCCGCGATCGCCGCCCAGGGCGCGGGCGCCCGAGCGGCCAGGGTGTACGGCACCGGGCAGGCGTACTGGCGGATGGTCGGCCACCCGCAGCGCGGCACCCCGGAGCTCGGCCCGGTCCGCGAGGCCTGCGAACAGCAGGCGCGGGCCGCCGTCGGCGACGCCGCCTACCAGCGCGCCTTCGAACGGGGGCAGGCGGACAACGCGGAGGTGGGGCTCGCGGCGGCCCTGCGGAGCGGGCCCGAATGACGGCCGGGCGCCACTTGTGCCGGCCCGGCGATCACGCGAGGGTGGAGCCGGGCGGCGGGGCCGGTACGCCGGACGGACCCGGCTGTCGCACGCCCCGTACCGCACTCGCCACACCGCACTCAGGAGCGCTTGATGCCGCAGATCACCGTCGACTACTCCGCCGGGCTGGACGACGCCTTCGACCGGCGCGGCTTCGCCCTCGCCCTGCATCCGCTGATCGCGGAGACGGTCAGCACGCAAGTACCCAACTGCAAGACCAGATTCCGCCGGGTCGAGGAGTCCGTGGTGGGCGACGCCCCCACCGGCGATGTGATCGTGCACATCGCCATCGCGATGCTGGCGGGCCGCAGCCCGGAACTCAAGGGCCGGCTGGCCGAGTCCGTGCTCGACCTGCTGCACGGCTATGTGAAGCCCGCCGAGGGACAGGACCTGCATGTCTCGGCGGAGACACGTGACCTGGACCCCTCGTACCGCAAGGGCTGACGCCGGGGACTTCGGGGGAGCCCGGGGACCGTCGGACGGTCCTCAGGGCTGTCGCTGCGGGGGGACGGGCGGCACGGCGGGCGCCAGGGCGGCGAGCCGCGTCAGCAGCTCCGCGAACGGGCTGTCCGCCGGCTCCTGGGAGAAGACCCGCAGCACGATGCCCGCCATCTCCCGGTCGTACGCGGCGCTGACGGCGGCCAGCGCCGCGAAGTCGTGCACCAGCTGCCGCTCCAGCTCCGCGCGCGGCACCCGCCGGCCGTCCAGCCAGATCAGCGCCGTCGACTCGGCCAGCGACACCCAGGACCGGACGACCAACTCCAGTCGGGCGGGCGGCACTTCCACCCCGAGGTGGGTGATGATCTGCTCGTACGCCGCCTGCCGCACCCCGTCGATCATGGCGTTCGCCGTCGAGGAGCCGACCGCGGGCCCGCCGCGCATCAGGGCCCAGAAGCCCGGCCCGTGCTCGTCGACGAAGTCGAAGAACCGGCCCATGACCCTCAACAGCCGTGCGCCCAGGGGGCCTTCGAGCGGTTCCAGGAAGCGGGCCGACAGTTCGTCCGCCGCCCGTCGCAGCGCCGCCTCGTACAGGCTCTGCTTACCGGGGAAGTAGTGGTACACCAGCGGTCGCGAGATGCCCGCGGCGGCGGCGATCTCGTCGATCGACACCTTGTCGGGGGAGCGGTGGCTGAACAGCTCCAGCGCGACACCGATCAACTGCTGTCTGCGCTCCTCGACGCCCATCCTGCGCCGTACCCCGGTCGTCATGCCAACAGCCTATCCGGGGCCGGTCGCAGAGATCGCGGGGGTCCCTCCCGGGCCTGGCCGGGAGGGACTTCGGGAACCCGGTCTACAGGTCCAGCACCAGCCGTTCACCGCGGCAGCGCGAGACGCAGATCAGCATCGAGTCCTCCCGCTCCCCGTCCGTGAGCAGCTCGTCGCGGTGGTCGATCTCGCCCTCCAGGACCCCCTGCCGACAGGTCCCGCAGAAGCCCTGCTCGCAGGAGTACGAGACATGGGGCAGCTCCTCGCGCACGGCGGCGAGCACCGACTGTCCGGCCTCGACCTTCACCGTACGGGCCGAGCGGCGCAGCTCCACCTCGAAGGAGCCGGTGCCCGCCGCGCCGGACGCCGCCGGGGCGAAGCGCTCCAGATGCAGGGTGCAGCCGTCCGGGAGCGCGGCGGCGACCGCGTCCATCAGGGGTTCGGGGCCGCAGCAGTGGACCGCCGTGCCGGGTGCCGCGTCCGCCAGGAACGCGGCGGCGTCCGGGTGGCCCGCCTCGTCCCGCGCGACGACGCTGACCCGGCCGCCGTCCGCGCCGAGCCGTTCGATCTCGGCCAGGAACGGCATCGAGGCCCGCGAACGGCCCCCGTACAGCAGCCGCCAGGGGGCACCGGAGGCGGCGACGGCACGCAGCATGGGCAGGATCGGGGTGATCCCGATGCCGCCCGCGACGAACACGTACGCGGGGGCGTCGGCCAGCGGGAAACGGTTGCGGGGACCCCGGACCTCGACCTCCTCGCCCTCGTGGAGCCGGGTGTGCACCTCGCGGGACCCGCCCCGGCCGTCCTCGGCCAGCCGGGTCGCCACGGTGTACGCCCCGGGGTCGGCGGGGTCGCCGCAGAGGGAGTACTGCCGTACCAGTCCGGACGGCAGCAGCAGGTCCAGATGGGCGCCGGGCTCCCAGGGCGGCAGCCCGGCACCCTCCAGCCGGAGCTGGAGCACCCCGTCGGCGACCGCTGTGCGTTCGGTGATCAGCAGCCGCCGGGTGGTGGTGGAGTGCCGCCCGGAGCGGCCCGATGTGGGTTCGGCCAGGGCGGGCATGGGCCACAGCGGGGACTTCGCGATGCGCCGGCGCAGGGCCCGCCGGGCGAGCAGGGCGGCGCCGGTGACCAGGACGACGGTACGAGGACGGGGCAGGGCCATGGTTCAGCGGGTTCCCGTCGTACGGGCCTCGGCGGCCAGGGCCGCGGGCGATGTGGCGAGATAGTCGACGGCCTGGGCCGTGCTGCCCTCCTGGGAGGGGTGGTAGGACCGGCTGAGATAGCTGGGGACGGACCGCAGGATGGCACCGGTGCTGGGCAGTGTGCCCCGCCTGCCGCTCTCGTGGAACGCCTTGAACGAGGCCTTGCCGTCGAGCAGGCTCGGGTCGTTCGCCATGAAGAAGCGGACGCCGCGCTGCCAGAGGAAGATCAGCGCGGAGAACGCCGTCGCCCAGGTCCGCAGCCGCCGCCGGTAGCCGCCGTCGACATGCATGAACACCTCGAAGGCGACGGACCGGTGCTCGACCTCCTCGGCGCCGTGCCAGCGCAGCAGGTCCAGCATCGTCGGGTCGGCGCCCCGCCGGTCCAGGGCCTCGGCGTTGAGGACCCAGTCGCCGAGGAACGCGGTGTAGTGCTCGATCGCCGCGATGGTCGCGACCCGCTCCATCAGCCACCACTTGGCCGCCCGGCCGGGCGGCAGTGTCCGGTCCCCGAGCAGCTTCTCGAAGAACCAGTCGACCTGCGCGGTGTACGGGGTGGGGTCGAGGCCCAGCGTCTTCAGATGCGGCAGCACATCGTCGTGGGCCTGCGAGTGCACGGCCTCCTGGCCGATGAACCCGATGACGTCCTGGCGCAGTCGCTCGTCATGGATGTAGGGAAGGATCTGCCGGTACACATGGATGAACCAGCGTTCCCCGGCCGGGAGCAGCAGATGGAGCACATTGATGGTGTGCGTGGTGAACGGGTCGCCCGGCACCCAGTGCAGGGGAGTCTTCTCCCAGGCGAAGGAGACCTGGCGGGCCTTGAGGGGCGTCCGCTCCGACGCGACCGCCGCTGGCTGCGTGTTAGACATGTTGTCAATGTACTGACGGGTAAGCGGGGGGAACAGAGGCGTGCGGGGATTTTCCCGTACGCGGTCGCGCCGGGGCCTCCGGCGAACTCCCGCAGGGCTGTGGGCGCCGGGGCGCGCGCCGGTCCGAGAGCCTTCGCCCGGCCCGTGGGCGCCGGGCCATGATGGTCGTATGACAAAAACTTCGCAGGCGCGCTCCTTCGATGCCGCCGCCGCCGCGTACGGCGCGAACAGGCCCTCGTACCCGCCCGTGCTCCTGGGCGCCGTCGAGGAGTTGGCCGGCTTCGGACTGCACGGCGCCCGGGTCGCGGACATCGGCGCGGGTACCGGGCTCGGCACCGCGCTGCTCCACGCGCACGGCGCCCGCGTCACGGCGGTGGAGCCGGGTGACGGGATGGCCGAGGAGTTCCGCCGGAGGCTGCCCGCGGTGCCCCTCGTCCGGGGCGACGGCAACCGTCTGCCGCTGCGGTCGCACTCCATGGACCTGCTCACCTACGCCCAGGCCTGGCACTGGACCGACACCGGCCGCTCGGTCCCCGAGGCCCGCCGGGTCCTGCGGCCCGGCGGGGCGCTCGCCCTGTGGTGGAACGACTCCGACCCGGCGGTGCCGTGGATCGGTGAACAGGACGCCCGTATGCGGAAGTTCTTCGGCGCCGCCGAGACCCCCCACGACGCGCGGGCCCGGTTCCGGGCGGCCCTGCCGGACGGACTCTCCTTCGAAACGCGCCTGCTGCCCTGGAGCCGGCGCGTGCCGCTCGATGTGCACCTGGGCAACGTCAGCAGCTACTCCGACTTCCTGGTCGCGGACCCGGAGGCGGTCGCCGGTTTTCTCGCCCGGGAGCGCGAGCTGCTGTCGGAGATCTTCCCGGACGGTGTGGTGGAGGAGACCTACGTGGTCAGCCTGGCCGTGGCCCGCCACTGAACCTCCCGGGCCCGCCTCTCGGGAACCGTTTCAGGAACCGCCCCGGTCGAGGTGGGCGAGCACCGCGAGAACACGGCGGTTGTCGTCCTCCGACGGCGGCAGGCCGAGCTTCCCGAAGATGTTCGAGGTGTGCTTGGCCACCGCCCGCTCCGTGATCACCATGTGCGAGGCGATCGCCGCGTTCGAACGGCCCTGCGCCATCTGTTCCATCACCTCGCGCTCGCGCGGGGTCAGGCCGCCGATCGGCCTGTCCTGCGAACGGCGGGACAGCAACTGCGAGATGACCTGCGGATCCATCGCCGTACCGCCCGCCGCGACCCGGCGGACCGCGTCGATGAACTGGTCCGCGTCGAACACCCGGTCCTTGAGCAGATAGCCGATACCGCCCGCGCCGTCCGCCAGCAGCTCGCGGGCGTACAGCTGCTCCACATGCTGGGAGAGCACCAGCACCGGCAGTCCGGGCCGCGCCCGCCGGGCGGCCAGCGCGCACTGGAGACCCTCGTCCGTGTGGGACGGCGGGAGCCGGACGTCGACGACGGCGACATCCGGCTCCAACTCGGCGAGGGCCCGGGTCAGTTCGGGCCCGGTCTCCACAGCCGCGGCGATCTCGAAGTCATAGGCCTCCAGCATGCGCACCAGACCGTCGCGCAGCAGGAAGAGATCTTCGGCTAGGACAACTCGCAAGGAATCTCCATGGTCACCATGGTGGGACCGCCCGCGGGGCTGCTGACGGCCAGTACGCCGTCGAATGTACTCAGTCGCCGTTCGATTCCGCTCAGCCCCGAGCCGGAACCGATCGCCGCACCGCCCCGGCCGTTGTCCGTGACGGAGACGCGCAGCATCCCCCCGGCGTGATCCAGGTCCACCCAGAGCCGGTCGGCCCCCGAGTGCTTCACCGCGTTCGTCAGGGCCTCGCTGACCGCGAAGTACGCCGCCGACTCCACCGGAGCCCCGGCGCGCCCCGCCAGTTCCACGTTCACCTCGGACTCGACCGGCAGCCGCAGGGCCAGCGCCCGCACCGCGTCGCCGAGCCCCCGCTCGGCCAGCACCGGCGGATGGATGCCCCGTACGAGATCGCGCAGCTCGGTGAGGGCCTCCGCGGAGGACTCACGGGCCATGGCCAGCATCTTCTTCGCCCGGACCGGGTCCTTCTCGATGAGGGCCTCGACGGTGCCCAGGTTCATCCCCATGGCGACCAGCCGGGCCTGGGCGCCGTCGTGCAGATCCCGCTCGATGCGCCGCAGTTCGGACGCGGCCGTGTCCACCGCCTCGTGCCGGGTCTCGGTGAGCCGTTCGATACGCCGCTCCAGCTCCTGGTCATGGGTGGGGGCGAGGACCGAGCGGGCGAGCACGAAGTGCAGACGCAGCAGCGGTTCGCTCGCCTTCAGCCCGACGCCGAAGAGCACCAGACCGAGCGCGACGGCGGCGAGCGCGGACGCCTGGCTGTCCACCGGAACGAATCCGTACCAGTACGCGTCGTCCCGGAACACCCGCCACAGGCCCGCCGCGAGGACCAGCGACTCCAACGGGTAGATCATCAGGCCCGCGGACAGGGAGGCCACGACGGTGCCGGCCGTCATGTCGATCAGCAGCCACTGGAGGTCCCGCCAGGTCGCCGGGTCCTTGAGCATCAGCGTCGTGCGCTCCACCTGGCCGGTGAATCCGGGGCGGAGGTCCGGCGGGAAGGGCCGGTACGGCACCGGAACGCGCACCTGCGACCAGCTGACCGCCCACAGCCGGCGCTGGTTGGCGTGCCTGCGCACCGCTTCGAGCACCGGCGGGGTGGTGACGAGTCCGATGCCCAGCACGATGAAGGCGAGGGAGAGCACCGCCAGGACGAACAGGGTGATCGACCCCACCGGACCGGCGACGGCGAGAAGGAGCCCGCGTCCCGCCGCCAGCATCGGCGGCCGTATCCGTCGCCACATCGCCTTCATGGTGTTCTCTCCCCTCGCCGGACCCCAGCGGGTCCCGGTCACAGGACAGTCTCACCCCGGGGACCCCCAGGGCGTCAGCCGTCGGGCCACCCGGTGCGGGGTGTACCTGGCACCACCCTCCGGCCTCGCCCTACGGCTCCGTGACCGGGGGCTTCGACGGCTGGGGCGGACGGCCCGCCGTTCCTAGATTCGGAGCGTCCTGTACGACGTCTACCTCTGGGGGCGACATCCGCATGAGGCGCAACCTCGCGGCACGCATCGGTGTGTGGAGCGCACACCATCGAAAGACGGCCATCCTCGGCTGGCTGCTCTTCGTCGTGCTCGCCACGGGCATCGGCGGGGCATCCGGCATGGTCGAGATGTCCGACGCGGAGAACGGCGCGGGCGACTCGGCCCGTGCGGAGCGGATCCTCTCCGACGCCGGACTCGGCAAGCCCGCGGGCGAGCTGGTCATGGTCTCCGCCGGCGCGGCCGGTGACTGGAAGGAGGCGGCCCGCGACCTCACCGAGGCCGTACGCAGGACCGGCGAGGTGCGCAATCTCGCCGCTCCCGTCCCCTCGGAGGACGGCAGGGAGGCCCTGATCACCTTCGAGATGAAGGGCGAAGCGGCGACCTCCGCCGAGCGGGTGCAGCCGGTGCTGGACGCCGTCTCCTCGGTCCGGGAGACCCATGGGAACGTCGAGATCCACCAGTTCGGCGAGGCCAGCGCGGGCAAATGGCTCGGTGACCTGCTCGCCGAGGACTTCAAGAAGGCCGAGTTCACCGCCGTACCCCTGGCGCTGGGCATCCTGCTCGTGGCCTTCGGCGCCGTGGTGGCGGCCCTGCTCCCGGTCGGGCTCGCGCTGACCGCGTGCATGGCCGCCTTCGGTCTGCTCTCGCTCGCCAGCCACCAGCTGCACCTGTTCCAGACCACGTACTCCGTGATGTTCCTGATGGGCTTCGCCGTCGGCGTCGACTACTGCCTCTTCTATCTGCGCCGCGAACGGGACGAGCGGGCCGCGGGGCACGACGCGGAGACGGCGCTGCGCGTCGCGGCGGCGACCAGTGGCCGCGCCGTGCTCGTCTCCGGAGTGACGGTGATGGTCGCCATGGGCGGCATGTTCCTGTCCGGACTGCTGCTGTTCAAGGGCTTCGCGCTCGCCACGATCATCGTCGTGTTCATCGCGATGCTGGGCTCCGTGACCGTCCTGCCGGCCCTGCTGTCCTGGCTCGGCGACCGGATCGACGCGGGCCGCGTCCCGCTGCTCAACCGTCGCGGCAAGCGCGGCGCGAGCGCCGGCGGCGGTATCGCGGGCACGGTGCTGAAGCCCGTCCTGGCCCGGCCCAAGGTCTTCGCCATCGGCGCCGTCACCGTCCTGCTCGCCCTGGCCGCGCCCGTCGTCGGGATGAAGACCGAGGCGCTCGGGCTGGAGAAGCAGTTCGGCTCGGACTCGGAGCTCTCCGTCGCCCACCGCCACATCACCGAGAGCTTCCCGGGCGGCCCCGATCCCGCCCTCGTCGTCGTCCGGGCCGACGACATCGGCACACCGGAACTCCGCAGGGCGCTCGGCTCCTTCGACCGGGTGAGCGTCCATGCCGCGCGCAACGTCGCGGAGATCGAGGTGCCGCTGCCGGACGGCACGGCGGATCTGGCCGAGCTGCGCGAGCACCGGCTGCCGCGGGCCTTCGACGGCACGGGAGCCGAGGTGTATGTGACCGGGGAGGTCGCCGGGTCCGTCGACTTCAACGATCAGCTGAAGCGCGGCATGGTCCCGGTCTTCGCGTTCATCACGGTGGTGACCTTCCTGCTGATGCTGTTCTGCTTCCGCTCGTACGTCATCGCCGTGACCGCGATCCTGCTCAACCTGCTCTCCGTGGGCGCCGCCTACGGGGTGATGGTCGCCGTCTTCCAGCACGGCTGGGGCGCCTCGCTGATCGGTTCCGAGGGGGTCGGCGCGATCGAGTCCTGGATGCCGCTGTTCGTCCTGGTGGTCCTGTTCGGACTGTCCATGGACTACCACGTGTTCGTGGTCTCCCGGATCCGTGAGGCCCGCAACGGCGGCCTGGACAACCGGTCCGCGATCGACACGGGCATCCGGCGCACGGCCGGTGCGGTGACCGGCGCCGCGGCGATCATGGTGGCGGTGTTCGCGGTCTTCGGCACCCTGTCCATGCAGGACATGCAGCAGATGGGCGTCGGCCTCGCCGTCGCGGTGCTGCTGGACGCCACGATCGTACGGATGGTCCTGCTGCCCTCCGTCATGCTGCTGCTCGGCGAGCGGAACTGGCGCACCCCGCGCGGACTGTCCCGGCTGCCCGCCCCGGAACACGGCGACCCGGAAACGGGCGGGGGCCCGGACCGCGGCCCGGAGACGTCCGGCGTCCCGGCGGGAGCGGGATCCCCCGGCTGACCACCCCCACCGCACCGCCCCACCGCACCGCACCGCCGTTCCGCGACGCGGTGCGGGTGGTGCGGCCCCGGGCTCCGGTACGCACCCGGAGCCCGGGGCCGCGTCGGGGCGCTTCGGGTGCGTCGCCCGGACCGGGGCCGTCAGGGGGCGTACTTGTAGCCCACCCGCCGGACCGTCTGGATCGAACGGCGGTGCTCGGCGCCCAGCTTGCGGCGCAGCCGGGCCACATGGACATCGACGGTGCGCCCGTCGCCCACGTGCCCGTAACCCCAGACCGTCGTCACCAGCTGATCACGGGTGTGCACCCGGTGCGGATGCGCCACCAGATGGGCCAGCAGTTCGAACTCCAGATACGTCAGATCCAGCGTGCTGCCGTCCACCGAGGCGGTGCGCCGGACGGAGTCGATCCGGACCGGCCCGGCCGCGAGGCTCTCGTCGACCGGCTCCGGGACGAACTGCTGGGCGGCCGGTCCTGGCCGGTCGAACTGCGGGTGGCCCGCCCGGTGCTGGGACGCGGCGACCGCTCCGGCGATCACCGGCTGCTGATCGGCCGGTACGAGCACCAGATAGCCGATCATCGGCGGCTGACCGGGCAGCGCCGGAAGGGTGTGCTGGGGCGCGGGCAGCCAGGTGGCACCCGGCGGCAGGAAGTCGGCGACATCGGAGAGCCGGACGACCTCGTCACGGTCGACGGCGCGCAGCCGGTGCCGGTTGGGGGACAGGGGGCGGGCGGGGGTGGTGGCAGCGGCGGACGCCGAGGTGGCGGCCGAAGCGGTGGAGAAGGTACGGGTGTTCGCCATGGAGGGTCAGCTCTTTCGCGCGAGGAGTCGTCAGGGACGGACTTGCGTCGTGCGCGCGGACCGAAGGCCGGGTGAGCGGCTTTAGAGGGCCTGCGCGTTCCACGCGCGGCAACACACCCGGTCGAAATCATGATGCTGACGGGACGGCCAGAACGGCTCAAGGTCGCTGCGACCCGACGCGATGTACTGGTAGCTGGCCATGTCTCCATTGAAGCAGACAACTCGGCACCGCAGGAGGGTCCTCCCACCCGTCGATACGGACCCTTGGTGTTACCTGCCTCACCGCGTGGGCCGCTCCCGCCCCCGGCGGCCGTCCCGCCCCGGCCGGTGACCCACCGGTCCCCCGCCGCTCAGCCGATCAGCCGCTTGCGCCAGTCGAGGCCCTCCATCTCGACCGCCTGGTCCGGCGAGCCGTCCCACGCCACCGTCAGCCCCTCCTCGCGCAGGGCCGCCACGACCTCGTGACCCACGTCCGCGGTCGTCCGCTCCGACTCGTCGAACCCGCCGAAATACAGCGTGAGCCCGTGCCCCGAGGCGACGCTGTCGGAGCCCTGCGAGGAGAAGAAGACGAAGCCGCGCGCCTGTTCGTTCTCCGCGTGGATCTCGCTCAGCCCGCAGGAGCGGCAGCAGGCGAAGTGCTCACGGGCCGTGATTCCGCGCCCCTCCAGCGCGGCGAAGGCCCGCTCCAGCCGGTCGGCGTCGGTGACGTCCGTCCATGCGCACTGCTCCTCGACCCGCTCCAGCCACAACCGCTCCACGAGCTCGTAGGCCTGGGCACGGGAGACGGGACGGACTCCGTCCTTGACGAGGTGCTCCTCGGCCGCCTCGGTCAGCGAGGTCACCGTGCCGTAGCCGCCGAGCAGCCACAGCCGTATCCGCTCGGTCAACTGCTTCCGGATCTCCGGCGCGAGCTCCGGCACCGGCTCGGCGGCGGGCATCCCGGCGGACGCCCAGTCGATGCCCGAATCCCACGCGGGCTCCTGCCGCGCCCACCGCACCATGGCGTCGGCCACCCGCGCGGGGGAGCCGAGCCGTGCCTGGAAGTGGTCGACGGGGCCGCCCGCGCGGTACTCCAGCTGGTAGTCCCCGCCCTCCTCGTGCCAGACCTGCACAAAGAATCCGGGGCGGTCCGGAACACGCTGCACCACCAGGAAACGGTCCTTGCGACCTCCGACACGGTGCACCAGAGCGCTCAGCGCCTCCGGAGAAATCCGCGTGTGGGTCTCGGAGTTCTCGGTCTCCACCTTGATATCGAGCATGCCCCCACCCTGACACGCGCCACTGACAACGGACCCGCCCCGGCCACGGACCCGCGCCCGGCCGCCCACCACGGCGGAGGGGCCGCCCACCGGAAAACCGGTGGGCGGCCCCTCCGCGTACGCGGGACTGCCGGGGATCAGGCCTGGCCGGCCTTCTCCAGCGCGGAGCAGCAGGTCTCGACGATCAGCCGCGTGACGACGTACGGGTCGACGTTGGCGTTCGGGCGGCGGTCCTCGATGTAGCCCTTGCCTTCCTGCTCGACCTGCCACGGGATACGGACCGAGGCGCCGCGGTCGGAGACGCCGTAGCTGTACTCGTTCCACGGGGCGGTCTCGTGCAGACCCGTCAGCCGGTCGTCGATGCCCGCGCCGTAGTTCTTGACGTGGTCCAGGGGCTTCGAGCCCTCGCCGAGCGACTCGCACGCGGTGATGATCGCGTCGTATCCCTCGCGCATGGCCCTGGTGGAGAAGTTGGTGTGCGCGCCCGCGCCGTTCCAGTCGCCCTTGACCGGCTTCGGGTCCAGGGTCGCGGAGACGTCGAAGTCCTCGGCGGTGCGGTACAGCAGCCAGCGGGCGATCCACAGCTGGTCGGAGACCTCCAGCGGGGACAGCGGGCCCACCTGGAACTCCCACTGGCCGGGCATGACCTCGGCGTTGATACCGGAGATGCCCAGCCCCGCCTTCAGACAGTTGTCCAGGTGCTTCTCGACGATGTCGCGGCCGAAGATCTCGTCGGCGCCGACCCCGCAGTAGTAGCCGCCCTGCGCGGCCGGGAAGCCGCCCTCGGGGAAGCCGAGCGGCCGGTGGCCGTCGAAGAACGTGTACTCCTGCTCGATGCCGAATATCGGCTCCTGGCCGGCGAACCGCTCGGCGAACGGGCGCAGCGCGGCACGGGTGTTGGACGCGTGCGGCGTCATGTCGATGTCGAAGACCTCGCACAGGACGAGGATGTCGTCACCGCCGCGGATCGGGTCCGGACAGGTGAAGACCGGCTTCAGCACCCGGTCGGAGGCGTGGCCCTCGGCCTGGCTGGTGCTCGAACCGTCGAAGCCCCAGAGGGGCAGCTCCGCGGCGTCCGCCGAGGGGGACCCGGCCATGATCTTCGTCTTGGAACGGAGCTTGGCGGTCGGCTCGGTGCCGTCGATCCAGATGTACTCAGCCTTGAACGTCACGGTCGCCATCCTTTGCGGGTGCTGCGGTCTCTGCCACGCAGCTTGGCAAGGCGCGATTTCCCGTCCGTTGCCCGGATGTGAACCCCGTGTTACCGAGGTTTCCCGTGCGACGCCCGGCCCCCGGGAGCTACACATGGCCCTTGAGCAGCGCGGCGAACCCGGCGGCCCGCACGCGCCGCGCCAGCTCCTGCTCGCTTGTCCCCAGTGCGACGGCGGCCGACGACAGCGACCACTGGGCGTCGGACAGGGTGTGCAGCAGATGCCCCCGCCTGATCTGGGCGTCGGAGAGCCGGAACGTCTTCAGATAGGCGACCTGGCCCTTGTGATCGGTGATCGTCTCCCCGATGTGCTGGCCGCTCCCGTCGCGCACGAACGGCGGCAGGAACCGCCACAGGGTGAAGGAACCCATCCGGTACACCCGCTCGAAGCCGTACGAGGAGTCCAGCAGCTCCCGCGCGAACAGCGAGTCGTGCGCCTCGGCCCAGGCCCTCTCCTGGGCGAGCGCCGCCGCCCGCAGGCCGTCCAGGGTCCGCAGCTCGGCCCCGTCCCGGATGCGCGCCCCGAACTCCGCCACCGGGGCCCCGTACATCGCGTACTGGTGCACCAGTTCCCCGTACAGGTCCTCCATCAGCGTGGCGTGCAGCAGCCGGTAGTCCGCCGGATGCGGCACCACGAACGCGGCGGCGAGCGCGTCGGAGACGTACACCATGACCCCGCACTGGCCGGGGTGGATCTCGAAGACCCGCAGCGCGTCCCCGAGGCCGCGCACCGACCAGCCGAGGAAGGCGTCCTCCGCACGCGGTGACAGCCCCTCGCGCAGCGCCTGGCGCGACCACTCCTCCCAGGCGACCGACGGCCCGCCGAAGTGCAGGGCGAGATAGCCCTCCAGCGCCAGGTGCAGCGGCAGGAAGCGCAGCCGGTCGCCGGGCTGCCGCTTGGCCATCCGGTGGTGGCGGTGCTTGGGCAGCCGGACCGTGCGCGGCGGGCCGCCGTCGTCGAACTGCGTGCCGTACGCCGCCGACCGCGCCCCGCCGCCCGACCAGTCGGCGACGAAACCGTGCGGGATGTAGGAGGTGTAGTGCGTACGGGGGCCGGCCTCGACGAGCCCCGCGCCGAAGCCCTCGTACACCTCCCGGTGCAGCCGCAGGCCCTCGACCGGCTCCTCGCGCACCAGGGGTACCAGCCGGACGCCGCCCCACACCTGCGCGGGCCGCACCGAGAGACCGGTCAGCTCCAGCCTGTTCACCGCGCCACCTCTTCCCCGTCGTGGTCCCGCCGCGTTCCGCCGGCCACGAAGCGCGCCACCCGCCGGTCCAGATACCGGTACAGCTCGGCCGGTCCGGTACGCCCCTCCGCGAACTGCGCGATCTCCACCAGCGCGGGCAGATCCTCCGCGTCGCGGATACCGGCCGTCGGCACGCTCGGCGCCAGCCTGCGGACATCGAAGCCGTCCGCGTCGTATACGGGGTTCATGTGCAGGACCGCCGTCCGCCGCCCGGGATCCAGCCGGGTCCGCCACACCCGCAGCACCTCGCCCGCGAGACCGGGCGGCGCGTTGTCCCAGCCGTCCGACACGATGACCAGCCGGTCCGGAACGCCCCCGGAGCCCGGCTCCAGCGCGTCCAGGACGCGCAGCCCGAGCGGGGTGGGCCCCCAGGGGCGTACGAGCAGCGGATCGGTGCCGCCCGACGTCCACAGCGGGCGGTACGCCCCGGGCGCGGCCAGCGTCTCCAGCAGGAAGTGGCAGGCCAGCGCCACCGCGAGCGGCCGGCGCCGCTTCTGGCCCGACCCGGACGAGGAGTAGCTGTCGTCGAGCACGGCGGCGACCCGCCCCCAGCTCCCGGCGTCCGGGCCCGCCGCCCGGCGCGCCGCGGCACGCAGCGCACCGGTCAGCTCCGCGCGGTGGGCCGCGCGGACGTCGAAGCCGAGCGAGAGCACGTACAGGGCGAGCCGGGTCAGCGGCATCACGGTCAGATCGACGTCCGGGGGCAGCCGCGGCACCGTGCCCGTGGACCGCTGGCCCTGGGTGCGCAGCCGCTCCAGCCGCGTCATCCGGGGCACCATCCGCTCCAGGAACGCCTCACGCCCCATCCCGTGCCGGGCGGCGAACCCCTCGGCGACGCTGAACGGCAGTTCATGGACGGCGCCCTGCTCGTAGTGGGCCCGGCGCCAGGCGTCCAGCAGCCCGTGCCGGTAGCGCGGCTGCCGGCCGGGCCGGAACAGGAACGCGCCCACCTCGTCCGCGTAGCCCTGCTCCTTCGGGCACCGCAGGTGGATGTGGCGGGCGGCCGTCCTCAGCCCGGCGCGGTACTTCACCGCGTCATGGGCCAGGTCCGGCCGGGCGGCCAGCCAGTCGCGCATGATGGCCCGGGTCCGCCGGTTGTTGACCTTGGCCCGGCGCAGCGCGCCGAACAGCCGGTAGACGCGCTGCGGCGGCAGCATCGCCAGCCGGGCCGCGATCAGCCGCCCCTCGGTGCGCCGCTCCTCGGCACTCGCCTCGGAGGCGTTCTCCAGCAGACCCCGCACGATGAGCGCGGCATTGTGGTCGTTGATGTCCAGGGCGAGCGAAGCGGCGTACACCCGGCGGTAGTTGACCCGCACATACTCGTGCAGGAAGTCCAGCGACAGCTGCTGCTGGTACGCCCCCGAGCGGAATTCGCGCTGTCCGGTCGCGGTGATCGCCGCATTGACGAAGAGCAGCACGTCCTCGGCGGCGACGAGACCGCCCGCGGTGCCGGTGTCCGCCCCGGTGCCGGCGCCGGTCTCCGCGTCCGCCCCGGGCCCGGGAACGGCGTCTGCTGTGGGCATGGGTCCCCCCGTGCTGCTTCCTCCCGCCGCGCGGGAACGTGAAAGAGCCGGCCGGGGAATGGAGGCGCGAACAGCGAAATCAGTGCTTCAGAGGCAAGTCCCGGAAGTCGCGGCCGGAGTCCCGCGGCCGGCCGGAGAAACGTATCCGCCGACCGCCGCCCACCGCCACCTCATTCACGGACCGGGCACACTGGCCCGTATGACGACATCCACCGCCCCCCTGCGCATCGGCCTGCTCGGTACGGGTCCCTGGGCCCGCGACACCCAGGCCCCCGCCCTCGCCACCCATCCCGGTGTCGAGCTGAGCGGCGTCTGGGGGCGCCGTCCCGGAGCGGCGGAGGAGCTCGCGACCGCCCACGGGACCCGGGCGTACACGGACGACGCGGGCGTCGACGCGCTGTTCGCCGTGAGTGACGCCGTCGCCTTCGCCCTGCCGCCGGACGTGCAGGCCCCGCTGGCCGCACGGGCGGCGGCGGCCGGGTGCCACCTGCTGATGGACAAACCGGTCGCGACCACCGTGGAGGCGGCGCGCGCCGTCGCGGAGGCGGCGGCGGAGGCCCGGGTGGCCTCCGTGGTCTTCTGCACCCTGCGCTTCGCCACCGCCACCTCCGCCTGGATCGCCGAACAGGCGGCGGCCGACGGCTGGTTCACCGCCCGCGCCCAGTGGCTGGGCGCGCTCTACGCCCCGGACTCCACCAGCGAGTACGCCGCGTCCCCGTGGCGCAGGGAGAAGGGCGGACTCTGGGACGTCGGCCCGCACGTCCTCTCGGTCCTGATCCCGGTCCTGGGCGAGGTGACCGAGGTGACCTCGGCCCGCGGCCCCGCCGACACCACCCACCTGGTGCTCCGGCACACCTCGGGCGCGTCCAGCACCGTGACGCTCGGACTGGGCGCACCGCGGGGCGCGGTCGGTACCGACATCGAGCTGAGGGGCGAGCGCGGGACGGCCGCCCTGCCGAGGTGGGAGGACCCGGTGGGCTCGTTCCGGGCCGCGGTGGACGCGCTGGCCGGCGCCGTACGCACGGGAGTGCCGCACCCCTGCGACGTACGGTTCGGGCTCCGGCTCACCGAGGTGCTCGCGCGGGCGGAGGCGGGACTGGGGGCGTAGGCAGGGGGCGTACGGCGGGAGTTCGCGCGGGCGCGGACGCCGGTCGGTACCGCTTACCGCCAGGGCGAGCGGCGCCGGGAGCTTCACGCGGGCGCGTGCGCCGGGCCGGGCTCGCGGGGAGCCGCGGGTACGGATGCGGGCGCGTGCGCCGGTCCGGGACCTGGCGCGGGGGGCAGCGCGCGGCACAGTGCCTCCAGGGCCTCCGGATAGGCGTGTTCGGCCGGTGTCGCGTATCCCACGACGAGCCCGTCCCGCCTGAGCCGCCCGTTCTGCCCGTTCTGCCCGTTCCCTCCGACCCGCTCGTCCCGGCCTCCGGCCCGGGGCGCCGCGGCGGCCGGGTGCAGATAGTCGCCGAGGCCCTCCACGGCCAGCCCCTGCCAGGCGGCGGCCCGCACCACCGAGTGCTCGGTGCCGGGAGGCAGTTCCAGCACCGCGTGCAGACCGGCCGAGATCCCGGTGACCCGGACCTGTGGCGCCCGCAGCTCCAGCGCCGCCACGAGCTGGTCGCGGCGGCGCCGGTGGCGCTGGCGCATCCGGCGCACCTGCCGGTCGTACGCCCCCGACTCGATGAAGTCCGCGAGCGTGAGCTGTTCCGTGGCGCTGGACCACTGCTCGCGCTCACCCTTGGCCGCGAGTACCGGCTCCACCAGGCGTTCGGGCAGCACCAGCCAGCCGATCCGCAGGGTGGTGGAGAGGCTCTTGCTCACCGAGCCCACCAGCACCACGTGCTCGGGGTCCAGTCCTTGAACGGCGCCCACCGGCTGCCGGTCGTAGCGGAACTCGCCGTCGTAGTCGTCCTCCACGACCAGGGAGCCCGTCGTCCGCGCCCAGTCGACCACGGCGGCACGCCGTTCGGGACGCAGCGGCCCGCCGGTCGGGAACTGATGTGCCGGGGTGAGCAGTACGGCCCGGTCCGTCCGTCCCAGCTCGGCCACCCGGGCGCCGTGTTCGTCGACGGTCAGCGGCCGGGTGCCGACGCCGTGCGCGGCGAGGAGTGTGCGGTGGAACGGCAGGCCGTACTCCTCCACCGCCCACGGTCCGCCGAGCACTTCCGCCAGCAGACGCAGCCCATGGGCGGCTCCCGAGCAGAGGACGATCTGCCCGGGGGAGGCCCGGACCCCGCGCACCCTGGCCAGATAGCCGGCCAGCGCCTGCCGCAGTTCGGGCCGCCCCTGCGGATCGCCGGGCCCGAAGGCGTCGTGCGGTGCCCGGGTGAGCGCGCGGCGCGCCGAGGCCAGCCACGCGGTGCGGGGGAAGACCGACGGGTCCGGCTTGCCCTGGACCAGATCCAGGAGCGGCCGGGCGGGGCGCCGGGGGGTGCGCGGGCGCTGTGCCGGAGTGCGCGGTACGGCCCGCTCGGCGACCCGGGTGCCCGAGCCCTGCCGGGCGGCCAGCCACCCCTCGGCGACCAGCTCCGCGTAGGCGTCGGCGACCGTGTTGCGGGCCAGCCCCAGGTCGGCGGCGAGCGAACGGTAGGGCGGCAGCCGGGTGCCCGGGGGGAGGCGCCCGGCGCGGATCGCCTCGCGCAGCGCCCGCATCAGGACGGCCCGCCGGTTGCCCGTGCCGGACAGCTCCAGCGGCAGATCGCTGCCGAGGATCTCAGCGGAATTGACCCATGAACCCACCATCGGAATGCACCCCGTATCCGGTCGCCCGTCCTCCTAGATTCGTACCCATGACAACGACGGAGATCAAGACGAACGACCGCACCGCCGCCCCCGCCACCACCGTCCGGCTCAATTTCGCGAAGGCCGCGCCGAAGGCCTTCCGGGCCGTGATCGGACTGGACGCGGCGGCCCGTGAGGGACTGGACCCCGCGCTGGTGGAGCTGGTGCAGATCCGCTCCTCGCACCTCAACCGGTGCGCGTACTGCCTCCATATGCACACCACCGATGCCCGCGGGGCGGGGGAGAGCGAGGAGCGGCTGCACATGGTGGCGGTGTGGCGGGAGGCGGAACACTTCTTCACGGAGAGGGAGCGGGCGGCCCTCGCCCTCACCGACGCGGTCACCCGGGTCGCGGACGCGGGGGTCTCCGACGAGGTCTACGAGCGGGCCGCGGCGCACTTCGGCGAGCAGGAACTGGCCCGGTTGCTCGCCCTGATCCTCACCATCAACACCTGGAACCGGATCGCTCTGGCCACGGCCAAGCGCGCCGGCACGGACGAGCGCTGACCCGGCCGGGGCCGGTACACCCCCGCGGACTCCCCACCGCCGCGCCGGTGGTCAGCGGCCCAGCGCCGCCCGGACCGCCTCGTCCGTCCGCGCCACGACCGCGCTGCCGTCGTCGGCGGTGATGATCGGCCGCTGGATCAGCTTCGGGTGCTCGGCCAGGGCCGCGATCCACCGTTCCCGCGAGCCGTCCTCGCGCGGCCAGTCCTTGACGCCCAGCTCCTCGGCCGCCGCCTCCCCCGTACGCGTGATGTCCCACGGCTCCAGCCCGAGCCGCTCCAGCACGGCCCGGATCTCCTCGGGCGAGGGCACGTCCTCCAGATAGCGCCGGACGGTGTAGTCGGCCCCTTCGGCGTCGAGCAGGCTCACCGCGCTGCGGCACTTGGAACAGGCGGGATTGATCCAGATCTCCATGGGGCCAAGGTTACGGGAGAGGCTCCTGAAATCCCCTCTGGCCAGGGGCGATTGTCAGTGGTGGGCAGTAAAATGGAGGCAGTTCGTGAGGGTTCCACCACCGTGCCAGGAGGTTGCCGATGGCCGTTGCCGCAGTCACGACCAAGCCGCTCGACACCCAGCTCGCCATGCCCTTCCACCCGCCGCTGCCGAAGCCTCTCCAGAAGAAGCGACTCCCCGCGGGCCGCCCCCGCGAGTGGTACGTCTCCCACAACCGCCGGCTCAAGGCGATGCGTCTGGCGATCGCCCTGCTCGACACGGGCGTGTACCAGCCGTCGAGTGCCAGCAACCACAAGATACGCACCACCGCCGAGCACCTCGGCATCCATCCGCCGTCCGACACCACCTGCCGTATGGTCCGCACCCTGATCCGCTACGGCCGCTGACCCGGAGCGACCTGTGCCCCCGGGAGACCGGGGGCACAGCCGTACCCCGGTCGGCGTACCCCGCATGCGGCCCCGCCGCCCCGCGCCTTGACTGGGACCATCGCGAGAGCCGGGAGGCAGACATGACCCTGCGGGGCGTACGAGGCGCAAGAGGCGTACGGGCCGTGGCACTGGCGGCAGCCGTGGCGGCTGCCGCCACGGGCTGCTCGGACGACGGGAGCAGCCCGTCCGACGCGGTGTCCAAGGCCGCTTCGGCCGCCTCCTCGCTGGCGTCGAAGGGCACCGACGCGGTCGCCTCCGCCACGGCCGCCGCACAGGACAAGCTGAATGAGTTCAAGGACGGCGTGAACGCCAAGGGCGATGTCGACCTGGGCGCCGTCGCCACCGACGGCGACGGCCGCGCCACGGCGAAGTTCACCGTGACCAACAGCACCGACTCGGCCAAGTCCTACGCGGTTCAGATCAACTTCCGCGACAAGGGCGGCAACCTGCTCGACACCACGGTCGTCACGGTCGACGGCGCCCAGCCCGGCACACCCAAGGACGCCACGGCCCGCAGCAACCGCGACCTCGACGGAGACATCGAGGCGGACGTGGCCACGGCCCTGCGCCACTGAACACACCGGCCCGCCGTCAACGCCCGAGGGCCGTCACCCCGAGACAGCCGGGGTGACGGCCCTCGCTCCCGTGTCAGCGTCCGCGGGGTGCGGACGTACCGGTGCCGTCATCGGGTTCCTGGTCGCCCTCCAGGTCGACCGCGTACAACGGCCGCTCCTCGATGCCGAGCACGCGCATCAGAGGTGTGGTGGGAACCCGGTAGACACCGCCGATCCGCAGGACCGGGCAGGGGAAGGCGCCCCGGCGGACCAGCTGATAGGCGGTCCCGGTGCAGATGCCCAGGGCCCTGGCCGCCGTGCGCATGTCCACCGCCACCGGAAGCTCGAACACCTCGGTGAAGGACAGCGGGGTGCGCGGAGGCATGCTCATCGCCGCCGGCCGTCGGGCCGCAGCGACACACGGCCGATGCAGCGCCTGCGACCGGTTCCCCGCGTACGGAGGACGGCATCGGGGAGACCGAAGCGGTGGGCCAGAGCCCCGAGACGTACCGCTTCCACCTGTGCCGCCGTGACGGTGATCCGCAAGGGGGCGCTCAGTCCGTCGGGCCTGTCCGGGGGCGAGACCTCCAGTTCCCGGTCGAACGGAGCGAAGTCCTCCGTCCCCTCCTCGTCGGCCGCTCCCGGGTGGCTGTCGTCCCGGGCGATGCTCTCGATGTGGCCGACCGGGACGGCGCGGCGGGCCGAGCGCGCGTACCGCCACGCGCTGCCCCGGGCCGAAGCGGTCAAGGCGTCCGCCGCGCCGGGGAATTCGGGGTCCAGTCCTTCCAGCGTTTCCAGCAGCGCGAGCACCATCTCCGACTCCACGTCCGCCCGGTTCGCCCGCAGCCGTGCGGAGACCCGGTACACCGTGCCGCCGAGACGGGGCAGGAGCAGCCAGACCAGCAGAAGTTGCCACTTACCACGGGGATCCGCCCCGCTCCGCGCGGCGCGGATCACTTCCCGCCAGATTGCCGCACTCAGCACCGGGTCCGCGTCGGGCCCGTGCAGTGCCTCGTGTGCCTCCGAGGGCGAGAGCGACAGCGGCCCCCGCTCCGAGCCGATGGTCAGACGAACGTCCTCGACGCTGAGGGGATCGGCGAAGTGGGACGTGACGGCGGCGAACACTCCGCCCGGGTGGAGCAATGTCATGACATGTCCTCCCTCGGCACCATGGGTGCCGGGAATCCGGATCTTTGAGGGTGTGCTCTCTGGGACAGCCCAGCCGCAGACGGCGACTGGATAAAACGGGCACCAGTCCCACGCGTCACAGATTTGTTGGCGTGGAGTGCTGAAGTGACCCGCTGCGGTGCGCGGGTGGAGGGGAGGACCACAGCGGATCCTGCCGACCCGGTGGGCAGATTGGCGCGGAAGGTGCGGGCGCCCGCCCATCGGCGGGCACCCTGATGCGTCGGCGGGCGGAAGGGTGAGCGGCTACGCCTGCTCGGACTCCGGGGTGGTGGGGGCGGCGGCCGGCGGAGCCTCCGGGCTCTGCGGCTTGGCCTTGTCGATCAGCCGCCTGGTCGACGGGATCGACGAGGAACGCAGGGTGCGGGTTCCGCGGCGGGGGCGGCGGCGGTTGGTCATCGGTCTCTCCTCGGCTGGTGCAGTCGTGTCGTGATCACTCGGTTCACCGCGGTGTCCGCGTGGGGAAGCCGGCGGACGCGCCTCGGTTCGGGCCGCTCGGTCGAGCGGCGCGCCGAGTGATGACGGCATCGTGCCCGGGTTCCTCGGACGGAGGGGCGGCGTGTTCTGAGGTGAATCTGAGGGCGATGTGGAAGGGGCGCAGGGGACGGGTGCATGAGGAGTCGGGGTGCTGAGGGGGCAGGACGTGCTGCTCGGGACGGCGGACGGTGCGGCCGGGACGCACGGGGCGAAACACGCGGGAGAGGAGGTACGCGCACGTGTGCTCGGGGAGGTCGAAGTCCTTGTCGCTGGTGAGCGCGTTGTGCGGGGCGCGGACAGGATGTCCGCCCTGTTCGCCCTCCTGGCCACCGCGGACGGATGCCGGGCCACGGTCGACGAGGTCAAGCATGTCCTCCGGTCGGACAGGACCGTCAGTGACAACGCCGTCAGCCAGTGGCTGAAGCTTCTCCGGGATGTGGTTCCCGGTGTGCCCCGCATGAAGCTGCGCGAATGTTCGATTGTTCTGCCCCGTGACAGCCTGGATCTCTTCCGCTTCCGTGACGGGGTCGCCCG
The DNA here is from genome assembly GCF_040297465.1 of Streptomyces sp. NPDC001787. NCBI lineage: Bacteria > Bacillati > Actinomycetota > Actinomycetes > Kitasatosporales > Streptomycetaceae > Streptomyces > Streptomyces sp. NPDC001787. The sequence continues at coordinate 347,970 of NZ_JBEOZE010000001.1, forward strand.
CGCGGCCACGCTGCGCGGGCAACCGTGCTTCGACGCGCTGGACCCGGTCATGGCCGGGTGGCCGCACGGGGAGGCGCTTGTGGGGCTCCCGGCCACGTTCGAGCCACGGCGCTCCGAACTGCGGATGGAATGGCTGGCGGCGGCGATCATGCGCCTGGACGCCGCATACGACGCCGGTCTGCACGACTGGCTTCGCAGAGAGGCCGCCATCCTGTTCCAGCGCTTTCCGCAGAACGAGCGGATCTTCCGGTACCACCTGATCGGGCAGAGCCCGAGGCTCTCGCGGGCGGCTCTGACGAAGCTGCTCAAGCAGCGCCGGGAACGGCACGGGGAGCCGAAGGACCCGGAGCTGATCGAGACGATCGGGGAACTGCGCGGGAGTCCGTCCGGCAGACGATCGCGTCGGGCCGGTCCCCTGCGCCCCGTTCCCGCCCAACTGCCCGCGTCCGGCCGGCCGGTGCTCGGCCGGGACGGCCATCTCACCCCGCTGCGGGAATTCCTCGGCGGGCGACGGGAGCAGGTCGGCAGCGCGCTGATCGCGCTGACCGGGATGCCGGGCGTGGGGAAGACCGCCCTCGCGCTGCGCCTGGGCGAACTCGTCCAGCGGGACTACCCGGACGGCACGCTCTTCGCCGGACTGCACGGTGTCGCCGACAGCAGGATGGCCCCGGCCGACCCGGAACAGGTTCTGGACCGGTTCCTGGAGGCCCTGAGCGTACGTACGGAAGCGACCGGGCTCGAACCGAAGAGTGCGGCCTACCGCACGGCGCTGGCCACCCGGTCCGTGCTCATCGTCCTGGACGACGCGGCCGACGCGGAACAGGTCCTCCCCCTCCTTCCCGGCAGGGGCGCCTGCGCCGTGATCGTCACCAGCCGGGACAGCCTGGCGGGTCTGCGGGCCCGGAAGGAGGTGTACATGAGGCCGATCGAACCGCTGGACGGTGAGACCGCGGAAAGCATTCTGAACGAGGTGATCCCCCCGCGGAGCCGGCTCAGGGCCGGGCATCTGATCAGCGAACTCGTCGAACTCTGCGGGCGTCTGCCCCTGGCGCTCACCGTGGTCTCCAAGCGCATCGAGGGTCGTACCTCGGACGGGATCCGCGCGCTCGTCATGGAACTCCGGGAAGAGCGGCGGAAGCTGGACGCGCTCCACCGGTCCGACCACGACCTCTCCGTGAGGCTGGCCCTGGACTGCTCGGCGCGGGCTCTGTCCCCGGAGGCGCAGTGCCTCCTCTGGCAGCTCGCCGTCCATCCGGGGCCGGGCATCAGCTGGTCCGCCGCGGTCGACCTCGGGAGCGTGGGCGCCGGCGGCGATGTGGACCGGGCCATCGAGGAACTGGTCGGGGCCAGCCTCGTACAGCTGTCGTCCGACCGCTACCGCCTGCACGATCTGGTGCGGGCCTACGCCCGGCACGAGTTGGACCCCTCGGCCGCCGGCGGGCCGCGCGGGCGACTGGAGGAAGCGACGGTGCGCCGGGTGCTGGAGTACCAGCTTCAGTACGCGGGGGTCTGCGACCAGGTGCTCGACTCGGGCAGGACGCTGCCCATCGAACTGTCCGACGCCATGCGGGGGATCGTCGATCCCCGCGACGAGGAAGAGGCGATGTCCTGTCTGGAGGACGAGTACGAGGCGGTCGTGCGGGGCATCGAGCTGGCCGTCCAGAAGGGGCTGAACCGCTACATCTGGCTCCTGCCCATGGCTCTGGTCACCTACCAGTGGCGGCGCAACCACCACGCGGCGGCGTACCGCAACCTCGTGCCCGCGGTGGAGGCGTCCCGGGAGGACGCCTCGCCCGGTGACCAGGCCATGGTCCACCGGATGCTGGCCGGCAGCGAGATGAGGATGGGCTCGGACCGGCAGGTCGTGGCGCACCTGGGCCAGGCCATCCGTCTCAGTGGGCTGGAAGCCGGCGACGCCGGACGCCTGAGCCTCGCCCGGTCCCTGCACATGCGGGCCATCGCCCTGCGCCGCCGGGGCGACCCGGCGGGCGCGCGGGAGGACTACCGCAAGGCGCTGGACATGTTCCGGGACCTGCGCGACCCCGTGGGCGAGGCGGCGGCGCTGAACGGGCTCGGCACCCTGCGTCATGACCACGGCGAGTACGACGCGGCGCTGCGGGACTGCGGTGACGCCCTGCGGATCTTCGAGACGACAACGGACCTGAACGGAACGGCCAATGTGCTGGTCACGCTCGGAAAGATCCATCTGTCCCGGTCCGAGCGGGACGAGGCGCTGCTCGTGTACCAGCGGTCCATCGGCATCTACCGCGACCTGGGCTACTGGCCCAACGAGGCCCGCACGCTGCGCCGTTACGCCGAGGTGCTGACGGCGGCGGGACGGGTGCCCGAGGCCGTGGAGGCGTTGGAGCGGGTCGTCGAGCTGCTGGAGTCGATGGGGGGCGAGGGGCTGCGCGAGGTGCAGGACCAGCTGAGGAATCTGGGGTGACGGGGGCGACGGGGGTGACCGGGGTGACGGGGGCGGCCCGGTCTGCCGTCACCGGACCGGGTCGCCGAGCGGCCACAGCGCTGAACGCCCGGTCCGGTAGAACTCGGTCGGGTCGGGGTCCAGCGGCTTGCCCGGGGGCTTCGAGCCCGGGGGGAGGAGGAGCGGGCGCAGGAGGCGGAAGACCTCCAGCACGTCCGCCGGGCGGTTCGCGGGCTCGCGGTCCACCATCCGCAGTGCGAGGGACCGGATCTGCTCCGGCACCAGCCGCAGACGGCCGGGCGGCAGGACCGGGCAATCGGGCTCGGGCCGTTCCGTCATACCGGCATAGGGCAACCGCATGACCGTCATCTCCAGCAGCAGGCAGCCGAGGGCGAAGACATCCGCTCGCGGGGTCACGCCGTCGGGATTCTCGTCGAACTGCTCGGGGGGCGCGTAACCCACCGTTCCGCAGCCCCGTTCGGTGGGTTCGCCGATCTCGATGGCCAGCCCCATGTCGATCAGCCGCACCCGTCCGTCCGGCTCCAGGATGATGTTCTCCGGTTTCACATCGCGGTGGACGAGCCGACGTGTGTGCACCTGATGCAGGATTTCGCACAGCTGGCCGATGACCGCGGCCGCCGTGGACACCTTCAACGGCCTGGCGGAGATCATCGTGTCGTACAGGGCCGCCCCGTCCACGAATTCCAGGACGATGCAGTACCGGTTCTGATATTGACCGCTCGCGAGGAACCCGGGAATTCCTTCGATTCCCGCGAGGTGCTTCGTGCGACCGCCCTCGAAAGCGAGTTCCTGGGCGATCTCGCCGTAATGCCGTGCCGATTCGAACTCGCGCGGTTTCTGCAGCTTGATGGCCACTTTCCGGTCCGTTGCGACGTCCCAGCCCGCGAAGAGTTCCCCCTGGCCCCCGCTGCCCACCCTGTCCAACAACTCATAGCGCCCCAGAACCATGTTCTTCACCGTCGTCATCGAGCTACCTCCGAATTCTGCCGCCACCTGCGTGCGGCCGGAATCGACTGAGAAAGGGAGTCACCGTGGCGGAATCCTGGACACCCCCCGACGGGTTGTACCGGAAGTCCGATGTCATCAACGTGTCCCTGGGCATGTTCAAGAGCAACGCATACCGCTGCCCCGCAGCCGACGCGCTGAAGGCACGAGGCTATCGCCCCCAGCGCTCCTCCCCGCAGGGCCGGGAACTGCTGGAACAGTTCGCCTTCGGCCCCATGATGGCCGCGCTCGACCGCGGTGCGGCGGATGGCGGAGCGGCGGACGGCGGAGCGGTCCGGGGCACGGCCCCGGACCGCGCGGAGGACCCCGGCGCCGGACGCCGGACGGCTACCGTCCACGAAGGCCTGCGGCAGTGGACCGCGCACGCCGTGTCCATGTACCGGGCCGCGTTCCCGCCGGATCCGGACGATCCCCTCACCGAGGCTCCGGAACCCTGGGCCTACCGGCACCGGTTGTCCGTCCCGGACGGTCGGGGCGCACTCCAGTACCGCATCACCGCCTGGGGCCGCTGCCTGCGGTCGGCGGACGGGACCCGGCGCGAACTGCGCCTTCCGGTCAACCGGCTGAGCGATACGGCACCGGACGAGGCACATGCCGCCGCTGCCGCGCTGGTGCTGGCCGAGGGCACCCCGGGGCCCCCGCCCGCACACGTACGCGTCGTGGAGTTCGCGCTCCTCGACGGCGCGGTGCGCACGCTGTTCGACGGCACCCGGGCGGAAGCCGTCGAGCGGTACCGGACCCATGGCGTCACCGCCCTGGCCCGGCTGCTGGACAACCACGAATACCGGCCCGGCTCCGCGTGCGGGGGCTGCGCGTACCTCGCCGTCTGCCCCGCCCTGCGCAAGGCGCCCGGTCTCCTGGGCGTCGGCACCCCGGGCCGGCCGCGGCGCACCTGGTCGGTCACCAACGGACGCAACTACCGGGAGTGCCCGGCCCGCGATCATCTGCGCAGGCTGAACCTGCCCACCCTGGACGCGGTGGAGCGGGGCCCCGCCGCCGAGCGGGGCCGCGCCGTCCACGCCTACCTCGCCGAGCGCCACGGCCACGGCTCCCTCCGGCCGTGCACCGTGAACGTGCCCGCCCACTGGGTTCCCGAAGGCTTCGCGCTGCCGGACGAGGAACGCGAACTGGGGATGCTCCTGCTCCGCCGGCACGCGGCGGTCTGCCCGCTGCTGTGCGTGCGGGACAGAAGCGACCTGCGCGCCGAGCCACGGGTGGTGCGCTACGACGCGACGGGCAACGCAGTCGTGATCGCCGCACCCGATCTGCTCTACCGGGACGGTGACTCCTGGGTGTGGCGCGAGACCAAGACGTCGGCCGGCGAGCGCCGGAGGCCCGGCGGGCTGCTCGACAACTACCCGCAGCTGGCCCTCGCCGTTCCGCTCGTCGCCGACGGCACCATGGGCGGCTCTTCGTCGCGCTCGCGGATCGAGATCGAGGTACTCCGCCCCGGCGGTGCGGACCTGGAGATCATCGACCCCTTCGACCGCGCCGTCCGGTCGGCCGCCGAGGAGGTCCTGAGCGGCCTGGCGGCCGACTGGCACCGGGACGACACGCATAGCGCCCGGCCAGGCCCCCAGTGCGCCCGGTGCGAGGTGGCGCGCTGGTGCCCTTCGGGCACCCGGGAAGGCGTGGCGGCGTGAGGCCCCGGGTACCGGCGCCGCGGACGGGCCCGCCGGCCGGAAGCCACGACGGGCCGGAACTCTTCGCCGAGCTGGCAGGTGTCGTGGCCGCGACCGCCGGCCAGGAGCGACTGCGGTCCTTCTCGCTGCCCTACCCGCGTGATGCCCAGCTCGCGCTCGACCGCATGGTGCTGCACTGCCTCGGTCAGGGGCGCACACCGCCCAGGAGCGTCCCGGAGCTGCTCTCCTGGTGCCGGCGGATCACCGCGGGAGACCCGTTGTTCCGGATCCCGCCGGACCGGGTCTCCCCGGACGCCACGCTGGTCCACCCGGTCGGGGCGATGCCCACCAGGACCTGCCTGGAGCTTGCCTCCACCGGTCCGCGGGGGCGGATCGAGCAGGAGGCGATCAGCCTCATGGCGGGGCTGGCGGCGCGCTGCGGCCCGACCGCGGAGTACCGCCGCTGCCGGAGTTTCCTGATGGAGCGGCCCCTGGTCAGCCAGACGGACCGGATGCAGCACGGGCGCGGACGCTGGAACAAGGCGGTCTGGGACCGGGTCAAGGGCCTGTACGGACCTGTACCGGAGTCCCTGCGGTGCGGGCGGACGCTCTTCCTGTGCGGGACCTGCGGACTCCCCGCGCGGAAGGGCGACGAGCGGGCGGGCCGGCCGGGTGCCTGGTGCGAGAAGGAGGACTGCCCGCCCGGGATTCCGCTCCGGCTCGTCCGCGACCCCGCCCAGGCCCTCCTGCTGCGGCGGAGCCTGCGGGTCTTCCTCGCCCTGACCGGCCCGACCGAGCGGGCGGCACTGGCCGAACTCACCCGCGCGAAGGTCGGCCACGAGTTCAGCCCGTCCGGCCTCGGCTCCTACCGGATCCGCGGTGCGGACGTCCCGGACCGGCTGCTGTGCGTCTACGACCGGCAGCAGCCCGCCCTGCTCGCCGCCCGGGTCGGCGAGACGGCCGACGGCCCGTCCCCGGTGACGTTCGTCGTGGTGCCCCGGAGGCAGGCGGACGACCCCGTCTACCGGGCCGCCTTCGAGAAGGCGGCGGACACCGGTCATCGCGGGCGGCCGGTACTCACGTCCCCCGAGGACCTGGTCCGCGACGTACGGGCCTGCCGCACCGCGAAGGAAACGGAGAGGGACCATGCGTAGCCTGAACCAGCCGCTCGGCGAGATCGTCGAGGAGCTCAAGTCGTACGCCGGGCCGACCGTGCGCGGCCCGGCGCTGGAAGCCCTGTGCCAGGTCGAGCTCGGCCTGCACCTTCAGCGAAGGCTGATGCCCGACAGCCCCGCGGCGCACGCGTGGGTGCTGTTCAGCGGGTACCCGTTCGCCACCGCGTGGGGCGCCCCGATGCCGGCGGACGCCGGGAGGACGCTCCACGTCGGACGCTATTCCCTGTGGACCCTGCGCCGGCGCCGGGCCTGGCGCGAGGCGCTGGAGCGGTACCAGCGGTTCCCGCGTCCGCTGCGCGTCTTCGACGTACCCGACCCCGACCTGCCCGCCGAAGCGTGCGGGACATCCGTCGCGCACGGGCGCGGTCAGGTCTACGAGGAACTGCTGAGGATCGCACCGCCGCTGACGGGCAAACGGCTCCGGCGGGCGGGGCCCGGCCGGCACGCGTTCCCGGTCGGCCGCGACCTGGCGCTGGTCGACCTGCCGTCCGTACCCGGCACACCCCTGATCGCCCACGACGTGGACACGCTGCCACCGGGCGGGGGCGAACCGCTGACCTTCGGCCTGGCCGAACTGGAACGGACCGCGGCCCGGATGGACGCCCGGCAGCCCGGACAGGACTGGGTGGGCAGGCTGAAGGCCTTCAGCCTCTCGACCAGACAGGGCGACGGCTTCGGACCGTCGGACACCTTCACCGTCAGCCGGATCCAGCACCTTCTGGGCATCGTCGGGGCGGGCAAGAGCACCCTGCGCGACATCATCGCCGTCCACCTGGCCACCCTGCCCGTCCCCCGGCGCGTCACCGTCGTGGTCGGCGACGTCACCGAAGTGCTCAAGCTCGTCAAGCTCTACAACGTCCACACCGACGGCTCGGCCGCTCCCGTTCTCGGGGCGTCGGGCAGGGAGCGGCACGCCCAGCGGCTGCACCGGCGACTGGCCGGGAGGGGCGAGCACCGGCTGCTCGCCCATGACGACTCCTCCTTCGACTACCTCGGCACCTCCTGCGCGTTGAACGTCCTGCGGCGCGGCACGCCGGGCGAGGGGCCGCTCGGCTTCGGGGAAGCGCCCTGCAACCGCCTCCAGCCCAGGTCCCGCCGCCCCGAACCGCCGGACGGACCAGGAGGGGCACCGCGATGGCAGAAGCAGACGGTCGGCTGCCCGTACTGGTCGGTCTGCCCCCGCCACCACGCGGCCCGCGAACTCGTGGGCGCCGACATCTGGGTGACCACACAGGCCGGTCTCCTCGACGCCCGTCCGCCGCGCCCGCAGAACGGCGAGCGCATCCGCTATCTGGAGCTGGCCTGCCGGCGCAGCGACCTTGTGATCGTCGATGAGGCGGACCGGGTTCAGATGCAGTGGGACCAGTCGTTCGCCCCGGCCGTCCTGCTCGCGGGCGGTGACAAGGACGGCTTCATCGACAAGCTGAGCGGGCACAAGACGCGTGAGTTCTCCGTCGGCGGCAGGACCCAGCTCTCCGACCGGGAAGTGGAGAACTTCTCGGCCGCGCTGAACACGGCGGGGGCGGCGACCGACCGCCTGTACGCCATGCTGGTGGGCAGCCACGAACTGCGTACCTGGGTCAGGACCGGTTACTTCAGCGCCTGGACTCTTCAGCTCGGACTGCTCGACGAACGCTATCCGCTCCCGCAGGACGACGGCCGGAGCGGGCCGGCCGGTTCGGACACCGCCGCCCGGGAGGCACTGGGCACCCGGCTGGACGCCTTCCGGGACAACCCGTTCGGGGACCGCTTCCGTTTGACCTCGGAGGACTTCGCCGAACTCACCGGTCTGCTGAACGAAGTGCTGCACACCAGCAATCCCGACCATACGAGGCGGCGCCTCGTGACGGTGATGGAGAAGGTCTTCCGGTTGGACGAACCCTTCATGGCCGCACGGAACGCCCAGTACGAGAAGGAGCTGGCCGTCTGGAGAGTGGCGCTGAGGAAGTGGGAGGACGGGCCGCGCCGGAGGAAGGAGCCCCGGAAGCCGCAGAGCCCGGACAGCTGGAAATCGGAGTTCGCCCGGCATTTCGAGTTCACCCTTCTGCTGTGTGCCCTCGAACCGAAACTCGCGCTGATCAACGCCATGTGGCCCCGGGTCGAGGCGGCGCTCAGACTGGACTACAACTCCATGTACCGCCGCCCGGCCGACTACGGACCGATGGTCCCCGAAGCGCCGATGGGAAATGTCCTGGGCTTCCAGTTCCACGTCAGAGGACGGGACGAAGGAGGAGTCCGCAGCGGGGAGCTGAAATTCTTCCGGTGCAGCGGCGTCGGCCGCGAACTGCTCCGGGCCATGCCCGATCTGACGGCCGTGGACGGCAGGCCGGGCGCCCATGTCCTCCTCATGTCCGGCAGCAGCTGGGCCGGGCGGTCCAGCCGCTATCACATCCCGGTCGACGTGGGAGTGGTCATCGAGCCACCGCCGGAGGTGACCCGTCGCATCGCCGGGAAGAGCGAGATGCGGTTCGAGTTCATCACCGAGGACGGGGCCGCCCTGCGGATCTCGGGAACCGCCCAGGAGGACCGGCCGGAGACGCTGCGCCGCATCGCGACACGGCTGGGAGCGAGCGTCGACGAGGACGAGGAGGACGGCGGCCCCCTGGAGATGGAGCTGCTGTCGCTCCCGGAGGGACGTGACCACATCCTGCTCCTGGTGGGCAGCTACGAAGAGGCGCGGGTGGTGGCGGACGCCCTGCACACCCTCAACTCCCGCTGGAAGAACAAGGTCCTGCGGCTGGTCTCGGACGACGAGGACATCGACGACGACAGCGAGGGGTACGGCGACCACCACGCCCGGGTGCTGCGCCGGGGCGATGTGGAGCAGCTGAAGGACTGCCGGGCCGACATCCTCGTGGCCCCGCTCCTCGCGGTCGAGCGGGGGCACAACATCCTCAACGACGAGGCCGTGGCGGCCATCGGTACGGTCTACTTCCTCGCCCGTCCGAATCCGCACCCCGACGATCTCGGGCTCGCCGTCCACGCCATCAACGACTGGATCGTCCGGGCGGGGGACAGCGGCGAGTTCGCCTCCTGGGTCCGCGGCGGCGCGCATGTGGAGGAGGGCGCCGAGGAGGTCCGGCGCCGGGCGCGCTCGCGCTGGTACCAGGTGCTCCAGCGCAGCATGGCCTGGAGCCGGCTCGGGGACGACCGCGAACAGGTCACCTGGGACCTGCTCGTCCTGATGTGGCAGGTCATCGGACGGCTCGTGCGTGGTGGCGTGCCTGCCCGCGTGGTCTTCGTGGACGCCGCCTTCGCGCCGTGCGCGTCCGCCACGCCACCAGGGCCGGACACTCCGGAATCCAGCCTTCTGCACAGTGTGCTGGACGTACTGCGGCCCTACTTCGCCGGCACCGGCGAGAAGTCGGAGCACGACCGGTTCATCACCGAGGCCCTGTACGGGCCGCTGTGGCTGATGCTGAACCGCTGTCTGCACCCGGCCCGACCCACCGATGAACCGGAAGAGCCCGGCCCCGTCGCCGACGAATCAGGGAGCACCCCGTGTACCACGTGATCAGGACGGCAGCCTACGAACCCGACCCCGCGTACGGGCCGTGGACCGAATCCCCGTACGTGATGCCGTTCAGCGAGGAACTGCGGGCGGAGCTCACCTCCCTGTACGCCCGCACGCGCCGCTGCGGGGACGACCCCGTACAGCTGCCGGTCCGCCGGCTCAACTCCCTGCTGCGGGCCATGGCCCCCGGGGTCGTCGCCACCGCGCGCAACGCGGGTGCCGATCCCCGGATCCCGTGGCTGTACGGGCGTGAGCCCGTTCCGCGGGAGGTGATCGCCCCACTGATCAGCACCTGGGCGGCCGGTCTGGCACGGACACCGGCACCGGAGGACGAGGACGAGACGGCCGATGCCACGAGCAGGGAGGACGAACTGTTCCAGGGCCTCGACCAGGTCCTGGCGGACCTGCCCCCATGGCAGTCCGTACCCGTGGACCTCACCGAGACGGCCGTCTCGGCGGGCGGCACGGCCGAACCCGCCCCGCGGCTGTACAGCCTGCTCCCGGAGTGGATCGCCTTTCGGCTGGCCGCCCGCCCGTTCCGTACCGGAGGCGCCGAACTCCGCTTCCGCGTGGTGAGCCGCGAGAACGGTGCGGAACTGGTCTCCTGGCCGCCGCAGCGGTACGAGCACCGCAAGCGGACCTGGTACTACTCCGCCCTGGTCGGTGTCGGCGTCCAGACCGTGCCGTTCAGCGACCGGTTCCGGGTCCATGTCTCGACCAGCGTCCGCCGGTGGGCCACCCGGCCGGGGGCCCGGTCCCAGGACCTGCGAGGGGCCACCGTGCTGCTGGACGCGCCGCTTCCCTGGCCGGACGTTCCCGATCCGAGGGAGCGGCTGATCGAGAACGCGTTCGACTACGACCGCGGACGCCTGGCGTGGCGCAGCCACAGCCCTGCTCTGATCCTGCCGGACCTGGACATCGTGCACAGCTACCCGGAACCGGGAGACCTGCTCACCGACCCGGAGAAGTGGATCAACGGACGCCAGGGCATCGCCGCGGGAATCGTCTACCGTCCGGCCCTCGGCCCCCACAGCGTGGGTCCCGGACTGATGCCCAAGGAGCGCGCGGAGCTGGATGCCTGGGCCGAGGAAGGACTGCGGCCCATGCTCCGGCGCGTCCCGGACCTGACCAGGGTCACCCGGCACAACACCCCCTCGCTCCTGCCCCGGTCCGGCCCCGCGGGCGATGCCGCATCGCGCGACGCGCGCCGGGCGGCGGCGCGCCGCGAGGCGCTGGCGAGTGCCCTGGACGGCAGCCCGCTGGAGATCGACATCCTCTGGCAGTCGCCCGAGACCAGGGCGGAACTGATCGCCGCACTCCCGGAGCTGATCGGACTGCCGCCCGGCCGCAAGGACAGCGACCGCAAGGACAGCGACCGCAACGACGGCGACCGTGCGGCCGGCGACCGGACGGAGGAGACCTGGCACTGGCGGGCCGACGGTCTCGACATCCGGGTCCGGACCGGCCACGCCGGAGCACTGGCCGCACCGCTGGACCTGCCGGGCGACCGCGGACGACAGCGTGCCGTCCGCCTCGCGGAGGCCATCGCCGACCGCGGCGCACTCATCGCCGGCCGTGTCCAACGGCCCCGGGACGTACGGGGCCTGGCGATCGTCGAACTCGGCGGGAAGGACCACTTCCGGACCCCGGAATCCGATCCGAAGCACGCGCTGCGTCTCGGTCTCGCGGGCCGGGGACGGCTCAGCCAGTTCATCGGTCTGCCCGGGGAGGCCGAGGACACACTCCCGCACCGGGCGCGCTCGGCGTGGCTCGACGCCTTCCGCCAGCTCGGGGCGACCGCACCTCCCGCGCACCGGGTGGGGCCGGGCATCCCGGAGGACGTGCAGTACGCAGCCCTGTGGCTGGTGCGCTGGACGAGGAAGGGCCCCACACGCTGTCCCACGCGCCGTCTCGTCGCCGTACGGGTCCGCCCCGACGAGGGCCCCGGCGGCATCCACGGCTGGGACTCCGAACGCGCGGCCTGGGTGCCCTACCCGGACCTTCTTCTCTCCCTGTCCCGGGACGCCGCGGTCACCGGACCCGCTCCCGCGCGGGGCGGAACGGTCACCGGGGACGGGCAGCAGGAGGCCGAGCGGCAGATCCGGGCACTGCTCTTCCAGCTCCGCGACCGCCCCACCCTGCTCATGGCGAGCAGCGGGAACCTGCGTCAGTGCTGGCCGGGTCTCCGTAACGGATCCCTGGCCCGGGACATGCTGGGCTTCGGCGCGTCCGACCCCCAACGGCTCGCGGTGTACGGCCCCGACCTGCGCGTCGTCCTCGCCCGGGACGCCAACGGCCGTGAGGAGGTCCCCGAGTGGTACGCACATGACGGCGCGGGCCGGGCGGGCTTCGCGAAGGGGGTGTGGGGCACGTCCGACCCGGAGAACCGCGTCTTCGCCAGCACGGCCGACGTACCGCACACGGCGACGCTGCCCAAGGGCCTGATGAAACTGGTCCCCACCGCCGCGGGCCGTACGGCTCCCGGCAGGAGCGCGTGGAATCCGGTCCATCTGGAGCTGACCGTGCTCGGCTGCCTGTCGGAGAAGGCCCTGGCCGACGCCGGAAGGACCGACCGCCCGGCCGACCGGCCCGCCGAATGGGCCACCCTCGCGCACCAGCTCCGCTTCCACGACGACTACCCGCCCCTGGCCCGCCCGCTGCCCCTGCATCTGGCACGGATGGCGAAGGAGTACGTCCTGCCCCTGGCCACCGCACCGCTGAAGGCCCGGGTGCCGGACGACGAGTAGCGCGGCCCCGACGCCCGAGGGCCGTCACCCCACAACAGCGGGTGACGGCCCTCGGGCGATGCTTCCGGCAACCTCACCGGCCGCCGGGGACGTGCTCTAGAGGTCGAAGTACAGCTCGAACTCGTGCGGGTGCGGGCGCAGCTGGATCGGGGCGATCTCGTGCGTGCGCTTGTAGTCGATCCACGTCTCGATCAGGTCGGGCGTGAAGACACCGCCGGCCTGGAGGTACTCGTTGTCCGCCTCCAGCGCGTCGAGCACGGCCGGGAGCGAGGTCGGGACCTGCTGGACGTTGGCGTGCTCCTCGGGAGCCAGCTCGTAGAGGTCCTTGTCGATCGGCTCGGCCGGCTCGATCTTGTTCTTCACACCGTCGAGGCCCGCCATCAGCAGCGCGGCGAAGGCCAGGTACGGGTTCGAGGACGGGTCCGGGGCGCGGAACTCGACGCGCTTGGCCTTCGGGTTCGAGCCCGTGATCGGGATGCGCATCGCGGCGGAGCGGTTGCGCTGCGAGTACACCATGTTGACCGGGGCCTCGAAGCCGGGGACCAGACGGTGGTACGAGTTGACCGTCGGGTTGGTGAAGGCCAGCAGCGACGGGGCGTGCTTGAGGATGCCGCCGATGTAGTAGCGCGCCATGTCCGACAGGCCCGCGTAACCCTGCTCGTCGTAGAACAGCGGGTCGCCGCCGGCCCACAGGGACTGGTGGACGTGCATGCCCGAGCCGTTGTCGCCGAAGATCGGCTTCGGCATGAAGGTCGCGGTCTTGCCGTTGCGCCAGGCGACGTTCTTCACGATGTACTTGAAGAGCATCAGGTCGTCGGCCGCGGCCAGCAGCGTGTTGAACTTGTAGTTGATCTCGGCCTGGCCGGCGGTGCCGACCTCGTGGTGCTGGCGCTCGACCTGGAGGCCGTTCTTGTCCAGCTCCAGGGAGATCTCGGCACGCAGGTCGGCGAAGTGGTCGACCGGCGGGATCGGGAAGTAGCCGCCCTTGTAGCGGACCTTGTAACCGCGGTTGTTCTCGGTCGCACCGGTGTTCCAGGCGCCCGCCTCGGAATCGATGTGGTAGAAGCTCTCGTTCGCCGACGTCTGGAAGCGGACGTTGTCGAAGACGTAGAACTCGGCCTCGGGACCGAAGTACGCGGTGTCGGCGATACCGGTGGAGGTGAGGTACGCCTCCGCCTTCTTGGCCACGTTGCGAGGGTCACGGCTGTACTGCTCGCCGGTGATCGGGTCGTGGATGAAGAAGTTGATGTTGACCGTCTTGTCGCGGCGGAACGGGTCCACCCGAGCCGTCGACAGGTCGGCGCGGAGCGCCATGTCGGACTCGTGGATGGCCTGGAAGCCGCGGATCGACGAACCGTCGAAGGCGAGTTCCTCGGCCGGGTCGAAGGTCGCCGCCGGGATCGTGAAGTGCTGCATCACCCCGGGCAGGTCGCAGAACCGGACGTCGATGAACTTGACGTCGTTGTCCGCGACGTACTTCTGCACTTCGTCGGCGTTCTGGAACATCCAACTCCTCCTACTCCCGGCCCGGGAGGGACGGGGTTGCAGCTCGTTGTGCGGCCAGTGCGGTGGCACACGCTGGACCCGACCATAGGCAGGCGGGATTTCTCAAGCATGACCCATTTGTTTCGCCCAAGTTAACCGGGGCGGGTGTGAGCGGCGCCTCAGCGACGTGTACCGGTGCCCCGCCCGGCCGGGCGCGGACATCCGCGCAGTACCGTGGACGGGTGGACAACAGGCAAGCAATCGGATCGTGGCTCTCCGGACCGCGTGCGGCCGCCGAGGAGATGGGTGCCGACTTCGGCTACCGGGGCAAGAGGCTCGGTCTGCCCGAGAAGGGACCGGGGTCCGTGGCCCCGCTCGGCCGCCGCTTCGGAGCGCTCTTCATCGACTGGTCGCTCTGCATGGTGATCGCATACGGGCTGCTCGCTCGCGGTGACCAGCAGGCGGCGGGCAACTGGGCACTCGGTGTTTTCCTCGTGATGAGCGTGCTCACCGTCGGAACCATCGGCTCCACGCCCGGCAAGCGCATCCTGGGGCTGCGCGTCGTCGCCGAGAACGGTGGCCGGGCCGGTGCGGGCCGCGTGATCCTGCGGAGCGTGCTGCTCCTTCTCGTCATCCCCGCCCTGGTCTGGGACCGCGACGGGCGCGGTCTGCACGACCGGCTGGCCCGCGCCGTCCAGGTCCGTATCTGAACCCCGTCCCCGTACGGGGCACAGGCCACCGGACACACAGGCCACCGGGCAGGGAACAGAACGAAGAGGCGGCCCCGGTACCGATCAGGCCGATCGGTACCGGGGCCGCCTCCGTCGCGCGTGGGTGGGGCGGTCAGCGCATCTTTCCGCCGCGCGGCATCCGCATGCCCTTGGGCATCGGGCCCTTCGGCAGCGGCATGTTGCTCATCAGGTCGCCCATCGCCCGCAGCCGGTCGTTGGCCGCGGTGACCTGCGGGCCGGTCAGGACGCGCGGGAGCTTCAGCATCTTGGTGCGGACCTTCTTCAGCGGCACCTGGCCCTCGCCGTTGCCGACGATGATGTCGTGCACCGGTACGTCGATCACGATGCGGGCCATCTTCTTCTTCTCGGCCGCCAGGAGGCTCTTCACCCGGTTCGGGTTGCCCTCGGCCACCAGCACGATGCCGGCCTTGCCGACGGCCCGGTGGACGACGTCCTGGCTGCGGTTCATCGCGACCGCGGGCGTCGTGGTCCAGCCGCGGCCCACCCGGTCCAGTACCGCCGCCGCCGCGCCGGGCTGTCCCTCCATCTGCCCGAAGGCCGCCCGCTCGGCACGCCGCCCGAAGACGATCGCCATCGCGAGGAGGGCCAGGACGAAGCCCAGGATGCCCAGATAGACCGGATGCCCGACCACGAAGCCGATGGCGAGAAGGACACCGAAGGTGACGATTCCCACACCAGCGACGACAAGACCGATCTTGGAGTCGGTCCGCCTGGTCATCTTGTAGGTCAGGGCGATCTGCTTGAGCCGCCCCGCGTTCTCGGCGCTGTCCGCGCCTTCAGTGTTTGCCTTCCTCGCCATGTACAGAAGTTTACGTGGCCCGGGAACGGCGGTCGGCCACGGCCTCCAGTACGTGCAGGGCCTCGACGCGGTCCCTGGCCCGGCGGCGGTCCTCCAGGACCGCCGTCCAGGCGTTGCGGCGGGCCGTGCGCTGGCCGCTGCTCAGCAGCAGCGACTCGACGGCACGCAGGGCATGGGTGACGGACGGGATGGTACGGACCGGCGCGGCCTGCATCGTGGTGGTTCCCCTCGGAGCGGATGCGCGGAATGGGGGCGGAGCGTCGTACGGCGAGCGGTGACGGCGGCGGCTGCCGGAGCCGGTGCCGCGGGTGTACCTAGGGTCACTGCTCGGTGTTACCAGTGCGTGACCGGTCGGTCAAACACCAATGAAACCTTGATTCCGGCGGCGCGCACGTCGAAGCGGCCCATACGCGTCCCCCACCTGCGGGGGAGCGTACGGGCCGCGCCGAACGGGTCATTACCGACCGGTAGTCACTTGTGCGCGGATTCACACACCGGTGACGGCGGTCGCGGGGACCGCGGCGGCGCCGCGGGCCTCCATCGCCTGCTGGAAGAGGCGCCCGGCACGGTACGAGGAACGCACCAGCGGCCCCGACATCACACCGGAGTAGCCGATCGCGTCGGCCTCGTCCTTCAGTTCCACGAACTCGTGAGGCTTCACCCAGCGCTCGACCGGGTGGTGCCGTACGGACGGCCGCAGGTACTGCGTGATCGTGATCAGCTCGCAGCCCGCGTCGTACAGGTCCTGGAGCGCCTCGCTGACCTCCTCACGGGTCTCGCCCATGCCGAGGATCAGGTTGGACTTGGTCACCAGGCCGGCCTCGCGGGCCCGCGTGATGACCTCCAGGGAACGCTCGTAGCGGAAGCCGGGGCGGATCCGCTTGAAGATCCGCGGCACCGTCTCCACATTGTGCGCGAGCACCTCGGGGCGCGAGGAGAAGACCTCGGCGAGCTGCTCGGGCTCCGCGTTGAAGTCGGGGATCAGCAGCTCGACCTTGGTCGCGCCGGCCTCCCGCTCCGCCGTCAGCGCGTGGATCTGGCGCACGGTCTCGGCGTACAGCCAGGCGCCGCCGTCCTCCAGGTCGTCGCGGGCGACGCCGGTGATGGTGGCGTAGTTCAGGTCCATCGTGACGACCGACTCGCCGACACGGCGGGGCTCGTCCAGGTCCAGCGCCTGCGGCTTGCCCGTGTCGATCTGGCAGAAGTCACAGCGCCGGGTGCACTGGTCGCCACCGATGAGGAAGGTGGCTTCGCGGTCCTCCCAGCATTCGAAGATGTTGGGACAGCCCGCCTCCTGGCAGACCGTGTGCAGCCCCTCGCTCTTGACGAGCTTCTGCAACTGGTTGTACTCGGGGCCCATCTTCGCCCGGGTCTTGATCCACTCGGGCTTGCGCTCGATGGGGGTCTGGCTGTTCCGGACCTCCAGGCGCAGCATCTTGCGCCCGTCGGGTGCGACAGCGGACACTCCGGCACTCCCCTTTGCTCTCGCTGCATTTGATTCTTCGGCGAACACCAGGGTACGCCCGTAGTTCAAACGGTCTTACGCCTGGCCAACCTGTGGCCATCGGGGCCTATTCCCCGAACGGCCCTAAGCGGAAGCCGCGGCCCGCGGGGGATCGATCACCCTGGGCGCGAGTTCCGCGTTCTCCAGGACGTCCCGCAGGTGCTTCTCGGCGACCGGGAGGACGTCCGCGACGGTGATCTCGCGGCCCAGCTCGTAACTGAGCGAGGTGACCCCGGCGTCCCGGATGCCACAGGGCACGATCCGGTCGAACCAGGTGTTGTCCGGGTTCACGTTCAGGGCGAAACCGTGCATGGTCACGCCCTTGGCGACCCGGATCCCGATCGCGGCGAGCTTGCGGTCCTCACGGCGCTGGCCCGCGTTGGACGGGGCGTACTCGGGGCCGTTCAGCCGGGGGTCGAACTCGTCGTCCTGGAGTCGCGGGTCGAAGTCGAGCGAGAGCCCGCCGAAGGAGCGGCGCTCCTCGACCGGGTCGCCCAGCACCCAGACGCCGCTGCGGCCCTCGACCCGGGAGGTCTCCAGGCCGAAGTCGGCCGCCGTGCGGATCAGCGCGTCCTCCAGCCGGCGGACATGCGCGACGACGTCGACCGGGCGCGGCAGCTTCTGGATGGGGTAGCCCACGAGCTGCCCCGGGCCGTGCCAGGTGATCTTGCCGCCCCGGTCCACGTCGATGACCGGAGTGCCGTCCAGCGGGCGCTCGCTGTCCGCCGTGCGGCGTCCCGCCGTGTAGACCGGCGGGTGCTCCAGGAGCAGACAGGTGTCCGGGACGGTGTCCTCGAACCGGGCCGCGTGCACCTCGCGCTGCTTCTGCCAGGCCTCTTGGTACTCGACCGCTTCCTCGCCGAACCCCAGACGGACGAACCGCAGCTCACTCACGGGGATGCCCTTCCTACTCGTGGTGCCGGGAGCCCGGAGGGATGTCCCCGGAGCCACGTCGCCCTGCACTGATCGCGCCCCGGGCCACTGTACGACCGCTCCCGAACGGGTGACCCGGCAGGTCATTCCCGTCAGCTCTGCCCGCAATCCTCACACGATCGGATGAAAGTGGAGCAAAGGTGGCTGTGACCGCCCGGGAGGCCGCTAAATTCGCGCCGTTCCATTAGGGCTGCCCGCCCGGCCCCGAAGGCAGGAGACCGTACAGCTGATGTCGGAACGACCCCCGCAGCGCACCCCCAACCGCCGGCTCGCCTCACTCATCGCGGAAGCCGGGTTCTCCCACGCCGGCCTGGCCCGCCGGGTCGACCAACTCGGACTCGAACACGGCCTCGATCTGCGGTACGACAAGACCTCGGTGACCCGTTGGCTGCGGGGACAGCAGCCCCGGGGAACCACGCCCGCGCTGATCGCCGAGGTCTTCACCCGGCGACTGGGACGCCGGCTCTCCGCGCAGGACCTGGGCCTCGACGCCTGCGCGCCCGTCTACGCGGGGCTGGAGTTCGCGGCCACCCCGGCCGAGGCGGTCGACATCGTCAGCGGCCTGTGGCGCAAGGACTCCGGCAGCCACGCGGAGCTGCGCAAGATCGCTTTCACCCCGGCCGGACTGGTCGTCCCCAGCCGGGACTGGCTGATCGGCCGGGCCGACGAGTGGGCGGGCAACGGCGACACGGCACCCCGGGCCGCGGCGGCCCAGTCCACCGCGCCGCCGGGCGCTGCCCGCGGGGCCGGAGGGGCCGGAGGGCCGGGGGGAGCCGGGGTGTCCGGAGCCGCGGGGGCGGCCGGACCCGGCGGGGGCCCCGGACCGATGGGCACGGGCGGGCCGGGCTCCCACCGCTCCTCGGTGGTGGGGGGACAGCGAGGCCGCGGCGGCGCCGGTACGACCGGCCCCGGACCCGTGCGCCCACCCGTGCCGCCGGCACCGCCCGTCGTGCCGAGGCAGCGCTCCACCGACCGCGGGCCGGGGCAGCGGGTGGGCAGCGGGGACGTCGCCGCACTCCGCTCGGTCGGTGAGCTCTTCCGCACCCTCGACAACGCCTACGGCGGCGGACACGCCCGGCAGGCCCTGGTGCGGTATCTGGAGCACGAGGCCGAGCCGATGCTCCGGGGGAGCTACGGCGAGGCCACCGGGAGGCGGTTGTTCTCCGCGGCCGCGGACCTGACCCGGCTGGCGGGCTGGACCTCGTACGACATCGCCGCGCACGGTCTGGCCCAGCGCTACTTCGTCCAGGCCCTGCGGCTCGCCCAGGCCGCCGGGGACCGGGGCTACGGCGCCTACGTCCTGATCACCATGAGCCGTCAGGCGGTCTACCTCGGCCATGGCAGGGAGGCCGTCCAGCTGGCACGCGTCGCCCAGCAGGGCATCGGCTCCGCCGCGCCCCCCGTCGCCCAGGCGCTGCTGCACTCGGTGGAGGCGCGCGGGCACGGGGTGCTCGGTGAGGCACGGGCGTGCGTCGCCTCGCTGGCCCGCGCGGAGCGCGCCCTGGAGTCCGCGCGCCCCGGCGACGAGATGCCGCACTGGGCCCGGTACTTCGACGAGGCCCAGCTGGCGGACGAGTTCGGCCACTGCCACCGGGATCTCCAGCAGTACCGGGCCGCCGCGCAGCACGCGGAGCGCTCGCTCCAGCTGCGCGCCCCGGCCTATGCCCGCAGCAGGCTGTTCTGCCGGGTGGTGCTCGCCACCGCGCGGCTCGGCCTCGGCGAGCTGGACCAGGCCTGCCTGCTGGCCGCCGAGGCGGCGCAGCAGGCGTCCGAGATGCGCTCGGCCCGCGCCACGGAATATGTGCGGGAGTTCGAGCGCCGGCTGGAGCCGTACCGGGACGCGGCGGCCGTACGCGGATACCGCGACCGGGTCGCCGCCCTCGGCTGACCGGGGCCGGCCCGGCGCCCCGGCCCGGTGACGCCCCGGCGCCCGGCGCCTACGCCGCTTCGGTGAGCGTGGAGCCGTCCCCGTACTCCTTCCGTACGCCCAGGTCGGCCAGGATCGCCGCGGCAGCGCGGCGCCCCGAGTACAGCGCGCCCTGGACCGTGCTGGTGTCGCGGTGGTCACCGCAGACGTACAGCCCGGCGAGCAGCCGGACCGGGCGGCGCGGATCGTGCGGCGGCTCCATCGCGGGAACCGCCTCCGGGTCGTGATGGGCCGCCAGCAGCTCCCAGTCGTCCGTCGGGGTGCCGTACAGCGCCGCGAGATGTCTGCGGACCGAGCGGTCGAGGTCCGGCGGCGGGGTGCCGAGCACCGTCGAGGTGATGAGCGCGCGGCCCCGGGGCGCGCGTGAGGGGTCGACCTCGCTCATCACGGCGCTGTACGCGACCGGGCCCGAGCGGTCGGCGTCCAGCAGCAGCGAACGGCCCGTCGGCGGCGGGGCGGGCGCCGTGTGGTGAAGGACCGTCACCGGGCGGAAGGCCGGGATCCGCAGCCCCGGCAGCAGCTCGGCGGCGGCTCCCGCCCCGGTGGCCAGCAACAGGGAGCGGCAGTTCAGTTCACCGTGCTCCTTGGTGCGCACCGAGGTGATGTCGGCGGCCGTCACATGGACTCCCGTTCGTACGGTGCCCGGCGGCAGTGTGGCCGCCAGCAGCGCGGGCAGGGCGGCCGAGCCGCCCTGCGGCACGCAGAGCCCGCCCCGCGCGTAGCCGCGCAGGGCGAGATCGGCGCGCCGGCTCGATGTGGTGAGCTCCGGATCGCTGAGCAGCGCGGTGAGCAGCGGGCGCAGAAAGCCGTTGACCGTACGGGCGGGGAGGCCGTGGGTCGGCAGGGCGGCCAGCGCCGTCCGTTCCGGACGGCCCAGGATCCGGTCGGCCGGAACGGCGGCCAGCCGGGACAGGGCGGCCCCGAGCCGGGCGCGGTCGATGGCCTCCGCCATGGCGCCGCTCCGGGGGATGCCCCGGGCCCCGCCCCGGCCGTCGCCCCGGCCCGTGCCCTGCCGGGTGCGGGGGGCGCTCGACCGGGTGCGCACCGCTTTCAGTGCGCCCCTCGCGCTTCGTATGTCGCCGGTCCGGTGGCGGCGGCCCTCGCTGTGGACGAGGACCCCGGGGGCGAACTCCCGCAGGACCAGACCGTCCAGCCCGGGGGTGAGGCGCAGTTCGGGGTACGAGGTGCTGAGCAGGGGGCCCAGGCGATCGAGCAGGAAGCCGTCCACCTCGTGGGTTGCCAGGCGACCGCCGACCTGGGGGGCGGCCTCCAGAACTGTGACGCTGACCCCCGCGCTGGTCAGCTGATGGGCGGCTGACAGACCGGCTGTTCCGGCCCCGATGATGACCACGTCCGCGTGGTGTGCCGTGCTGAGCACATGCCCCTCCCGAGTCGGCGCGACTGGTGGGGGGCTCTTGCCCCCAACAGGCCCCCGGAATGCCGGAGTTCGGGTCGAGGCTAGGAGGATGGCCGATACAGATACAGACACGCGCGCCTGGGGGCCGGTGCACGGGGTCGCACGCGGCGCGGCGGCGGCCCCGCCACCGGGTGCCGGATCAGCGCAGGGCCGCGCGGACGGCCGCGTCGATTCCCGGGAAGGCGAAGGTGAATCCGGAGTCGAGGAGCCGCCCCGGCAGTACCCGCTGGCTGCCCAGGACGTCCTCGGCGAAGTCCCCTAGGGCGATGCGCAGCGCGGGCGCGGGGGCGGTGAAGAGCGTCGGACGGTGCAGTACGCGGCCCATCGCCGCGGTCACCTCGGCGTTGGTGACGGGATCGGGCCCGGTCAGGTTCACCGGTCCGGACAGCGTCTCCGTTTCGAGGATGTGGCGCATGGCCGCGATGTGGTCGTGCAGCGCGATGAAGCTCCAGTACTGGCGGCCGTTGCCCATCCGTCCGCCGAGTCCGGCCCTGAAGATCGGGAAGAGCCGGCCCCAGGCCCCGCCCTGGCGGGCGACCACCAGTCCGGTGCGCGCGTGCACCGTCCGTACACCGGCCTCCTCCGCGGCGGCGGTGGCCGCTTCCCACTCCTCGCACACGGAGGGCAGGAAGCCCTCGCCGGGCGGGGCGCTCTCGTCCACCGCACGGTCCCCGGTGTCGCCGTAGAAACCGATGGCGGACCCGGACAGCAGGATCTTCGGGGGAGTGTCGAGCGAGGCGACGGCCTCGGCGATCGCGGCGGTGCCCAGCACCCTGCTGTCGCGGATCTCCCGCTTGTACGCCTCGGTCCAGCGGCGGTCGCCGACCCCGGCCCCGGCGAGATGGACGACGGCGTCGCAGCCGACCAGGCCGGCCACGTCCACATAACCCCGTCCGGGGTCCCACTCCACCTCGTCGCCCGCCCGCGCCGGACGCCGGACCAGGCGGGTGACCTCGTGTCCGTCGGCCCGCAGCGAGCGCACCAGCGCCGCTCCGATGAGTCCGGACGATCCGCTCACGGCGATTCGGGTGCGCAGCATGGGCCCATCCTGCCCCATGGATCACACGGAACCCCGGTGGATCACGCGGAAACCCCGTGGATCCCACGGATCGCGGCGTGGCACAGTGATGCCATGGACTCGCTCCCGCTCCGCCCCGTCCGTCACGCGGTGCTCGCCGACGGCGACGCGCTGGGGGAGCTCGACCGGGCCACCTGGTCGACGCTGCACGCCGTTCAGCCGAAGCCCCAGCCGCCGTACGAGCCGTTCTACGACGAGCGGCACCGGCCCGGGGACTTCCTCGTGGCGGAGGCGCACAGCGCTGCCGAAGGGCTCCGCATCGCCGGGTACATCCGGCTCGTGCCGCCCACCCCGCTGGCCTGCAACGCGCATGTGCGGCAGATACAGGGCCTGGCCGTCGCCGACTGGGCGCGCGGCAACGGTGTCGCGCGGGCCCTGCTGCGGGCCGCCTGCGCCGAGGCGCGGCGTCAGGGCGCGAACCGCGTCACCCTGCGGGTGCTCGGCCACAACACCCCGGCCCGTGCCCTGTACGCCTCGGAGGGCTTCGTCGTGGAGGGCGTGCTGAGCGGGGAGTTCTTCCTGCACGGGCGTTATGTCGACGACGTTCTGATGGGGCGTTCGCTGACGGCCGGCTGACTGCTTCCCGGCGGCCTTCCGGTGGGCCGGGCCGGACGTGACGTTCCGGTCGCGGCGGCCGGCGGGGGGCCGGATCAGCCCTTGAAGAGCCGTGTTCCGCCCATGAGTTCATGCAGGCAGCGCACCGCGAGCGCGGCCGGTGAACCGTCGCCGGTCGCCGGTGCGTCCGTGCCGGCCCAGGCCTCCAGCGCCACCCGTACCGCGGCGGTGGCGGCCGCCGCCGCGAGCCGCACCTCCAGCGGGTCCGCGCCCTCGCCCGCCAGCCGGGTGAGCACCGGGAGCAGCCGCTCCTCGGAATCCTGATTGACCCGGTACCAGACCGCGCGCAGCGCCGGATCTCCGTCGGCGGCCCGGAGCAGACCGCGCGTCCAGGTGAGCTGCTCGACCGCGGAGGCGTCCGGCGCGGCCAGTGAGTCGCTGACGGCGCGCTCCAGGGCCTCGGCGAACGGGGATCCGGGCTCGGCCGCTTCGAGCAGGTCCCGCCAGCGCTCGGCGCCGCCGGACAGCAGGGGACCCACCGCGTCCTGCTTGGACCGGAAGTACCGGTAGAAGGTGCGCAGCGCCACGCCCGCCCGGTGGGCGATGTCCTCGGCCGTGGTGCCGTCCGGTCCGCGCTCCGCGAAGAGCGCGGCGGCCGCCCGCGCGATGTCCAGCTGGGTGGCGGCCTTGCGGCGTTCGGTGAGGGACGGCTGCTGAGGGCTCATTCCCAGCAGATTACCCCGGTGGGCGGGGTGCGGGCGGAATACGAATGCACGTAATGCCGTTATGGCAAAACGTGCCACCTAGACGTACGGTGGACATGAATCGGGACGTCCAGCCGGATATCCCTCGGGAACGTCATCGGACATCCGGCGCACTCGCCGGCGGGTCCGGGATCGGGAGACACCACATGAACCGCTACGAAGGCCGCCGCGTCCTCATCACCGGCGGCGGCTCCGGCATCGGCCGGGCCACCGTCCACCGCGTCCTGGCCGAGGGCGGCCGTGTCGTCGCCGCCGACGTCAACGCGGCCGGGCTGGCGGAGACCTACGGGACCGCGGTGACCGACGGCACCGCCGAGCGCCTGACCACCCTGTCCCTGGACATCTCCGACGAGGCGTCGGTACGCGCCGGTGTCGCCTCCGCGCTCGACACCCTCGGCGGCCTGGACGTCCTGGTGAACGCGGCCGGGATCCTGCGTTCCGAGCACACGCACAAGACCACGCTGGAGTTCTTCAACAAGATCATCGCGGTCAACCTCACCGGCACGTTCCTGATGGTCCGCGAGACGATCGGGGCCCTGCTGGAGGGCGACGGGCCGGTCGTCGTGAACTTCTCCTCCACCTCGGCCGCCTTCGCGCACCCGTACATGGCGGCCTACGCCGCGAGCAAGGGCGGCATCCAGTCGATGACCCACGCCCTGGCCGGCGAGTACAGCAAGCAGGGGGTGCGGTTCGTCGCCGTCGCGCCCGGCTCGATCTCGTCCGACATGACCAGCGGCAACGGCCCGGGTCTGCCCGCCGACGCCGACATGTCGCTCTTCGCGAAGCTCTCCCCGGCCCTCGGCGCGGGCTTCGCCAGCCCGGACACCGTGGCGGGCGTCGTCGCGATGCTCGGCTCCGAGGACGGGGCGTTCATCACCGGTACGGAGATCCGCATCGACGGCGGAACCCACTTCTGATCCCGGCGGGCCCCGGGCTGACCCGGGGCGCCCGCCCCCGGGTCAGCCCGCGCCGAAGCGGTCCCACAGCAGGGGGAAGCGCGCCGCCAGGGCGGCGTCGTCCTCGAAGCTCACCGGGGTGCCCCCGGGATCCGTGGCCTGCGGCGGAAGCCCCAGGTCCGGCGCGACCACGCCGGTGAGCTGTTCGTACGCCTCGTCGGCGGCGTAGCCCAGGTCCTCGGCATCCCCGTCGAGCTCCTCGTCGAAGTCGTCGAGCAGCTCGGCGAGGCTGTCCGGATCGTGCAGCGCGCCCTCGAAGACCTCCCGGCCCTGGCCGATCAGCCAGCACCGGAAGTAGTCGAACGCGTCGTCGCTCGCCCCGCCGAGCAGCACGGTGGCGGCGCCCCACAGATCCCAGCGGTACGCGCGGTTGTAGCGGGCCTCGAAGTGCCGGGCGAAGTCCAGCACGGAATCGGGATCGAGCTGCACCAGCCGTTCCACCAGCAGGTCGGCGTGGTCCTCGGGGTCGCCCTCGGCGGCCTCGCGGGTGCTGTCGATGAGCTCCCAGAATTCCGTCTCGTCCATCACGGGTCCAGCATCGTGCCTGGTGGCGGGCGACGCACGCGGAGACACCGAAATGAAGCCTTTCAGCGATAGAGCTCGCGCAGCCGTTCGGCGGCCTCGGCGAAGCGGACGCGGAACCCGGGCGGATCCAGGACCTCCAACTCGGGCCCGAGCGCCAGCAGCTGGCCGTACGCCACGTCCAGCGACTCGACCGGCAGGGTGACCGTGCGCCACCCGTCCGCGTCCGGGGGCCCGGCGGCGTCCAGCGCCTCCCGGGCGGCGGCCCGGTCGCCCGTGTGCGCCAGGTGCCGGGCGCCCGCGCCGGACACCCGTACCGTCACCTCCGTACGCAGCAGGGAGCGGGCGAACTGCGCCGCCCGCTCGTCCCAGAAGCCGGGCAGGTCGAAGCCCTCGTCGCGGGCGAAGCGCTCATGCGCCGGTGTCACGGAGGTGAAGCGGTCGATCCGGTACACCCGGAAGTCCTCCGCCACCCGGGCGCAGAGGTACCAGACCCCGGCCTTGAGGACGAGACCGTACGGGGCCATGTCCCGCTCCACCTCCGCGCCGTCCTCGCCGCCCTTGCGGTAGCGGGCCCGGACGAGACGGTCGTCCCAGACGGCCTCGGCCACGGCGGGCAGCAGTTCGGGGGTGGCCGGTTCGTGGTACCAGCGCGGGGCGTCCAGATGGAAGCGCTGGGCGGCGGAGTCGGAGGCGTCCCGCAGCGAGGGCAGCAGGGCCGCCGACACCTTCAGCCGGGCGGCGGACGCGGCGTCCTCCAGGCCCATCTCCCGCAGCGCGGAGGGGAGCCCGGAGAGGAAGAGTGCCTCGGCCTCGTTACGGGCGAGCCCGGTGAGGCGCGTGCGGTACCCGCCGATGAGCCGGTAGCCGCCGGCCCGGCCCCGGTCCGCGTACACCGGGACGCCCGCCTCGGAGAGCGCCTGGGCGTCCCGGGTGACCGTCCGCTCCGACACCTCCAGCTCCCTGGCCAGTTCGGCGGCGGTCATGGTGGGACGGGACTGGAGGAGCAGCACCATCTTGATCAGCCGGGCAGCGCGCATGGGCCCATTGTCGCCGCACGGCGAAGCCCCCGGCCGTCGGGCGTGCGCGACCGGCGCGCACACCCGATGACCGGGGGCTGTCGAGGACCCGGGGGCCGTGGGGGCTCAGAGCCCGTAGCGCTCCCGGGCCTCCTTGACCGCGGACGCGGTGACCTCGCCGCGGCGGGCCAGCTGGGCCAGGGCCGCGACCGTGATCGACTCGGCGTCGACACCGAAGTGGCGGCGGGCCGCGTCACGGGTGTCGGAGAGGCCGAAGCCGTCCGTGCCGAGCGAGGACCAGTCCTGCTCCACCCACTGGCTGATCTGGTCCGGGACCTGACGCATCCAGTCGCTGACCGCGAGCACCGGGCCCGGCGCACCGGAGAGCGCCTGGGTCACGTACGGCACCTGCTGCTCGCCGCGGAGCAGCGCCTCGTCGGACGCCAGCGCGTCGCGGCGCAGCTCGCCCCACGAGGTGGCGGACCAGACGTCGGCCGTGACACCCCAGTCGGCGGCCAGCAGCTCCTGGGCCCTCAGGGCCCAGTGGATGGCCGTACCCGAGGCGAGCAGCTGGAGGCGCGGCGCGTCCGCCGTGACGGGCGTGCCCTCCTTGAAGCGGTACAGGCCCTTGAGGATGCCCTCCTCGACGCCCTCGGGCATCGCGGGCTGGGCCTTCGGCTCGTTGTAGACCGTCAGGTAGTAGAAGACGTCCTCCGGCGCGGGGCCGAACATCCGGCGCAGACCGTCCTTGACGATCACCGCGATCTCGTACGCGAACGCCGGGTCGTAGTTGAGCGACGCCGGGTTCGTGGACGCGATCAGGTGCGAGTGGCCGTCCGCGTGCTGGAGACCCTCACCCGTGAGCGTCGTGCGGCCCGCCGTGGCACCGACGATGAAGCCCTTGCCGAGCTGGTCGGCGAGCTGCCACATCTGGTCGCCGGTCCGCTGCCAGCCGAACATCGAGTAGAAGATGTAGAAGGGGATCATCGTCTCGCCGTGCGTCGCGTACGACGTGGAGGCGGCGATGAAGTCGGCCATGGCCCCGGCCTCGGTGATCCCCTCGTTGAGGATCTGGCCGTCCTTGGCTTCCTTGTAGTACATCAGCTGGTCGCGGTCGACCGGGTCGTACGTCTGGCCCAGCGGGGAGTAGATGCCGGCCGAGGGGAACAGCGACTCCATACCGAAGGTACGGGCCTCGTCCGGGACGATCGGCACCCAGCGCCTGCCGGTCTCCTTGTCCCGCATCAGGTCCTTCACCAGGCGTACGAACGCCATGGTGGTGGCCATCTCCTGCTTGCCGGAACCCTTGTACAGCGCCTTGAACGCACGCTCCTCCGGCTGCGGCAGGGACACCATGTGCGTCCGGCGGGCCGGGGCGGGGCCGCCGAGTTCGGCGCGCCGCTCCTGGAGGTAACGGACCTCGGGGGAGTCGGCGCCGGGGTGGCCGTAGGGCACCAGGCCGTCCGCGAAGGCGCTGTCCGGGATCGGGAGTCCGAGCAGCTCGCGCATGTCCTTGAACTCGTCGACGGACAGCTTCTTCATCTGGTGGTTGGCGTTCTTGGACTCGAAGCCCTTGCCGAGCGTGTAGCCCTTCACCGTCTGCGCGAGGATCACGGTCGGCGCGCCCTTGTGCGCGAGAGCCGCGCGGTAGGCCGCGTACACCTTGCGGGCCTCGTGGCCGCCGCGGGAGGTGTAGAAGCACTCGGCGATCTTCGCGTCGGTCAGCAGCTTCGCCAGCTCGGCGAGCGCGGGCTCGGTGCCGAAGAAGTGCTCACGGATGTACGGGACATCGCGGGTGGCGTACGTCTGGAACTGCGCGTCCGGGACCTCGCGGAGCCGGCGGATCAGCGCACCCGTGGTGTCCAGCTGGAACAGCTCGTCCCACGCGTTGCCCCAGAGCGTCTTGACGACGTTCCAGCCGGCACCGCGGAACGCGCCCTCCAGCTCCTGGACCACGCGGAAGTTGGCGCGGACCGGACCGTCGAGGCGCTGGAGGTTGCAGTTGATGACGAAGGTCAGGTTGTCCAGCTGCTCGCGCGCCGCGAGGGCGAGGGCCGCGGTCGCCTCGGGCTCGTCCATCTCGCCGTCGCCCAGGAAGGCCCAGACGTGCGAGCCCGACGTGTCCTTGATGCCGCGGTTGGCCAGATAGCGGTTGAAGCGCGCCTGGTAGATGGCCGAGAGCGGGCCGAGGCCCATCGACACGGTGGGGAACTCCCACAGCCAGGGCAGCCGCCGCGGGTGCGGGTAGGACGGCAGACCGTCGCCGCCCGTCTCCTGGCGGAAGTTGTCCAGCTGCCGCTCGCTGAGCCGGCCGTCGAGGAAGGCGCGGGCGTAGATGCCGGGGGAGGCGTGGCCCTGGATGTAGAGCTGGTCGCCGGAGCCGTCCCCCTCCTTGCCGCGGAAGAAGTGGTTGAAGCCGGTCTCGTACAGCCAGGCGGCCGAGGCGAAGGTGGCGATGTGGCCGCCGACGCCGGCGCGGGCGCCGCGGGTGACCATCGCGGCCGCGTTCCAGCGGTTCCAGGCGGTGATCCGGGATTCCATCTCCAGGTCGCCGTCGAACGCGGGCTCGGCGGCGGTGGGGATGGAGTTGACGTAGTCGGTCTCCAGCAGCTTGGGCAGCGCGAGACCGGCGCCCTCGGCGTGCTGGAGCGAACGGCGCATCAGGTATGCGGCGCGGTGCGGGCCCGCGGCCTTGGTGACGGCGTCCAGGGAGGCCGCCCATTCGGCGGTCTCCTCGGGGTCACGGTCCGGGAGCTGGTCGAGCTCGCTCGGAAGCTTTCCTACGGGGTCGGTCATGATCGCCGCCTTCCGGAGAGGAGGGGGGTGGAGAAAGGCCCTGGCTGGCAGGACAGGGCGAATGGGGCCGGTGGGCCCGCGGAGTGAACTGTAAGTCGCTGATCGATGATCGATCAAAGGATTGAAGGCAAAACTTCTCGATCTGAAGAAAAGTGGCATGGGGTGCCGCGAAAGGGGGCACGGAGTGACGGGTCAAATGGCACATAAGGGGTGGTCGGCCGCACGGTCGAGCGCCCCTCGGCGCAGATGATCGGAGGCTCAGGCGCGCGGCGCGCAGCCCAGGACATGCGCCTTCGCCAGCAGCCCGATCTGCGGGTCCTGCCGCAGGAACGCCTCGACGAGCGCCTCGTGCTCCTCCGCGTACGACTTCTGCACCGTGCCCAGCCAGCGGATGGACAGGGCCGTGAACACCTCGATGCCCAGCCCCTCCCAGGTGTGCAGCAGTACGGCGTTCCCGGCGGCCCGCACCATCTCCCGGTGGAAGGCCACTGTGTGCCGCACCTGGGCCTCCCCGTCGGCCAGCCGGTCCGCCTCGTACAGGGCCGCCACATGGGGCGTCAGCGCCGAGCAGTCCTCGCCCAGCACCCCGGCCGCCAGCTCCGCCGCGATCTGCTCCAGCCCCGCCCGTACGGGGTAGCTCTCCTCCAGGTCGGCGGCGGTGAGATTGCGGACCCGGACGCCCTTGTTGGGCGCCGACTCGATCAGCCGCAGCGTCTCCAGTTCCCGCAGCGCCTCGCGCACGGGCGTCTGGCTGACCTCCAGCTCGGTGGCGATGCGCCGCTCCACGATCCGCTCGCCCGGCTTCCAGCGCCCGCTGACGATCCCGTCCACGATGTGCTCGCGGATCTGTTCGCGCAGCGAGTGGACGACTGGCGGGGTCATGGGGTGCTCCTTCTGGGCAAACCGGTGCTGCCTACACCAGCACGGCGGCAGGGGTGAGCGGCGGTGGGGAGACCGTCCGGCCCGCGGGCGCCGTTCACGGCGGGTCCTGGCCGGTGCCGGTCGGTCTCGGACAGTGCCGGTCGGTCTTAGACAATACGGCGGCGCCCCCGCCCGGAGGAGTTCCGGACAGGGGCGCCGCTGGTGAGGCTGGTTACAGACGGGTCGTTCAGAGGCCGAGCTCGACCTCGAACTCACCGGCCTCCAGGATCGCCTTGACCGTGGTCAGGTAGCGGGCGGCGTCCGCGCCGTCCACCAGACGGTGGTCGTAGGAGAGCGCGAGGTACGTCATGTCGCGCACCGCGATCGTCTCGCCGAGGTCCGGGTGGTCGATGACCACCGGACGGCGGACCGTGGCACCGATGCCCAGGATGGCTGCCTGGTTCGGGGGCACGATGACGGTGTCGAACAGCGCACCGCGCGAACCGGTGTTGCTGATCGTGAAGCTGGCACCGGACATGTCGTCCGGGGTCAGGCCGCCACCGCGGGCCTTGCCGGCCAGCTCGGCGGTCTTCTTCGAGATACCGGCGATGTTCAGGTCGCCCGCACCCTTGATGACCGGGGTCATCAGACCCTTCTCGGCGTCCACGGCGATGCCGATGTTCTCCGAGTCGAAGTACGTGATGGTGCCCTCGTCCTCGTTGATCCGGGCGTTGACGACCGGGTGGGCCTTCAGCGCCTGGGCCGCCGCCTTCACGAAGAACGGCATCGGGGACAGCTTGACGCCCTCACGGGCGGCGAAGGCGGCCTTCGCCTGGTTGCGCAGCTTCATCAGCTTCGTGATGTCGACCTCGACGACCGTGGTCAGCTGGGCCTGCGAGTGCAGCGCCTTCATCATGTTGTCGCCGATGACCTTGCGCATACGGGTCATCTTGACCGTCTGACCGCGCAGCGGGGAAGCCTCCAGCTTCGGCGCCTTGGCGGCTGCGGGAGCCGCGGGCGCCGGAGCGGCGGCGGCGGCCCTGGCGGCCTCCGCGGCGGCGACGACGTCCTGCTTGCGGATACGGCCACCGACACCGGTGCCCTTGACCGCGCCCAGGTCGACACCGTTCTCGGAGGCGAGCTTGCGGACCAGCGGCGTGACGTACGCGCCGTCGTCACCCGAGGGTGCGGCCGGAGCCACCGGGGCCGGGGCGACGGGGGCGGGCGCCGGAGCGGCGACCGGGGCCGGGGCGGCGGGAGCCACCGGGGCCGGAGCGGCCGGAGCGGCCACGGGAGCCGGAGCCGGGGCGGCCGGAGCCGGAGCCGGAGCCGGAGCGGCCGGTGCCGGTGCCGGAGCGGCGGCGGGGGCCGGAGCGGCCGGTGCCGGGGCGGCGGCCGGAGCCGTCCCCGCGGCACCGATGACGGCGAGCTTGGCGCCGACCTCGGCGGTCTCGTCCTCGGCGACCACGATCTCCAGCAGCACACCCGCGACGGGGGCCGGGATCTCGGTGTCGACCTTGTCCGTGGAGACCTCCAGGAGGGGCTCGTCCTCCGCGACCTCCTCGCCGACCTCCTTCAGCCAGCGGGTGACGGTGCCCTCGGTGACGCTCTCGCCGAGCGCGGGGAGGGTGACGTCGGTACCGGCGGCGCCACCGGCCGGAGCGGCGGGTGCCTCGGCCGCGGGGGCCGGAGCGGCGGCGGGTGCCTCGGCCACCGGGGCCGGAGCCTCGGCGGCGGGGGCGGGGGCCGGAGCGGCGGGTGCCTCGGCTGCCGGAGCGGCGGCCGGGGCCGGTGCTCCGGTGCCGTCGTCGATGACGGCCAGCTCGGCGCCGACCTCGACGGTCTCGTCCTCGGCGACCTTGATGGAGGCGAGGATGCCGGACGCGGGCGCCGGGATCTCGGTGTCGACCTTGTCGGTCGAGACCTCGAGCAACGGCTCGTCGGCCTCGACGCGCTCGCCCTCGGCCTTCAGCCAGCGGGTGACAGTGCCCTCGGTGACGCTCTCGCCGAGCGCCGGAAGGGTTACGGAAACCGACATGGTTTCAGTTGCTCCTTACGAAAATGCGGAAGTGGTCGGTCGTCGCGCCCGGGACTGAGGATCAGTCGTGGGAGTGGAGAGGCTTGCCGGCCAGAGCCAGGTGGGCCTCGCCCATGGCCTCGTTCTGCGTCGGGTGGGCGTGGATGAGCTGCGCGACCTCGGCGGGCAGCGCCTCCCAGTTGTAGATCAGCTGCGCTTCGCCGACCTGCTCGCCCATGCGGTCACCGACCATGTGGACGCCGACCACGGCACCGTCCTTGACCTGGACGAGCTTGATCTCGCCCGCGGTCTTCAGGATCTTGCTCTTGCCGTTGCCCGCGAGGTTGTACTTGAGGGCGACGACCTTGTCCGCACCGTAGATCTCCTTGGCCTTGGCCTCGGTGATACCGACGGAGGCGACCTCGGGGTGGCAGTACGTCACCTTCGGCACGCCGTCGTAGTCGATCGGGACGGTCTTGAGACCGGCCAGCCGCTCCGCCACCAGGATGCCCTCGGCGAAGCCGACGTGCGCGAGCTGGAGGGTCGGGGCCAGGTCGCCCACGGCCGAGACGGTCGGGACGTTGGTCTGCATGTACTCGTCGACGAGGACATAGCCGCGGTCCATCGCGACGCCGGCCTCCTCGTAGCCCAGGCCCTGCGAGACCGGGCCGCGGCCGATGGCGACCAGAAGCAGCTCGGCCTCGAAGGTCTTGCCGTCGGCCAGGGTCACGCGGACGCCGTCC
This sequence comes from Streptomyces sp. NPDC001787, assembly GCF_040297465.1. NCBI lineage: Bacteria > Bacillati > Actinomycetota > Actinomycetes > Kitasatosporales > Streptomycetaceae > Streptomyces > Streptomyces sp. NPDC001787. The sequence goes on from NZ_JBEOZE010000001.1 coordinate 380,607, forward strand.
TGCGTGTACTCGGCCTTCTCGAAGAACGTACCGAGGTTGAACTTGATGCCGCGCTTGCGGAACGCGCGCTCAAGAAGCTTCGAGCTGTTCTCGTCCTCGACCGGGACGAGGTGCTTCAGGCCCTCGACGATGGTGACCTCGGTGCCGAAGGACTTCCACGCGGAGGCGAACTCGACGCCGATGACGCCGCCGCCCAGCACGATGGCGGACTTCGGGACCCGGTCCAGCTTCAGCGCGTGGTCCGAGGAGATGATCCGGTTGCCGTCGATCTCCAGGCCCGGCAGCGACTTCGGCACGGAGCCGGTCGCCAGGAGCACGTGGCGGCCCTGGACGCGCTGGCCGTTCACGTCCACCGAGGTGGGCGACGAGAGCCGGCCCTCACCCTCGATGTAGTGGACCTTGCGCGAGGCGATGAGACCCTGCAGGCCCTTGTACAGGCCGGAGATCACCTCGTCCTTGTACGCGTGGACGGCCTCGATGTCGATGCCCTCGAAGGTCGCCTTGACGCCGAACTGGCCGGCCTCGCGTGCCTGGTCGGCGATCTCGCCGGCGTGCAGCAGCGCCTTCGTGGGAATGCAGCCGTTGTGCAGGCAGGTGCCGCCGACCTTGCCCTTCTCGATCAGGGCGACGTCCAGGCCCAGCTGCGCTCCGCGCAGGGCCGCGGCGTACCCGCCGCTGCCACCGCCGAGGATCACTAGGTCGAAAACGGTGCTGGCGTCGTTCGCCACGTCACGTCCTCCATGCATGTGCGCCGTACGCCGGGCCCCGTCGCTGGGGTGTGACCGGCCGGTCGGCTGGTGTTCGGCCGCTTTGTTGTTCGGCCCTGTGGTGGGGGCCCTGTCCTGCCGAGAACCCATCTTCGCACTTGTTGACGGTGGGCGGGACGCGGGGCCCGGGTCTGGGACGGATGATCGTCCGTCCCGGACGGTTACCGCTGCGTGGAGACGTACGGATTTCGTCGAGAGCGAAACCCGCCCGGACCGTGCGGCGATACCGACGGAAGAACACATACGGCCCCGGACATATGCCCGGGGCCGTACGACGCCGGCTGACTCAGCCGAGGTCTCCGGCGGCGGTGCGCTCGGCCAGCCGCACCAGGGTGCGGACCGCGGAACCGGTGCCGCCCTTGGGCGTGTAACCGTACGGCGCGCCCTCGTGGAAGGCCGGACCGGCGATGTCCAGGTGCGCCCAGGCGATGCCCTCGCCCACGAACTCCTGGAGGAACAGACCGGCCACCAGGCCGCCGCCCATCCGCTCGCCCATGTTGGCGATGTCGGCGGTCGGGGAGTCCATGCCCTTGCGCAGGTCGGCGGGGAGCGGCATCGGCCAGGAGGCCTCGCCGACCTCCTCGGCGATCTCGTGGATGGAGGTACGGAAGGCGTCGTCGTTCGCCATGATGCCGAACGTGCGGTTGCCGAGCGCCAGCACCATCGCGCCGGTCAGGGTCGCCACGTCGACGATCGCGTCCGGCTTCTCCTCCGAGGCGCGGGTCAGCGCGTCGGCGAGCACCAGGCGGCCCTCGGCGTCCGTGTTGAGCACCTCGACGGTCTTGCCGCTGTACATGCGCAGCACGTCACCCGGGCGGGTGGCGTTGCCGGACGGCATGTTCTCGGCGAGCGCCAGCCAGCCGGTGACGTTGACCTGGAGGCCGAGACGGGCGGCCGCGACGACGGCGGCGAACACGGCGGCGGCGCCGCTCATGTCGCACTTCATCGTCTCGTTGTGGCCGGCCGGCTTCAGCGAGATGCCGCCCGAGTCGTAGGTGATGCCCTTGCCGACGAGGGCCAGGGTCTTCTCCGCCTTCGGGTGCGTGTAGGCGAGCTTCACCAGGCGGGGGCCGTGGGACGAGCCCTGGCCGACGCCCAGCAGACCGCCGAAGCCGCCCTTGACGAGCGCCTTCTCGTCGAGGATCTGCACCTTGATGCCGTGCTCCTTGCCGGCGGCGGTGGCCACGGCGGCGAAGGACTCGGGGTACAGGTCGTTCGGCGGGGTGTTGATCAGGTCGCGGGCGCGGTTGATCTCCTCGGCGAGGGCGACGGCGCGCTCGGCGGCGGCCTTGAACGCCTTGTCGCGCGGCTTGGCGCCGAGCAGCGCCACCTCGGCGAGCGGCTGCTTCGGACCGCTGTCCTTCTTGCCCTTGGGAGCGAGCTTGTTCTCGCCGCCCTGGTAGGCGGTGAAGGCGTACGCGCCGAGCAGCGCGCCCTCGGCGACGGCCTCGGCGTCCTCGACGGACTCGGCCGGCAGGGCGAAGCCGGCCTTCTTCGAACCGGTCAGCGCGCGGGCGGCGCTGCCCGCGGCCCGGCGCAGCGCCTCGGAGTCGTACGCGTCGTCCTTGTCCGGGACCGGACCGAGACCGACCGCGATGACGACCGGGGCCTTGAGGCCGGACGGCGCGGGGAGCTTGGTCACTTCGCCCTCGGCACCTGTGGCACCCAGGGTCTCCAGGACGGTGGCGAGCTTTCCGTCGAACGCCTTGTCCACGGCCTCGGCGCCCGGTGCCAGGACCGGGCCCTTGGCACCCTTCGCGACGCCGACGACGAGTGCGTCGGCGCGCAGCGTCGCCGCGCCGGAGGTGCTGAGAGTGAGAGCAGTCACGGTGGTGAAATCTCGCTTCCGTTGAGTTCTGAGTCGGTCGAGGGGTGGGCCGACCGTGCCCGGCGCATCGTAGACGCCGCCGCAATGTGCCGGGAATGAGCCTACGCGCGCCTTTCCTGTTGGATAACGGCGGCGGGCCGTTCCCGGTCCGGTCCGCCCCCGCCGCGGTGCTCCGGCGCGCCTCCGGCGGTCCTCCCCGCCGGGCGGGGCCGGAGGGAACGCGGCCCCGCAGTAGGGTCGTTGTTCCGGCCGGTGCCGGGCAGGCCGAGAAGCCGGGAGAAACCGGGAGAAGCGGGGGAACGGTGCGGGGCTGGGGTGGGGCAGAGGGTACGGGGCGGTGGTCGCCGGTGCCCGTCACCGTACTGATTCTGCTGGTCCTGCTCTCCGGCTGTACCCCGGGGCGGCCGGAATCCGGCCCCGAGGAGGGCTCCGGATCCGCCCGTCCGGACACCGGATCCCGCTGGCGTCCGGAGCCGGGCCTGGACTGGCAGTGGCAGCTTTCCGGCCGGCTCGATCCGACGGTCGACGTCCCGGTGTACGACATCGACGGCTTCGATCACGACGCGGCGGCGGTCGCCGCTCTGCACCGCCGGGACCGCAAGGTGATCTGCTACCTCTCCACCGGCGCCTGGGAGGACTTCCGCCCGGACGCCGGGAAGTTCCCCGCCGCGGTGCTCGGCCGGGGCAACGGCTGGGAGGGCGAGCGCTGGTTCGACATCCGCGCCGTCGACATCCTGGAGCCGCTGATGGAGGCCCGGATCGCCATGTGCGCGAAGAAGGGCTTCGACGCCGTGGAGCCGGACAACATGGACGGCTACCGCAACCGCACTGGCTTTCCGCTCACCGCCGCCGACCAGTTGCGCTACAACCGCCTCATCGCCCGCATCGCCCACCGCCACGGGCTCGCCGTGGGACTGAAGAACGACCTGGACCAGATCCCGCAGCTGGTGGGGGACTTCGACTTCGCGGTCAACGAACAGTGCGCCCAGTTCGGGGAATGCGGGGATCTCACCCCGTTCATCGAGGCGGGCAAGGCCGTCTTCCACGTCGAGTACGAGCTGCCGGTGGCCCGGTTCTGCCCGGACTCCCGGCGACTGGGGCTGAGCTCCCTGCTCAAGAAGTACGAGCTCGGCGTCTGGCGGAAGGCCTGCTGACCGGAGCCCGGGGCGCGGAGCCCGGGGGCGCGAGGCGCGGAGTCTGGGGCGCGGTTCCGCTTCCGCTTCCGCTTCCGGTTCTGCCTCCGGTTCCGGTTCCGCTTCGGGTTCCCGTTCCGGTTCTGGGGCGGGGGCCGGTTCGGCCCGGCCGGTGGTGGACCGGCCCGGCGGCTCACGCCCCCAGCGCCAGGATCACCAGGGCCGCTGTCGCCGCCGTCTCCTCCAGCCCGCCGAAGACATCCCCGGTCACTCCGCCGAAGCGCCGTACACAGTGCCTGAGCAGCAGCTCCGCGGCCACGAGGGCGCCCAGTACGGCGAGCGCGTGGTGCGGTGCCCCGTACGGGCCCACCAGCGCACCCGCCGCCGCGCAGCCCGCCACCGTGAGGACCCCGGCCACCACCGCGCGCCCCCTGGGAACCGTGGACGCGACCACCGCGCCCAGCCCCTCCGGGCGGGCCGCGGGCACGCCCTGACGCGATGCCAGGGTGAGCGCGAGCCGAGCCGCGACGGCGGCGACGGCCGCCCCCAGCGCCCCGTGCGCCCAGCCCTGCGCGTACAGCTGGAAGAGGACCGCGACCTGGGCCAGCAGGACCAGGAGCAGCGTGATGACACCGAACGGCCCAATGTCCGACTGCTTCATGATCCGCAGGGCGTCCTCGGCCGGTTTGGCGCTGCCGAGGCCGTCCGCGGTGTCCGCCAGACCGTCCAGGTGCAGGCCCCGGGTGAGGGCCGCGGGCACCGCGACGGAGGCGACCGCCGCGAGCAGCGGCCCCGCCCCGCACAGCAGCAGCAGGGAACCGAGCGCGGCGGCGAGCAGGCCCACGACCAGACCGGCGAGCGGGGCGCAGAGCATTCCGGCGCGGGCGCTCTCGCGGTCCCAGCGGGTGACGCGGACGGGGAGCACGGTCAGCGTGCCGAAGGCGAAACGTATGCCGTGGCTGTTCAGGGAGGTCACCGCGGGCAGGCTAGCCGGTTCATCTCGCCGATAGATTGGGCAAAACGCCTCAAAGGCTGAGTAGTGTGACGTATCGGGAGTGGGTGGCATGGGTCACTGGTGGCACACCAACATCACCGAGCCGGGCAAGCTCCCACTGCTCCTGGCGTTGAGCGCCTTCGTCCTGACCTTCGCGGTCACCCGCACCATCACCCGCATGATCCGGGCGGGGAAGGGGCCCTTCCGCAACATCACCCCGGGCGGGGTGCACATCCACCATGTGGTGCCCGGGGTCGTGCTGTCCGTGGTCGGCGGCTTCGGCGCGGTGGCGAGCGGACGCCACGGGGTGACCGCCGGGGTCTTCGCGGTGATCTTCGGGGTGGGAGCGGGGCTCGTGCTCGACGAGTTCGCGCTGATCCTCCACCTCGACGACGTGTACTGGACCGAGGAGGGCCGCCGCAGCGTGGAGGTCGTCGTCCTCACGGCCTCGCTCGTCCTGCTGGTCCTCGCGGGCTTCTCACCGCTGGGGGTGGACGACGTCAGCGGTGACGAACAGCAGAGCCGGCTGAGCGTCATCCTGTCCGTCGTGATCAATTTCTGCTTCGTGCTGATCGCCCTGTTCAAGGGCAAGGCGCGGATGGCGGTGGTCGGCACGCTCGTCCCGTTCATCGCGCTGATCGGCGCGATCCGGCTGGCCCGGCCGACATCGTTGTGGGCGAGGCGCTTCTACCGGGGCCGGCACCGGGCCCGCTCCCGGGCGGTGCTGCGCGCCTACCACCACGACGTGCGGTGGGTGGGGCCGCGCCGCAGGTTTCAGGACCTCATCGGCGGGGCCCCGGACCGGGTGCCGCTGCCGCCCGCGCCCCGGTCCTGACCGCGCCGGCGCGTGTGCCGGCGCCACTCGGCCACGGCGCACAGCACCAGTACGGCGGCGATCGCGGCGAGATGTTCCTTGCCCGCCAGGTTGTCCTTGAAGACGATCTCCACCACCATCGCCACGATCACGAGTGCCCCGGTGAACCAGGCCCGGTAGGCGCAGCAGACGTACACCGCGAGCCCCACCACCGCCGCCGACGGCCCCGTGTCCACCACCTGGGCGTCGGAGGCGGGCAGTCCGAAGAACCCCGCCGGACCGACCGCGACGCCGATCCGCGCGTACAGTGTCCCGGCCAGTGTCGCCAGGTACGCGATACCCAGCGTGCGCCCGCGCCCCAGAGTGATCTCGGCGATGCCGAGCACCAGGAGCAACTGCGCCAGCGCACCCCACACCGGCAGGTCGAGCGCGGGGACGAACGGCGACAGCGGGGTACGCAGCAGAGCGAGCCACAACGGGTCCTCGGCCCGCACCGCGCCGAGGTTCTGCACGGTCCGCAATCCCCAGGACCGGTTCTGCACCACCTGTATCAGCGCCGTCAGGAACACGGCCGTCAGCGTCAGCGGCAGGGCCCGCACTCCGCGTGCGGCCAGTGTCCGCCGTACGGTTCCCAGCAGCGGCCCCCACTCCCGGCGGGCCGCCGAGCGCAGGGCGCCCGTACGGAGGGTCATCTACGGGTCTCCAGATGGGTGCGGTGCATCCACCTGGGCAGCCCGGGAGCCTCCAGGAACCCTTCGGCGCGGCCCGCCGCGACGCCGATGCGCAACAGGTCGGCGCTCTTCTCGAAGAGCATGAATCGGGGCTCCCAGATCGGTCGGTACTTGGCGTTGGCGCGGTAGAGCGACTCGATCTGCCACCAGCGCGAGAAGAAGCTCAGCAGGGAGCGCCACAGTCGCAGCACCGGTCCGGCACCCAGTCGCGATCCCCTCTCGAAGACGGACCGGAACATCGCGAAGTTGAGCGAGACCTGCGTGATCCCGATCTCCCCGGAGCGCTGGAGCAGCTCGATGACCATGAACTCCATCAGGCCGTTCTCCGCGTCCCGGTCGCGGCGCATCAGGTCCAGCGAGAGGCCGTGCGGGCCCCAGGGGACGAAGCTCAGGACGGCGCGCAGCTCGCCCGGCTTCCTGTCCGCCCCGCCGTCCCCGGCGGGGCCGCCGCTGCCGGGGGTGTCGCTCCCCGCGGGGGCGTCGCGGCACTCCAGCATCACGCACCGCCCGTCCGCCGGGTCGCCCAGGCGCCCGAGAGCCATGGAGAAGCCGCGTTCGGTGGCCCCGTCGCGCCAGTCGTCGGCGCGGCGCAGCAGCTCGGCCATCTCGTCGGCGGGAATGTCCGCGTGCCGTCGGACGGTCACCTCGTAACCGGCCCGCCGGACCCGGTTGTACGCCTGGCGCACGGTGCGCATCGCACGCCCTTCGAGGGTGAAATCGGCCGTTTCCACGATCGCCTCGTCGCCCAGCTCCAGCGCGTCCAGGCCGTGCCGGGCGTAGACGGTGCCCGCCTCCTCGCTCGCGCCCATGACCGCCGGGATCCAGCCGTGCTCCCGGGCCTCGGCGAGCCACGGTGTGATCGCGCCCGGCCAGGCCTCGGGGTCGCCGATCGGGTCGCCGGAGGCGAGCGAGACCCCGCCGACCACCCGGTAGACCACGGCCGCCTTCCCGGTCGGCGACCACACGGCGCTCTTCTCGCGCCGCAGCGCGAAGTAGCCGAGCGAGTCGCGGTCGCCGTACTTGTCCAGAAGCCCGCGGAGCCTCGCCTCGTCCTCGGGGGTGAGCGCGTCGACGGCCCGGCGGGCCCGGAAGGCCACGTACACCACGGCGATCAGCAGCAGCGTGGACAGGATGTTGATGACGACATCGACCCAGCCCGGCGTGGTGATGCCGGGGAACCGTGAGTCGTCCGCGGCGACCGAGATCAGCCGCAGCGCCCCGTAGCGCCAGCGGTCCAGGAACGTCGAGCGGTGGTCGTCGTGCGCGGTGTTGGTGAGGGTGACCAGCCCCGCGGCGAGCAGCGAGGTGACCAGCAGCCCGACGGCCGCCACGACGGCCGCCAGCCTGGGGTTGGAGCGGTCGCCCTTCGCGTAGAACTCCCGCCGGCCCAGCAGCAGCGCCAGGACGAACGCCGCGGTGAGGGCCAGCGAGATCCAGTTCTGCGCGTGCTGTCTGATCTCCGGGAAGAGGAACGCGAGAGCCAGGAGCAGCAGCAGAAGCCCGCCCGCCACCACATTGACGATCCAGGCGGCCCGCTTGCGCCGCCGCATCGTGACCGCCAGGAAGAGCGCGACCACTCCGGAGGAGAAGCCCGCGGTGAGCAGATAGGGCGTGAAGAAGTTCTCGGTGTTGTGGCGCCGCAGGTCCTGGCCGAGAGTGACCCAGACGGCGCTCAGGAAATTGATGAACGAGACGACACGCAGGTACCAGATCGCGAACGCCGCGCTGCGCCGTGACCGGGCGGTACTGCGCCCGGCTTCCTCACTCGACAATCGGACCTCTCCCATGAAACGCGATCATATGGGGCATCGCGGATCGTGGTGACGCGGGCTGCGACCGGTATGCGCGGCCCGCGTGTGTCCGGGAGCGGTCAGCCGCCGCTCTTCGCGTCGCCCGTCACGGGGACGGCGTGGTCGGGGTCCGCGTGACCGGCGGCGCCGTCCGCTTCGGCGTCCTCATCAGCCTCCACATCAGCTTCCACATCAGCTTCCGCTTCGGCCTCCGCTTCCGCTTCCGGCGCCCCCTCGGGAAGTTCGGCGGCCAGCGCCGCCGCGGCCTGGACGAGCGGCAGGGCGAGCAGTGCTCCGCTGCCCTCGCCGACCGTGACGCCGTGGTCGAGGAGCGGCGTCAGGGCCATCCGGTCCAGCGCCTTCGTCTGCGCGGGCTCACCGCTGACCTGACCCGCCAGCCACCAGTCCGGAGCCCGGAACGCCGCCCGCTGCGCCACCAGCGCGCAGGCCGCCGACACGACGCCGTCCAGGATCACCGGCATCCGGCGCACCGCGCTCTGGAGCAGGAAGCCCGTCGTCGCGGCGAGATCCGCACCGCCGACCGTGGCCAGCAGCTCCAACTGGTCACCGAGGACCGGCCGGGCCCGGCGCAGCGCGTCCCGGATCGCCGCGCACTTGCGCATCCAAGCCAGATCGTCGATGCCCGCACCGCCGCGCCCCGTGACCACGGAGGCGTCCGTGCCGCACAGCGCGGCGATCAGCGTGGCCGCGGCCGTGGTGCCGCCGACACTCAGATCGCCGAGCACCACCAGGTCGGTGCCGGAGTCGGCCTCCTCGTCGGCGATCGCCATACCCAGGCGTACCGCCTGCTCGGCCTCCTCCGCCGTCAGCGCGTCCTCGATGTCGATCCGCCCGCTGCCGCGCCGCACCCGGTGCCGTACGACGGACTCGGGCAGCAGCTCCGGGTCGCAGTCCACCCCCGCGTCGATGATCCGCACCGGTACGGAGAAGCGGCGGGCCAGTACCGACACGGGGCTCGCGCCGTCCAGCGCGGCCCGGACCAGCTCGTGGGCGCTCCCCGCCGCACGGCCGGACACCCCCAGCTCCGCGACCCCGTGGTCGCCGGCGAAGAGCACCACGCGCGGCCGCTCGACCGGCTTGACCGGTACGGACTGCTGCGCGGCGGAGAGCCACTCGGCCAGCTCGTCGAGGCGGCCGAGGGCACCCGGGGGAACGGTCAGCCGCTCCCGGCGTTCCTCGGCATCGCGCCGTACGCCGCCGTCGGGGCGTTCGATCAGGTCGGAGAAGTCGTCCAGATTCACGGAGGTCTGCCTCGCGGGTCGTCACGTCGGGGTCCGGGAACCCGGCGGCGGGCTCCTGCCGGGAACAGTACCGGTGCCGCCTTCCCCCGAGTACGCCCGGAGGCGGGCTCACCCCCGCAGTACCAGCACCTGTCCCGCCACCACCAGCAGCACTTCCTCGCACTCGGCCGCGACCGCCGCGTTCAGCCGCCCCAGCTCGTCCCGGAACCGCCGCCCCGCGGCCGTCGCCGGCACCACCCCCGCGCCCACCTCATTGGTCACCGCCACCACCTTGCGCCGGGTCGCGCGCACCGCGGCGGCCAGCTCCGCCACCCGCTCCCGCAATGCCTCCTCGCCACCGTCCGCCCACCGAGCGTCGTCCCAGGCGCCCACCCGGTCCATCGCGTCCGTCAGCCACAGCGACAGACAGTCGATCAGCAGCGGGGGCCCGTCCGCCGACAGCAGCTCCGCCAGCTCGCAGGTCTCCTCGGTCTGCCACGCGGCGGGCCTGCGCTCCCGGTGCAGCCCCACCCGCGCCGCCCACTCGGCGTCGCCGTCGCGCCGGCCCCCGGTCGCCACGTACACCACCGCGGGGAAGGTCTCCAGACGCTGCTCGGCCTCCAGCGACTTCCCGGACCGCGCGCCACCGGTCACCAGCGTGCGCCGGGGCACATCCGGGACCGCGTGGTACTCGCCCACCACCAGCGTCGTACCGTCCGGCACGGCCCGCGCACCGGCGGCCGCGAGCCGGCGGTCCAGCGCGGCGCCCGGAGGCGCGTCGTGGTCCAGATGGACGGCGATGACCTCGGTGGTCGGGCCGATCGCGTCGACGGCCCGCAGCCGGGCCACGGCGTCGGGCCGTGCGATCACATCGCCGGCCACCATGTCGTACGGCGCCGTCGCCCGGTCGGTGAGTCCGGCGGGCGCCGCTCCCGGCGGGAGGTACAGCAGCCGTTCGCCCTCCGGCGAGGTCACCTCGTAGCCGGTCCCCGGGGCGTCCATCGGCACCGCCCGTACCCGGTGGCCGCTGATCAGGGTCAGTACCTGGCCGTCCGGCACCCGCCCGGCCGGCGGCAGCACGGCGGGCAGCTCGACGGCGGGCCCGTCGTGGGGGTGGGTCAGCAGGACCTGGCGCACCCCGGTCAGCGAACGCCCCGCGCGGGCGGCCGCGAGCACGGCCCCGGGGGTGAGGTCGAGCAGCAGCGCGTCGTCGACCAGCAGGGCGGTCGCGGCCCGTGCCCGCGGGCCGTGGGCCGTCGCGCAGACGGCGCAGGGGCAGTCGGGCCGGGGCAGGCCCTCGGGGGCTCCGGTGCCGAGCAGAGTCAGTTCCACACGATGATCCTCCCGCGTCCCCGCCCGGGGTGCGCGCCCGGCTAGGCTTCGGGCAGCAACGTGACCCAGGAGGCGGACATGGCGTGGACGTGGCGGTTCGAGAAGTCCGACGGTACGGAGACGGAGCCGGCGCTGCAGCCGGAGGAGTTCACGACGCAGGGGGACGCGGAGTCCTGGATCGGTGAGTTCTGGAAGGAGCTCCTGGCGGGCGGGGCGGAGCAGGTGACGCTGTTCGAGGACTCGGTCGAGATCTACGGCCCGATGAGCCTGCGCGCGGACGGGGCCGGGGGCGCGGAGGGCGCCGGCGCGGAGGACCGGGCCGACACGACGGACCGGGCCTGACGCCGAGCACCGCCCGGTCCCGTCCGACGGGAAGCCGGACGACGGAAAGCGGGAAGGGCGGGCGGTACAGGGACTTCCACCTGTACCGCCCGCCCTTCCCGCTCCCGGGAGATCCGGTCCGTTCCGCTCCCGGGAGACCCGGTCCGCGGACCGGATCAGATCTCGCCCAGCGTGACCTGGGCCGTCCTCTCCGTGTCGCCGCGCGTGTAGGTCACCTCGACCTTCTGGCCGGGCTTCTCGCCCGCCAGGGCCTCCGAGAGCGAGGTGATCGTCGTGACGGGGGCGTCGCCCACCTCGGTGATGATGTCGCCGACCCGCAGCCCCGCCTTGTCGGCGGCGCCGCCCTTGGTCACGCTGACCAGCGCCACCCCGGCCGGCCGGTAACTGTCGTCGACGACCGTGCGGCCGGTGATGTTCAGCGCCGCCCGCCCCGAGTCGGTGACCCTGCCGGTCTCGATGATCTGGTCGGCGACCGTCCTCACCATCGAGACCGGGATCGCGAACCCGATCCCGGGCGCCGCGCTGTCACCCATCTGGGGGTCGGTCGCCGCCAGCGTCGGAATGCCGATCACCTCGCTGTTGAGGTTCACCAGCGCGCCACCGCTGTTGCCCGGGTTGATCGCCGCGGAGGTCTGCACCATGTCGGCGATCGTGGCCCCGGTGCCACCGCCCGAACGGCTCTCGCTCACGGTCCGGCCGAGGGCCGAGACGATGCCCTGGGTGACGCTGCTGGACAGACCGAGCGGCGAGCCCATCGCCATCACGATCTGCCCCACCTCGACCTTCTCCGAGTCGCCGAACCTCGCCGCCTTCAGCCCGTCGGGGACCGCGTCGAGCTTGATGACGGCCAGATCCTGTTCCGGGTACGTGGAGACGAGCGAGGCGCTGAGGACCTTGCCCCCGGTGGCGACGCTGACCTTGAAGGACTTCTCCTCGCCGACGACGTGGGCGTTCGTGACGATGTGCCCCTTGCCGTCGTAGACGATGCCGGAGCCCAGACTGTCGGAGGCGTCGATCTGCACGACCGAGGGCAGTACGTCCTTGATGACGGCCTGGTAGTCGTCCTGGAGGTCATTGGTGGCGCGGGAGGCCGAACCCTGTGCCGCGCCCGTCGGACTGGAGCCGGGTTCCACGGAGCCGGATCCGGAATCGGAGCAGCCGCCCACCAGGGTGATCGCGCAGACGCCCGCGGTCAGCGGCATCAGCAGCCGTCGCACCCGGCTGAGGGGGTGTCGGGAGTGTGAGGAGTCCATGTCCGGCAGTCTCATGGCACAGACCCCCGCGGGGCCTGTGCTGATGGGCCGAACGGGGCGGCGGCGCCGCCTCCGGCCCACCCGGGGCCGTACGCGCGGCCCGCCCCCGCGGCGTCAGCCGCGTACTCCGCACAGATGCAGCAGGGCCGCCACCCGGCGGTACGGATCCGTCCGCGCGGCCCGGTCCTCCGCGGCCAGCAGCTGCTCCAGCTCCGTGGCGGCGGGCAGCTCCACGTCGTTGCCCACGTTGTCCGTGAAGACCCGGACCCCGTACCAGGCGTGCAGCGGCGCCGCGATCCCGGCCAGCGTGGCCGTCAGGGCGTCGAGCCGGTCGGCCCGCACCGTGAGGCCGAGCCGGTTGGTGTACGTGGCGGTGTCGAAGGCCGCCAGCGCGCCCGCGAAGTCACCGGCGTACCCGGGGCGCATCGCCAGCGCGTCCGCGTTCCGTACGAGCAGCGAGAGCAGCCCGCCGGGGGCCAGCATCCGGGCCAGGCCCGCCAGCATCGGGTCCGGCTCCGGCACGTACATCAGCACGCCGTGGCAGAGGACCACGTCGAAGCTGCCGGGCAGGAAGTGCACCCCGGTGTCCCGGCCGTCGCCCTCGATCAGCCTGACCCGCTCCCGGATGCCCTCGGGCTCCACCGACAGCGACTCACGGGCCGCCCGCAGCATGGCCGCGTCGGACTCCAGCCCGGTCACCGAGTGCCCGGCCCGCGCCAGGCGCAGGGCCTGGGTGCCCTGGCCCATGCCGACGTCGAGCACCCGCAGCCGCTGCCCCACCGGGAAGCGCGCGGCTATCTGCTCGTCCAGCTGTCGGGCGACGAGTTCCTGGCGGACCGTGTTGCGCAGGCCGCCGAGACCGTCCAGCCACGCCGAAGAGACCCCCGTGAACCCGGAGGTCTCCGTACTCAGGGCCGCTCTCCGCGCTTGACCTGGGGCTTGGGAAGCCGCAGGCGGCGCATCTGGAGCGTGCGCATCAGGCCGTACGCGACGGCACCACGCTTCGGGGTGTCCGGGAAACGCTCCCGCAGCTGCTTCTTGAGCCGGAACGCGAGGCCGATCGAGTCGACCACGATCAGCACGATCACGCCGAGCCAGAGCAGCAGCGAGATGTTCTGGATGTTCTGGATCTGGATCACGCTGAGGATCAGGATGATCACTGCGAGCGGCAGGAAGTACTCGGCGACACAGAAGCGCGAGTCCACGAAGTCGCGGACGAAGCGCCGGACCGGCCCCTTGTCGCGCACGGGGAGGTAGCGCTCGTCGCCAGTGGCGAGCGCCTCGCGCTGCTTGGCCATGTCGACGCGGCGCGCTTCGCGCTGGCGCTTCATGGCCGCCTTGCGGTCGGTCGGCGTGCTGGAGGCACGCCGGCGCTGCGTCTGGGCCTCGCTGCGCTTGGGGGTCGGGCGGCCCTTGGGGGCCTGCGGGTCGCGGGACTGCCTGGAGAGGTCCGTCGTCACCTTGTCGGTGGGGACCTTCTCTTCCTTGGCACGGCTACGGAACACAAAACCCAAGGGTACGGGGTCGGCCGCGACACGTACGGACCGGGCGGGAACGATCCGGCAACGGCCCGCCGTTCGAGATGGGTCCTGACGGGGCAGAACGGACGTTTGTCACCCGCCTCCCTGACCGCCACCTACTCCCTGGGCTGGAGCGTTCTCCGGGCGCAGTCGTCCTTGGGGAGGAGCACATCCGCGTCCGAACAGTGCGGTAATAGAGACAGGGCCCGTACTGTGGGTTCTGTTGGAGTGCTGGAGCTCAGTCCGTCAGAAGGGGGCGCGCGAAGCCCATGAGCGGTGTCATGAAGCGTATGGGGATGATCTTCCGCGCGAAGGCAAACAAGGCCCTTGACCGGGCCGAGGATCCGCGCGAGACCCTCGATTACTCGTACCAGAAGCAGCTGGAGCTGCTTCAGAAGGTGCGCCGCGGCGTCGCCGATGTGGCGACCTCGCGCAAGCGGCTGGAGCTGCAGCTGAACCAGCTGCAGGGACAGTCGTCCAAGCTGGAGGACCAGGGCCGCAAGGCACTCGCGCTCGGCCGCGAGGACCTGGCCCGCGAGGCGCTTTCCCGGCGCGCCGCCCTCCAGCAGCAGGTCACGGACCTGGAGACGCAGCACACCACGCTGCAGGGTGAGGAGGAGAAACTCACTCTCGCGGCCCAGCGCCTTCAGGCCAAGGTCGACGCCTTCCGTACGAAGAAGGAAACGATCAAGGCGACCTACACGGCAGCCCAGGCGCAGACCCGGATCGGCGAGGCCTTCTCCGGGATCTCCGAGGAGATGGGCGACGTCGGTCTGGCGATCCAGCGGGCCGAGGACAAGACCCAGCAGCTCCAGGCGCGGGCCGGTGCCATCGACGAGCTGCTCGCCTCCGGAGCCCTGGACGACCCGACCGGCACGGCGAAGGACGACATCGCCGCCGAGCTGGACCGGATCTCCGGTGGTACGGATGTGGAGCTGGAGCTGCAGCGCATGAAGGCCGAACTGGCCGGCGGCTCCTCCTCCTCGCAGCAGGCCATCGAGGGCGGCGCCCAGGACGCCGCACCGCAGTCGCAGCAGTCCCCGCACAGGTTCGACAAGCAGTAAGGGCAACGTCATGATCGTACGGATCATGGGGGAGGGCCAGGTCAGACTGGCCGACAGTCATGTCGCCGAGCTCAACGAGCTCGACGACGTACTGCTCGCGGAAATGGAGAGCGGCGACGGCTCCGGCTTTCGCGCCACGCTCCATGCGCTCCTGGACAAGGTGCGCGAGCTCGGTACACCCCTGCCGGACGACTCCCTGGAGCCGTCCGGGCTGATCCTGCCGTCGCCGGACGCGACCCTCGAAGAGGTGCGCGCCATGCTCCGCGACGACGGGCTGATCCCCGGCTGACAGCCGCCGCGCACGACTCCCGCTCCACGCTCCGACAGCACCCGCCTCGCACAGTGCCCCGCCCGGTCCGCCGGCTGCGGGGCACCGTGCTGTCCGCCGCGGCTTCCGGGCCCGGCTTCGGGGCAGTGGCGGTTCTGTGGTCGTATTCGCACACCGCGCTGACGAATCCGTGTACGACACGCCGTACCGTTGCCCGATGTGACCACCCTCTCGACCGGGCTCGTGCGCGCCCGCCGCTGGCTGCGGGACCATCCCCTGGCGTTCGACGGGGCCCTCGCCCTCATCGTGTTCCTGAGCATGATCTGCGCGTCGTTCGCCGACCCGGGCGCGGCGAACGACGGGAGGCCGAGCTTCGGCACCCGCAGCCCCGAGGTCTTCAGCGTGTTCATGATGGCGCTCAGCGCCGGAGCCCTCGTGCTGCGCCGCAGGCGCCCCATGGCGGTGCTCGCCTTCACCGGCGCCCTGGCGGCGGCGGAGTTCGTGCTGACGGACCCGCCGGCCCCGGTCGTCATGGGTGTCGTCATCGCCCTCTACACCGTCGCCTCCCGCACCGACCGGCCCACCACCTGGCGGGTCGGCCTGGTCACCATGGCGGTGCTGACCGTGGCCGTGATGGTCTTCGGCTCGTCCCCCTGGTACGCGCAGGAGAACCTCGGCGTCTTCGCCTGGACCGGGATGGCGGGCGCCGCCGGGGACGCGGTCCGCAGCAGGCGCGCGTTCGTCGACGCGATCAGGGAACGTGCCGAACGCGCCGAGCGCACCCGCGAGGAGGAGGCCCGCCGCCGGGTCGCCGAGGAGCGGCTGCGGATCGCCCGGGACCTGCACGACGTCGTCGCCCACCACATCGCCCTGGTCAATGTCCAGGCCGGGGTGGCCGCCCATGTCATGGACAGGCGCCCGGACCAGGCCAAGGAGGCGCTCGCCCACGTCCGGGACGCCAGCCGCTCGGCGCTCAACGAACTCCGGGCCACGGTCGGGCTGCTGCGGCAGTCCGGCGACCCCGAGGCCCCCACCGAACCCGCCCCCGGGCTCGCCGTCCTCGGTGGGCTGGTGGCCACCTTCCGCAACGCCGGGCTCCCCGTCGAGGTGGCCTGTGCCGACAGCGAGCCCCCGCTGCCCGCGGCCGTCGACCTGGCCGCCTACCGGGTCATCCAGGAGGCGCTGACCAATGTCCGCAAACACGCGGGGTCCGGTGCCAGGGCCGAGGTGAGCGTCATCCGGGTCGGGGTGACGGCCGAGGTCACGGTGCTCGACAACGGCCGCGGCGGTGACGCCCGCCCCGCCGTCGAGGACGAGGACCGCCACGGCGGCGGCCACGGCCTCGTCGGCATGCGCGAACGCGTCACCGCGCTCGGCGGCACCCTCACCGCGGGGCCTCGGTACGGAGGCGGATTCCGGGTGCATGCGATCCTGCCGGTCAGGGCCCGCACGGGTGAACCGGAGCGGCCGGGCACGGCGGGCAGGACGGGGGGACGCGGATGACACCGATCAAGGTGCTGCTCGCCGACGACCAGGCGCTGCTGCGCAGCGCGTTCCGGGTGCTGGTGGACTCGGAGCCCGACATGGAGGTCGTCGGGGAGGCGGCGGACGGTGCGCAGGCGGTGGAGCTGGCCCGCTCGACGCGCGCCGACGTGGTGCTGATGGACATCCGGATGCCGGGCACGGACGGGCTCGCCGCCACCCGCATGATCAGCGCCGACCCGGATCTGGCGGAGGTGCGCGTCGTCATGCTCACCACGTTCGAGGTGGACGAGTACGTCGTTCAGTCACTGCGCGCCGGAGCCTCGGGCTTCCTCGGAAAGGGTGCGGAACCGGACGAACTGCTCAATGCCATCCGTGTCGCGGCGGGCGGTGAGGCGCTGCTCTCCCCGGCGGCGACGAAGGGGCTCATCGCCACCTTCCTCGCCCAGGGCGGAAGTTCGGGGGAGGGGCCGGACTCCGCCGCGTACTCCGAGCGGCTCGCCGCGCTCACCGTGCGCGAACGCGAGGTCCTCGTGCTGGTCGCGGGCGGACATTCCAACGACGAGATCGCCGAGCGGCTCGCCGTCAGCCCGCTCACCGTCAAGACCCATGTCAACCGGGCCATGGCGAAGCTCGGCGCCCGCGACCGGGCCCAACTCGTCGTCATCGCCTACGAGTCGGGGCTGGTACGAGCCCGGCTGGAGTGACCCGCGGAGCACCGGCCGGAGCGACCGCGCAGCACCGGGCGGAGTGACCGCGGAGCGCCGGCCGGAGGAGAGGTGGAGCGCCGGGTGCGGCTACAGGTGGAGATCCGGCGTACTCCACCTGCGGTATGCGCGACATAAGAAAGCAACCCGGGGGCCGACGTCCCGGCCACCTGGATCGGCGATCGTATGAGAACGACCAGTACCTGGGGGCGGGGTCGCGGGGCGGGGCACGCACATCTGCGGCGTTGCCGTCACTCACCACGGCTCGGCCATCCACCGATCCTCAGTCCCGCCGGCCGGACATATCCGGCCCCGCTCCTTTCCCCGTCCCCCGTGTACCGGTCGGTACAAAGCGGCGGGAGGCTTCCCCGTTCCTCCTCCCGCCCATCTGCCGCGCAAGCCACAGAAGAGAGACCCACCCATGTCCTGGCTGTCCAGATTCAGCCTCGCGCAAAGGGCCCTGATCGGGCTGATCTCGATCGTCGCGCTCGTCTTCGGAGCGATCGCGATCCCGCAGCTCAAGCAGCAGCTGCTGCCCACCATCGAACTCCCGATGGTGTCGGTGCTGGCCCCCTATCCGGGTGCGTCTCCCGATGTGGTCGAGAAGCAGGTCGTCGAACCCCTGGAGAACTCCATCAAGGCCGTCGACGGCATCGAGGGCATAACCTCGACCGCCAGCGAGGGCAACGCCGTCATCATGGCGACGTTCGACTTCGGTGACGAGGGCACCAAGCAGCTCGTCGCCGACATCCAGCAGGCCGTGAACCGGGCCCGCATCCAGCTCCCCGACGACGTGGACCCCCAGGTCATCGCCGGTTCCACCGACGACATCCCGACCGTGGTCCTCGCTGTCACCGCCGACAAGGACCAGCAGGCGCTCGCCGACCAGCTGGACCGCACGGTCGTCCCCGCCCTGGAGGACATCGAGGGCGTCGGCCAGGTCGCCGTCGACGGGGTCCAGGACCTCCAGATCTCCGTCGTCCCCGACGACAAGAAGCTCGCCGGGGCCGGCCTGAACGCCGGATCGCTGGCCCAGGCGCTCCAGGCGGGCGGCGCCACCGTCCCGGCTGGTGCGTTCTCCGAGGCGGGCAAGAGCCGCACCATCCAGGTCGGCGGCGGCTACACCTCGCTGAAGCAGATCCAGGACCTCCAGGTCGCCGCCAAGGACCCGGCGACCGGTCAGCCCGGAAAGCCGGTTCGCCTCGGTGATGTCGCCGAGGTGAAGCAGGAGCCCTCCACCGCGGTCTCCATCACCCGGACGAACGGCAAGCCGAGCCTCGCCGTCATGGCGACGATGGACAAGGACGGCAGCGCCGTCGCCATCTCGGACGCCGTCAAGGAGAAGCTCCCGGACCTGCGCAAGGACCTCGGCGCCGGCGCCGAACTGACCGTCGTCTCCGACCAGGGCCCCGCCGTCTCCAAGGCGATCTCCGGTCTGACCACCGAGGGCGCGCTCGGCCTCCTCTTCGCGGTCATCGTGATCCTGGTCTTCCTCGCCTCGCTGCGCTCGACCCTGGTCACCGCGGTCTCCATCCCGCTCTCCGTGGTCCTCGCGCTGATCGTGCTCTGGACCCGCGACCTCTCGCTGAACATGCTCACGCTCGGCGCGCTCACGATCGCCATCGGCCGTGTCGTCGACGACTCGATCGTGGTCCTGGAGAACATCAAGCGGCACCTCGGCTACGGCGAGGAGCGCCGGCCGGCGATCATCGCGGCCGTCCAGGAAGTGGCCGGAGCGGTCACCGCCTCCACGCTGACCACGGTCGCCGTCTTCCTTCCGATCGGTCTGGTCGGCGGCATGGTCGGACAGCTCTTCGGCTCGTTCTCGCTCACCGTCACCGCGGCCCTGCTGGCCTCCCTGCTGGTCTCGCTGACCGTCGTCCCGGTCCTCTCGTTCTGGTTCCTGCGCGCCCCCGAGGGCACGGAGGAGAACCCGGCCGAGGCACGCCGCAAGGCGGAGGAGAAGGAAGCGGCCAGCAAGCTCCAGCGGCTCTACGTCCCGGTGCTCCGGTTCGCGACCCGGCGCCGTATCACCAGCATCGTCATCGCCGTCGCGGTGCTCTTCGCCACCTTCGGCATGGTGCCGCTGCTCAAGACGAACTTCTTCGACCAGGGTGAGCAGGAAGTCCTCTCCATCAAGCAGGAGCTGACGCCCGGCACCAGCCTGGAAGCCGCCGACAAGGCGGCCCGGAAGGTCGAGAAGGTCCTCGACGACGACAAGGGCGTCAAGGACTACCAGGTCACCGTCGGCTCCTCCGGCTTCATGGCGGCCTTCGGCGGCGGTACGGGCGCCAACCAGGCCTCCTACCAGGTCACCCTGAAGGACGCGGCCGACTTCGACGCCGCTCAGGACCGTATCGACGAGGCCCTCGGCAAGCTCGACGGCATCGGGGACACCACCATCGCCGCGGGCGACGGCTTCGGCAGCCAGGACCTCAGCGTGGTGGTCAAGGCCTCCGACGGCGACGTCCTGAAGAAGGCGTCCGAAGCGGTACGCACCGAGGTCGGCAAGATCAAGGACGTCACCGACGTCCAGAGCGACCTGGCGCAGAGCATCCCGCGGATCTCGGTCAAGGCCAACGACAAGGCCGCCGCGGCCGGATTCGACCAGGCCACCCTCGGCGCGGCCGTCGCCGGTGCGGTGCGCGGCACCCCGTCCGGCAAGGCGATCCTGGACGACACCGAGCGTGACATCATCGTCCGGTCCTCCCACCCGGCCACCACGATGGCCGAGCTCAAGGACCTGCCGCTCGGCCCGGTCCGGCTCGGCACGATCGCCGAGGTGAAGCTGGTCCCCGGCCCGGTCTCGATGACCCGGATCGACGGTCAGCGCGCCGCGACGATCACCGCCAAGCCCATCGGCGACAACACCGGCGCGGTCTCCACCTCGCTCCAGTCGAAGATCGACGCCCTGGACCTCCCGGAGGGTGCCACCGCCACCATCGGCGGAGTCTCCGAGGACCAGAACGACGCCTTCATGAAGCTGGGCCTCGCCATGCTGGCGGCCATCGCGATCGTCTTCATGCTGCTGGTGGCGACCTTCCGGTCCCTGGTCCAGCCGCTGATCCTGCTGATCTCCATCCCGTTCGCGGCCACCGGCGCGCTGGGGCTGCTCATCATCACCGGCACCCCGATGGGCGTTCCCGCGATGATCGGCATGCTGATGCTGATCGGCATCGTGGTGACCAACGCGATCGTGCTGATCGACCTGATCAACCAGTACCGGTCCCAGGGCATGGGCATCGTCGAGGCGGTCGTCGAGGGCGGCCGTCACCGGCTCCGCCCGATCCTGATGACCGCACTGGCGACGATCTTCGCGCTGCTCCCGATGGCGCTCGGCGTCACCGGCGAGGGCGGCTTCATCTCGCAGCCGCTGGCGGTCGTGGTGATCGGCGGTCTGATCACCTCCACGCTGCTGACGCTGCTGCTCGTGCCGACGCTGTACGCGATGGTCGAGCTGCGCAAGGAGCGCCGGGCCGGGAAGAAGGCGGCCAAGCGCGCCGGGAAGTCCGGACTTCCGGCCGCGCGGGCCACGGACGAGGCCCGCGAGACGGAGCCCTCGGGCGTGTGATCCGCCGGCCCGCTCCCTGACGGACGGCTGACGACGAAGGGGCCTGTCCCGCGCGTACATACGCGGGACAGGCCCCTTCATCGTCCCGGCGGCCCCGACGGGCGCCCGGACAGGCGCCCGGACCGCCCGGACCCACAGATCCGGGCTCCCGCCCGCGGTACCGCGGCCCGGGTAGTCCGGCCGGATGCCGGCCGGACACGCCGGACACGCCGGACGCGCCGGGCTGCGCTCGCGCGGCTACGCCAGCGCGAGCATCCGCTCCAGCGCGAGCTTCGCGTACTTCTCCGTCTCCGGGGCGACCTCGATCCGGTTGATCAGATTGCCCTCGGCCAGCGACTCCAGCGTCCAGACGAGGTGCGGCAGGTCGATCCGGTTCATCGTCGAGCAGAAGCAGACCGTCCGGTCGAGGAAGACGATCTCCTTGTCCTCGGCCGCGAAGCGCTCGGCGAGCCGGCGGACCAGGTTCAGTTCCGTGCCGATCGCCCACTTCGAGCCGGCCGGGGCCGCTTCCAGGGCCTTGATGATGTACTCGGTCGAACCGACGTAGTCCGCGGCCGCCACGACCTCGTGCTTGCACTCCGGGTGCACCAGCACATTGACGCCGGGTATGCGGGCGCGCACGTCGTTGACGGACTCGACCGAGAAGCGCCCGTGCACCGAGCAGTGCCCACGCCACAGGATCATCTTCGCGGCGCGCAGTTCCTCGGTGGTCAGGCCGCCGCCCGGCTTGTGCGGGTTGTAGAGGACGCAGTCCTCCAGTGTCATCCCCATGTCCCGCACCGCGGTGTTCCGGCCGAGGTGCTGGTCGGGGAGGAAGAGCACCTTCTCGCCCTGCTCGAAGGCCCACTCCAGGGCCGTCTTCGCGTTGGACGAGGTGCAGATCGTGCCGCCGTGCCTGCCGGTGAAGGCCTTGATGTCGGCGGAGGAGTTCATGTACGAGACGGGCACGACCTGTTCGGCGACACCGGCCTCGGTCAGGACGTCCCAGCACTCGGCGACCTGCTCGGCGGTGGCCATGTCGGCCATCGAGCAGCCCGCCGCCAGGTCCGGCAGCACGACCTTCTGGTCGTCCGAGGTCAGGATGTCCGCCGACTCGGCCATGAAGTGCACGCCGCAGAAGACGATGTACTCGGCCTCCGGGCGCGCCGCCGCGTCCCGGGCGAGCTTGAACGAGTCGCCGGTGACGTCCGCGAACTGGATGACCTCGTCGCGCTGGTAGTGGTGGCCGAGGACGAAGACCTTGTCCCCGAGCTTCTCCTTCGCGGCACGGGCGCGCTCCACCAGGTCCGGGTCGGACGGGGAGGGGAGGTCGCCGGGGCACTCCACGCCGCGCTCGCTCTTCGGGTCGGCCTCGCGGCCGAGCAGCAGCAGCGCGAGGGGCGACGGCTGTACATCCAGGGGCTGGGCGGTGGTCACGTCACGCACCCTCTCTTCTCTGCGGACTAGCCTTTTCGTCTATTTGACGTTATTTATCATAACCGCTTCGCGTCACGTTGACGATGCCGATAGCGTCGATGTGACGCATCCGGCTGCCCGGGTGGTGTGCGAGCATGAAAGGAACAGACAGGCACCTGGCCCGGAATGAATCCGCGGCCCCGACGGTTGAAACGTCGGCAAGCAGTCCGTACAACCCGGGAGAGAAGCAGATGTCCGTATCGGACGAGACCACCACCGTGAACGACGGCATCCTCCTTTCGGACGCCGCCGCAGCCAAGGTCAAGGGCCTGCTGGAGCAGGAGGGCCGCGAGGACCTGGCGCTGCGCGTCGCCGTTCAGCCCGGCGGTTGCTCGGGCCTGCGCTACCAGCTCTTCTTCGACGAGCGTTCGCTCGACGGCGACGTCGTGAAGGACTTCGACGGCGTCAAGGTCGTCACCGACCGGATGAGCGCCCCGTACCTGGGCGGCGCCTCCATCGACTTCGTCGACACCATCGAGAAGCAGGGCTTCACGATCGACAACCCGAACGCCACGGGTTCCTGCGCCTGCGGCGACTCCTTCAGCTAGGCGGCGGACCGACGGCGGCGGCCCCCGGGATCCCTTCCCGGGGGCCGCCGCCGTCGTGTGTCCGGACCGTGTTCAGCCGCGCGGCACCGCATTGCCCGACTCCGCGTCGACGACCCTGCGGTCGCCCAGCGGCGCGTCCAGCGTCACCGTCCGCTTCAGCTCCTTGGCGATCATGACGCAGACCTTGTCGCCGTCCTGCTTGGCCTCGGTCACCGACACCCGCACCTGACCCGCGCTCTCCTCGGCGCTCGCCGTGTACGTGGCGCACACGCCGCCCCAGAACGTTACCTCCAGCGTCCGGCCGTCCGCGCTGTAGGAGGTGACCTTCCGGTCGCCCGGCTGCTGCGGGGCGTCCGGCTTCGTCAGGAAATCGGGGGCCACGGCCACCTGGGTGACGGTGCTCTCCGGCCCGCCGGGCGCCGACCGTACCGAGAAGAGCCAGGACGGTACGAGGGTCTGCCGCCCGTCCACGTGGTTCAGGGCCAGCCCGAACACCGCCTTGTGGACCGTCCGTGTGACCGGCGCCGGCTTGCCGTTCGACGGCACGCACTGCGGCTGGGACGGCTTCGTGGGCTTCAGGGGCTGCTGTCCGTCCTCCAGCGGTACGGGGACGGCGCAGCCGCCGACGTCCGGCGGGCCGCTGTTCCGGCCGGCGGCGTTCAGCTGCTTCAGCGCCTCGTCCGCGCCGACCGCCGGATAGGTGTCGCCCTTCTCCAGGGCCTTCAGATGCCCGCTGCCGCCGACCACCTCGCCGCCGGGGCCCACCTGGATCCCGGTCTGCCAGCCGTACGTGGGCAGCCCGTCGACCACCGGGTCGGCGTTCACCACCCGTACGGCGCCCATCAGCTGGCCCGCGTCGAGGGCCGCGTCGTCCTGACCGGCCGCCTTGAGCACGGGTGCCGCGGCCGCCTTGGCCGCCCTGTCGCTCACCGGGTCCGCCGCGCCCGGCCCTCCGTCCCCGTTCGCGCACATCCTGCCGGGCTCGCAGGGGGCCGGGCCCCCGGAGCCGTACCGGGCGAACGTCCAGGTGCCCGGCGCCTGCTTGGTGACCTTGAGGGAGGGGCCGTCCTTGCCCGCGCCCACCGCCCAGGAGGTGCCCTCGGTGTGCGGGGTGCCGGTGAGGCCGAGGGCCTTCGCCAGCCGGGTGACCTCGGCCGCGGTGACGGTGCCCGTCGCACGGTGGACGGCCGCCGAGTCCGGGCCGTCGGGCAGCTCGCCGGAGGCGCGGTAGACGATGCCGGAGCCCCCAGGGTCCGGTTCACCCGGGGCGATGCCCCGGGGCGGCGCCCCAGGGGTCTCCCCGGGCGTCTCCGACGCGTCCAGGGACAGTACGGGGGCCGCGCCGTCGCTGCGGGGCGCGGCACCACTGTCCGTACCGCCGCCCTCCGAGGCGGTCGAGGCCCAGTACGCGCCGCCGCCGCCGGCCAGCAGCACCGCTGCCGCCACCGAGACCACCGCGAGCGGCGGACGCCGCCGCCGGGGACCGGTCACGTCGTTGTCGGGTCGCTCGGTGCTCACCGGATCGCTCCTTCGACTGCATCGCCGTCACGGTGTCTGCCGTGTGTCCTCCGGGTGGTGGACAACGGTGGGACGGAGCAGGGGAGCGCGCGGTTCCACCGGCGGGCGCGGGGGAGTCCCGCGCCCGCCGGCCGGAGCCCCGGCCGGACCGGCGGGAACCGGCCGGAAAGAGCCGTTTGCCGCAGCCGGTTCCGGGGCTCGGACCGGCCTCAGTCGCCGTACTCGGACATCGAGTCGATCAGCCGGGCGGACGCGGGAGGCACCGATACCCCGTGGATCAGGGACGGTGCCACCGGGGCCGCGACCGCCCTCGCCGGTACCACCCAGTGCGGCGCCATTCGCGCGCAGTCACCGCGCAGCTCGGCAAGGCTCATCTCGGACTCACGCGGTGCGATGTGCTTCGACATATCCGCACCGTATGCACGGTCGTGCTCAGGTAGAAAGACCTACTATCGGGTAGTTTTCCCCTCTCGGTCAGGAGGCGATCACCCGGTAGCGTGAACTGTCACGCCGTCCCGGAGGGCGCGCTCCGCGTTCCCTTCGCCTTCCGCAGGAGCATTCTCCCCGTGCGTATTGCAGTCACCGGCTCCATCGCCACCGATCACCTCATGACCTTCCCCGGCCGTTTCGCCGACCAGCTGGTCGCGGATCAGCTGCATACGGTCTCCCTCTCCTTCCTCGTCGACAACCTCGATGTGCGCCGGGGCGGTGTCGCCGCGAACATCTGCTTCGGCATGGGCCTGCTCGGCACCGGTCCGGTCCTCGTCGGCGCCGCCGGCGCCGACTTCGACGAGTACCGCGCCTGGCTCGACCGGCACGGCGTCGAAACCGGCTCCGTACGGATCTCCGAGGTCCTGCACACCGCCCGCTTCGTCTGCACGACCGACGCCGACCACAACCAGATCGGCTCCTTCTACACGGGAGCGATGAGCGAGGCACGGCTGATCGAGCTGAAGAGCGTCGCCGACCGGTTCGGCGGGCTCGACCTGGTCTCGATCGGCGCCGACGACCCCGAGGCGATGCTCCGGCACACCGAGGAGTGCCGCACCCGGGGCATCCCGTTCGCCGCGGACTTCTCCCAGCAGATCGCGCGCATGGACGGCGAGGAGATCCGGATCCTGCTGGACGGTGCCACGTACCTCTTCTCCAACGAGTACGAGAAGGGGCTCATCGAGTCCAAGACCGGCTGGAGCGACGAGGAGATCCTGGCCAAGGTCGGCCACCGGGTCACCACACTCGGCGCCCGCGGTGTCCGGATCGAGCGGGCCGGCGAGGCGACGATCGAGGTTGGCTGCCCGGACGAGGAGGCCAAGGCCGACCCGACCGGCGTCGGCGACGCCTTCCGGGCCGGTTTCCTCTCCGGTCTGGCCTGGGGCGTCTCCCTGGAGCGCGCGGCCCAGGTCGGCTGCATGCTGGCCACCCTGGTCATCGAGACGGTCGGCACCCAGGAGTACACCCTGCGCCGCACCGACTTCATGGACCGCTTCACCAAGGCGTACGGCGACGAGGCCGCCGCCGAGGTGCGCGTCCACCTGGTGTAGTCAGCCGAGCCGGCGGACCACATAGGCCGAGCCCCGGTCCGCCGGCTCCTCACCCACGTACTCCTGACCGCGCATCTCGCACCAGGCCGGGATGTCCAGGCGCGCCGCCTCGTCGTCGGCCAGGACCGTCACCGTGCCGCCCACGGGCACCTCTCCGATCACCTTTGCGAGTTCGATCACCGGAATCGGGCAGCGCCGGCCCAGCGCGTCGACGACGAGGGACTCTGCGGGGGCGGGGGAGACGGGTGCCGCCACCGGGGCGCCCAGCTTCTCCCGGACCCCGGCCACCACGCCCGGCAGGACGTCGAGGAAGCGGTCGACATCGGCCCGGGTGGTGCCCGCCGGGAGCGAGACCCGGACATTTCCCTCGGACAGCACGCCCATCGCCTTGAGCACATGGCTCGGCGTCAGTGTGCTGCTGGTGCAGGACGAACCGGACGATACGGAAAATCCCTCCCGGTTCAGTTCATCCAGCAGTGTCTCCCCGTCGACATAGAGACAGGAGAAGGTGACCAGATGCGGCAGCCGCCGCTCCGGGTCGCCCACCACCTCCACATCCGGCACCCGCGCGGCCACCGAGGTCCGGATCAGCTCCACCAGGGCCCGCAGCCGTACCGATTCGGCCGCCGCCTCGGCGCGCACCGCCCGCAGCGAGGCCGCCGCCGCCACGATCGCCGGGATGTTCTCGAACCCGGCCGCCCGCCCCGACTCCCGTTCCCCGAAGGGGCCTTGGGGGGAGAAGCGGACCCCCTTGCGCACGGCCAGCAGCCCGACCCCCGCCGGCCCGCCCCACTTGTGGGCGGAGGCGGTCAGCAGCGACCAGCCGCCGGGCACCGGCCCCCACCCCAGCGACTGGGCCGCGTCCACCAGCAGCGGTACCCCGGCGGCGGCACAGATCCCGGCCACCTCGGCCACCGGCTGTTCGGTGCCCACCTCGTGGTTGGCCGACTGGAGGCAGGCCAGCGCGGTGTCGGCGCGCAGGGCCCCGGCGTACGCCTTTGGGCTCACCGCCCCCGACCGGCCGGCCGGCACCTCCGAGCACGACCCGCCCGCGGCCTCATGGGCCGCGGCCGAATGGAGTACCGACGAATGTTCGACCGCGGAGTGGACCAGATGGCGTCCGACACGCCGGCGCCCGGCGAGCGCCCCGGCGATTCCGGCGTGCACCGCCGTCGTCCCCGAAGAGGTGAACACCAGCTCGT
Source organism: Streptomyces sp. NPDC001787 (assembly GCF_040297465.1). Lineage (NCBI taxonomy): Bacteria > Bacillati > Actinomycetota > Actinomycetes > Kitasatosporales > Streptomycetaceae > Streptomyces > Streptomyces sp. NPDC001787. The sequence continues at coordinate 407,708 of NZ_JBEOZE010000001.1, forward strand.
CCGGACGGCAGCCGGCCGCGTCCGCCGCCGCCTCCCGGGCCGTGTCCAGCAGCAGCCGGGCGCGCCGCCCCTCCCGGTAGAGCCTGGCGGGATCGGCCCAGCCCTCGTCCAGGGCGGCAAGCAGCGCCTGGCGGGCGACGGGGTGCAGGGGTGCGGCGGAGGCGGCGTCGAAGTAGGGCACGCCGCCACGCTAGCCCGCCCCCGCGCCCACCCCGGAGCCGACCGCCCGCCGCGACGGGAGAGGGGGCGTCAGATGGCGGCCGGAGGCCCGGATTCCACCCCTTCGGGGAGTCGGGCGGCGCGTTGGGCACCCTCCCCGCGCGACCCCAAATAGCGTCCAGTAGGGTTTGGTCCGCATAAACATCCAAACCCCTGCCCGCGTCAGGGCCGGCGACCGACCAGCGAGACGGGCGCGCCGACCGTGCGGGCGAGACTCTCGGGAAGGCGCTACGTGAGTCCCAACGGCTCCGACCGCTCGTCGCGGCGCCCGATGCGGCGGAAGCTGCCGCAGGTGCTGACTGCGGGCCTGGTCCTGGCGACGGCCTCCGGTTGTTCATACAACTGGGAGGATTTCCCTCGCCTCGGTATGCCCACCCCGGTAACGGAAGAGGCGCCTCGGATCCTCTCCCTCTGGCAAGGCTCGTGGGCGGCAGCGCTCGTCACGGGTGTCCTTGTCTGGGGGCTGATCATCTGGAGCGTCATCTTCCACCGGCGTAGCCGGACCAAGGTGGAGGTACCTCCGCAGACCAGGTACAACATGCCCATCGAGGCGTTGTACACAGTGGTTCCCCTCATCATCGTCTCGGTGCTCTTCTACTTCACCGCGCGCGATGAATCGAAGCTCCTCGAGCTCTCCGACAAGCCGGCCCACACCATCAACGTGGTCGGCTACCAGTGGAGCTGGGGCTTCAACTACATCGAGAAGGTGGAAGGCCAGCCTTCCGCCGGCAGCGAGATCCCCAAGGAGCTCGACGCCATTCCCGACCGGTACCGCAAGGACTTCCCCAAGGACGCCGGCGGCGTCTACGACGTGGGCATCCCCGGCACCCGTAACCCGCAGAACGGCAACCCGGGTCCGACCCTGTGGCTGCCGAAGGGTGAGAAGGTCCGCTTCGTCCTCACTTCGCGTGACGTCATCCACTCCTTCTGGGTGGTGCCGTTCCTCATGAAGCAGGACGTCATCCCGGGCCACACCAACGCGTTCGAGGTCACTCCCACCAGGGAGGGCACCTACATGGGCAAGTGCGCCGAGCTCTGCGGCGCCGACCACTCCCGGATGCTCTTCAACGTCAAGATCGTCTCTCCCGAGCGTTACCAGCAGCACCTCAAGGAGCTGGCGGAGAAGGGTCAGACGGGCTACGTGCCGGCAGGCATCGAGCAGACGGACCCGGCCAGGAATGCGGAGACGAACAAACTGTGAGCATCCTCAACGAACCTCAGGGTGCCGAGGCAGCAGACGACTCGTACGAGGACGAGCTGCCGGTACGGCGCAAGCAGCCGGGAAACGTCGTCATCAAGTGGCTGACCACCACTGACCACAAGACGATCGGCACGCTCTACCTGGTCACGTCGTTCGTGTTCTTCTGCATCGGCGGACTGATGGCGCTCTTCATGCGCGCCGAGCTGGCCCGTCCCGGCACGCAGATCATGTCGAACGAGCAGTTCAACCAGGCGTTCACGATGCACGGCACGATCATGCTGCTGATGTTCGCGACGCCGCTGTTCGCCGGATTCGCGAACTGGATCATGCCTCTCCAGATCGGTGCGCCCGACGTGGCGTTCCCGCGGCTGAACATGTTCGCGTACTGGCTGTACCTCTTCGGCTCGATCATCGCGGTGGCGGGCTTCCTCACCCCGCAGGGTGCGGCCGACTTCGGCTGGTTCGCCTACTCCCCGCTGTCGGACGCGGTCCGCTCGCCGGGCATCGGCGCCGACATGTGGATCATGGGTCTGGCCTTCTCCGGCTTCGGCACGATCCTCGGTTCGGTCAACTTCATCACCACGATCATCTGCATGCGCGCACCCGGCATGACGATGTTCCGCATGCCGATCTTCGTCTGGAACGTCCTGCTGACCGGTGTGCTGGTCCTGCTGGCCTTCCCGGTCCTGGCCGCCGCGCTCTTCGCGCTGGAGGCGGACCGCAAGTTCGGTGCGCACATCTTCGACGCGGCCAATGGCGGCGCACTGCTCTGGCAACACCTCTTCTGGTTCTTCGGCCATCCAGAGGTGTACATCATCGCCCTGCCGTTCTTCGGGATCATTTCCGAAGTGATCCCGGTGTTCAGCCGTAAGCCGATGTTCGGCTACATCGGCCTGATCAGCGCGACGATCGCCATCGCGGGCCTCTCGGTGACCGTGTGGGCCCACCACATGTACGTCACCGGCGGTGTGCTGCTGCCGTTCTTCTCCTTCATGACCTTCCTGATCGCGGTACCGACCGGGGTGAAGTTCTTCAACTGGATCGGCACCATGTGGAAGGGGTCGTTGTCCTTCGAGACACCGATGCTCTGGGCCGTCGGCTTCCTGGTCACCTTCACCTTCGGTGGTCTGACCGGCGTCATCCTGGCCTCGCCCCCGCTGGACTTCCACGTCTCCGACTCGTACTTCGTCGTCGCGCACTTCCACTACGTCATCTTCGGCACCGTGGTCTTCGCGATGTTCTCCGGATTCCACTTCTGGTGGCCGAAGTTCACGGGCAAGATGCTGGACGAGCGGCTCGGCAAGATCACGTTCTGGACGCTGTTCGTGGGCTTCCACGGCACGTTCCTGGTGCAGCACTGGCTCGGTGCCGAGGGCATGCCGCGTCGTTACGCGGACTACCTCGCCGCCGACGGCTACACCGCGCTGAACACGATCTCGACGATCTCCTCGTTCCTGCTCGGCCTGTCGATGCTGCCGTTCTTCTACAACGTGTGGAAGACCGCCAAGTACGGCAAGAAGATCGAGGTCGACGACCCGTGGGGCTACGGCCGCTCGCTGGAGTGGGCGACCTCCTGCCCGCCGCCGCGGCACAACTTCCTCACCCTGCCGCGGATCCGTTCCGAATCCCCGGCGTTCGACCTGCACCACCCGGAGATCTCGGCGCTCGAACAGCTGGAGCACCACTCCGAGGCCGACAAGGCCCTCGCCGGCGGCAAGGAGGCGGGCAAGTGAAGATCCAAGGCAAGATGTTCATCTGGCTGAGCGTCTTCATGCTCGCCATGGCCGTCACCTACGGTGTGTGGTCCAAGGAGCCGGTGGGCACCACCGCGCTCGTCCTGGCCTTCGGCCTGAGCGTCATGATCGGCTTCTACCTGGCCTTCACGGCCAACCGGGTCGACCAGATGGCCCAGGACAACAAGGAAGCCGATGTCGCGGACGAGGCCGGCGAGGTGGGGTTCTTCTCCCCGCACAGCTGGCAGCCGCTCTCGCTGGCGGTCGGCGGCGCCTTCGCCTTCATGGGCGTCGTCTTCGGCTGGTGGCTGCTCTACTTCTCGGCCCCGATCCTGCTGATCGGACTCTTCGGCTGGGTCTTCGAGTACTACCGCGGTGAGAACCGCACCCAGTGACACCGCACCACCCGTAACACCCGCAGCACCCCGCGAGGGGCCCGCACCGCTCAGCCGAGCGGTCCGGGCCCCTCGCTCGTTTGCAGGCACTGAACGCGCTGGATCGGATGAATCTTCTTAGCGTGGGTTCATGAACCAGACGCCCCGCATCCGCACCGTAGTGAGCTGCACTCTGCTGGTCGTGACCCTGGTCGCAGGGGCGACGGCCTGTGGGGGACCCGATGGCCATCCGCTCGCGGAGAAGCCGTACGACGCGGGTGACCAGGTCTCCTTCAACGGTCCGTCCGAGGGCCACAAGGCCGACCCGGACAAGCCCCTGGAAGTCACCGTCACGGATGACGACACCCGGATCACGGATGTGTCGGCGGTGGACCGGGGCGGTCGCCATCTGGCGGGCGAGCTCACCGCCGACGGCAGGCGCTGGCACTCCACGGCCCCGCTGGCGGCCGGCACCGGATACACCGTCAGGGTCTCCACCGAGGACGACGACGGGGCTCCTGGCACCCGTACGCTCACGTTCGACACCGCCTCGCCCAAGAAGCTGCTGAGCGTCTCCTTCGGCCCCCGGGCGGGCACCTACGGCGTCGGACAGCCCATTACGGCGGAACTGAGCGCTCCGGTCGCGGACAAGGCCTCACGGGCCACCGTGGAGCGCGCCCTGAAGGTCCGCTCCACGCCCGCGGTGACCGGCTCCTGGTACTGGGTGGACGACAAGACCCTGCACTACCGCCCGCAGGACTACTGGCCCGCCAGGGCCACCATCGAGGTCCGCAGCAACCTCACGGGCATCAAGGTGACCAACGCCCTCTACGGGGCCGCCGCCAAGCCGCTGAAGCTCACCACCGGCGACCGCATCGAGGCCGTGACCGACGCCGCGGACCACTCGATGACGGTGCTGCGCAACGGAGAAGTGATCAACACCATTCCGGTCACCACCGGCAAGCCCGGCTTCTCCACCCGCAACGGCGTCAAGGTGGTGCTCGGCAAGGAGTACTACGTACGCATGCGCGGGGAGAGCATCGGCATCGCGGCCGGCTCCTCCGAGTCGTACGACCTGCCGGTCTACTACGCGACCCGGGTCACCTGGAGCGGCGAGTACGTCCACGCCGCCCCCTGGTCCACCGGCTCGCAGGGCAGCGCGAACGTCAGCCACGGCTGTACGGGCATGAGCACCGGCGACGCCGAGTGGTTCTTCGACACCGTCCGCGAGGGCGACATCGTCAAGGTCGTCGGCAGCGAGGGCGAGACGATGACCCCGTTCGACAACGGCTTCGGCGACTGGAACCTGACCTGGGAGAAGTGGCAGAAGGGCAGTGCCCTGCACAGCGGGGCGCCGGACAGCGCGAACACGGTCCAGGCCGCGCGCCTGCGCCCCCAGGTCTGACCCGGCAGTGGAGTGCACCGCCCCCCGGAACGTCTCCCCAGGGCCCCGTGGGGGCCCTCAGGCCCCCACGGAGAGCCGGGAGCGCAGCAGGGCGGCCAGGGCGTCCGCGAACTCGACCGGTTCGACCGGCAGGGTCACCGCGGCGTCCGCGCGGCTCCAGGTGGCCAGCCAGGCGTCCTGCGGGCGGCCGATCAGCACGAGCGCCGGCGGGCAGTCGAAGATCTCGTCCTTGATCTGCCGGCAGACGCCCATGCCGCCCGCGGGAGCCGTCTCCCCGTCCAGCACGCAGATGTCGATGCCGCCGCCGTCCAGGGCGGACAGGACGGCGGGCAGGGTGGCGCACTCCAGGAACTCCACCGGTGGCACGTCCGCCGCAGGCCTGCGACCGGCTGCCAGCCTCACCTGCTCGCGGATGTTGGCGTCGTCGCTGTAGACCAGGACCGTGGCGGTCGGCTGCATTGTTCCTCCGTGACATCTGTGTCTTCGGGGCTCGCTGGGCATGAACCGATGCGCGGATCGTACTCCGACCGACAGCCTGTCAGCACCGGTAATGACACCGATTCGATGGGCCGTTCGGGGAGGACACACCCCTCTGACACACCGAACGGCACCCCCCGGAGTGAGGGCGGGATAAGCGACCGACATAATGTCGGTCGTGGCGACAGCAACGACAGTAGAAACCGGGCACGCGCACCCGTCGGTCAATCGACCGAACCTCACCAGCGTCGGAACCATCATCTGGTTGAGTTCCGAGCTGATGTTCTTCGCGGCCCTCTTCGCGATGTACTTCACCCTGCGATCGGTGATGGGACCGGATCACTGGAAGGAGATGGCTCATCATCTGAACTTCCCGTTCTCGGCGACGAACACCACGATCCTGGTGCTTTCCTCACTCACCTGCCAGCTCGGCGTTTTCGCCGCGGAGCGGGGCGATGTGAAGAAGCTCCGCACCTGGTTCATCATCACCTTCGTGATGGGTGCGATCTTCATCGGCGGCCAGGTCCTGGAGTACACCGAGCTGGTCAAGGACGCGGGGCTCTCCCTGTCGTCCGACCCGTACGGCTCGGTGTTCTACCTGACCACCGGCTTCCACGGTCTGCATGTGACAGGCGGTCTCATCGCCTTCCTGCTGGTTCTCGGCAGAACATACGCGGCCAAGAGGTTCACCCACGAACAGGCGACCGCCGCCATCGTCGTGTCCTACTACTGGCACTTCGTCGATGTCGTGTGGATCGGCCTCTTCGCCACGATCTACATGATCAAGTAACCGGGCTCGCACCCACCCACCATCGACGCAGAAGATCCTGACACCGGGGTAATCCGTGAAAAAGCTCTCCGCACGACGACGCCATCCACTGGCGGCGATCGTCGTACTACTCCTCGCGCTGGCGGCTACCGGGGGGCTGTACGCCGCGTTTGCGCCTGCGGGCAAGGCGCAGGCCGATGAAACCGCCCAGTCCCTCGCCATCGAGGAGGGCAAGAAGCTCTACTCCGTCGGCTGCGCCAGCTGCCACGGAGCCGGCGGTCAGGGCACCACCGACGGGCCGCAGCTTGTCGGCGTGGGCTCCGCCGCCGTCGACTTCCAGGTCGGTACGGGCCGTATGCCGGCACAGCAGCCGGGCGCCCAGGTACCGAAGAAGAAGGTCATCTACACCCAGGCCGAGATCGACCAGCTCGCGGCGTACGTGGCGTCGCTCGGCGCCGGTCCGATCACGCCGACCGAGAAGCAGGTCGACCCGGCGGGAGCAGACGTCGCCAAGGGCGGCGACCTGTTCCGCACCAACTGCGCCCAGTGCCACAACTTCACCGGTGAGGGCGGCGCGCTGACACACGGCAAGTACGCCCCCACCCTTGAGGGCGTGAGCCCGAAGCACATCTACGAGGCCATGCAGACCGGCCCGCAGAGCATGCCCTCCTTCCCCGACACCACGATGCCGGAGCAGGAGAAGAAGGACATCATCGCGTACATCAAGACCGTCAACGGTGCCGAGTCCGAGAACCCCGGAGGACTCTCCCTCGGCGGACTCGGACCGGTCAGCGAGGGTCTGTTCGCGTGGATCTTCGGGCTGGGCGCACTGATCGCAGTTGCCGTTTGGGTCGCGGCCCACACCGCTAAGGCCAAGAAGTCATGAGTAGCCAAGAGATTCCAGAAGAGACCCTGCCCGCAGAGCAGGAGACCGCGCACGGCGCGGTAGAGGGTACGGACGACCCGTTCGCCGACCCGGGGCTGCCGGCCCACAAGCCGCGCATCCAGGACATCGACGAACGTGCCGCGAAGCGCTCCGAGCGGGCCGTCGCGTTCATGTTCACCCTGTCGATGCTGGCGACGGTGGGCTTCATCGCCTCCTACGTCATCTTCCCGGTGGACAAGATCGTCTTCATCTGGCCCTTCGGCCATGTGAGCGCGCTCAACTTCTCCCTGGGCGTGACCCTGGGCGTGGCGCTCTTCTTCATCGGCGCGGGGGCCGTCCACTGGGCGCGCACCCTGATGTCCGATGTCGAGGTCGCCGACGACCGGCACGCCATCGAGGCGGCCCCCGAGGTCAAGGCGAAGGTTCTCGCCGACTTCAAGGCCGGTGCCGAGGAGTCCGCCTTCGGACGGCGCAAGCTGATCCGGAACACCATGTTCGGCGCGCTGGCCCTGGTGCCGCTCTCCGGTGTGGTGCTGCTGCGCGACCTCGGTCCGCTGCCGGAGAAGAAGCTCCGTCACACCCTGTGGGCCAGGGGCAAGCAGCTCATCAACATGAACACGATGGAGCCGCTGCGTCCCGAGGACATCGTCGTCGGTTCGCTGACCTTCGCGATGCCCGAGGGCCTGGACCCGGAGGCGCACGACTTCCAGACGCAGATGGGCAAGGCTGCCCTGATGATCGTCCGCATCGAGCCGGACGACATCAAGGACAAGCAGCAGCGCGACTGGGCCCACGAGGGCATCGTGGCCTTCTCGAAGATCTGCACTCACGTCGGCTGCCCGATCAGCCTCTACGAGCAGCAGACGCACCACGTGCTCTGCCCGTGCCACCAGTCCACCTTCGACCTTTCCGACGGCGCTCGCGTCATCTTCGGTCCGGCCGGTCACCCTCTCCCGCAGCTGCGGATCGGCGTGAACACTGAGGGCAACCTTCAGGCGCTCGGCGACTTCGATGAGCCCGTCGGTGCTGCCTTCTGGGAGCGCGGATGAGTACTTCGACGACCAACACAGCGACCGCTGACGCGGCGAGCGAGCGCAAGGCGCCCGCCGGCGAGCGGGTGGCCGACTGGGCGGACGGCCGGCTGGGCATCTACAGCCTGGCCAAGGCCAACATGCGCAAGATCTTCCCGGACCACTGGTCCTTCATGCTCGGTGAGGTCGCGCTCTACAGCTTCATCATCATCATCCTCACGGGTGTGTATCTGACGCTGTTCTTCCACCCGAGCATGAACGAGGTCGTGTACCACGGCTCGTACGAGCCGATGCAGGGCATCCGGATGTCCGAGGCCTACGCCTCGACGCTGGACATCAGCTTCGACGTCCGCGGTGGTCTGCTCATGCGGCAGATCCACCACTGGGCCGCGCTGATCTTCCTCGCCGCCATGTTCGTGCACATGATGCGCGTCTTCTTCACGGGCGCGTTCCGCAAGCCGCGTGAGATCAACTGGCTGTTCGGCTTCCTGCTGTTCGTGCTGGGCATGTTCACCGGCTTCACCGGCTACTCCCTCCCGGACGACCTGCTCTCCGGTACGGGTGTCCGCTTCACCCAGGGCGCGATCCTGTCCGTGCCGATCGTGGGCACGTACATCTCGATGTTCCTGTTCGGTGGAGAGTTCCCCGGCGGCGACTTCGTCGCCCGGTTCTACTCGGTCCACATCCTGCTGCTGCCGGGCATCATGCTCGGGCTGCTGGTCGGCCACCTGATCCTGGTCTTCTACCACAAGCACACGCAGTTCGCGGGTCCGGGCCGGACCAACAAGAACGTCGTCGGCATGCCCCTGCTGCCGGTGTACATGGCGAAGGCCGGAGGGTTCTTCTTCCTGGTCTTCGGCATCATCGCGCTGATCGCGGGCATCGCCTCGATCAACCCGATCTGGGCCATCGGCCCGTACCGCATCGACCAGGTCTCCACCGGAGCCCAGCCCGACTGGTACATGGGCTTCGCCGAGGGTCTGGTGCGTGTGATGCCCGGCTGGGAGGTCAACCTCTGGGGCCACACGCTGGTCCTGGGTGTGTTCATCCCCCTGGTGCTCTTCGGTGTCGTCCTCACCGCGATCGCGGTCTGGCCGTTCATCGAGTCCTGGGTCACCGGGGACAAGCGCGAGCACCACATCCTGGACCGCCCGCGCAACGCCCCGACCCGTACGGCCTTCGGTGTCGCCTGGATCACGGCGTACTTCATCGGCCTCGTGGGCGGTGGAAACGACCTGTGGGCCACGCACTTCCACCTGTCGCTGAACGCCATCTCGTGGTTCGTCCGGATCTTCTTCTTCGCCGGACCGGTCATCGCGTTCATCATCACCAAGCGGATCTGCCTCGGCCTTCAGCGCCGCGACAAGGAGAAGGTGCTGCACGGACGCGAGTCCGGCATGATCAAGCGCCTGCCGCACGGTGAGTTCGTCGAGATCCACGAGCCGCTCAGCCAGGGCCAGCTGCACACGCTCACGGCGCACGAGCAGTACAAGCCCGCCGAGATCGGCCCCGCGGTCGACGAGAACGGCGTCAAGCGGAAGGTCTCCCTGCTGGAGAAGCTGCGCGTCAAGCTCAGCAAGGGCTTCTACGGCGAGAACAACCAGATCGCCAAGCCCACCGCCGAGGAGTACAAGGAGATCACCAGCGGCCACGGTCACCACTGATCGCTTGAACTGATCGCCACAGCGGGAGCCCCGTCCATTCGATGGACGGGGCTCTTCGCTGTCCCCGGCGCTGGATAGGGTGGAGCCATTCCCTTTACCGGCTGTGGACCCCTGGAGCGGACCATGAACGTTGTGACCCCGAACGGCGGCGACAGCGTGGCGGACCGTTCCTGGCCCGGCGTGCTGAACCCGCTGCTGCGCCGCGAGGACCTCACGTCGGACGACACCGCCTGGGCCATGGACCGCATCATGAGCGGCGAGGCGACCGACGCGCAGATCGCCGGCTTCGCGGTCGCGCTGCGCGCCAAGGGCGAGACGGTCGACGAGGTCTCCGGACTCGTCCGGGCGATGTACGAGCACGCCAACACCATCCATGTACCGGGCCGCACGGTCGACATCGTCGGCACCGGCGGCGACCTGGCCAAGACCGTCAACATCTCCACGATGGCGGCGATCGTCATCGCGGGCACCGGTGCCAAGGTGGTCAAGCACGGCAACCGTGCCGCCTCCTCGGCCAGCGGCTCCTCCGACGTGCTGGAGAAGCTGGGCGTCAACCTCGACCTCTCCCCGCAGCGGGTCGTCGCGGTGGCGGAGGAGGCGGGCATCACCTTCTGCTTCGCCGTGAAGTTCCACCCCGCCCTGCGGTACGCGGCCAAGGCCCGCAAGGAGCTGGGCGCGCAGACCACCTTCAACATCCTGGGGCCGCTGACCAACCCGGCCCGGGTGCGGGCCCAGGCCGTCGGTGTCGCCGACGCGCGGATGGCGCCCATCGTCGCGGGCGTGCTCGCCGACCGGGGCAACTCGGCCCTCGTCTTCCGCGGCGACGACGGCCTGGACGAGCTGACGACCACCGCCACCTCACGGGTCTGGGTGGTCCGTGACGGCCGGGTGCGCGAGGAGGCCTTCGACCCGCGCGACGTGGGCCTGGAGCTGGTGCCGGTCGAGGCCCTGCGGGGGGCCGACGCCTCGTACAACGCCGATGTCGCCCGCCGGCTGCTGGACGGTGAGCGGGGGCCCGTACGCGATGCCGTGCTGCTCAACGCGGCCGCGGCCCTGGTCGCGCTGGACCAGGGCGAGGGCACGCTGAGCGAGCGGATCGCGGCGAAGACCGCCGAGGCCGCCGATTCGGTCGACTCCGGTGCGGCCAAGCGGGCGCTGGAGCGCTGGGTGGCGGTCAGCAACGCCTGAACGCGGAAGGTGTGGCCGAGGGCGCGGTCCGGATGACGGACCGCGCCCTTGCGCATGCCGGTACGTATGGCAAGATGCTGCGCAGGTCATGAGTGACAGCGACTACGGCCCCGGCCCGCTGTCCGGCAACCCTCCGTCCGTGGCGGGGTGCCCCGGGTGAAGACCAGGCCGTAGGCAGCGAGGTCTGCGGCAAGCGCGGGCCCCTCGGCATCGTTGTATGCCAACCCCCGGGGTCCTGGTCCCTAGGGAGCCTCTTGTGAGCAAGCGAATGCGATAGGGCTCGACGCCCTTCTCCGCGCACCTCTTTTCCCCTCTCCTGCGCTGCCGCGTATCCGCCGGCGCATGGATTTCGCCTGCCTGTTACGGGAGTTCGCCATGTCTGTCTCCACCGCTGCCACCGACCGTTCCCTTTGTGCCCCTCTGCCGGTTCTGGGGGAGAACGTCACTGTTCCGCTCGTCACGGGCGGCGAGGTCACCTACGCGGCCCTCGACTACGCGGCGAGTGCCCCGGCGCTCCAGCGGGTGTGGGACGACGTCGCCGCGTACGCCCCGTACTACGGCAGCGTCCACCGCGGTGCCGGATACCTTTCGCAGCTCTCCACCGACCTCTTCGAGAACAGCCGCGCGGTCGTCGCGGAGTTCCTCGGCTGCCGGGCCGAGGACCAGGTGATCTTCACCCGCTCGACCACCGACTCGCTCAACCTGCTGGCCGCCGCACTCCCCGCCGACTGCCAGGTGTTCGTGTACGAGACCGAGCACCACGCCTCCCTGCTGCCCTGGCGCGACGCCCGGGTCACCTACCTCAACGCGCCGCGCACACCGGCCCAGGCGGTCGAGACCCTGGAGCGGGCGCTCGCCGACCGCGACCCCTACGGCCCGGCCCTGGTGTGCGTCACCGGCGCCTCCAACGTCACCGGTGAGCTGTGGCCCGTGAAGGAACTGGCCGCCGCCGCCCACGCGCACGGTGCCCGGATCGTCCTGGACGCCGCCCAGCTCGCCCCGCACCACCCCGTGGACATCGCCGGGCTGGACGTCGACTGGGTCGCCTTCTCCGGACACAAGCTGTACGCGCCGTTCGGCTCCGGTGTCCTCGCGGGCCGCGCCGACTGGCTCCAGGAGGCCGAGCCCTACCTGGCCGGCGGCGGTGCCTCCCGCAAGGTCGCCCGGCGCGCCGACGGCGGCGTGGACGTGGACTGGCACACCACCGCGGCCCGCCACGAGGCCGGTTCGCCCAATGTCATCGGCGTCTACTCCATCGCCTCGGCCTGCAAGGCGCTGGCCGAGGCCGGCTTCGACGACCTGGTCGCCCGTGAGCAGCGGCTCGTCGCCCGGGTCCGCGCGGGACTCGCCGAGGTCCCCGCGGTCAAGGTGCTCTCGCTGTTCGGCGACGACGCCCCGCGGGTCGGCGTCATCTCGTTCGTGGTGGAGGGCTGGAACAGCTCGCACTTCGCCGCCGCGCTCTCCGCGGAGTACGGCATCGGCGTCCGCGACGGTCTGTTCTGCGCCCACCCGCTGGTCCGCACCCTGCTGGGCAGTGACCCGCAGGACCCGGGGGAGTGCGGCGCCCCCGAGGCCGAGCCGGGCGAGCGCTCGCTGAACGCCATCCGGGTCAGCTTCGGTGCCGGTACGCCGGACGAGCACATCGAGCGCTTCGTACGGGCGGTGGGGGAACTGGTCCGCGAGGGCGCCCAGTGGAAGTACCGCACCGAGGGCGGCCGCTGCGTCCCGGACCGGGGTGCGGCACAGGTCTGACCCGCGGACGCGGGTGCGCGAAACGGCTTCGGCCGGGTACCGGGCGACTGCCCCGTACCCGGCCGAAGCCGTACCCGCCGCTACGCGTCCAGGCCGATGGCGAAGGCCGCCTCCAGGTCGTGCTGGGAGTACGTACGGAACGCCACATGGGTGTCGGTCCCCTCGACGCCCGGGATCTTGCTGATCCGGCCGGGGATGACATCGGCGAGATCGTCGTGCTTGGCCACCCGGACCATGGCGATGAGGTCGTACGTACCGGTGACGGAGAAGACCTCGCTGACGCTGTCCAGCGCGGCGACGGCCTCGGCGATCTCGGGAATCCGGTCCACGCTGGTCTTGATGAGCACGATCGCGGTGATCACGGCTGGCTTTCTCCCTCGGTGGCCGTGGTGGGACTCTTCACTCTAGCCCCACCCCGACAGCGCCCCCAGGCGTAGAGGAACCCGGCGGCGAACCCCGCCACATGCGCCAGATACGCGACCCCGGGGCCGCTGCCCGCGGCCCGGGCGGCCAGCCACTGCAGGACGAACCAGAAGATCAGCACGATCCAGGCGGGGAAACGCAGCGGCAGGAAGAAGAGGAACGGGAAGAGGCTGGTGACGCGGGCCCTGGGGAAGAGGCGGAGGAACGCGCCGAGCACGGCGGAGATCGCCCCCGACGCGCCGACCAGGGTCTGGTCGGACCCGGCGTGCGTCGCCGCGTAGCAGACCAGCGCCAGATAGCCGCAGCCGAGATAGAAGAACGTGAACTCCGCGTGGCCCATCCGCTCCTCGGTCATCGCGCCGAACACATACAGAAAGAGCAGGTTGCCCAGCAGGTGCAGCCAGCTTCCGTGCACGAACAGTGCGGTGAGCGGGGTGAGCGCCGCGTGCGCGGAGCCGTCCCACAGCTCGGCCGGGATGACGCCCCACCGCTCGAAGTACGCGGCCTGCGCGGCGAGCAGGGTGTCGCCGGTGCCGTAGCCGGGGCTGAACCCGGACAGCGGACCGACCAGGAAGACGGCGCAGCTCAGCGCGATCAGTCCATAGGTGACCGGAGCGCCGCCCGCCGCGGCCGCGGCCCGGATTCTTCCGGCCCTGTCCCGCCAACCGGCGTCCCGCCAATCGATCATGCACAGAGCATGACGCACCGGTGGAGAAGCGGACAGAGCGCCTCGCCGTGCCGATGGGTATACGCGAGGCCGTAGGGTTGCGCCAGGACTTCCGCAGTTCGACGGCGCACCGCGAGATCCTTGGAACAGGACAGCACGGGACCCGGCCGCGCGCGGCCGAGGCCCGGTGGACGGACGAACGACGAAAGAGGACGCAACGATGACGACGGTTCCCCAGCCGACCGACGCTACTCGCTGGCGCTGCACGCTCTGCGGCAATCTCACTCGCTTCGATGTGACGAGGTCCTCCAAGGTCGTCGAGTACGTTCATCTCGACCTGGCCGGGGAGTCGAGTGTCGAGGAGCGCGAGGTGGTCAGTGAGACCATCGAGTCGGTCCGGTGTCGTTGGTGCAACGCGGTGGACCAGATCGAACTGGTGGACAGGCCTGGTGCCGACTCCTGAGGGGGCCGCCCGGACAGACAATTTGGGGTGACGGATGGTGGAGCAGCCGACTAACGGCGCCGAACCGGCCGATGCGGCCGACGGTGCCGTCGAGGTGCTCGACCGCCCGCTGCCCGAGGGCGTACGGCGGCGGGTCGTCGCACTGGTCGCGGACGCCTTCGGTGGCCTGACGGTCAGCGAACTGCCCGCCCAGCTGCGGCAGTATGCCCGTTTCACCCCGACCCGGCGCGCCAAGTTCGCCGGGAACGCGATGGCGGCCGCCCTGGCGAGCGATCCGCTGTTCCGGCAGCGCATCGGCGAGCGGATCGCCCAGGCCCAGCCCGAGCTGGCCGGCGCGCTGGAGGCGGGCGCGCCGCCCGCCGCCGCCGATCCCGTCGAGGTGGCCGCGGCCGCCTATGTGCTGCGCCCGGCCGGCTGGGTCAAGCTGGTCGAGGCCGCCGGCGAGGAGGTCCAGCGCGCCGACGCCGAGCGGGCCGACGAGGAGACCCGGCGCGAGCTGGAGCGGCTGCGCGAGGAACTGGCCCAGGCGCGGGCGCTGACCAGGAGCGAGACGGAGCGGCTGCGCACCGAGCTGGACGCGGCCCGCAAGGAGGCCGAGTCCCTCCACCGCAAACTGCGCAGCGCCCAGAGCGAGGTGAAGCGCAGCGAGGCGGCGCTGCGCCGGAGCGCGGCCGAGGCCGACGCGCTGCGGGCCGAGACGGCCGCCCAGGTCTCCGCGGCCGAGAGCGAGTCGCGGCGGCTCAAGGCGCGGCTCGGCGAGGCGGAGTCGTCCGTCGAGGCGAGCCGCAGAGCGGCCAGGGAGGGGCGTTCCGTCGAGGACATGCGTCTGCGGCTGCTGCTCGACACGGTGCTGGACGCGGCCCGCGGGCTGCGCCGCGAACTGGCACTGCCGCCCTCGACGATCCGTCCCGCCGATGGCGTCGAGGCGGTGGAGCCGGGCCGGATGTCGCCCAAGGACATTGCCGCCAGGGCCCTTTCGGAGACGGACCCGGCGCTGCTGGACCAGCTGCTCGCGCTGCCGCAGGCCCATCTGATCGTGGACGGCTACAACGTCACCAAGACCGGATATCCGCAGATGCCGCTGGAGAAGCAGCGGTTGCGGCTGCTGGGCGGTCTCTCGGTGCTCGCGGCGCAGACCGGCGCCGAGATGACCTGTGTGTTCGACGGGGCCGAGCTGGCCGCGCCGGTGCTGCTGGCCCCGCCGCGCGGGGTCCGGGTGCTGTTCAGCAAGGCGGGGGTCACGGCGGACGAGCTGATCCGTCAACTGGCCCGCGCGGAACCGCCCGGCCGGCCCGTCGTGGTGGTCTCCACCGACCGTGAGGTGGCGGACGGGGTGGCCAAGGCGGGGGCCCGGCCGGTCGCGTCCGCCCTGCTGCTGAAGCGGCTCTCCCGCGTATGAGGGCGCATGGCCGGACATGACCGGCTAGTTCGACATGCGCGACATGTGTGGCATGCCGGGATTTCCGGAACGTACCGTCAAGTCGCCGCTACACGCGGTGTGATGTGTGTAAAGAAGTGCCTGAAGTGGTGAGTTTTTTCTTGTGAGGATTTGAACTGATCACAAGATGGTCACTAAGGTCAGGCCTCGAACCTTCGCACGGTTGATCACCCATTCGGGGTGGCGGCGAAGGCACCGCCGAGTCCGTGACATGCACGGAGCCGGGGATTCAAGTCCCCCACAGCCCGGTAGGCGGCTCGAGGAAGAAGGAGCTCGCCTTCGTGGCGTCCCACCGTCGTCCCAAGCAGCCGAGCCGCGCCCGCGTGAACGTGCTCACCGCGGCCGCCGCTGCGGCAGTGGCCCTGTCCTCCCAGGCCGCCCACGCCGACCCCAAGCCGAGCAAGGCCGACGTCAAGTCGGAGGTCGACAAGCTCTACCACGAGGCGGAGGCGGCCACCGAGAAGTTCAACGGGGCCAAGGAGCAGCAGGACAAGCTCAAGAAGCAGGTCGATGCGCTCCAGGACAAGGTCGCCCGCGGCCAGGACGAGCTCAACACCCTGCGCGGCGAGCTGGGTTCGATCGCCACCGCGCAGTACCGCTCCGGCGGTATCGACCCGTCCGTCCAGCTCTTCCTCGCCTCGGACCCGGACGACTTCCTCGACCAGGCCTCCGCGCTGGACCAGCTGACGGCCAAGCAGACCGAGTCGCTCCAGAAGATCCAGTCCAAGCAGCGCACCCTCGCGCAGCAGCGCAAGGAAGCGCAGGCGAAGCTGGGCGACCTCGCCGAGGTCCGCAAGACGCTCGGCGAGAACAAGAAGAAGTCCTCGGCCAAGCTCGCCGAGGCCCAGCGGCTGCTCAACACCCTGACCGCTGCCGAGCGCGCCAAGATGGACGCGGACGAGCAGCGCGCCAGCCGCGCCGCGGGCGACCGGGTCGAGCTGGGCAACGAGGTTCCCGCCTCCGCCCGCGGCGCCGCCGCCCTCCAGGCCGCCGCGACCCAGATCGGCAAGCCGTACTACCCCGGCGGCACCGGCCCCAGCTCCTACGACTGCTCCGGGCTGACGCAGTGGGCCTACGCCCAGGCCAACGTCCAGATCTCCCGTGTCACCTACACCCAGGTCAACGACGGTCAGCGGATCGGGCGCAGCGCGCTGAAGCCGGGCGACCTGGTGTTCTTCAACAACACCTCGCACGTGGGCCTGTACGCGGGCGGCAACCAGATCCTGCACGCTCCGAAGCCGGGCGCCAACGTCCGCTACGAGTCGATGGAATACATGGGCACCTTCCAGTTCGGCGTCCGCGTCGCCTGACGCCCGAACGGGCGAATTACGCCCCGCTCCACTGACGCCCCGCCCCGCCGGAGACCGAGGTCACCGGCGGGGCGGAGCTGTGTGACACCCCCGCGCGCCCCCGGCGCGGTCTTTGGCCGCCGCGTAGCCGTCCGATTACTGTCTGGCTGCTGTGCAGCTCCCGGTCGTCGGTCCGCCCGCCCCGGGCGGCAGGGGCTGCGCACCTCTGCGTCAGCGGAAGGAAGTGCGGCTTCCTGTGGTGTCCCATCGCCGTTCCACCCAGTCCGGCCTCGGCCGGAGCGTCCGGGCCACTGTCCTCACGGCCGCCGCGGCCACCGCGGCGGCGACGCTCACGGGGGCCCCGGCGAGCGCCGACCCGCAGGACAGCCCCGAGGCGGCCAGGGCCGAGGTGGACCGGCTGTACGGGGAGGCGGAGAGGGCCACCGAGAAGTTCAACGAGGCCGGGGAGCGGGTCGAGCGGCTGCGCGGGGAGGTGGACCGCGCCCAGGACCGGGCGGCGCGCGGCCAGGAGGGCATCAACCGGATGCGTATGGCGCTCGGTTCGCTCGCCGGCGCGCAGTACCGCTCCGGCGCCATCGACCCCTCGCTCGCCCTGCTGCTCTCCTCGGACCCCGACACCTATCTCGACCGGGCCGCCACCCTGGAACGGGTGAACAGCCGTCAGTCACTGGTCCTGGACAGGCTCCGCCGGGCCCAGCGCAAGGTCGCGCAGACCCGCGCGGAGGCCGCCGGATCGCTGGCCGAACTGGAAGCCGGCCGGAACGCCGTCATCCGCCACAAGCGCACCGTCGAGGCCAAGCTCGCCCGCGCCCGCCGGCTGCTGGAGGAGCTGCCCGCAGGGGAGCGCGCCTCCTTCGACCGGGCCTCGCGCTCCGGCCGCGGCGGGGCGGCCGTGGACCTCACCGGTGTCCTCCCCGGCTCACCCAGGGGGATGGCCGCCGTGGCGGCGGCCACGCGGGCGCTCGGCCGTCCCTATGTGTGGGGCGCCGAGGGGCCCTCGGGATTCGACTGTTCGGGGCTGATGCGCTGGGCGTACGCCCAGGCCGGGGTCGGCCTGCCGCGCACCTCGCAGGCCCAGCGGTACGCGGGCCGGATGGTGCCGCTCTCCCAGGCACGGCCGGGAGATCTGGTCGCCTACCGCGCGGACGCCAGCCATATCGGGATGTACGTGGGAAACGGCCAGGTCATCCACGCCCCCTACCCCGGGGCCAGGGTGCGCTTCGACCCCGTCGGCATGATGCCCGTCTCCTCGGTCACCCGTATCTGACCGTACGATCGGCAGGGTGGCTGTTCTCAGGGGTGACGCGCGGCGGGGCAGACCCCGCGGACGGCGTACGGCGGGTGCCGTGCTCGCCGGGCTGCTGCTGACGTCCGCCTGCGCCGGCCCCGACGCCCCCGCCACCGGCCCCACGGCCCGGGAGATCGGTGCGGTCCTGGACGACCGGGCCGCCGCCGTCCTGGCCCACGACCCCACCGCCTTCCTGTCCGTGCTCGACCCCCGGGCCACGAAGCTGCGGGCCGCCCAGCGCACCGAACTGGCCAACCTCGCCGACGTACCCCTGAAGTCCTGGACGTACGAACTCAAGGGCGTCAGCGGGCACGGCGAGCGCGGGGCCACCGCCGATGTCGAGCTGCGCTACCGGATCGCCGGATACGACAGCGCCCCGATGGCCACCCGCCGCACCCTGGAGCTGACCCGCGCCGGGGCGGGGGAGCGCTGGTACATCGCCGCCGACCGGCCCGGCAAGGACGCCGCGGACCAGCTCTGGCAGCAGGGCGACGTCCGGGTCGTGCGCGGCGCGCACAGCCTCGTCCTGGGCGTCGGCAGGGACGAGGGGGAGCTGCGCCGGATCGCGGACACCGCCGACCTCGCCGTTCCGGCCGTCTCCGGCGCCTGGCCCCGGTCCTGGGCGCGCCGGGTGGTGGTGCTCGTACCGGACTCCGTCGAGGACATGGCGAAGCTGCTGGGCTCACCGGAGGCGAGCTACCGGGGCATAGCCGCCGTCACCACCGGCGAGGTCGGCGGCACCGGCTGGCGCCCCGCCCTGGCCGACCGGGTGATCGTCAACCCGCAGGCGTACGCGATGCTCGGCACCTTCGGCCGACGGGTCGTCCTGACCCACGAGACCACCCATGTGGCGACCCGGCCCGGGACGTCCGCGGCCACCCCGATGTGGCTCTCCGAGGGCTTCGCCGACTGGACGGCCTACCGCGCGGAGGACCGCCCGGCGGAGCAGATCGCGCCCGAACTGGCCGAGGCCGTACGGCGCGGCGAGCGGCCCGCCGAACTGCCCGCGGACAAGGACTTCGCCTTCGCCGGGGACGCCGGGAAGCTCGCCGGGGCCTACGAGGGCGGCTGGCTGGCCTGCGCGCTGATCGCCGACCGGTGGGGCGAGGAGAAGCTGATCGCCTTCTACGAGGCCGTGGGGCGCCACCCCGGCCGGGACGGGTCGGTGGAGCACGCGCTGCGCACCGTCCTGGACACGACGCCCCAGGACTTCACGGAGTCCTGGCGGGACTACCTGAGCGCCCGGCTGGGCTGAGCGACCGCCCCGGACAGCGTCTCCGCGGCGCCCCGGCCCGCCCGCCCCGGGGGCCGCCCGCGCCCCGGCACCGTCTCCCGCCACAGCCGCCGCCCGGCGATGACCGAGGCCGCCACCAGCAGACCGTTGCGGACCACCAGCAGACCCACCCCCGTCGCGTCACTGGCCACCACATGCCCGAACCCGAGCGGGAACTCCAGCAGGGTCACGCCGGTCGCCAGCAGCACCAGACAGGCGGGCAGCGCCGTCCGGCCGCCCCGGAACACCAGACAGACCGCCGCGAGCCCGACCAGCCACACCAGGTACTGCGGGCTGATCACCCGACTGGTCGTGGTGAACAGCAGCACCGCCGTGAACGCCGCGTCCGCCGGGGTGCGCACCGAGAACTCACGGGCCCGCAGCCGCCACACCAGCAGCCAGCCGAACGCGGACAGGCTCAGCCCCAGCGCCAGCGCCGAGACCAGCGGTACGTGGGGTCCCAGGAACTCCAGCGAGCCGTAGTGCAGCTCCACCCGTCCCTCCCAGCCGAAGTGCCGGGCCCCGTGGAAGAACAGCGCCCCCAGCGACTCGATCTCGGTGCCCCGCTCCCGCTGGAACTCCACGAACGCGAAGGCGCCCGGCATGGCCAGGGCGCACCCCGCGGCCACCACCGCGCCCGTCACCGCCGCGGAGACCCACGCCCCGCGCGTCGCCCGCCCGCGCCGGGTACCCACCAGCAGCAGCACCGGCCACACCTTCAGCAGCGCCCCGAACCCGGCCAGCGCCCCCAGCACCCGGGGGCGGCGCAGCCCGGCCAGCAGCGCCGCCACGGCGAGCGCCGTCACCATCAGGTCGTACCGGGCGTACGCGGTCGGGCCCAGCAGCGGCACCCCCGCCACCCACACCCACGCGCCCGCGTCCTGTATCCCCGGGCGCCGCCCGGCGTACAGCAGCAGCCCCAGGACCAGCGCGTCGCACAGCAGCACCAGCACGAAGAACGCCGCCGCGTACTCCAGGAACGGCAGCAGCGCCGGTGACAGCATGGCCAGCGCCGCGGCGGGCGGGTACTGCCAGGTGATGTCGTCCAGCGGGTACGTGCCCGTCCGCAGGACGTCGTACCAGCCCCGGTAGATCACCGAGACATCCACCGTGACGTCCGGGCCCGGCACCGTGAACACCTTGAACACACACAGCAGCAGCGCCGCCCTGGTCAGTGCCCACACCACGAGCGGCGGCAGCCGCGCGCCCCAGGCTCCCGTCGCCGCACCCTTCACCGGCCCCATCCGCTGCCCTGCCCGTCCCGCTCGTCGCCGTCCCGCCCGTGCCCGTCCCGTGCCCCGGGGAGTCATGATGCCGGGCGGGACCGTGCGTGAGCCATGAAGCGCGGCCGTTGGGTACTGTCGGCGGCGATGGACAAGACCTTGATCGTGACGAACGATTTCCCGCCCCGCCCCGGCGGTATCCAGGCGTTCCTGCACAACATGGCGCTGCGCCTGGACCCCGGACAACTCGTCGTCTACGCCTCGACCTGGAAGCGGGGTGCCGAGGGTGTCGCGGCCACCGCCGCCTTCGACGCGGAGCAGCCGTTCACCGTCGTGCGCGACCGTACGACCATGCTGCTGCCGACCCCGCGGGTCACCCGGCAGGCCGTAGGACTGCTGCGCGCACACGGCTGCACCTCCGTCTGGTTCGGCGCCGCCGCCCCGCTCGGTCTGATGGCGCCGGCCCTGCGCAGGGCCGGCGCCCGCCGCATCGTGGCCACCACCCACGGGCACGAGGCGGGCTGGGCCCAGCTGCCCGCGTCCCGGCAACTGCTGCGCCGGATCGGCGAGGGTACGGACACCATCACGTACCTCGGTGAGTACACCCGCTCCCGGATCGCCGCCGCGCTCACCCCCGAGGCGGCCGCCCGGATGGTCCAGCTGCCGCCCGGGGTCGACGAGAAGACCTTCCACCCGGCGTCCGGCGGGGACCGGGTCAGGGCCCGCCTCGGACTCACCGACCGGCCCGTCGTCGTCTGTGTGTCGCGGCTGGTGCCGCGCAAGGGCCAGGACACGCTGATCCTCGCCATGCCCGCGATCCTGGCTCAGGTGCCGGACGCCGTGCTCCTGATCGTCGGCGGCGGCCCGTACGCCAAGGACCTGAAGCGGCTGGCCGCCGAGACGGGCGTGCTGGACTCGGTGCGCTTCACCGGCCCGGTGCCGTGGGCGGAGCTGCCCGCCCACTACGGCGCGGGGGACGTCTTCGCCATGCCGTGCCGCACCCGGCGCGGCGGCCTCGACGTCGAGGGCCTGGGCATCGTCTACCTGGAGGCCTCCGCGACCGGACTGCCGGTGGTGGCGGGCGACTCGGGCGGTGCCCCCGACGCGGTGCTCGACGGGGAGACCGGGTGGGTGGTGCGGGGCGGGAGCGCCGAGGAGTCGGCCGACCGGATCGTCACGCTGCTCGGCGATCCGGAGCTGCGGCGGAGCATGGGGGAGCGGGGCCGGGCCTGGGTCGAGGAGAAGTGGCGCTGGGACCTGCTCGCCGAGGAGCTGAGGACACTGCTCTGAGCCGCGCACGGGCATCCGGACGTCCGGGCCGGCCGAGGGGCAGCCGAGGCATCCGGGCAGCCGGCCGGGCCGCTCCCGCCACCCGGCCGGACACGAGGAAGGGGCCCGCACACACCGTGCGGGCCCCTTCCTCGTACGTGTGTCAGGCGCGGTAGATCGACTCGACCTCGTCCGCGAAGTCCTTCGCCACCACATTGCGCTTCAGCTTCAGCGACGGCGTGATGTGGCCCGCCTCCTCGGTGAACTGCGTGGGCAGGATGCGGAACTTGCGTACGGACTCCGCCTTGGACACCGCGGCGTTGCCGTCGTCCACCGCCCGCTGCACCGCGGCCAGCAGATCGGCGTCCTCGCGCAGCGACACCGCCGTGGAGCCGGCCGGCTTGCCGTGCTCCTCGGCCCAGCGGACCAGGAACTCCTCGTCGACGGTGATCAGCGCGCCGATGAACGGCCGCCCGTCGCCGACCACCATGCACTCGGCGACCAGGGCGTGCGCGCGGATCCGGTCCTCGATGACGGCGGGGGCGACGTTCTTGCCGCCCGCCGTGACGATGATCTCCTTCTTGCGGCCGGTGATCGCGAGATAGCCGTCCTCGTCGAGCGTGCCGATGTCACCCGTGTGGAACCAGCCGTCGGCCAGCGCCTCGGCCGTCGCCGCCTCGTTGTTCCAGTAGCCGGTGAACAGGTGCTCACCGTGCAGCAGGACCTCGCCGTCGTCGGCGATCCGGACGACCGAACCGGGCAGCGGCTGGCCGACCGTACCGATCTTCTGCCGGTCCCACGGATTGAACGCGGTCGCCGCACAGGTCTCGGTGAGGCCGTAGCCCTCCAGCACCGTGAAGCCGATGCCCCGGTAGAAGTGCCCGAGCCGCTCGCCCAGCGGGGCGCCGCCGGAGATCGCGAACTCGCCGCGCCCCCCGAGCACCGCGCGGAGCTTGCCGAAGACCAGCTTGTCGAAGAGCCTGTGCTTGAGCCGCAGGCCGAGCGAGGGACCCTGCGGGGTGCCCAGCGCACGGCTGTAGGCGATCGCGGTGTCGGCCGCCCGGTCGAAGATCCTGCCCTTGCCGTCGGCCTGCGCCTTGGCGCGCGCCGAGTTGTAGACCTTCTCGAAGACCCGCGGCACACCGAGGATCAGCGTCGGCCGGAACGTGGCCAGTTCATCGGTGAGGTTCTTGATGTCCGGCACACAGCCGAGCCTGATCGGGGCCATCACGGCGGCCACCTCGACCAGCCGTCCGAAGACATGCGCGGCGGGCAGGAAGAGCAGCACCGAGCACTCGCCGGTACGGAAGAGGGGCTTCAGCCGCTCCACCACGTTGCCGCACTCCGCGAAGAAGCTGCGGTGCGTCAGCACACAGCCCTTGGGGCGGCCCGTGGTGCCGGAGGTGTAGACGATGGTGGCCGGGTCGTCCGCCCTGGCGCTCACCATGCGCAGGTCCAGGGTCTCGTCCGAGACCTCGGCGCCGGCCGCGGTCAGCTCGTCGACCGCGCCGCTGTCGATCTGCCACACGTGCGACAGCCCGGGCAGCCGGTCCCGTACGGAGGCGACCGCCTCGGCGTGCCCGTCGCTCTCCACGAGCACCGCGACCGCGCCGGAGTCACCGAGGATCCACTGGATCTGCTCGGCGGAGCTGGTCTCGTAGACCGGCACGGTGACCGCTCCCGCACTCCAGATCGCGAAGTCCAGCAGGACCCACTCGAAGCGCGTACGGGACATCAGGGCGACCCGGTCGCCGGGCTGCACGCCCGAGGCGATCAGCCCTTTGGCGGCGGCTCGCACCTCGGCCAGGAACCGGGTGGCGGTGACGTCCGTCCAGACACCGGCCACCTTGCGGCTCATCACCGCGACATCAGGATGCTGAGCGGCATTGCGGCGGATGAGATCCGTCAGGTTGCCGTCCGTCGGGACCTCGTAAAGGGCCGGAAGGCTGAACTCGCGCAAGACTGCTGCTCCTCATCGGGCTCCGGTGCCACGGCTCTGTGTGACGCACCGGCTGCGGTCCAAGATTGGCAGGTGCTCCGTGGGGTGAGCACGACTGGACTGCCCGGACGTTACCCACCGGTACATGGTTCCCGATAGGGGGTTCCGGCCAGATGTCTTATGCATCACACACATGGGTGGTCCTCTCGCGCACAGTAGTCCACCCCTGTCACGACTCGGAAGTAACCGCAGGTCCGGCCGCCCCTGCACACGGCCCCGGGGGACGCGGGGCCCTCCGGCACTTCCCGCCTGACCTGCGACGCCCGGCACGCACACGCGCGGCGCCGTCACGGGGCGCCTCGGGCGTCCCCTGCGAGGCGCGCCTCCGCCTCGCGCCGCACCCGCGTCCGAAGCCGCGAACCGATCCACCGGGGACCACGGGACAGCCCTTAGGGTGAACGCCATGCGAGGCAGCGAACAGGACGGTCGGCACGGTCGGGACGCGGCCGCGCGCCGCACCACACGTGTCCACGTGGTGAGCGATGTGCACGGCAACACCGAGGCGCTGGCCCGCGCCGGGGACGGGGCGGACGCCCTCCTCTGCCTGGGGGACCTGGTGCTCTTCCTCGACTACGCCGACCATTCGCGCGGCATCTTCCCCGACATCTTCGGCGAGCGGAACGCGGACCGCATCGTCGCGCTGCGCACCGAACGCCGCTTCGAGGAGGCGCGTGAGTTCGGCCGCTCGCTCTGGGCGGGGAAGGACCGCGACGCCGCGATCCTCGGTGCGGTGCGCAAGCAGTACGCCGAGCTGTTCGCCGCCTTCCCCACCCCGACCTACGCCACCTACGGCAACGTCGACGTCCCCGCCCTGTGGCCCGAGTACGCGCGCGCCGGGACCACCGTCCTGGACGGTGAGCGCGTCGAGATCGGCGGCCGGGTCTTCGGCTTCGTCGGCGGCGGGCTGAAGACCCCGATGAACACCCCGTACGAGATCGGCGACGAGGAGTACGCGGCCAAGGTCGAGGCGCTCGGTCCGGTCGACGTGCTCTGCTCGCACATCCCGCCCGAGGTGCCGGAGCTGACGTACGACACCGTCGCCCGCCGTTTCGAACGCGGCAGCCGGGCCCTCCTCGCCGCCATCCGCCGGACCCGCCCCCGGTACGCACTGTTCGGCCATGTCCACCAGCCGCTGGTCCGCCGGATGCGGATAGGGACGACCGAGTGCGTCAACGTCGGGCACTTCGCCTCGACCGGGGTGCCCTGGGCCCTCACCTGGTGAACGGGGCGGGGGCGGGCACGCGATAGCCTGCAACCGGCAGGCTCCTGCCGAACGCGACCGGTACACCGCACGGAGGGCCACGGCGATGGCTGAACACACCAGCTCGAGCATCACGATCGAGGCGGCACCGGCCGACGTCATGGGCGTGATCGCCGACTTCGCCCGCTACCCGGAGTGGACCGGCGAGGTGAAGGAGGCCGAGGTCCTGGCCACCGACGACCGCGGCCGGGCCGAGCAGGTCCGCCTCGTCCTGGACGCCGGAGCGATCAAGGACGACCATGTCCTCGCCTACACCTGGACCGGCGAGAACGAGGTCAGCTGGAGCCTGGTGAAGTCCCAGATGCTGCGCGCCCTGGACGGCACGTACGCCCTGGTGCCCATCGGCGGCGGCGACCGCACCGAGGTCACCTACCGGCTCGCCGTCGACGTCAAGATCCCGCTCCTCGGCATGATCAAGCGCAAGGCGGAGAAGGTCATCATCGACCGCGCCCTGGCCGGTCTGAAGAAGCGCGTCGAGTCCGTCCCGCAGGCCTGACCCGGTGCGTACGGTCCTGGTCACCGGTCCCGGCGGCGCAGGCCGTACCACCGTCGCGGCGGCGACCGCGCTGGCCGCCGCCCGCAGCGGCCGCCGCACCCTCCTGATCTCCGCCGACACCGTCCCCGGCTTCCCCGACGGCCCGGAACCCGCCGAGGTCACCGGCCACCTGTACAGCGCCCGCATCGACTCCGGTGCCCACTTCCGCGGCGAACTCCTCGAACTCCAGGACCGGGCCGCGGGCGTCCTCGAACTCCTCGGCGCCAACCGGCTGGAGGGCGAGGAACTCACCGAGCTGCCCGGCAGCGCCCCGCTCGCGCTCCTGCACACCCTGCGCCGCGCGGCCGAGGGCGACTGGGCCTCGCCCGAAACCGGCTACGACGTCCTCGTCGTCGACCTGCCACCGCTGCGCGAAGCCCTCGCCCTGCTCGCCCTGCCCGAACAGCTGCGCCGCTATCTGCGCCGCCTGCTGCCCCGGGAACGGCAGGCCGCCCGCGCGCTGCGCCCGATGCTCGCCCAGCTCGCCGGGGTCCCGATGCCCGCGCAGTGGCTGTACGAGGCGGCTGCCCGCAAGGACGCCGAGCTGGCCGCCGTCCAGGCGCTGATCGAGGACCGCGCGACCACCGTCCGCCTGGTCGCCGAACCGGGACCCGCCGCCGAGGACGCCCTGCGCACCGCCCGCACCGGCCTCGCCCTGCACGGGCTGCGCGTCGACACCCTGGTGGCCGGCCGGATGCTTCCCCGGCACTCGTCCGACCCCTGGTTCGCCGCGCTCGCGGCCCAGCAGGAGAAGTGCCTGGACCACTGGCGCACGGAGTGGGCCCCCGGCACCACGCTGTGCGAGGTGCCCCACCTCGGGCGTGACCCCCAGGGTCTCGACGACCTCGACGCCCTCACCCCCGCCGTGCCGGACGAGCGGGCACCGGGGCGGGCCGACGACCCCTGGTGGATCGAGGAGGCCCCCGCCGAGGACGGCCGCGAGCGGGCGCTCGTCTGGTGCCTGCCGCTGCCCGGAGCCGCCAAGTCCGACCTCCGGCTCGTCCGCCGCGGCGACGAACTACTGCTCACCGTGGGCCCGTTCCACCGGATCGTGCGGCTCGAATCCGGGCTGCGGCGCTGCACCGTATCGGGCGCGGCACTCCACGAAGGTGTGCTGCGCGTCCGGTTCACCCCGGACCCGGCGCTCTGGCCGCGCACAGCCTGAACGGCACACCACCGTTCGGGTAACGTCGGTAGTACGTGTTCCGTACGGCCCGTCGCCGGCAACCCGCGTCGCAGGAGTCAGCCATGAGTGAAGCCACCGATCGTCCCGTCGACGGCGACGCGTGGGCCGAGGCCTGCGCCGAGGACCTCGCGGCGGAGAAGGCCCGCCGCCGCGCCCAGTACGGCCCGCAGCCCGGCTCCGCCGCCGAGGAACTGCGCAAGCTGGTCGACGCCGTGGCCGACAAGGTCGCCTCGTTCCAGTCGCCGCTGCTCGGCGTGGCCGCGCAGGGAGCCGTGCAGCAGGTCATCCGGCAGGCGAGGACGGCCGTCGAACCCGTCATCGAACGCAACCCGGACCTCTTCGACCATCTCGCGGCGGCGGGCAACGAGCTCCTGGCCGCCTACCGTTCGGCCGTCGAGGGCCAGGAGGGCCGCTGGACCCGGACGACGGAGGGCGCCGGCGGGAGCGGCGCTCCCTCCGGTACGCGCAAGCAGGCGGCCGAGGACCCCTCCGACCCGAGGGACGAGGGCCCCGCCGGCAGCGAGCACATCGACCTGGACTGACCCGCCCGGAACGGGTCCGGCGGGACGGACGGACGGACCGGACGATGCCCCGCCTCGGGTACGGTTGGCCCTAGCGGGGCTCGACCGGAACTGAGGGATTCATGGGACTCACCATCGGCGTCGATATCGGCGGCACGAAGATCGCGGCTGGAGTGGTCGACGAAGAGGGCCGGATCCTCTCGACGTTCAAGGTACCGACCCCTCCGACGGCCGAAGGCATCGTCGACGCCATCTGCTCGGCCGTGGCCGGCGCGAGCGAGGGACACGACATCGAGGCCGTCGGCATCGGCGCCGCCGGATACGTCGACGACAAGCGCGCCACCGTACTCTTCGCGCCGAACATCAACTGGCGCCACGAGCCGCTCAAGGACAAGGTCGAGCAGCGCGTCGGCCTGCCGGTCGTCGTCGAGAACGACGCCAACGCGGCGGCCTGGGGCGAATACCGCTTCGGTGCCGGCCAGGGCCACGACGACGTCATCTGCATCACGCTCGGCACCGGCCTCGGCGGCGGCATCATCATCGGCAACAAGCTTCGGCGTGGCCGCTTCGGCGTGGCCGCCGAGTTCGGCCACATCCGGGTCGTCCCGGACGGTCTGCTCTGCGGCTGCGGCAGCCAGGGCTGCTGGGAGCAGTACGCCTCCGGCCGCGCGCTCGTCCGGTACGCCAAGCAGCGCGCCAACGCCACCCCGGAGAACGCCGCCGCCCTGCTCGCGCTCGGCGACGGCACCGTGGAGGGCATCGAGGGCAAGCACATCAGCCAGGCCGCCCGGCAGGGCGACCCGGTGGCCGTGGACTCCTTCCGTGAGCTGGCCCGCTGGGCCGGCGCCGGGCTGGCCGACCTCGCCTCGCTCTTCGATCCGTCCGCGTTCATTGTCGGCGGCGGCGTCTCGGACGAGGGCGAACTCGTCCTCGACCCGATCCGCAAGTCGTTCCGGCGCTGGCTGATCGGCGGCCAGTGGCGCCCGCACGCACAGGTGCTCGCCGCCCAACTGGGTGGCAAGGCCGGTCTGGTGGGCGCGGCCGACCTGGCCCGCCAGGGCTGACGGCGCGGGCCGGCGCGGGCGGTAGCCGGCGGCGGCCCAGGACCGAGCGGACGCCCGTCGCGCCCTTCGGGGCAGCGGCGGGCGTCCGTCGTATCGTGGCCCGCATGGTCATGACGCCGTTGCCCGACTCCCGCACCGAGCCGGACGGTTCGGCCGTCGTCCGGGTGCTCACCTACAACGTCCGCTCGATGCGCGACGACACCGCGGCG
Source organism: Streptomyces sp. NPDC001787 (assembly GCF_040297465.1). Taxonomy (NCBI): domain Bacteria; kingdom Bacillati; phylum Actinomycetota; class Actinomycetes; order Kitasatosporales; family Streptomycetaceae; genus Streptomyces; species Streptomyces sp. NPDC001787. The sequence goes on from NZ_JBEOZE010000001.1 coordinate 436,536, forward strand.
CTGGCCCGGGTCATCCGCGCCTGCGCCCCCGACCTGGTCCTCGTCCAGGAGGCCCCGCGCTTCTTCCGCTGGCGCAAGGCCGCCGCGCGGCTCGCCAAGCGCAGCGGTCTCGTGGTCCTCGGCGGCGGCGCCACCGCGGCCGGGCCGATGCTGCTGTGCTCGCTGCGGGCCACGGTCGAGCGCACCGAGGACATCCTGCTGCCCCGCACCCCCGGGCTGCACCGCAGGGGCTTCGCCACGGCGGTGGTACGGATCGCCGGCACCCGGATCGGCGTACTGAGCTGCCATCTGAGCCTCCAGCGCGAGGAGCGCCTGGCCCAGAGCGAACTGCTGCTGCGGCAGCTGGAGGCGATGGACGTGCCGCACGCCGTGGCGGCGGGCGACCTCAACGACGTACCGACCGGGAAGGCGTTCCGGCACGTGGCCGGGCGGCTCCAGGACTGCTGGGCCGTGGCGCCGTGGGGCGGCGAGCTCACCTTCACCCCCGGGGACCCGCGACGCCGTATCGACGCGGTCTTCGCGACGCACGGCATCGAGGTCCTCGGCTGCGGTGTCCCGGCGGGGCTGCCCGGCATCGACGAGGCCGACCTGCGGGCGGCCACGGACCACCTGCCCGTGCTGGCGGTGCTCCGGGTGCCCGCGTCCGGCCCGGAGCCCGCCTGACCCGGGCCGGTACGACCCCGGGGCTGTCCGGCCCCGGGGGCTCAGACCACCGCGCCGCGCCCCGGATCGTCGTAGCCGTCGGAATCCTCGTCGTCATGGGGCATCCGGGCCACCAGCGTCGCGAAGCCGCCCAGGAACCCGCCGATGCAGATCGTGGAGAGCCACCACGTCATCTCCCACTGGAGCAGCACCGCGAGCAGCATCAGGACCGGGCCGCCGACGACCGCGAGCCACGCGAACTTCGCGGTGACATCGGCCTCCGGAAGCTCCGGCGGCTCGGGGGGCACGAAGTGGCCCTCCTCGCTGTCGTCCGGATCGTCGGTGTCGCCGCTCCCCGGCTCCGCCACCTCGTAGTCACGCGGACCGCCGACACCGGGGGCGAAGACCACCGAGCTGCCGAGCGGCTTCTTCTCCGGCGGCTTCGGGGGCGCCTGCTTGGTCCCCTTGTCGGCGGAGTCGCCCGGAGCCGCGTCCGGACCCAGGACGTTCAGCTGGCCGTCCTCCAGCAGGGCGAGATCCTCGATCGACTTGAACGGCTTGGCGCCCGGCGGGTCCGGCGGCTCCTCGCCGTACCCGGCGACGATCGCCTGCCAGGCGGCGTCCTCGTCGACCGGCCTGCCGCCCGGTGCCCCCTCGGCGCTCCCGGTCCCCCCGGGAACGGCCGTGCCCTCCACGGGGCGTGGTTCGCGCTCCTCGTCGCTGCCTGTGCGCTCCGCGTCGTGCTCAGCCACCGGATGTGCTCCCCTTCTTCCCGACGCTGGGTGCGAGGCGGCCGATGAACCGGTAGCTCTCATCGAAGATCCGCTCCGCATCGTGGTCCAACGTCGCCACGTGGTAGCTCTGTTCCAGCAGGATCTCCTCGACATCCGTCGAGGACACCCGGCTGAGGATCCGGGCCGAGTCGGCGGGCGGCACGACATGGTCCTGCGGGCTGTGCAGCAGCACGATCGGCTGGGTCACCTGGGGCAGCTCGGCGTCGACCAGCCGGAAGAACTTCCGCACCGAATGGGCCGCGTGCAGCGGCACCCGGCCGTAGCCGACCTCCTCGGCGCCCTCCAGCGCGATATCGCTGGCCAGCCCCTTGGTCGTACGCACCAGATGACGGGCGACCGGCAGGGCGTACGCGGAGAGGCCGTGCACCTTGTTCGCCGGGTTCACGAGCACCAGACCGCTGATCGCGTCCCCGTGCTTCGCCGCCAGCCGCAGGGTCAGCGCACCGCCCATGGACAGGCCGAAGACGAAGACCTGCTCGCACCGCTCACGAAGCGCCCGCAGCTCCCGGTCCACCTCGGCGTACCAGTCCTGCCAGCCGGTGACCGCCATGTCCTCCCAGCGGGTGCCGTGTCCGGGCAGCAGCGGCAGCGAGACGGTGAGCCCGCGCTCGGCCAGATAGTCGGCCCAGGGGCGCAGCGACTGCGGCGATCCGGTGAATCCATGACAGAGGAGGACGCCGACCTCTCCGCCCTCGTGGCGGAACGGCTCGGCTCCAGGGAGGACCGGCACCAAGGTCTCCTGTTCGTGAGGCTGGCGGGGCGTGCGAGGGGAGTGCGAGAAGGATGACTTCACCGTACGCGACCGGACTGACACCGACCAGGGCCGTCACCGCCCGTACCGCCCGCACCGGCCGGGAGCACCGCCCCGTGCCGGGCGGGAGAGCGGGTGAGGGCACAGGCTAAGGTCTGACCGACAGCACACAGGAGGCACCCGAGTTGATCTACGGCGCAATGAAGTTCTCCATCGGCGGCTCGTTGAAGCTCGCTTTCAGGCCGTGGGTGGAGGGCCTGGAGAACATCCCCGAGCACGGGCCGGCGATCCTCGCGAGCAACCATCTGTCCTTCTCCGACTCGTTCTTCCTGCCGGCCGTCCTGGACCGCAAGGTCACCTTCATCGCGAAGGCCGAGTACTTCACCGCGCCCGGCGTGAAGGGCAAGCTCACCGCCGCCTTCTTCAAGGGCGTCGGCCAGCTCCCGGTCGACCGCTCCGGCGCCCGGGGCGCCGGTGAGGCGGCCATCAGGGCGGGCATCCAGGTAATCGAGAGCGGCGGCCTCTTCGGGATCTACCCCGAGGGCACCCGCTCGCCCGACGGACGGCTCTACCGCGGCAAGCCCGGCGGTCTGGCCCGGGTGGCACTGGCCACGGGAGCGCCCGTCATCCCCGTCGCGATGATCGACACGGAGAAGATCCAGCCGCCCGGCCAGGTGATCCCCAAACTGATGCGGCCGGGCATCAGGATCGGCAAGCCGCTCGACTTCAGCCGCTACCAGGGCATGGACGGCGACCGGTTCATCCTGCGCTCGGTGACCGACGAGGTCATGTACGAGATCATGAAGCTCTCCGGCCAGGAGTACGTGGACATCTACGCCACCGCCGCCAAGCGCCGGATCGCCGACGAGGCCAAGCGGCGGGCCGAGGACGAGAAGCGCGCGCACAAGCAGGGTCACGGGGCGGACGAGGGCGGAACGGAACGGTCCGGCGACTAGCCGCGTCGTTGTCCGTCCGGGGGGTGTGAAGTGATGGCCAGGCGCGAGCGGGTCGTACGGATGTCGGTCGAGCAGCCGCTGTGGCGTGCGCTGACCGCGTACCGCGTACTGACGATGATCTACGCGGTGCTGCTCTCGGTGTTCGGCCGGGACAAGTACGAACGGCCCTGGGTGGCCGTCGCCTTCCTGGTGGTCATGGTGCTGTGGACGCTGTTCACCCTGCCCAAGGTCGCGGGCGCGGTGAGCTGCACCAAACGCTTCCTGGGCATGGACCTCGTCGTCGCCCTCTCCGGGATCCTGCTCACCCCGCTCGCCGACTTCGACGCCCAGCACGTCGACGGCCCTACGCTCCCGTCGATCTGGACGGCCGGTTCCGTGCTGGCCTTCGCGATCAAGGGCGGCTGGCGCTGGGCGGCCTTCGCCTCCACCTTCGTCGCCGTCGCCAACATCATCGAGCGCGGCCATCCCAGCCGGGACACCTTCCACAACGTCCTGCTGGTCTGGGTCGCCTCCATCGCCATCGGGTACGTCGTCGAGGTCGCCCGCGCCAGTGAACGCACCCTGGCCCGCGCCCTGGAGATCGAGGCCGCCACCCGCGAGCGGGAGCGCCTGGCCCGTGACATCCACGACAGCGTGCTCCAGGTCCTCGCCATGGTGCAGCGCCGGGGTTCGGCCATCGGCGGCGAGGCCGCCGAACTCGGCCGGATGGCGGGGGAGCAGGAGATCGCCCTGCGCACGCTCGTCTCCAGCGGTCTGGTGCCCACCTCCCGGCTCTCCGAGGACGCCGCCGAGGGCGCCGTCGTCCGTACGGTCGAGGTCGACGACGACAGGGAGGCCGAGCGGTCCGGCCGGGCCGAGGTGTGCGATCTGCGTGCCCTGCTCGCCCCGCACGCGGGTTCCCGGACCAGCTTCGTGGAGCCGGGCGCTCCGGTGCTGCTGCCGCCCGGGGCCGCGCGGGAGCTCGCCGCCGCTGTCAGTGCCGCGCTGGACAATGTGCGGGTGCACGCGGGTCAGGACGCGCACGCCTGGATCCTGGTCGAGGACGAGCCGGACGAGGTGATCGTCACGGTCCGGGACGACGGCCCCGGGATCCCGGAGGGGCGTCTGGCCCAGGCGGAGGGGGAGGGGCGGCTCGGGGTCGCCCTGTCCATCCGCGGCCGGCTGCGTGATCTCGGCGGCACGGCAGAGCTGATCTCCGTGCCGGGACAGGGCACCGAGGTCGAGTTGAAGGTTCCGAAGGTTTCCCGGGGGAAGGCAGAATCAGCCGGATGAGTACGCACAACGAGCGGGGTGCCGCGGAGCGGCCCATCAAGGTGATGGTGGTCGACGACCACCCGATGTGGCGCGACGCGGTGGCCCGCGACCTCGCGGAGTCCGGCTTCGAGGTCGTGGCGACCGCCGGGGACGGCCCGCAGGCCGTACGCCGCGCCAGGGCCGCGGATCCCGATGTCCTCGTCCTGGACCTGAACCTGCCCGGGATGCCGGGGGTCCAGGTCTGCAAGGAACTGGTCGGCTCCCACCCGGGGCTGCGCGTCCTGGTGCTCTCCGCGAGCGGTGAGCACGCCGATGTGCTGGAGGCGGTGAAGTCCGGCGCCACCGGCTATCTGCTGAAGTCCGCCTCCACCCAGGAGCTGACCGACGCCGTCCGCTCCACCGCCGCGGGCGACCCGGTCTTCACCCCCGGCCTCGCCGGGCTCGTCCTCGGCGAGTACCGCAGGCTGGCCTCCGACCCCGCCCCGGTCGCCTCCGACGAACCGAAGGCCCCGCGGCTCACCGAGCGCGAGACGGAGGTGCTGCGGCTGGTCGCCAAGGGACTCTCGTACAAACAGATCGCCGAACGGCTGGTCATCTCGCACCGCACCGTGCAGAACCACGTGCAGAACACCCTCGGCAAGCTCCAGCTGCACAACCGGGTGGAGCTCGTGCGGTACGCCATTGAGCGCGGGCTCGACGACGCCTGACCCGGCGGGCCGTATATTCGCGATATCCGGCCCATCACCCTGGTATGCGTACAGAGCGGGAGAATCAGTGGAAATCCTGGCGTTCGGCGTGCAGTCCGACGAGAAGCCCCTGATCGAGAAGGCGTTCGCCGGACAGCACGAGGTCCGCTGCCTGGACGTCTTCCTGAACCGGGACACCGCCCCCATCGCGGCGGGCTACGAGATCATCTCCACCAGCGTCAACGCCGACCTCGGCGGCAAGGTCCTCCAGACCCTCGCCGCGGGCGGTACCCAGATGATCGCCCAGCGCTCCACCGGCTTCAACAACATCGACCTGGACGTCGCCGAACGTCTCGCCCTGCGCGTCGCCCGGGTCTCCTCCTACTCCCCGTACTCCGTCGCCGAATTCGCCTGGACGCTCGCCATGGCGGTCAACCGGCGCATCATCCGCGCCGCGAGCCGCACCCGGGACTTCGACTTCCGCCTCGACGGGCTGCTCGGCCGGGACATGCGGGGCCGCACCGTCGGCGTGGTCGGCACCGGGAAGATCGGCGAGGCGTTCACCCGGATCGCCCACGGCTTCGGCATGAGGCTGCTGGGCTGGGACGTCGCCGAGAACCCGGCCTGCACCGAACTCGGCATGCGGTACGTGGAGAAGGAGCAGCTGTTCGCCGAGGCCGACCTGATCAGCCTGCACGTACCGCTGCTCCCCTCCACCCACCACCTCATCGGCAAGGCCGCCCTGGCCGCGATGAAGGACGACGCGATCCTCATCAACTCCAGCAGGGGCGGCCTGATCGACACCACCGCCCTGGTCGGTGAGCTGCGCGCGGGCCGCTTCCTGGGTGTCGGCCTGGACGTGTACGAGGCCGAGGCCGGGCTCTTCTTCCTGGACAAGTCCCTGGAGGGCGTCGACGACGACACCCTGGCCCGGCTGGTCACCTTCCCCAACGTCATCGTGACCTCGCACCAGGCGTACTACACCGAGGACGCGGTGGGCCAGATCATCGACGCCACCGTACGCAACGTCGCCGACTACCTGGCCCGCCGGAGCAGCGAGAACGTCCTCGTCCCGGCACCGCCGAAGAGCTGACGGACCCGGCGGCCGGACGGACCGTCAGCCGTCCGGCCGCCGTTCTCAGCTGAGGACCGGCAGCCCCGCCAGCAGCTCGGACACGATCGCGGCCCCGCGGATCGTGAGCACCGACTCCGGGTGGAACTGCACCGAGGCGAATCCCTCCCCGCGCAGCGCGTGCAGCTCGCCGGTGGCCTCGTCCCGGCTCACCTCGATGCCGTGCGCGGCCAGTTCGGCGGCGCTCGCCCCGTCGCAGCGCGCGGTGAAGCTGTTGTAGAAGCCGACCGTCTCCGGCCGGCCGAACAGCTCGATCCGGGTCTGCGCGCCCTGGTGGGGCACGGCCTTGCGCACGACGTCCATCCCCAGCTCGGCCGCGATCAGCTCATGGCCCAGGCAGACCCCCAGCAGCCCGTGCCGGTGATCGCGCACCAGCTCGGCGGCGAACCCGCGCAGCAGCCGCATCTTCGGGTCCGTGAGATCGCCCGGGTTGCCGGGACCGGGGCCCAGCACGACCGGCCCGCGGTGCGCCCGAAGGTCCTCCCGCAGCCCCGGCTCGTCGTACCGGCGCACCGACACCTCCAGCCCCGCGGAGCGCAGCAGATGGGCCAGCATCGCGGTGAAGGTGTCCTCGCCGTCCACCACCAGCGCACGGCCGGCCCGCTCCCGCGTGCGCTCCTGCATCCGCAGCCAGAAGGGCGCGAGCCCGCCGCGCCGGTCGTCCAGCGCCGCCTGCACCCGAGGATCGGACGCCAGCCGCGGCCGGGCCGCCTCCTCCCGGGGCCGCCCCGGCCGTACCCCCAGCGCCGTCAGGACCCCGGCCGCCTTCGCGTGCGTCTCGGCCACCTCGCTCTCCGGGTCCGAGTGGCGTACGAGCGTGGCGCCGACCGGTACCTTCAGCCGTCCGCCGGCCGAGATGTCCGCGGTCCTGATCAGGATCGGCGAGTCCAGGGTCTGCGTCCCGCCCGCGTCCCGGCGCAACAGGGCCAGCGCGCCCGCGTAGTAGCCCCGGCCGCCGGGCTCGTACCGCTCGATGACGCGGCAGGCGTTCTGCACGGGCGAGCCCGTGACCGTCGCCGCGAACATGGTCTCCCGCAGCACCTCCCGGACGTCCAGGGAGGACCTGCCCCGCAGTTCGTACTCGGTGTGCGCGAGGTGGGCCATCTCCTTCAGCCGGGGTCCGATCACCACCCCGCCCATGTCGCCGACGGTGCACATCATCTTCAGTTCCTCGTCGACCACCATGGAGAGCTCCTCGGTCTCCTTGCGGTCGCCGAGGAAGGCCAGCAGGCTCTCGGGGGTGGGGCCCTCGGCCGGGTAGCGGTACGTCCCGCTGATCGGGTTCATCACGACCGTCCCGCCGGACATCCGGACATGCACCTCGGGGCTGGCGCCGACCAGCGTCCGGTCCCCCGTGTGGACGACGAACGTCCAGTACGCCCCCCGCTCACCGGCCAGCAGCCGCCGGAACAGCGCCAGCGCGTCCGCCCGCCCGAATCCCGGGATCTCGCCCAGGAAGTTCCGCCGGATCACGAAGTTCGCGCCCTCGCCCTGCCCGATCTCGTCCTCGATGACCCGCCGGACGATCCCCGCGTACTCCTCGTCGGGGACGTCGAAGCCCCCGTTCTCGACCCGCACCTCATGGCCGGGCAGCCGGGCGAGGACCTCCTCCAGCGGCAGCTCGTACGTCTCGTCCGCGACCAGCACGGACAGCGGGGTCCCGTCGTCGCGGACGTCGAAACCGCGCTCGGCGATCTGCCGGAACGGCACCAGCGCGAGCGAGGGCGCCTCGCCCACCGGCAGGTCGGCCAGCCGGTCCGCCTCCCGCACCTCGCCGATCAGCAGCTCGACGATGTCGTGGTCATGGCCGGGAGTGCGGCGGCGCAGCAGTGCGAACGGCGGGCAGTCGTCCTGGAGCAGTCGGCGGACGAGGTCGGTGACACGGTCGGACATGGGTCGTTCCTTCCGGATGGAGGTGGAGGAACGGCCCCGGAACACAAAGAAGGCCGCCCTCGGGCGGCCTTCGCGAAGTCTGTTACGCGCGTCGAGTCAGCGGGCCGCCGGATGAGCGGTCCACCACCAGTTCTGGATGGAGATACGGGTCTGCTGCGCGAACATGCCCCGAACCCTAGCGGACGTCCGGGGCGCCGGAGAACGTGTCTCAATTATTGAGCGTTCGAATGGACGCACGCCGCGACCCCGTAATGTTGTCCGTGTGACCGTGAACGCCAATACCTCCGTCGCCGGTGGCCACACCTGGCGAGACCTTCCCGCGGCGCAGCAGCCCGAGTACCCCGACTCCGAGGCGCTGCGCGATGTACTCGCGGACCTCGCGTCATATCCGCCGCTCGTCTTCGCCGGCGAGTGCGACCAGCTGCGCGCCCGCCTGGGAGCCGTCGCCAAGGGCGAGGCGTTCCTGCTGCAGGGCGGCGACTGTGCCGAGGCCTTCGACGCCGTGTCCGCCGAGCACATCCGGGCCAAGCTGAAGACGCTGCTCCAGATGAGCGCCGTCCTGACCTACGCGGCCTCCGTGCCCGTGGTGAAGGTGGGCCGGATCGCGGGCCAGTACTCCAAGCCGCGCTCCAAGCCGACCGAGACCCGCGACGGGGTGACGCTGCCGACCTACCGGGGCGACTCCGTCAACGGCTTCGCCTTCACCGAGAAGGCCCGGATCCCGGACCCGGAACGGCTGAAGCAGATGTACCACGCATCCGCTTCCACGCTGAACCTGGTCCGTGCCTTCACCACCGGCGGTTACGCCGACCTGCGCCAGGTGCACGCCTGGAACCAGGACTTCGTGAAGTCCTCGCCCTCCGGCCAGCGCTACGAGGCACTGGCCCGCGAGATCGACAACGCGCTGAACTTCATGAAGGCGTGCGGTACGGATCCGGCCGAGTTCAAGGCGGTCGAGTTCTACTCCTCGCACGAGGGGCTGCTGCTGGACTACGAGTCGGCCCTCACCCGTACCGACTCGCGCACCGGCGAGCTGTACGACACCTCCGGCCACATGGTCTGGATCGGCGAGCGCACCCGCCAGATGGACGGCGCGCACATCGAGTTCGCCTCGAAGATCCGCAACCCCATCGGGGTCAAGCTCGGCCCGACGACCACCGTCGACGAGGCCCTCGGCTACATCGACCGGCTGGACCCCGACCGGGAGCCCGGCCGGCTGACCTTCATCGTCCGGATGGGCGCCGACAAGGTCCGCGACAAGCTCCCCCAGCTCGTCGAGAAGGTCACCGCCTCCGGCGCCACGGTGGTGTGGGTGACCGACCCGATGCACGGCAACACCTTCGAGGCCGCCTCCGGCCACAAGACGCGCCGTTTCGACGATGTGCTGGACGAGGTCAAGGGCTTCTTCGAGGTGCACAAGGGCCTGGGCACACACCCGGGCGGCATCCATGTCGAGCTGACCGGTGACGATGTCACCGAGTGCGTCGGCGGCGGCCACGAGATCTTCGTGGACGACCTGCACCAGCGGTACGAGACGGCCTGCGACCCGCGCCTGAACCGCAGCCAGTCCCTCGACCTGGCCTTCCTCGTCGCCGAGATGTACCGCGACCAGTAGGGATCCCGCGCGGTCCCACCGGTGGGGCACGGATCGATGTGATCCGTGCCCCACCGGGCGTTCCGGGACTTTTGCGCGCCTTGAGCGACGGGTAAGGTTAGGTTAGCCTCACCGAATAGATCGGGACGGCGCCAGCGACCGATCCCGCCGGGAGGTGAACCGCATGTACGTCTGCTCGTGTTTCGGCGTTACGGAACAGCAGGTCAAGCAGCATGCGGACGCCGGGGCCTGCACGCCCCGCCAGATAGCCTCCGCCTGCAAGGCGGGCACCGACTGCGGCGGCTGCGTCCGCAGGATCCAGGCTCTCCTCGGGCGTGGCGAATGCCCGCGCCGGGAACTGCTGGAACGGCGCCGGGAGCCGGCCGCCGGTCCGCTCGCCGCGCCGGTGGCCACGGCGCCGCCGGACGTCCGGCTCTCCGACGCAGCCTGATCCTCTCCCGCGGTGGCCGTTCCCGCGGGTCAGCTGTCCGGCTGCTCGATGAGCTGCGCGATGTAGAGCGGCTCCCCGAGCTTCTCGATGAGTTCCAGCTGGGTGTCGAGGTAGTCGATGTGGTGCTCCTCGTCCTCCAGGATGTCCTCGAAGATCCGCGCCGAGGTGATGTCGCCCTTGCCGCGCATGACCTCGATGCCGCGCTTGAGGCGGTCGATCGCCTCCACCTCGACCTGCCGGTCCGCCTGGAACATCTCGGTGACCGTCTGCCCCACCCGCACATGGAACAGGCGCTGATAGTTGGGCAGCGCGTCCAGGAACAGAATGCGTTCCGTGAGCCGGTCCGCGTGTTTCATCTCGTCCATGGACTCGGCCCGCGTGTACTTCGCAAGCTTTGTCCAGCCGTTGTTTTCCTGGATTCGGTAGTGCAACCAGTACTGGTTGATGGCAGTCAGCTCGCCCGTGAGCTGTTCGTTGAGATACTCGATGACTTCCGGGTCGCCCTGCATCGCAGAGGCTCCTTCCAACCGGTGAACTGGGCAAGTTGGCCGCATCCTTGCACCACACCTTCCGGCCGTCCAGTAAGTGCATGCTTAGTACGAGTTGCCCGAATCGCCTCTGCCCTGGTCATGACCACCCCTGCCTGTCTGTCACCATGGAGTCATGGGTCAGCCGGAAAGCCGGGAATACCGCGAATCAGAGCAGTCCGAGCTTCCGCCGGGTCAGCGGCTGCAGCGCGGCTGGCCGGTAACCCACTACGGGCCTGTTCCCAAGTTCAAACCCGACCGCTGGGAATTCCGGGTCTTCGGGGCCACGGCGGACGGTGACAAACACTGCTGGAATCACCAGGATTTCTCGGCGCTGCCGTTCTCCTCGGTCGTCGCCGACCTGCACTGCGTGACGAAATTCAGCATGCTGGGCGCCGAATGGGGCGGGGTGCTCGCCAGGAACGTCGTCGAACTCGCGCCGCCCGCGCCCGACGTCACCCATGTGATGGTCTGGGCGGAGTACGGCTTCTCCTCGAATCTGCGGCTCGCCGACTTCGTCTCGGACCGCACACTGTTCGCCACCCACAAGGACGGCGAACTCCTCACCGCCGAGCACGGCTTCCCGCTGCGCCTGGTCGTTCCCCATCTGTACGCCTGGAAGGGCCCGAAGTGGGTCCGGGGCATCGAGTACATGAGGGCGGACCGGCGCGGCTTCTGGGAGGAGCGCGGCTACCACAACATCGGTGACCCCTGGAGCGAGCAGCGCTACTCCTACCAGGAGGAGCCCGGGGACGGCCCCGAACTCTGAGCCGTGCGGCGGTGGTACGCCCCTCAGCGGTGGTACCGGTGCGCCGCGGCGTGTCCGGCGTGCCGCGGGGAGGCCCCCACGGGGGCATTCCTCAAGCGGTCGCCGAAGCGCGCAGCTCCTTCAGCCGCGCCACGTCCGCTTTGTGTCCCGCCGTGCCGCCGGGCGTCTCGATGATCAGCGGTACGCCTTCGGTCGCCGGGTGCGAGAACAGCTCCCCGAACGGCTCCGCGCCGATGTGACCCGCGCCGATGTTCTCGTGCCGGTCCTTGTGCGCGCCCACGACGTCCTTGGAGTCATTGGCGTGGATCAGTTTCAGCCGGCCCTTCCCGACCGTGTCCACCAGCAGGTCGAGGGTCTGCCGCATGCCCGCCGGGCCGGTCAGATCGTGACCCGCGGCGTAGATGTGGCAGGTGTCGAGGCAGACGCCCAGCTTGGGGTGGGAGTCCAGCGCCTCGAAGTACGGGCCGAAGTCCCAGGTCCGCGAGCAGAGCGAGAATCCCTGGCCGGCGGTCGACTCCAGCAGCAGATCCGGGTCGTCGTCGTGCGTCAGCTCGTCCAGCAGCGGCCGCATGTGCGTACGCACCTGCGCCAGGGCCTGGGCGCGGGGCCGTCCCCCGGTCGCCGAACCGGTGTGCACCACGACTCCCCGCGCGCCGATCTCCCTGGCCCGGCGCAGCGAGTGGCGCAGTGACTCCACCGACTTCTCGACGGTGGCCTCGGTGTGCGAGCCGAAGTTGATCAGATACGGGGCATGGACGTACGCGGGGATGGACGCGGCCGCGCACTCGGAGCGGAACAGGTCGTCCTGCGCCGGGTTCCCGGCGGGCGCCGCCCACCCGCGCGGATTGGCGACGAAGACCTGTACGGCCTCCGCGGCCAGCTCGCGGGCGTGGCCGAGACCGACCTTGGCGAGGCCTCCGGCCACCGGAACGTGGCCGCCCACCGGATTGCGCATGTCCTAGAGTCCCTTGGTCCTGATGGTGATCGTGGAGCCCTCGGCGGCCTGTTCGCCGCCGTCCACGGACTGGCTCGCGACGGTGTCGCTGAAGGAGAGGAACGGCCGGTCGACCTCGACCTCGAACCCCGCGTCCTCCAGTGTGCTCCTCGCCTCGTCGACGTCCTTGCCGGTGACGTCGGGGACGTCCAGCATCCGCGGCCCCTTGGAGACCGTGAGCTGGACCGTGTCGCCCTCCGCCGCCTCGGCGCCCTCGCCCGGCGTCTGGTGGGCGATGTCGCCCGCGACCTCGGGGGAGTTGACCCGGTCGGGCAGCACCTCGGCCTTGAGCCCCTCCTCGTCCAGCGCGGCCGTGGCGTCCACGACCGAGAGCCCCGTGACATCCGGCACGTCGACCGGGCTGCCCTTGCTGACGACCAGCGCGACGGCCGAGTCGGAGTGGCGCTCCGTGCCGGCCTCGGGGTCCGTACGGATCACATCGCCCCGGACGACGTCCTCGCTGAACTCCCTGGTCACCATCCCGGGAACCAGGCCCGCCTTCTTCAGCTCACGCCGCGCGTCGCCGAGCGAGAGGCCCTCGGCGTCGGGGACCTCCACGATCTCCGGGCCGCGCGAGAGGACCAGCCCGACCGAGCCGTTGCCCCGGATCCGCTCGCCCGACGCGGGGTCGCTGCTGATCACCGCGCCGCGGTCGACCGTGTCGCTGTACGCCCGGTCGACGTCCCCCAGGTCGAGTCCGGCGTCCGAGAGCCGCTGCTCGGCCGTCTTCTGGGTCTGGCCCAGCAGGGAGGGGACCCGGGTGAACTGCCCGGAGTTGATGTACCAGACACCCGTTCCGATCCCCAGTACCAGCACCAGGGCGGTGAGGGCCGCGTACAGCCCGCGGCGCGGGCCGCCGAAGGGGCCGCGCCGCCGGGTCCGGGCCGGCCCCGGCGGGCCGGCCGGCGGCATCTCCAGCCGGCTCGTGCGGTGGTCGGTGCCCTGGTCCACGGGCAGGACCCGCGGGATCACGCTCGTACGGTCCTCACCGCCGTCGTGGTCCGTGGTCAGGGCCTGCGGCGGTACGGCGTCCAGTTCCTCGTCGGTGAGCCCGGCACGGGCCTCCCGGGCCTCGGCGAGCAGCACCACCGCGTCGTGCGGGCGGATCCCGGCGTTCCGGGCGGTGGCGCTCGCCACCAGGCTGTCCAGCGCGACCGGAAGGCCGGGGACCACGGCCGAGGGGGCCGGGACGTCCTCGTTGAGGTGCTGGTAGATGACCTGGGCCGCGGTCTCGCCGGTGTGCGGTTTGCCGCCGGTCAGCATCTCGTACAGCACGACCCCGCAGGCGTACACGTCGGCGCGGGTGTCCGCCGTACCGTGCTCGATCTGCTCGGGGGCGAGGTACGACACGGTGCCCAGGAGCGAGCCGGTGCTGTCGGTGACGGTGCCCACGGCCCGTACGAGACCGAAGTCGGCGACCTTCACCCGGCCGTCGTCCCCGATCAGGACGTTCTCCGGCTTCATGTCGCGGTGCACGAAGCCCGCCCGGTGCGCTGCGCCGAGCGCGGCCAGGACCGGCTCCAGGATGTCCAGCGCGGCCCGGGGCTGGAGGGCGCCACGCTCGCGCAGGACGTCGCGCAGGGTGCACCCCGCGACGTACTCCATCGCGAGATAGACGTACGCCCCCTGCGCCCCCTGGTCGAAGACCGCGACGACATTGGGGTGCGCGAGCCGGGCCACCGACTTGGCCTCGCGGATGAAGCGCTCGACGAAGGAGACGTCGGTCGCGAGCGCCGGGTGCATCACCTTGAGGGCGAGCACCCGGTCGAGGCGGGTGTCCACGGCCCGGTAGACGGTGGCCATGCCGCCGACGGCGATGCGCGCCTCGACGCGATACCGGCCGTCGAGCAGCTGCCCGACGAGAGGGTCCTGGAGGGTCGTATCCACCTGATGAGTCTACGAGTCACCACGGACGGGCCGGACGGGCCGGGGCGGTCCCGGGGCCGTACTGCAGCCGATCCGTGACAGGGACACGCACATGGTGAAGGTGCTGTGCGTGCGCCGGAACCACGCGCCACGGGCCGTCAGAACGCCGGGCGCTCCGGGTCCAGTACCGCCCGCCCCGCCACCGGGGACGAGGCCTCGGCGAAATGCCGGCGCGGGATACGGCCCGCCCGGTGGGCCAGCCGTCCGCCCTCCACCGCGTGCCGCATCGCCGCCGCCATCAGCTCGGGCTCCTGCGCCCGGGTCACGGCGGAGGCCAGCATCACCGCCGAGCACCCCAGCTCCATCGCCTGCGCGGCGTCCGAGGCGGTCCCGGCCCCGGCGTCCAGGATCACCGGCACCCCGGCCCGTTCGACGATCAGCTGGAAGTTGTGCGGATTGCGGATGCCGAGGCCGGATCCGATGGGGGAGCCGAGCGGCATGATCGCCGCGCACCCCACGTCCTCCAGCTTCCGGGCCAGCACGGGGTCGTCGTTGGTGTACGGCAGGACCGTGAACCCGTCGTCGACCAGCGTCTCGGCCGCGTCCAGCAGCTCGATCGGGTCGGGCAGCAGCGTCCGTTCGTCGGCCACCACCTCCAGCTTGACCCAGTCGGTGCCGAGTGCCTCCCGGGCCAGCCGGGCGGTCAGTACGGCCTCGCCCGCGGTGAAGCAGCCCGCCGTGTTCGGCAGGACCCTGATCGCGAGCCGCTCCAGGACGGAGAGCACCGAGCCCTGGACGGTCGGGTCGAGTCGGCGCATCGCGACGGTGGTCAGCTCGGTGCCGGAGGCGGCCAGGGAACGTTCGAGCACGTCGAGGCTCGGTGCCCCGCCGGTGCCCATGATCAGCCGGGAGGTGAAGGGAGTGCCACCGAGGGTGAGGAGATCGTCGGACACGGTCAGCCCCCCTGCACGGCGGTGAGGACCTCGACCCGGTCGCCGTCGCCGAGCGTGGTGGTGGACCACCGGCCGCGCGGGACGACGCTCTCGTTGACGGCGGCGGCGACTCCGGAGTGCGCGGCGGTCAGCGTCGCGACGAGGGCGTCCAGCGCGGTGCCGGCGGGCAGGGCGCGTTCCTCGCCGTTCACGGAGACCGAGACGGACCCCGTGCCGGGGGCCGGACGGGCGGCAGGGGCCGGAACGGGAGCCGGGGCCGTCACGGGCGCGGCGGCGGGGGCGGGCGCGGAGGCGCGGGTCGGGTCGGGCCGGGTCATGCGGGCTGCTCCTGGGGTACGGGGGCGGCGGCGGGTACACGGGCGGCGGGCGCGAAGCGGCCCGGCGCGAAGGGGCGGGCCACCTCGGGCAGCTCGCCGGAGATCAGCACCTCCGCCATCGCGTCACCCGTGACGGGGGTCAGCAGCACCCCGTTGCGGTGGTGGCCGGTGGCGAGAAGGAGACCGGGCAGGGCGGTGGGGCCGAGCAGCGGGGCGTTGTCGGGGGAGGCGGGGCGCAGGCCCGCCCGGGTCTCGGTGAGGGGCAGTTCGGTGATGCCGGGCACCAGTTCGTGCGCGTCGCGCAGCAACTCGTACACCCCGCCGGCCGTGACGGTGGTGTCCCAGCCCAGCTCCTCGCTGGTGGCTCCGACGACCAGCTCGCCGTTCTCGCGCGGGACGAGATAGAGGTGGCTGCCGCGGACCACGGCGCGCACGGTCCGGCTCAGGAAGGGGGCGTACGCGGGCGGCACGGTCAGCCGCAGCACCTGGCCCTTGACCGGGCGTACCGGCGGTACGACCTCGTCCGGCAGCCCGGCGAGCCGCCCGCTGAGACTGCCCGCGGCGAGCACCACCTGGTCGGCGGCGAGCTCCGTGCCGTCGGCGAGCACGGCACCGGCGGCCCGGCCGCCCGAGACCGTGAGCCGCTCGGCCCGGTCCCGGTGAAGGACCACCCCGGCCCGCTCGCAGGCGGTCAGGAGCGCGGCGGCCAGCCGCCGGGGGTCCACCTGATGGTCGCCGTCGACCCGCAGTCCGCCGCGTACCCCGGGGGCCAGCATCGGCTCCAGCCGACGGCACTCACGGCCGCTGAGCCACTCGGACTCCAGCCCCGAACGCTGTTGCAGGGCGTGCAGTTCGCGCAGATGGGCGCGGTCGTCGGAGTCCAGCGCGACGGCGAGCGTGCCGCAGGCGCGAAAACCGATGTCCTGTCCGCTCGCCGCCGTCAGCTCCTCGGCGAACGCCGGATAGCGGGCCGCGGAGGCGACATTGAGACCGAGCAGCAGCTGCTCGCCGTAGTGGAGTTCGGTGACGGCGGCCAGCATTCCGGCCGCGACCCGCGCGGCCCCGCCACCGGGGTCGGGATCGGCGACCGTGGTCCGCAGCCCGCGCTGCGCCGCCCGCCAGGCGGTCACCAGACCGATGATTCCGCCTCCGACGACGAGGACGTCGGATCGGCTTCCGTCACGAGAAGAACGCATGGGCGTCCAGCCCCTCCCTTCGCCGGCATGACCCGGATCAGGTTCGTACGGTCGGAGGCCGTCCAGCCTCCCTCTCAGCCCGGTACGCCCGGACTCCCGCGAGTGTTTTCCGTCCGCCACCCTAAACCCAGTCGCCCCCGGGAGGCGCTCCCCCCGGCGGGGCGGGGCGGGGCGCGGGGGAGGGGGCACCGGGAGGCTGCGGGACGAGCGCGGTGACGGAACCCGCTTCCTGACGGTACGTCAGGTGTTTATGGTGGACAGGTGAGCGAGCAGACGGAACAGCAGGCAGCACGGCAGCGGACGCGCCGCGTCGTGATCGTCGGAGCGGGCATGGCGGGAGTACAGACCGCCGTGGCCCTGCGCGAACGGGGCTTCACCGGGCCGGTGACCCTGATCGGCGCCGAACCGCACCAGCCCTACGACCGGCCACCGCTGTCCAAGGCGGTCCTGCTCGGCAAGGCGGAGGACTCCGCGTTCGACATCGACTTCGAGGCGCTGGACATCACCCTGCGCCTGGGCGCGGACGTGAGCGCCCTGCGCTCCGGCGCACATGAACTGGACACACCGGACGGTCCCGTTCCCTACGACGTCCTGGTCATCGCCACCGGCGCCGAACCCGTGCTGCTGCCGGGCTCCGAGGGAGTGCCCGGGGTCCATCTGCTGCGCACCCTCGACGAC
This sequence comes from Streptomyces sp. NPDC001787, assembly GCF_040297465.1. NCBI lineage: Bacteria > Bacillati > Actinomycetota > Actinomycetes > Kitasatosporales > Streptomycetaceae > Streptomyces > Streptomyces sp. NPDC001787. The sequence continues at coordinate 453,989 of NZ_JBEOZE010000001.1, forward strand.
GCCGCCCGGCTGCGCCCCGTCCTGGAGCGGCAGCACGACGTGGTGGTCGTGGGGGCGGGCTGGATCGGCGCCGAGTTCGCCACCGCGGCCCGCGCCGCGGGCTGCGCGGTCACCGTCGTCGAGGCCGCCGAACGCCCGCTCGCCGGCGCCCTGCCCGCGGAGGTCGCCGCCCCGATGGCCGACTGGTACGCCGAGAGCGGCGCCGAACTCCTGACCGGCGCCCGCGTCGCCCGCGTCGAGGAGGGCACCGTGGTCCTCGCGGACGGCCGGATGCTCCCGGCCGGTGCGGTGGTCGTCGGGATCGGCGCCCGGCCCGCCACCGGCTGGCTGACCGGCTCCGGCATCGCGCTGGGCCCGGACGGCTCCGTCACCGCCGACGGCGCGCTGCGCACCTCGCTGCCCGATGTGTACGCGGTCGGTGACTGCGCCTCCTTCCCCTCCGCCCGCTACGGCGAACGCCTGCTGGTCCACCACTGGGACAACGCCCTCCAGGGCCCCCGGACCGTCGCCGCGGACATCGCCGCCCTCGACGGGGACGGGCGGCCCGGGGTGTACGACCCCGTGCCGTACTTCTGGTCCGAGCAGTTCGGCCGCTTCGTGCAGTACGCGGGCCACCACGCGCGGGCCGACACCCTGCTGTGGCGCGGCGACCCCGCCGACCCCGCCTGGTCGGTGTGCTGGCTGCGCGGCGGCGCGCTGATCGCCGTCCTGGCCGTCGGCCGGCCGCGCGATCTGGCGCAGGGGCGCAAGCTCATCGAGTCGGGCGCGCCCATCGACCCGGTACGGGCCGCGGACCCCTCCGTACCGCTGAAGTCGACGGCCCTGTGACGGCACGGGCGACCCCCGTACGGTCGGCCCGGCTTCCGACTGTCAGTCCCAGATGGCACGCTTGTCCTCGTGACCGAGATTGACGCAAAGATCGATGCTCTAGTCCCTGCCTGGCTCCACCTTCCCGACATCGCGGAAATGCTCGATATCGAGGTGACGCGGGTGCGGCAGCTGGTCAAGGAAGGCCAGCTCATCGCCGTACGCCGTGGTGAGAACCGGACGCTCCAGGTGCCTGCCGCCTTCATCGACGGCGACAAGGTGGTCAAGGGCCTCTCGGGGACCCTGACGCTCCTGAGGGACGACGGCTACTCCGACGAAGAGATGCTGGACTGGCTCTTCACTCCCGACCCGACCCTGCCCGGCACCCCCGCGCAGGCCCTGAGCGAGAATCGCGGGACGGAGGTGAAGCGCCGCGCCCAGGCGCTCGCCGTCTGACCGAGACAACCGCACGCGGGGTACGGGCCGTGCCGCACGGCCCGTACACCGCGGTAACCCCGGGGGGATTCCGCCATGCCCACGCCTCGCGAGCTGCTGTCCGACGCCCGGCTGTACCTCTGCACGGACGCCCGCAGGCGACAGGGTGACCTTCCCGCGTTCCTCGACGCCGTGCTCACCGGCGGCGTCGACATCGTCCAACTGCGGGAAAAAGGCATGGAGGCGGCCGAGGAGCTGGAACACCTCGAAGTGTTCGCCGACGCCTGCCGGCGCCACGGCAAGCTCCTCGCCGTGAACGACCGCGCCGATGTCGCCCACGCCATCGGCGCGGATGTGCTGCACCTGGGCCAGGGCGACCTGCCGGTGCCGGCCGCCCGCGCGATCATCGGCCGGGACGTGGTGATCGGCCGCTCCACGCATGCCGAAGCCGAGGTCGACGCGGCCGTCGCCGCGCCGGGCGTGGACTACTTCTGCACCGGCCCCTGCTGGCCCACCCCGACCAAGCCCGGCCGGTACGCCCCCGGGCTCGGCCTCGTCCGCTACGCCGCCTCGCTCCGGCAGCCGCGCCCCTGGTTCGCCATCGGCGGGATCGACGCGGGCAATCTGGACGAGGTGCTGGAGGCGGGCGCCCGCCGGGTCGTCGTCGTCCGGGCGATCACCGAGGCGGACGACCCCGCCGGGGCGGCCGGCGCGCTCGCGCGGCGCGTCCGGGCGCACGCCGTCTGAGGGCCCCGGGCCGTCCGGGCGCCCCCGGGCGATGGTGTCCGAAGGGTGGACAACAATCAGGCCAATCCAGACAAAAAGCGAGGGCCTGGTTGGGGGACCGCCCCGCCCTGGTTAACCTCCCAGTATGGCCCTTGGCACACCTTCCACCAGGACAGACCGCGCGAGCACCGTGCGGGACCTGCTCGCGACCGGCAAAACCTCGTATTCCTTCGAATTCTGGGCGCCCAAGACCGAGAAGGGCGAGCGGAACCTCTGGAATGCGCTGCGGCGGGTCGAGGCGGTGCGCCCGAGCTTCGTCTCGGTGACGTACGGCGCCGGAGGCTCCACGCGCGCCGGGACGGTCAAGGCGACCCAGCAGATCGCCGCCGACTCCACGCTGACCCCGGTCGCCCACCTCACCGCGGTCAACCACTCCGTCGCGGAACTGCGGAACATGATCGGGCAGTACGCCGACGCCGGGATCCGCAACATCCTCGCGGTACGGGGCGACCCGCCCGGCGACCCGATGGGCGAGTGGGTCGAGCACCCGCAGGGCGTGCGGTACGCCGCCGACCTCGTCCGGCTCATCAAGGAGTCCGGCGACTTCTGCGTGGGCGTCGCCGCGTTTCCCGAAATGCACCCGCGGTCGACCGACTGGGAGACCGACATCGGGCATTTCGTGGACAAGTGCCGCGCCGGTGCCGATTATGCGATCACTCAGATGTTCTTCAATCCGGATGACTATCTCCGTATGCGTGACCGCGTGGTCGCGGCGGGTTGCGAAACCCCCGTCATTCCCGAAGTCATGCCGCTCACGAGCGTGAAACAGTTGGAAAGGTTTGCGCAGCTCAGCAACGCGACCCTCCCCGCGTCGTTGAAAGAGCGCATCCTCGCCGTCAAGGACGAGCCGGCCGCTGTACGCTCCATTGGCATCGAGTTCGCAACGGAGTTCTGCGCGAAGCTGCAGTCCGAAGGTGTGCCCGGACTTCACTTCATCACGCTCAACAACTCGACGGCAACGCTCGAAATCTACGAGAATCTCGGACTGCACAAGCAGTCGTGACCGGCCGTACCCGCCACCAACCGGGGCGGTGGCCGTAGGAGGGGGCGGGCGTGGGCTGGACGGTCCTCTACATCGCATTCGGCTTTGTGGCGTTGTGGCTGCTGGGCGAGGTGCTGCTGCAGTACAAGGCACGGCTGCGCTGGCGGCTCCTCGCCTTCGGCGGGTTCCTCGGCGTGGTGATCGGCGTGCTGATCCCCTCCGTGCTGGTCATCGTCGTCGGGGCGATCGCCTTCGCCACCGGCCAGACCTATGTGACGCTCTCCTTCCGGCGGGGCTTCTCGACCGGCTGGGCCATCGGGGGCAGCCCGGGTGAGAGCCGCCGCCGACGCGGCGGCGGGCGGGCGGCCACCAAGGAGCCCACCCTGGAGGTCTCGGACCTGGAGTTCGAGCAGTCGCTCCAGGAGACCGCCGCGGCACCGGTCGCATCGGTCTACGAGCCGCAGCCGATGCCCGACGACACCGGGCAGTACGGCGTCTACACCCGCGACACGCAGCCCGCCGGAGCCAACGGCCCCGGCGGCGCCCCCGGATTCGGCGGCGGCCCCGCTTTCGGCTCCGGCACTCCGGAGCAGCCCGGGACCGGCGCGCAGCCGCAGTACGGCGACTACGGCAGCCCGGCCCAGGACACCTACGCGGGGCAGTACGACTACGGCACGGGCGAGCAGAGTTACGCGGCCTACTCCGATCCGTACATCGGCAGCGGCACCACCACCGGGCCGGCGCCCTACGCCCCGTACGACGGCTACGGCACCGGCTTCGACGGCTACGGGGGCCGGCAGCAGTTCGCCGACCCGCACGCCCAGCAGTACGGCGCGGACACCCCGCCCGGGGGCGTCTGGGTCCCGCAGCAGCGCGACACCGAGCAGTACCCGCCGATGCCCCAGGAGCAGCCGGCGCAGCCCGCCCCGTACGGCAACGGCTACGACACCGGCCAGAACGAGCAGTACCGCTACTGAGCGTCCGCACCGCCACTGAGCGCCCGTAACGCCGGGCAGGGGGACGGCCCGCGACGGCCGTCCCCCTGCCCGCGTCCGGCCCCGCCCGTCCCCGTGCTCAGCGGGAGCCGCGGAAGCCGTCGCCCTCCACGACGAGTCCGGCGACCAGTGTTCCCGACATCCCGGCGTGCGCGAGGCCGCCGCCCGGGTGCGACCAGCCACCCGCCAGATACAGGCCCGGCAGCCGGGTGAGGTTCGCCGGGTGCAGATACGCGCCGCCCGCCCCGGCCAGCGCGGGCGCGGGCACCGCACCGCCCTCGGCGCCCGTCTCGGCGGCGGTCTCGGCCGGGGTCCGCACCTCGGTGTGCAGGATCCGCTCCCGCAGCCCGGGAACGGCCGCGGCGGCCAGCGAGACCAGGGTGCCGGCGTACCGGTCACGCAGCCCCGCGTCCGTCCAGTCGACCGGCCCCTGCGGGGCCACCGTGGCGGTCAGCGTCACCGCCTCATGGGCCTCGTCCGGGCGGGTCGAGGGATCGTCGGGCCGCAGCACCGTGACCGTGGGGGTCTCGGCGACCTTGCCCCCGAACACCGCATCCGACTCCGCGGCCCCGTCCGCCGGATGCACCACCGTACGGTGCGCGGCACCGGCCTCCCGGGCGCCGCGCAGGGACAGAAGCACCACGAACCGGCCGGGCGCGTCACCCGTCCCCGGGCGCGGCCGAAGCGCCATGTCCCCGTCCGACCACGGCTCCTGACCCGGCACCAGACCGGGGCGCGGCTGGACGCCGAGCACCACCCGGTCGGCCTCCGCCATCCGACCGCCCGCCAGTTCCACACCCGCGGCCCGGCCGTCCTTCTCGACGATCCGGACCACCTCGGCGCCGAAGACGAACTCGACCCGGCGGGCCAGGCACCGCTCGTACACCGCACGGGCCAGCTCCCGCATCCCCCCGGCGACGTACCAGCTGCCGAAGGTCTCCTCCATGTACGGCAGGAGCGCCGCGGCGGCCGGGGCGCGGCGCGGATCGAGGCCGTACGCCAGGGCATACCCGTCGAGCAGGGCGGCCAGCCGGGGGTCCGCCAGCTCCCAGGCGCCGATCTCCGAGACCGTTCCCGCCTGCCGGGCGCCGCGCAGCAGCCGGCGCTGCCGGACCGCGGGGTAGGGGTCGCTGCCGAGCGCCCGCCGGCCGGTGGTCAGCGGCTCCTCCAGCAACGGCCGCCGCGACCGGTCCCAGGCGTCCCGCGCCCGGTCCAGGAAACCGCTCCAGCGGGCGCCCGAGCCCGCCCCGAGCGCTCCGTCCAGCGCGGCGGCCACCTTGGACCGGGAGGCGTTGGGCAGGGAGACCGCGGTGCCGTCCGCGAAGAGGTGGCGGCTCGCCGGGTCGACCTGGCACAGCGTGACGCTCTGCTCCAGGGACTCCTTGCCGGTCTTCACGAACAGGTCCCGCTGGACCGCGGGCAGGTGCAGCAGCCCCGGGCCCGTGTCGAAGACGAAGCCGTCGTGGGCGTACCGGCCCACCGAGCCGCCGTACGTCGCCGACCGCTCGTACACCGTCACCCGGTGGCCTGCCACGGCGAGCCGGGCGGCCGCCGCCATCGCGCCCGTCCCGGCGCCGATCACCGCAATTCGTGCCATGCGGGTGACTTTATCGACCGCCGTCGGCACCTCACCCGGGAGGCCGGTGCCCTTCCGTCCGGGCCAGGTCCCTCTCCTCGCGCCGCTGTGCCCTGCGCCGCAGGAACCGGCGGATGCGCGAGGCCAGGAAGACCAGTATCACCAGCCCGAGCACCAGCAGTGTCGCGGCGATGACGGCTGCCGCCAGCGGATGGAATATCGCGAAGGTGATGATCCCCGCGACACCCAGGTCCTCGGCCGTGCTCACCCCGATATTGCTGAACGGCTCGGGGGAGGTGTTGACCGCCATCCTGGTGCCGGCCTTCACCAGATGGCTCAGCAGCGCCGTGGAACCGCCGAGTGCCCCGGCCGCCAGCTCCGGCAGCGAACCGCTCCCGCCGGCCAGCAGTGCCGCCACGACCGCGCCGGACAGCGGCCGGATCACGGTGTGCGCCGTGTCCCAGACCGAGTCCACGTACGGGATCTTGTCGGCCACCGCCTCGCACAGGAACAGCACGGCGGCCACGACGAGGACATCGGTGCGCTGCAACGACGCGGGCACCTCGTCGCTCACCCCGGTCGCGCCGAAGACGCCGAGCAGCAGGACCACCGCGTAGGCGTTGATCCCGCTCGCCCAGCCGCTTGTGAACACCAGAGGGAGTACGGACACGGACGCGATCGTAACCAGCGCGGGCCCGGCCGGAGTGGGCCCGGGTGCGCAGCCCTGAGTACCCGTACCTAGGGAGCGAGATGAGTAGGTGTGCGGATAGGCCCCCACCTGCGCAGACGGCAGAGTGGTGGCCACGGAGGGGGCGCGGCGCCAGGACCGCCGACACGGGGCGGCGGAACGGCGCGGCACCCCTGACGCACGGGGGTGCGCGACGGAGGGCCCGGGGGACCACGGGGGACACGGGGTCACGGGGGAAAGGTTCTCCGGCAGCACGGAAGACGCCGGTCCGGTGGAGTTCGAGGGGGATCGAACACCACCGGGCCGGCGTCCTCGCGTGCGGGACCGGTCCGCGGCGCTCCGGATCAGCGCCCGCTGACCCGCCCGTGCAGCAGCAGGGACAGCGCCGAGTGCACCTCGTCGATCGACCGCTCCGGCTGGAACGCCTGCCAGTCGAGGGCCGCGACCAGCACCATTCCGACGAGCGCCGCCGCCGTCAGCGGAATGTCGATCTCCTCGCTCAGTTCACCGTTCTCCACGGCCTCCCGCAGCACGTCCTCGACCACGGCCACGGCCTCCTGACGTACCACCAGGAGCGTCGCCTGCCAGGCCCGGTTGGTGCGCCAGAGCTCGGCGACGTACAGCTGGGTGAAGGCCGGATAGCGGTCGATGAAGGCCAGCCCGGCCCGGATCATCGCGTCCAGCGCCTCGACCCTGGTGCCGCCCCGCTCCTCGGTCCCCTCGGCGGCTGCCCGGAGGGAGGCCGTGAGCAGTCCGACGCCGTGCCGCAGCAGTTCCTCGAAGAGTTCGGTCTTGCTCTTGAAGTTGTAGTAGACCGTTCCCTTGGCGACCCCGGCACGCTCCGCGATCTCGTCCACCGTGGTGGCGGAGAAGCCCTTCTCCGCGATGAGCGTCACCGCCGCCTCGTAGAGCTTCTGCCGGGTGGCCTGGCGGCGCGTGGTGCTACTGCTTTCCATACGGTCGATTCTCACAGGTCCCGGGGTGCTCACAGGCTCAGCTCCGGATGCAGCCGGGCCGGTGTCCACACCTGCTTGCGGCGCGCGGAGAGCGCGGTCAGGGTCAGCGCGCCCGCCGTGAAGACGATCAGTACGGCGCAGCCCTGCCACACCGGGCCGAGGCCGCCGCCCGTGATCAGTCTGCGCAGCGCGTCGACGACGTAGCTCATCGGCAGATAGGGGTTGATGGCACCGAAGAATCCGGGGCTGGTCTCCACGGGATACGTGCCCCCGGCCGAGGTCAGCTGGAGCATCAGCACCGCCAGGACCAGGATCCGTCCGGCCGCTCCGAAGCGGGCGTTCAGCCACTGGATGATCGCGGCGAAGCAGCAGGTGACCAGGGCCAGGAAGCCGATCGTCCCGGCCGCGTGGGCCATCTGCAGGCCGAGGCCCCAGTGCAGGACGGACATCAGCGCGGCGACCTGGAGCAGGCCGATCGAGGCGACCGGCAGCCAGCCGGCGAAGGCGATCCGCCAGGCGGAGGCCCCGGCGGCGAGCGCCCGCCGGTTGAGCGGCTGGATCAGCATGTACGCCACCATCGCGCCGACCCAGAGGGAGAGCGGGATGAAGTAGGGGGCGAAGCCCGTGCCGTAGTTCGGGGCCGCGTGCAGCGACTCGGACGCCAGCTGCACGGGGTCGGCCATCACGCCCGTACGTGTGTCGCGGTCCTTCTTGTCGTAGTCGGGGATCTTGCCGACACCGTCGTTCAGCCCCTGGGCCAGCGTGGCCGACCCGTCACCGAGCCGGTACAGCCCGCCGTCCAGGTTGTCCGCGCCCGTCTTGAGCCTGCCGACCCCGGTGTCCAGGTCGGCGGACCCGGTCCTGGCCGTGCCGAGTCCGGTGTGCAGGTCGTCGGCGCCCTTGGCGACCTTGTGGGCACCGGTGTTGAGCGCGTTGACCTTCGCGACGGCGGACTCCAGGTCGGTGTCCAGCGTCGGGGAGCGCTCGGCGAGCGCGTCGGCCTGCTTCTGCAGGGTGGCAAGCTGTCCGCGCAGCTTCTTCAGGTCGCCGTTCTGGCGCGTGACCATGGCGTTCACGTCGTCCGCGACCTTCGCGACATCGGCCGCCGCGGTACTGGCCCGCTTCAGCGGGGGACAGACCGTCGGGTCGTCGGGGAGCGGCTGCTCCTCGCACCGGGTGCGGTAGACCTCGGCGAGGTCGTCGGAGGCCGTGCGGGCGGCGCTCGCCGCGGTGGGGGCGGCCTCCACGAGCAGGCCGAGGTTGTCGCGCACGGTCTGCGAGGAGTCGGCGACCAGCCGGGCCGTGTCGCCGATCGCCCGTCCGTTGTCCTTGAGGAACGGCCGTACGTCGGTGGCGATCCCGTTGACCTTGTCGGCGAGCGCCTGGGTGCCGTCGGCGACCTGCCGGGAACCCGCTTCGAGATCGCTCGCGCCCTGGTTGAGCGTGACGATGCCGTCGGACAGCCGCTTGCTGCCCGCCTTGGAGTCCTTGAGACCGTCCGCGAGGTCCTTCGAGCCCTTCTTGGCCTGGGAGATCCCGCCCTTGAGGTCGTCGGCGCCCTTGGCCGCCCTGGCGGTCTCACCGTGGAGGTCGGAGAAGTTGATGAAGATCCGGTCCAGGAAGCCCCGTGAGGCGTTCGTGGACGCCGCCGTGCGTACCTCGGAGAACACCGAGCGGGAGATCTGCCCGACGATGTAGTTGTTGGCGTCGTTGGTCCGCACCTGGAGGGCGCCGGTGGCGGGGGAGTCACCGCCGCTGGACGCGATCCGCTCGCTGAAGTCGGACGGCATGGTCAGCGAGAGGTAGTACGTCCCGTCCTCGACGCCCTTGAGGGCCTCGGCGGAACTCACCTCGTGCCACTCGAAGACCTCGGAGTCGCGCAGCTTGCCGGTGATCTCGTCACCGGCCGTGATCCGTTCGCCCGCGGCGTCGGCCCCCTTGTCCTCGTTGACCAGGGCCACGGGCAGCTTGTCGAGGCGGCCGTAGGGGTCCCAGAAGGAGCACAGGTACAGGGCGCCGTACAGCAGGGGCAGCAGCAGGATCGCCACCAGCGCGGCCATCGGCAGCTTCCCCCTGCCGAACCGCTTCAGCTCAAGCGCGGCCAGTCTCGGCGAACGCATCGGCCGTCCTCTCTTCGGTGGTGCCGGTACGCACGACGAGTGCGTCCTCGGGGGCGTCGCTGCACACGGCGAGCACCGTCGTTCCCGCGTCCGCGACCGAACGCAGCAGTTCCCAGGCCTCGGCGCGCCCGGTGTCGGAGAGCTTGAGATCGGTGTCGTCGACGGCGAGCAGCCGGGGCCTGCCGATCAGGGCCAGCGCGACGGACAGCCGCAGCGCCTCCAGCCGCTCCAGATCCCGTACGGAGGTCCGGCCGGCCTTGGGCAGGGCGGCGGGGTCGAGTCCGGCGCGGTCCAGTGCCTCGTCGATCCGGGCCCGCGCCGAGGCGGCGCGTTCGGCGCGGGGGCGGAGCAGGGCGCGCAGGGAACCGTCGTAGCGTCGCTGGAGCAGGGCCCGCTCCCGCAGGTGCTCCGCGACGGTGAAGGCGGGGTCGAGCTCGCTGACCCCGGGGACCGGGCCCAGGGCGCTGATCCTGCGGACGGCGGACGCCTTGCCCGGCAGGCGCAGGCCGCCGGTCTCCGCGTGGCCCTCGGTGGGACGCATCCGGCCGGTGAGCGCGAGCAGCAGGCAGGTGCGGCCCGTGCCGGACGGTCCCTCGATCGCGACGAGCGAACCGGGATCGGCGTCGAACGCCACCCCCCGGAACACCCAGCCACGCGGTCCCCTGAGTCCGAAGTCCTCGGCGCCGACGGCCGCGCCGTACGGGCTGTCCACAGATTCTCCCCTGATCCTCTGGTGCTCGGACGATTCTTTAGACTGACTGGTCAGTGCAAAAAACTAGCCCGAACTTGCACTCGAATGCAAAAGGCCAGGTCAGGGGTGGTTTCGACGGCATTGTCAGTGGGGGCCGTCACGATGGATACATACGGCCACGGAGCCGTCACACGACGACAGCAGGAGGTTCGTCATGGCCAGCTCGTCCGCAGCCGCCGCCCCGCGGCGCCGCACAGTCAGCCCTGCACCCTCACTGACCGGTCCGCCGAGCGATGTCCACCCCGTACCGCGCCGCACCACGGCACCGCCGGCCGCTCTCGATCTGCTCGCCAAAGCCCGCACCGGCCTGGAGGAGGCCGCCGTTCTCGACGTTCCGAACGAGCGGTACGCCACCGCCCACCTCGCCGCCCTGCGCGCCGCCGCCGCCGTCCTCGCGGCCCGGGGCCGGCCCGAAACGAACAAGCGCCGCCGCGAGCGCATCCGCAGTGCCTGGGAGGTCCTCCCGGAAATAGCGCCCGAACTCACCGAGTGGAGCGCCCTGTTCGCCTCCGGGGCCGCCCGCCGGGCCCGTGCCGAGGCGGGGATGCCGGGCGCGGCCTGCCGCCGCGACGCCGATGATCTGCTGCGCGACGCGGCGATGTTCCTGCGCCTGGTCGAACGCCTGCTGGTGCTCCAGCCGGTCCTCCCGCAGCCGAGAAGGGAGCGGCCCGACGCTGGGTGACCGGGGCGGCGGTGCGAGGCAATAGGGTGGACAGCACCTGTAGTCACCTGCACTGTTCACGCTCCGCCGTCAGTGGCGGCACCGTGCCGAGGAGTCATCTGCCGTGTCGGACCAGCTGCGCCCCCGCGCCTCCCTCCGTACCGCCGTGGTCTGGGAGGTGCTCAAGGACGCTCTTGACCGCCAGGCCGCGGTGAGCGGCAGGGATGCCCTGGATGTCCTGGACACCGGCGGCGGCACCGGGAACTTCGCGGTGCCCGCCGCCCGGCTCGGCCACCGGGTCACGGTCGTCGACCCCAGCCCCAACGCGCTCTTCGCGCTGGAGCGCCGCGCCGCCGAGGCCGGGGTCGCCGACCGGGTCCGGGGAGTCCAGGGCGACATCCTCGGGCTGTTCGACGTGGTGGAGCGCGGCGGCTTCGACGCCGTGCTCTGCCACGGAGTCCTGGAGTACGTGGACGAGCCCGCCGAGGGCGTACGGAACGCGGTGGACGCGCTCCGCCCGTCCGGTGCGCTCAGCCTGCTCGCCGCCGGGCTCGGCGGGGCCGTTCTGGCCAGGGCGCTCGCCGGGCACTTCACCGAGGCCCGGCAGGCGCTCACGGACCCGGCGGGCCGCTGGGGCGAGGGCGACCCGGTGCCGCGCCGGTTCACCGCCGAGCAGCTCTCCGGCCTGGTCTCCGGCGCGGGCCTGGAGGTCGGGGCCGTCCACGGTGTGCGGGTCTTCGCCGACCTCGTGCCGGGCGTCCTGGTGGACACCGAACCGGGTGCCGTGGACGCCCTGCTCAAGCTGGAGGCGGCGGTGGCCGAGCTGCCGGCCTTCCACTCGGTCGCGACCCAGCTGCACGTTCTGGGCGAGAAGCGCGCCTGAGGGTGGCGGGGACGTGGCCGGAGCACGGCCGCGGACCCACCGGAGCGCGGCTGATCAGCAACGCAGCCGCAGACGGAGTACTGCCCAGGACCCCCGTACGGCGCCCGCGCCCCGTATGATCGGGTGACACCATCCGGCATGACGGATCGGATGTCGGGGAATCTACGCCTCAGCAGCCGAGCCGACATGGCGGTCCGGAGTGGCTAAACGCTAGAGGGCGGGTTTCACGGGGGCGAATCCCTGCCTATCCTGGAAGGGCCGCATACCGGTCGCCCCCGCGGCCGACGACGAGGAGGACTCCGTGCCGCTCTCGGAGCACGAGCAGCGAATGCTCGAGCAGATGGAGCGAGCGCTGTACGCCGAAGATCCCAAGTTCGCTACAGCGCTTGAGGGAAGCGGGCTGCGTACGTACACCCGGCGACGGGTCTACCAGGCGGTCGCTGGCTTTCTGGTGGGTATCGCGCTCCTCATGGCCGGAATGGTCGCGCAGCAGATCTGGATCAGCGTGGTGGGGTTCCTCGTCATGCTCGGCTGCGCCGTGCTCGCGGTCACCGGGTGGCGCAAAGCGCCCAAACCCGGCGAACAACAGCAGGAAGCCGCAGGGAGCGGGGGCAGTGGCGCACGCCGACAGCCCCGGCAGCGCCGGTCGATGATGAACCGCATCGAGCAACGGTGGCAGCGCCGCCGCGACGAACAGGGCCAATAGCAGCTCCCGACTTCCGGAAGTCGTTTTCGGCTTCGGGCTGAGAACTTAACGCGCGACTCTGATGGGTGAGGGGCGGCCGCATTTCTGCGGCCGCCCCTCACATGTGCGCAGCCACAGGCCGTAGCGGGAGCCGCAGCGGAGGCGGGAGCGGGATTCGCAGCCGGAGCCACCGTTCCGCCCTCGTGGGCACGGTCTGCTCCCGGCCCTCCTGGCCGGTCCGCCCGGCCCGGCCCGCCGGCCCGCCGGCCCGGCCCGGCCCGCCCGGTCGGGCGGACCGGCGCCGGGGGTCAGCCGTGCTGCCGCGTCGGCCTGCGCAGCCTGCCGGTCCAGCGGCCACGGCCCGTACGGTTCGCCCAGCGGTCCCGGAGCGCCGCCCGGCGATCCGCCACCGCCCACACCACCCGGACGGCGGAGCGGGGCGCGAACGTCGCACGGAGCCGTGCGGCGCGGCCCGCGGCGGCCCGCAGACCCGCCCGTACCGCCATCGCGTCCTCGGCGAGAGCGGTGACCGGCCGGGGCCGCGGCGCGTAGAGCGCCTGCTCCACCGAACCCGCCACCCGGTGCACCGCGGCGGCGGCGGTGGGATCGAGACGGCCCAGGCGCACGATCCGCGCCGCGGCCTTGCGCGGGGTCAGCGACTCGTCCGGCGCGATGCCGTGGTCCCACGCCGAATCGATGATCTCTCTCCAGGCCGCGAGGATTCTGGCCGTCGCGTCCTCAGCCGTCCGGCCGCCGGACGAACCCAGCCTCCGGTTACGGGCCCGGATCCGCCAGAGCAGCGGCAGCAGGGGTACCACCAGCACCAGCACCGCCCCGAGAATCCCCAGGGCCACCGTGCCCGCGGGGGTCCCCGGATCGGCGGGACCCGCCGCGCCGGGGGCCGCCGAGGCACCGCACTCACCCTGGCGGCGCATCTGCGCGGGGCAGCTCTCCGAGGCGGACGGCGCGGCAGTCGGGGCGGCCGAGTCGCTCGCGGACGGCTGCGCCGGATCTTCCGTGTCGCCCGAAGGGGTGTCGGGCCGGGTGTACGCCGGGGCGCTGCCCCGGGTGGGGGTGGGCTCGAACCGGGTCCACCCCACACCCTCGAAGTACAGCTCGGGCCAGGCGTGCGCGTCCCGCAGCCCGACCGAGGACGCGCCGTCCGCCTGGAACGTGCCCGGCGTGAAACCCACCGCGACCCGGGCCGGGATGCCCAGCGTCCGGGCCATCGCGGCCATCGAGAACGAGAAGTGGACGCAGAAGCCCTGCTTGTCCCTGAGGAAGCGGGCTATCGCCGTCGAGCCGGTCCCCGAGCTGACCGTCGTGTCGTAGGTGAAGCCGCCCGAGAAGGAGAACCAGTCCTGCAGCTTCACGGCTCTTTCGTAGTCGTTGGCCGCACCCTCGGTGACCTTCCGGGCGGTCTCGCCCACCACGTCCGGCAGCGAACCGGGCAGCCGCGTGTACTCCCGCGCCAGTGCTTCCGGCGGCGGGCCCGCGGCGGCGAGCTGTGCCGCTGTGGGTTCGATGATCAGGCTGCCGGCCTCGTACCGCGCGCCGCCTGTCGTCTGGCCGGCGTCACCGACGAGGGTGCGGCCCTCGGGCTCGTACCGCCATCGCCCGCCGACCTCGACCTCGGTGGCGGGGTAGGGGAGCGGCAGATAGGTCTGCTGGTACGAACGGGACGCCGAGATGTTCGTCCTGATCTCGGTGACGGCCACATCGGGGCTCAGCCCGGTGGGTTCCGGCAGACGTTCCGGCACGTCCTTCAGCCGGCGGGTCGACGAGCGCCACTCGCTTCCGGTGAACTCGTCCAGGGCCAGGATCCGCAGATAGAGGTCCTGCGGGTTCCGTGCGTTGGTGCGGTACGTCATCACCTCCCGGTTCTCCGGCTGGTTGAGGTTGTTCTGGAGCGAGACCAGCGGGTTCACCGCGGAGATGGTGCCTCCGCCACTGCCCTTGCCGTTCCCGTTGCCCGTGCCGCCCAGCAGACCGCCGTCGAGCGCGGGCAGCGTGGCGGGAACGACCAGGGCGATGCCCAGGGCCACGGCACCGATGCGCCGACCCGTGCGGACCGGAGCCGTGGCCCCGCCGCCCGGGCCGGTGAGCCCGGCGAGACCGTCGGCGGACCGGGCGGTGCCGCCGAAGACCCGCCCCCACTGGGAGAGCCGGTCCCGGCCCTCGGCGAGCAGGAGCAGCAGATAGCCGCAGGCGGCGAGCAGGAACCACAGCCAGCTCGCCCCGCCCTCGGCCAGCCCCGCGGCGACCGAGTACAGCGCGAGCAGCGGCAGCCCGGCCGGGGCGGCGCTGCGGAAGGTCACCGCGAGGGCGTCCACCGCGAGCCCGATCAGCAGCACCCCGCCGACCAGCAGCAGCCGGATTCCGTCGGTCATCGGCGCCGGAATCGCATACGTACCGACATCGTCGGCGCCCGCAGTCAGCAGTTCCCCGATCCGCTGGACGGCCTGCGGGCCCGGCAGGACACCGAACAGCGCGTGGTCCCTGGCGAACACCACGGTCAGCAGCAGCAGGGTGACCAGCGCCTGGACGGCGACGGTCAGCGACCTGGCCAGCGGTACCCGGCGGGAGAGCGCGCCCGCCCCGCTCTGGAACGCCAGCAGCAGTGCCGCCTGCGGCAGCCACCCCTTCGTGCCCACCAGCGGCAGCAGGGCGCCCGCCGCCGTCAGCGTCGCCGCGAAGGCGCACAGCGTCAGCCGGGTCCGCCCGCTCATGACCATCCCCCTGAGAAACCTGTCGTACCGCCGCTCCCGGCGGACCGGGTGTCGGCGCGCTGCTGCCCCGCCTGCTGCCACAGCCCGGCGAGGTCCGTGCGGGGCGGTACCGGCACCGCGATCCAGCCGGCCTCGCGCAGCGGCCGCAGCCGCTCGTCCGCGTCGGTGGTCCCCGGCCCGTTCCCGCCGTGTCCCCAGTCCCCGCTGTCCAGGACGAACGCGACGGCGGCGCCGCTGCGCTGCCGCATACGGGCCGCCACCGCCGCCTGCTCCTCGTCGATGTCACCGAGGAAGGCGATCAGCAGTCCTTCGTTGCCGCCGCGCAGCACGTCGTACGCGGGCGAGAGGCCTTCGCCGTCGGACTGGCCGATGACCGCGAGGGTGTCCAGCATCAGGCCCGCCGAGTCCGCGGACTCCTGGGTCGAACCGGCGAAGCCGTCGGGGCCCTCGCCGGGTACCGAATCCCCGGTGTCCGTCAGCAGCCGTACCGCGAAGCCCCGCTCCAGCATGTGCACCAGTGCGGACGCCGCCCCCGAGACCGCCCACTCGAACGCCGAGTCGGGCCCGGCGCCCTGGTAGCCGCTGCGCCGGGTGTCCAGCAGCACCGTGCATCTGGCCCGCTGCGGCTGTTCCTCGCGCCGGACCATCAGCTCGCCGTAGCGCGCGGTGGACCGCCAGTGGACCCGGCGCAGGTCGTCGCCGTGCCGGTAGCCGCGCGGGATGACGTCGTCCTCACCCGCCAGGGCCAGTGAACGCTGCCGTCCGTCGCCGTACCCCGAGGCCTCACCGGCGAGCCGCAGCGTCGGCAGCGGTTCGGTACGGGGGATCACGATCAGCGTGTCGTAGGCGCTGAAGGACCTGGTCAGCTCGCACATGCCGAAGGGGTCGCTGAGCCGCAGCTGCAGCGGCCCCAGCGGATAGCGCCCGCGCAGGTCGGACCTGACCTTGTAGGACACCTCGCGGATGCCGCCCGCCTCCACCCGGTCCAGCACGAAACGGGGCCGGGGGCCCAGTACGTACGGCACCCGGTCCTGGAGCATCAGGAGCCCGGTGGGCACCCGGGACACGTTGTCCATCCGCAGACGCACCCGCGCCTCGGAACCGGCGGTCACCCGGGACGGCGACAGCCGCCGGCTGCCCGCGACCCGGTAGCGGGTGCGGTGGAGCACCGTCACGGAGACCAGCGGCAGCACGGCGAGCAGCAACCCGACGCGCAGCAGGTCGCCCTGGCCCAGCACATAGGCGCAGATCGCGGCGGCCACCCCGGCGGCGAGGAAGGACCGCCCCCGGGTGGTCAGCCCGCTCAGAGCCGCCCGCAGACCGCCCCGGTCGTCGCCGTCGTCGGCGGCACCGGGCTGCCCGGCGGCCATCACAGCCGCCGGGCGCCGGGCTGCTGCTGGCCGTACACCGGGCGGCCCTGCTGGTGGGGCTGCCGTACCGGGCCCGCCGTGCCGCCGGCCGATGTCGGCACGGGCGTGCGTTGGAGGATCTCCAGCACCACCTGTTCCGCCGTGCGGCGGTTCAGCTGGGCCTGTGCGGTGGGCAGCAGACGGTGCGAGAGCACCGGCGCCGCGAGTGACTGCACATCGTCCGGCAGCGCGTAGTCGCGTCCGCTCAGCGCGGCGGAGGCCTTCGCCGCGCGCAGCAGATGCAGGGTCGCGCGCGGTGAGGCTCCGAGTCTGAGGTCGGGGTGGTGACGAGTGGCCCCCACCAGCTCCACCGCGTACCGCCGTACGGCGTCGGCGACGTGGACCGTGCGCACCGCGTCGATCAGCTTCACGATGTCGTGGGCGTGCGCCACCGGCTGGAGGTCGTCCAGCGGCGAGACGCCGCCGTGCACGTCGAGCATCTGCAGCTCGGCCTCCGGGCTGGGGTAGCCGATCGAGACCCGGGCCATGAAGCGGTCGCGCTGGGCCTCGGGCAGCGGGTAGGTGCCCTCCATCTCCACGGGGTTCTGGGTGGCCACCACCATGAACGGGTCGGGCAGCTCGTACGTCTGCCCGTCGATGGTGACCTGGCGTTCCTCCATCGACTCCAGCAGCGCGGACTGGGTCTTCGGCGACGCGCGGTTGATCTCGTCGCCGATCACGATCTGGGCGAAGATGGCGCCCGGTTTGAACTCGAACTCCCGCCGCTGCTGATCGAAGATGGACACCCCGGTGATGTCCGACGGCAGCAGGTCCGGTGTGAACTGGATGCGCCGCACCGAGCAGTCGATGGACCGCGCCAGAGCCTTGGCCAGCATCGTCTTGCCGACCCCGGGGACATCCTCGATGAGGAGATGTCCCTCGGCGAGCAGCACGGTCAGCGAAAGCCGTACGACCTCAGGCTTGCCCTCGATCACACCCTCCACCGACCTGCGCACCCGCTCCGCTGTGGTGGTCAGATCCGTAAGGCTCGCTCGATCGTCATAGGTCGTCACCCGGCCCTCCTCGGCCCTTTGTGCACGGGCCGGTGCGCGTTTCTGCCCCGGCCCACCCCGAAATACGCACACCGCACCGGAAGACCCGGGGAGATGTCACACCCGCATTCTTGTTGCCGTTACCGCTTCGTGTCACTCGCCTGTGGATAAGTGGGTGCGATATGTCGGGTGTTGCCGGGGTTTCGGTGCTCCGAGTGCCGGGCCGGAACGGAGCGCAGGGGCAGGTCAGGCGGTGGGGAGGATCTCGCGCAGCAGGCCGGTGGTGACGTCGAAGACGAAGCCGCGGATGTCGTCGGTGTGCAGCAGGAACGGCGAGGTGCGGACGCGCTGCATCGACTGGCGTACGTCCTGGTCGGCGTCCGAGTAGGCCTCCACCGCCCAGACCGGCCGCTGGCCGACCTCGTGCTCCAGCTCCTGCCGGAAGCCCTCGGTGAGCGATTCCAGGCCGCAGTTGGTGTGGTGGATCAGTATGACGCTGCGGGTGCCGAGCGCCCGCTGGCTGATGGTGAGCGAACGGATCACGTCGTCGGTGACCACGCCGCCCGCGTTGCGGATGGTGTGGCAGTCGCCGAGTTCGAGGCCGAGCGCGTCGTGCAGGTCGAGGCGGGCGTCCATGCAGGCGACCACGGCCACGTGCAGTACCGGACGGGCATCCATGCCGGGGTCGGTGAACTCGTCGGCGTACCGGACGTTCGCCGCGACCAGGCGGTCGGTGACCGTGCCGTCGGCGCGGTCACCGGCCGGCAGGGACGTCAGGGGCTCGGCGGGGGAGTGCGCGGAAGTCGACATGGAGATGACGTTAGTACTGCGGGCGGGCCGGAGCCTGCTGTGGAAGTGGACAAAGAACGTCAATGAGGCTTGTTGTGAGGTAACCCACAAGCCTCGCACGGGTGCGTCCTTCCGGGTGAGGCCGGGGGTTCTCGGCGGCGGGGCGACGCGCTGCCCGGTTCGTTGATCGGGAATCGATCGAATGGCAGGGTGGACTAAAGTGACGCGAAGTTACCGACACAGCCCGCACATTCTGCGCACTCCGTAGATCTATGCGTGTTCCGTACGTTCCGCATTTTCCGCATTTCCCCCCGTATCGTGCGGTGTACGTGCGGCCCGGCCCTCTCCCGCTCCGGTCGGCCGACGCCACTTCCCCGGCGTCGGCCGACCTCCCCTTCCGAGCGGGCGGGGACCAGGGCGCATGTACAGCCACGCGGGACTGAGCCTGAGAGGGCGCATTGAGCCAGACCCGACACGTCCCGGTGATGCTCCAGCGGTGCCTGGACCTGTTGGCCCCGGCTCTGGACACCCCGAGCCCCCGGACACCGGTGGTCGTCGACTGCACCCTCGGCCTCGGCGGCCACAGCGAGGCACTGCTCTCCGCCTTCCCCGCCGCCCGGCTGATCGCCCTGGACCGCGACAAGGAGGCGCTGCGGCTCTCCGGCGAGCGGCTCGCCCCGTACGGCGACCGGGCCACCCTGGTGCACGCCGTCTACGACGAGCTCCCGGAGGTGCTGGCCCGGCTGGGCATCCCCAAGGTCCAGGGCGTGCTGTTCGACCTGGGCGTCTCCTCCATGCAGCTGGACGAGGCCGACCGCGGGTTCGCGTACGCCCAGGACGCCCCGCTCGACATGCGCATGGACCAGACGACCGGCATCGGCGCCGCCGAGGTCCTCAACACCTACCCGCCGGGCGAACTGGTCCGGATCCTGCGGGCGTACGGCGAGGAGAAGCAGGCCAAGCGGATCGTCTCCGCCATCGTGCGCGAGCGCGACAAGGAGCCCTTCAGCAACAGCGCCCGGCTCGTCGAGCTGATCCGCGACTCGCTGCCGCAGGCCGCCAAGCGGACCGGAGGCAACCCGGCCAAGCGCACCTTCCAGGCCCTGCGCATCGAGGTCAACGGCGAACTGAGTGTCCTGGAGCGGGCCGTCCCGGCCGCTGTGGGGAGCCTCGCGGTCGGCGGCCGTATCGCCGTCCTGTCCTACCACTCGCTGGAGGACCGGCTGGTCAAGCAGGTCTTCGCCGCCGGCGCCGCCAACACCGCGCCCCCCGGGCTGCCCGTCGTCCCCGAGCGCTACCAGCCCCGGCTGAAGCTGCTCACCCGGGGCGCGGAGCTGCCCACGGAGGAGGAGGTCGCCGAGAACCGGCGCGCCGCACCCGCCCGGCTGCGCGGTGCCCAGCGCATCCGCGAGGAGGAGCGATGAGCGCTCCGGCAGCGGCACCGGAGGCAGGGGTACCGGCCGGCGCGCCGGCCGACGGAGGCCCGGGGGGAACGGGGTGAGCAAGCCGGCCGCGCAGTTGAAGGGGCGGGCCGGACGGCTCGCCCGGCTGATGCCGTCGGGGCCCAGCAACGCGGCCCGCACCCCCTTCGTCCTGCTGGTGGTCCTGCTCCTGGGCGGCGGCCTCATCACGCTTCTCCTGCTGAACTCCGCGCTGAACGAGGGCTCGTTCAGGCTGAGCGAGCTCAGGCGCGAGACCACCGAACTCACCGACGAGCAGCAGGCCCTCCAGCGCGACGTCGACGGCTACTCCCAGCCCGACGCACTGGAGCGGCGCGCCCGGGAACTCGGCATGGTTCCCGGCGGCAGCCCCGCCTTCCTCGACCCGGACGGCACCGTCCGGGGGGTCCCCGCGGAAGTCACCGCCGAGCCGTCCCCGACCCCCGAGCCGACGCCCGGGACCGGCGAGCCCGACACCCCGGACGCCCCCTCGGACGGCGCACCGCCGGGCGCCACGCCCACTCCCACCGGTTCCGCGAGGCCCGAGCCCGGAACAGAGAACGCGCCGCCCACCGCGGCGACCCCGACCCCGACGAGCCCCGGCAGGTGACGCAGTGCCGCCCAAGGAACCGCCGCACCGCCGCGTACCCGGCCCCGCGCGCCCGCGCGGCAGCGGCAGTGGGAACGGAGCGGGCGGCTCCGGCCGCCCCCGGTCCACCGCGCGCCCCGAAGGCAGGCGTCCGCGCCCGTCCGCCCGGCGGCCCGGCAGCACGAAGGCCCGCGGCCGAACCCCGCGTTCGCTGCGCCTGGGCAGTCCCCGCCCCCGGCTGCGTCTGGTGGGCCTCGGTCTGACGGCCGTCATGCTGGTCTTCGTGGCCCGGTTGTTCCAGGTCCAGGCCGTCGACGCCGGCGCGTACGCGGCCAAGGCCGACAAGAACCGTTACCAGGAGTACACGGTGGCCGCGGAGCGCGGCGAGATCACCGACCGCAGGGGCATCGCCCTGGCCACCAGTGTCGACGCGCACGACATCACCGCCGACCCCAAGATGTTCACCCCCGAGGACAGCAAGGCCCCCGACGCGCCGCAGCAGGCGGCAGCCCTTCTCGCGCCGATCCTCGGCAAGGACGTCGAGGAGCTGACCAGGAAGCTGTCGACGCCCGGGAGCCGCTACACCGTGCTGGCCCAGCGGCAGACCCCGCAGGTCTGGAAGCAGATCAAGGACCTCAAGTCGGTCTTCGCGGAGAAGGCGGCACAGGACCGGGCCAACGGCGGCCCGGGGGTCAATGTGCTCGCCGGTGTCCTCCAGGTGCCGACCA
The DNA here is from genome assembly GCF_040297465.1 of Streptomyces sp. NPDC001787. Lineage (NCBI taxonomy): Bacteria > Bacillati > Actinomycetota > Actinomycetes > Kitasatosporales > Streptomycetaceae > Streptomyces > Streptomyces sp. NPDC001787. The sequence goes on from NZ_JBEOZE010000001.1 coordinate 474,989, forward strand.
CCAAGCGGGTCTATCCCAACGGCGACCTCGCCGCCGGGATACTGGGGTTCGTCAGCGCCGACGGCAAGGGCGGCGGCGGACTCGAATCGCAGCTGGACAAACAGCTGGCGGGCGAGGACGGCACGATCAGGTACGCCCAGTCGGGCGGCCGGAGGGTGCCCACCGCGGGTGCCCGGGAGATCCCCGCCGTCCCCGGCTCCGACATCGAGCTCACCATCGACCGGGACATCCAGTGGGCCGCGCAGCGCGCCATCGCCGACCAGGTGAAGAAGTCCAAGGCCGACCGCGGCTATGTGATCGTCCAGAACACGAAGACCGGCGAACTGCTGGCCATGGCCAATGCCCCCGGCTACGACCCGAACGACCTCTCGCAGGTCGACGGGGCCGCCCTGGGCAACGCGGCCCTCCAGGACGTGTACGAACCCGGCTCCACCAGCAAGGTCATGTCCATGGCGGCAGTGCTGGAGGAAGGCGTCGCCACGCCCGGCACACATGTCACGGTCCCCAACCGGCTGCACCGCGGCGACCGGCTCTTCAAGGACGACATCGACCACCCCACCTGGTACCTGACGCTCAACGGCGTACTGGCCAAGTCCAGCAACATCGGCACCATCCTGGCCACCGGACAGCTCGGCGAGACCCAGGCCGAGGCCAACAAGGTCCTCCACTCGTATCTGCGCAAGTTCGGGCTCGGCAGCGAGACCGGGCTGAACTACCCCGGCGAGTCGCCCGGCATTCTGGCGAAGCCGGAGGACTGGTCGACCTCGCAGCAGTACACGATCCCGTTCGGCCAGGGCCTCTCGCTCAACGCCGTACAGGCCGCCTCGGTCTACTCCACGATCGCCAACGGCGGGGTACGGGTCGCCCCCACCCTCGTACGCGGGACCAAGGGCTCCGACGGCCGCTACACCCCCTCCCCGGCGCCCGAGCAGAACCGGGTGGTCAGCGAGAAGACCGCCAACACGCTGGCGGCCATGCTGGAGTCCGTCGTCGGCGACGAGGAGGGCACCGGGACCAAGGCCAGGATCCCCGGCTACCGGGTCGCGGGCAAGACCGGCACCGCCAACCGCGTCGACCCGGTACGCGGTGTCTACAAGGGCTACACCGCCTCCTTCGCGGGCTTCGCGCCCGCCGACAACCCGCAGATCACCGTCTACTGCGCGATCCAGAACCCCACCCGGGGCAGCTACTTCGGCGGCCAGATCTGCGGGCCGATCTACAAACAGGTCATGGAGTTCGCGCTGAAGACGCTCCAGACCGCACCGTCCGGCAGCGAGCCCGCCCGGCTGCCGGTGTCCTTCAAGCCCGGCGAGTGACAAAGGGGGGTGCGCGAGCACGCCCCCGAGGGAAGACCCAGTGACAACCATCACCCCCGATCCCGGGAACCGGAACGAGATCTACCGCAACCCGGGTCCCTCGCTTCGCGAGAGGCCGGGTCAGCCCGGTACGCTCACCGCCGTGCCCCACGCTGATCAGTCTCAAACCACCCAGAAGGACGCGCCTGTGACTTATCCGGGAGCGCCCCGACCGGACCGGCTCCGGCCGACTTCCCTCGGCGAGCTGGCAGCCCGGCTCGGCCTCGAAGCGCCGCAGGCCGGCGAGGTCACGGGAATCACCCACGACTCACGGGCGGTACGGCCCGGCGATGTGTACGCGGCCCTGCCCGGTGCCCGCTTCCACGGCGCCGACTTCGCCGCCCAGGCCGCCGGTCTCGGCGCCGCCGCGGTCCTCACCGACCCGGCCGGCGCCGAACGGGCCGCCGCGACCGGACTACCGGTACTGGTCACCGAGGACCCGCGCGGCCGGATGGGCGAGCTCGCCGCCGAGATCTACGGCCGGCCGGGCGCCGGCCTGCTCCAGATCGGCATCACCGGAACCTCCGGCAAGACCACCACCGCGTACCTCGTCGAGGGCGGGCTGCGCGGCGCAGGCCGCAGCACCGGGCTGATCGGCACCGTCGAGATGCGGATCGGCGACGAGCGCATCAAGTCCGAGCGCACCACCCCCGAAGCCACCGACCTCCAGGCACTGTTCGCCGTCATGCGCGAACGGGGCGTCGAGGCGGTCGCGATGGAGGTCTCCAGCCACGCCCTGGTGCTCGGCCGGGTCGACGGCTGTGTGTTCGACGTCGCGGTCTTCAACAACCTCAGCCCGGAACACATGGAGTTCCACTCCGGCATGGAAGACTACTTCCAGGCCAAGGCACAGCTGTTCACCCCGCTGCGCAGCCGGCTGGGAGTCGTGAACTTCGACGACGAGTACGGCCGCAGGCTGATCACGGAGGCCTCCGTCCCGGTCGTCAGCTTCTCCGCCGAGGGCCACCCGGACGCCGACTGGCACGCCGAGGACGTCGAAGTCGGGCCGCAGGACAGCACCTTCACGGCCGTCGGCCCCCAGGGCGAGCGGATCACGGCCAGGGCCCCGCTGCCCGGCCCGTTCAACGTCGCCAACACCCTCGCCGCCATCGTCACGCTGGCCGTCGCGGGCATCGACCCGCAGACCGCCGCAGACGGCGTCGCGGCCGTCCCGGGCGTTCCCGGCCGGCTGGAGCGGGTGGACGCCGGACAGCCCTATCTGGCGGTCGTCGACTACGCGCACAAGACCGACGCCGTCGAATCGGTCCTGCGCTCGCTGCGCAAGGTCACCGAGGGCCGGGTGCACATCGTGCTCGGCTGCGGCGGCGACCGCGACACGACCAAGCGCGGCCCGATGGGCGCCGCAGCGGCCCGCCTCGCCGACACCGCCGTACTGACCTCCGACAACCCCCGCTCCGAGGACCCCCTCGCGATCCTCGCCGCGATGCTCTCGGGCGCCGCCGAGGTGCCCGTCCACGAGCGCGGTGACGTCCTGGTCGACGCCGACCGGGCCGCGGCCGTCGCCGCCGCGGTCGCCCGTGCCGAGCCCGGCGACACCGTCCTCGTCGCGGGCAAGGGACACGAGCAGGGCCAGGACATCCACGGGGTGGTGCGGCCCTTCGACGACCGCCTCGTTCTGCACGCAGCCATCGCACGGTCCCTGGGGCGCCACAGCGCCGATGACGCGTCCCCGAGCGTCACGGACCGCGCCCCTCACCACGAGAACAACAGTCAGGGATGACCCAGTGATCGCCCTTTCCCTCGCCGAGATCGCCGAAATCGTCGGCGGGCAGCCGCACGACATACCGGATCAGGCAGTCGTCGTCGACGGGCCCGTCGTCGTCGACTCCCGAGAAGTGGCGCAAGGCAGCCTGTTCGCCGCGTTCAGCGGTGAGCGGACCGACGGCCACGACCACGCGCAGCGCGCCGTCGAGGCGGGCGCGGCAGCAGTGCTCGCCGCCCGCCCCGTCGGTGTTCCGGCGATCGTCGTGGACGACGTCGAAGCCGCGCTCGGCACGCTCGCGCGCGCCGTCGTGGAGCGCCTCGACGCCACCGTCGTCGCCCTCACCGGCTCCGCCGGCAAGACCTCCACCAAGGACCTGATCGCCCAGATCCTCCAGCACCGGGCCCCCACCGTCTGGACGCCGGGCTCCTTCAACAACGAGATCGGCCTGCCGCTCACCGCGCTGAGCGCCACGCGGGAGACCCAGCACCTGATCCTGGAGATGGGGGCCCGCGGCATCGGCCACATCCGCTACCTCGCCGGTCTCACCCCGCCGCGCATCGGACTGGTGCTCAACGTCGGCACCGCCCACATCGGCGAGTTCGGCAGCCGGGAGGCCATCGCGCAGGCCAAGGGCGAACTGGTCGAGGTCCTCCCCGAGGACGGCGCCGCCGTCCTCAACGCCGACGACCCCCTCGTACGCGCCATGGCCTCCCGCACGAAGGCCCGGGTACTCCTCTTCGGAGAGGCCGCGGATGCGGACGTACGGGGCGAGAAGGTCCGGCTCACCGAGGACGGACGCCCCGCTTTCGAGCTCCACACACCCACCGGGTGCAGGGACGTGACCTTGCGCCTGTACGGTGAGCACCACGTGTCGAACGCGCTCGCCGCGGCCGCCGTCGCCCATGAGTTGGGCATGTCCGTGACTGAGATCGCCGAGGCGCTCTCCGGAGCGGGCGCCCTCTCCCGCTGGCGCATGGAGGTCACCGAGCGTCCGGACGGTGTGACGGTCGTCAATGACGCCTACAACGCGAACCCCGAATCCATGAGAGCCGCACTGCGTGCGCTGGCTGCCATGGGCAAGGCCCCCCGGGCCGGCGGGGGACGCACCTGGGCGGTGCTCGGTCCGATGGCCGAGCTCGGCGACGCGTCGCTCGCCGAGCACGACGCGGTCGGACGGCTCGCCGTCCGGCTCAACGTCAGCAAGCTCGTCGCAGTCGGAGGAAGAGAAGCCTCCTGGCTGCAACTGGGCGCATATAACGAGGGTTCGTGGGGTGAGGAGTCGGTGCACGTGTCCGACGCACAGGCGGCCGTCGACCTGTTGCGCAGTGAACTGCGCCCGGGAGACGTCGTGCTGGTGAAGGCGTCCCGGTCGGTCGGCCTGGAGAAGGTCGCCCTGGCACTGCTGGAGAACTCGACCGAGGGCGAGGTCGCCGGCCGATGAGGCAGATCCTCTTCGCGGGGGCCATAGGGCTCTTTCTGACCCTGGTCGGTACCCCGCTGCTGATCAAGCTCCTGGCCCGCAAGGGATACGGGCAGTTCATCCGCGACGACGGCCCGCGCAGCCACGGCAGCAAGAAGGGCACGCCCACCATGGGCGGCATCGCCTTCATCCTGGCGACGATCATCGCGTACATCCTGGCGAAGGTGATCACCGGCGAGGAGATGCGCTTCTCCGGTGTCCTCGTCCTGTTCCTGATGGCCGGGATGGGCCTCGTCGGCTTCCTCGACGACTACATCAAGATCGTCAAGCAGCGTTCGCTGGGTCTGCGGGCCAAGGCGAAGATGGCCGGCCAGCTGATCGTCGGCATCGCCTTCGCGGTGCTCTCGCTCCAGTTCGCCGACTCCAGCGGCAACACCCCCGCCTCCACCCGGCTCTCGTTCGTCGAGGACTTCGGCTGGTCGATCGGCCCGGTGATGTTCTGCGTCTGGGCGCTGTTCATGATCCTCGCGATGTCCAACGGCGTGAACCTGACGGACGGTCTGGACGGCCTGGCCACCGGTGCATCGGTGATGGTCTTCGGTGCCTACACCTTCATCGGTCTCTGGCAGTTCCAGGAGTCCTGCGCCAACGCGGACACCCTGACCAACCCCAGCGCCTGCTTCCAGGTACGCGACCCGCTCGACCTCGCCGTGGTGGCCTCCGCCCTCATGGGCGCCTGCTTCGGCTTCCTGTGGTGGAACACCTCGCCCGCCAAGATCTTCATGGGTGACACCGGCTCGCTCGCCCTCGGCGGCGCGCTGGCCGGGCTCGCGATCTGCTCCCGTACGGAGTTCCTGCTCGCCATCCTCGGCGGCCTCTTCGTGATGATCACCATGTCCGTGGTCATCCAGGTCGGTTCGTTCAAGATGACCGGCAAGCGGGTCTTCCGGATGGCACCGCTCCAGCACCACTTCGAACTCAAGGGGTGGTCCGAAGTCCTTGTCGTGGTCCGCTTCTGGATCATCCAGGGCATGTGCGTGATCGTCGGCCTCGGCCTCTTCTACGCAGGATGGGCAGCCAAGAAGTGAGCAACGTGGACTGGCAGGGCAAGCGCGTCACGGTGGCCGGACTCGGAGTCAGCGGAATCCCCGCCGCCCGTGTCCTGCGTTCACTCGGGGCGCTCGTCACCGTCGTCAACGACGGGGACGACGAGCGCAGCCGTATCCAGGCGGCCGAGCTGGAGGCGCACGGCATCACCGTGCGCCTCGGCGACGGCGCGACCCTGCCCGAGTCCACCGAGCTCATCGTGACCGCCCCCGGCTGGAAGCCGGACAAGCCGCTCTTCCTGGCAGCCGCCGAGGCGGGCGTCCCCGTCTGGGGCGACGTCGAACTCGCCTGGCGGCTGCGCGGGCTGAACGGCAAGGAGCCCGCACCCTGGCTCGCGGTCACCGGCACCAACGGCAAGACCACCACCGTACGGATGCTCGCCTCGATCCTCGGCGCCGCGGGGCTGCGCACCGCGGCCGTCGGCAACATCGGGGTCTCGCTGCTGGACGCGGTGCTCGGCGACGAGACGTACGACGTGCTCGCCGTCGAGCTGTCCAGCTACCAGCTGCACTGGGCGCCCTCGGTACGCGCCCATTCCGCGGCCGTGCTCAACCTGGCCCCGGACCACCTCGACTGGCACGGCTCCATGGAGGCGTACACCGCCGACAAGGGCCGGATCTACGAGGGCAACACCGTCGCCTGCGTCTACAACGCCGCAGACCCGGCCACCGAGCACCTGGTGCGCGAGGCCGATGTCGAGGAGGGCTGCCGTGCCATCGGCTTCACCCTCGGCGCCCCCGGCCCCTCGCAGCTCGGAGTGGTCGACGACATCCTCGTCGACCGGGCCTTCGTGGCGAACCGGCACAAGCAGGCGCAGGAACTCGCGGAGGTCGGCGACATCGACCCGCCCGCCCCGCACAACATCGCCAACGCCCTCGCCGCCGCCGCGCTGGCCCGCGCCTTCGGGGTCGGGCCCGCGGCGGTACGCGACGGGCTGCGGGCCTTCCGCCCGGACGCCCACCGCATCGAGCATGTGGCGGACGTCGGCGAGGTCGCGTACATCGACGACTCCAAGGCCACCAACACCCACGCCGCCGAAGCCTCTCTCGCGGCGTACGACCCGGTGGTCTGGATCGCCGGGGGCCTCGCCAAGGGCGCCACGTTCGACGGGCTGGTGGCCGGTGCCGCCAAGCACCTGCGGGGTGCCGTGCTGATGGGCGCCGACCGGGCGCTGATCCGCGAAGCCCTGGCGCGACACGCCCCCGAGGTACCGGTGGTCGACCTCGACCGGACCGACACTGGGGCGATGTCCGAGGCGGTCGGGGAGGCGGCACGGCTCGCCCGGCCGGGCGACACCGTGCTGCTGGCACCGGCCTGCGCCTCGATGGACATGTTCACCAACTACAACAAGCGGGGCGAGGCGTTCGCGGACGCGGTCCGCGCACTCGCCGACGAGCGCGACTGACGGGCCCGGCCACCGTCGCCACGGGCCCCGGGCCCGGCACCGGTCCCGGGCACGAGCAGTGGAGGGGACAGCGACAATGCCGGCCGACGAGAGCTCCGCCGCGCGCCGACCGGACCGCGTACGCGCGACCGCGGCGGTCAGCCGGGCGCTCATCCCGCACCTCCTGGCCCGGCCCGCCCCGGCGGGCCCTGTGCCGCCCGTGGGCCTCATGCTGCGCGGCCGGCCCGCCACTGCCTCACGACGGCCCCCGGCGCCCCGCGGCGGGGGCCGTGGCGGCGGCTCGGGCGGCTCCGGCGGCCTGCTCCGCGGCCCGCGCAGGGTCTACGAACAGGCGCGCCGGGCGTGGGACCGGCCGCTGACGGCGTACTACCTGATCCTGGGCTCCAGCCTGCTGATCACCGTGCTCGGGCTCGTGATGGTCTACTCCGCCTCGATGATCAAGGCGCTGGACATCGACAAGCCCGCGACGTACTTCTTCCGCAAGCAGTTCCTCGCCGCCGTCATCGGCGCCGCGCTGATGCTGCTCGCCGCCAGAATGCCCGTCAAGCTCCACCGGGCGCTGGCCTACCCGCTGCTGATGGGCACCGTCTTCCTCATGGTGCTGGTCCAGGTGCCGGGGATAGGGATGTCGGTCAACGGCAACCAGAACTGGATCTATCTGGGCGGCCCCTTCCAGCTCCAGCCCAGCGAGTTCGGCAAACTCGCGCTCATCCTGTGGGGCGCCGACCTGCTGGCCCGCAAACAGGACAAACGCCTGCTGACGCAGTGGAAACACATGCTCGTCCCGGTCGTCCCGGTCGCCTTCATGCTGCTCGGACTGATCATGCTCGGCGGCGACATGGGAACTGCGATCATTCTCACCGCGATCCTGTTCGGGCTGCTCTGGCTGGCCGGCGCGCCCACCCGGCTGTTCGCCGGGGTGCTCGGCTTCGCCGCCGTCATCGGATTCCTGCTGATCAAGACCAGCCCGAACCGCATGGCCAGGCTCGAATGCACGGCTTTCAGCAACCCCGGCCCGGAAGCCTCCTGCTGGCAGGCCGTACACGGGATCTACGCTCTGGCGTCCGGCGGATGGTTCGGTTCCGGGCTGGGCGCGAGTGTGGAAAAATGGGGTCAACTGCCTGAGCCACACACCGACTTCATCTTCGCGATCACCGGTGAGGAACTGGGTCTGGCGGGGACTCTGTCGGTGCTCGCCCTGTTCGCGGCTCTAGGCTATGCGGGTATCCGCGTGGCCGGACGCACGGAGGACCCCTTCGTGAGGTACGCCGCGGGAGGTGTGACCACCTGGATCACGGCGCAGGCCGTGATCAACGTCGGTGCGGTGCTCGGTCTGCTGCCGATCGCCGGGGTCCCGCTCCCGCTGTTCTCCTACGGAGGGTCGGCTCTGCTGCCGACCATGTTCGCTGTCGGGCTGATGATCGCCTTCGCGCGAGATGATCCCGCTGCGAAAGCGGCCCTGGCCATGCGGAGGCCCGGGGTGAGATGGAAGACGATGAGACGGCGCGTCAAGAAGCGTCCGTCCGGAGAGCGGTGAATTTCGGTGCATGTCGTACTCGCCGGCGGGGGGACCGCCGGCCACATCGAGCCCGCGCTTGCCCTCGCAGACGCCCTGCGCAGGCAGGACCCGACCGTGGGAATCACTGCCCTCGGCACGGAACGCGGACTTGAGACCAGGCTCGTACCCGAGCGGGGGTACGAACTGGCGCTCATCCCTGCCGTACCGCTGCCGCGCAAACCCACCCCCGAGCTGATCACCGTCCCCGGACGGCTGCGCGGCACGATCAAGGCCGCCGAGCAGATCCTGGAGCGCACCAAGGCGGACTGTGTGGTCGGCTTCGGCGGCTACGTCGCCCTGCCCGGCTACCTGGCCGCCAAACGGGCCGGAGTGCCGATCGTCGTCCACGAGGCCAACGCCCGTCCGGGGCTGGCCAACAAGATCGGTTCGCGGTACGCGCACGGGGTCGCCGTCTCCACCCCGGACAGCAAGCTGCGCGGCGCCCGCTACATCGGCATTCCGCTGCGCCGCACCATCGCGACCCTGGACCGCGCCCGGGTGCGCCCCGAGGCGCGCGCCGCCTTCGGTCTGGATCCCAATCTGCCGACGCTGCTGGTCTCCGGCGGCTCGCAGGGCGCCCGCCGCCTCAACGAGGTGATCCAGCGCGTCGCGCCGCTGCTCCAGCGCTCCGGAATCCAGATCCTCCATGCGGTCGGTCCGAAGAACGAATTGCCGCGCATCGACAACATGCCCGGGATGCCGCCCTACATCCCGGTACCGTACGTGGACCGGATGGACCTCGCGTACGCCGCGGCCGACATGATGCTCTGCCGCGCGGGCGCGATGACCGTCGCCGAACTCTCCGCCGTCGGACTTCCCGCCGCCTATGTCCCGCTGCCCATCGGCAACGGCGAACAGCGGCTCAACGCCCAGTCGGTGGTCAACGCGGGCGGCGGTCTGCTGGTGGACGACTCGGCGCTGACCCCGGAGTGGGTGCAGGGCAACGTCCTTCCGGTGCTGTCCGATCCGCACCGGCTGTACGAGATGTCCCGTGCCGCCGCGGAGTTCGGCCGGCGCGACGCCGACGACCTGCTCGTCGGCATGGTGTACGAGGCGATTGCCGCACGCCGCCAGGCGTGAGGCGGTGCGGACCCGGGGCGGGCGCCCCGGGTCCGGTGAAGGAGCGAGCGTGGCCGGAGGGACGACCGCCCAGCGCGGTGCGGGCAAGCGGGCGGACACTCCCGCCCGTCCGCCGCGCACCGGGCCCGAGGGACGCCGGCCGAGTCGCCGTACACTGCTCATCCTGATCGTCGTCGCGGTGGCCCTGGTCACCGCCGGCGCGGTCTGGGTGCTCTACGGGTCGTCCTGGCTGCGGGTGGAACGGGTCGGCACCACCGGCACGGAGGTGCTGACCCCGGCCGAGGTGGAGGCCGCGGCGGAGGTTCCGCTCGGGGCGCCGCTGATCTCCGTGGACACGGGTGCCATGGAGAACAGGTTGCGCCAGAAGTTGTCTCGTATCGACACAGTGGATGTCGTACGGTCATGGCCGCACGGCATCGGCCTTAAGGTGACCGAACGAAAGCCGGTCCTGTTGGTGGAAAAGGGCGCAAAGTTCATTGAAGTGGACGCGAAAGGCGTGCGCTTCGCGACCGTGGACAAAGCGCCCCGGGGCGTACCTCTGCTGGAACTGAAACCCGATCAGTCGGCGAGTTTGCGCCGCTTCGGCAGTGACCGTCTGTTGCGGGAAGCGGTCCGGGTCGCGGGCGGACTTCCGGGGAACATCGCCAAGGACACCGAGGCCGTACGGGTCACCTCGTACGACTCGATCTCCCTGGAGCTGACCCGGGGTCGCGTGGTGACCTGGGGCAGCGGCGAGGAGGGTCCGGTGAAGGCGAGAGTCCTCACCGCTCTCATGAAAGCCGCTCCCAAAGCGGGACACTTCGACGTGAGTGCACCCACCGCCCCTGCGGTTTCCGGAAGTTGACGCACATTTGGCCTGGCCAGCACCCTGGTTGGTCAGCGCTACGGGTGATCACATAGGGTGAAAAGAAAAACGGGAGGTTCGGCGTGTTCGTTGAACGTGCGCCACTTGTCGACTTAGTGTCCTGTTCGGAAGAGTCCAAGAAGCAGACACACTGGTAACCCTAAACTTCAACGTTAGGGTTTGGGTCGGCGTTCGGACCGTCCCAATCGGCATCCGTCGTCGCCGCGGGAAACCCGTGAAGCGACGACACGTAACTCGAGGCGAGAGGCCTTCGACGTGGCAGCACCGCAGAACTACCTCGCAGTCATCAAGGTCATCGGTGTCGGCGGCGGTGGTGTCAATGCCATCAACCGAATGATCGAGGTCGGCCTCAAGGGCGTCGAGTTCATCGCGATCAACACTGATGCGCAAGCCCTGTTGATGAGCGACGCCGACGTCAAGCTCGACGTCGGCCGTGAACTCACCCGCGGCCTCGGCGCCGGGGCGAACCCGGCAGTCGGTCGCAAGGCGGCAGAGGACCACCGTGAGGAGATCGAGGAGGTCCTCAAGGGGGCCGACATGGTCTTCGTCACCGCCGGAGAGGGCGGCGGCACCGGCACCGGCGGCGCACCCGTCGTCGCCAACATCGCGCGCTCGCTCGGCGCCCTGACGATCGGCGTGGTCACCCGCCCGTTCACCTTCGAGGGCCGGCGCCGCGCGAACCAGGCGGAGGACGGCATCGCCGAACTCCGCGAAGAGGTCGACACCCTCATCGTCATTCCCAACGACCGGCTGCTGTCCATCTCGGACCGCCAGGTCAGCGTGCTCGACGCGTTCAAGTCGGCCGACCAGGTACTGCTCTCGGGTGTCCAGGGCATCACCGACCTCATCACCACCCCGGGTCTGATCAACCTCGACTTCGCCGACGTCAAGTCGGTCATGTCCGAGGCCGGATCGGCGCTCATGGGGATCGGCTCGGCCCGCGGGGACGACCGCGCGGTGGCCGCCGCGGAGATGGCGATCTCCTCGCCGCTCCTGGAGGCGTCCATCGACGGCGCCCGCGGTGTCCTGCTCTCCATCTCCGGCGGCAGCGACCTCGGTCTCTTCGAGATCAACGAGGCCGCCCAGCTGGTGAGCGAGGCGGCACACCCCGAGGCGAACATCATCTTCGGCGCCGTCATCGACGATGCCCTGGGTGACGAGGTACGGGTCACCGTGATCGCGGCGGGCTTCGACGGCGGACAGCCGCCGGCCCGTCGGGAGAACGTCCTGGGCGCGGGCGCCGGCAAGCGTGAGGAGCCGGCCGCGCCGGTACGGGCCGCCGAACCCGCCCGCCAGGGCGGCGGACTGGGCTCGGTGCCTCTGCGCGAGGAGCCCAAGGCCCCGGCCGAACCCGCTCCGGTGGTGAACGAGAGCCCGCTTCCGCCGGTCTCGCCGCCGCACGTCCCGCCGGCCCGTCCCTACCAGGACACCCAGGCCGAAGAGCTGGATGTACCGGACTTCTTGAAGTGATAGATCGGCATCACGGAGTCCCCGCGTTCCACGCGGTGGCCCCGACGGGCGGCGCGCACTTCGCCTTCACCGACAGGTGGGGCGGGGTGAGCGCCGCTCCGTATGAGCAGCTCAATCTCGGCGGCGCGGTCGGAGACGACCCCGCCGCCGTGCGCGCGAACCGCGGGCGCGCCGCCCGCCACCTCGGTCTCGATCCGGCGCGGGTCGTCTGGATGAACCAGGTGCACGGGCGGGACGTGGCCGTGGTCGACGGACCCTGGGGCGAGGCCCGGGACATTCCGGCCGTGGACGCGGTGGTGACCGCCCGGCGCGGAGTCCCGCTCGCCGTGCTCACCGCGGACTGCACGCCCGTACTGCTGGCCGACCCGGTCGCCGGAGTCGTCGCGGCGGCGCACGCGGGACGGCCCGGACTGGTCGCCGGAGTCGTACCGGCCGCGGTCGAGGTCATGACCGGCCTCGGCGCCGAACCCTCCCGGATCGTCGCGCACACCGGCCCGGCCGTCTGCGGACGGTGCTACGAAGTCCCGGAGCCGATGCGGGCGGACGTCGCGCGGACCGTTCCCGCCTCCTGGTCCGAGACGAGCTGGGGAACCCCGGCCGTGGACGTCACCGCCGGAGTGCACGCGCAGCTCGACGCCCTCGGCGTCGGTGACCGGCACCGCTCGCCGTTCTGCACCCTGGAATCGGGCGACCACTTCTCCTACCGTCGCGACCGCACGACAGGGCGGCTCGCCGGATATGTCTGGTTGGACTGATAGGGCATGACGGACCGTAGGACTCAACTCGCCGAAAATCTGGCACAGGTGGAGGAACGTATTGCTTCCGCTTGTGCAACAGCCGGTCGTAAAAGGGAAGAAGTGACCCTGATTGTGGTCACGAAGACTTACCCAGCGAGCGATGTGCGGATCTTGCACGAACTCGGTGTGCGTCATGTCGCGGAGAATCGCGACCAGGACGCGGCCCCGAAAGCCGCCGCATGTGCGGATCTGTCACTGACATGGCACTTTGTCGGACAATTGCAGACGAACAAGGTTCGTTCTGTGGCAAGTTATGCCGATGTCGTGCAGTCGGTGGACCGCGTCAAGCTGGTCACCGCGCTCTCCGCGGCAGCGGTGCGCGGCGAGCGTGAACTGGGCTGTCTCGTCCAGGTCGCCCTGGACGCGGACAGCGGTGAGCGCGGTGAGCGCGGCGGTGTCGCGCCGGACGCGATCGAGGAGTTGGCCGCCGCGGTGGACGCGGCGCCGGGGCTCCGGCTCGACGGCCTGATGACGGTCGCGCCGCTGGCCGGTCCGTACGCCGGGCGGCAACGGGCGGCGTTCGACCGGCTGATGGAAATCGCGTCCCGCCTGCGCTCCGGCCGTCCGGCTGCGAACATGGTCTCCGCGGGGATGAGTGCGGACCTTGAGGACGCCGTAGCGGCCGGAGCGACACATGTACGCGTCGGTACGGCGGTACTCGGAGTCCGACCCCGGCTCGGGTAACGTCGCGAAGCAGGTCGGACCACAGCAGAAAATATGGTCATTCCCACTCGCAGTGGGCAGACCACAGTGGATCGCGGGCACTTGGTGACGAATGCCGATCCACCACAGAGCGGAGGACTCAGAGCATGGCCGGCGCGATGCGCAAGATGGCGGTCTACCTCGGCCTCGTGGAGGACGATGGGTACGACGGTCCGGGGTTCGACCCCGACGATGAATTCGAACCCGAGCCGGAGCCCGAGCGGGACCGGCGGCGGCACCAGCCCGCGCATCAGGTGGAGCGGGAACGCGAGCGCGAACGGGACGAACCGGTACGAGTCGTGCAACCCCCCGCGCAACGCGAGCCGGTTCAGCTCCCTGCGGAAAGCGGACGACCCGCCCGAATCGCCCCCGTGGCATCCATCACACCTGAACGTCCGAACATGGAGAAGAACGCACCCGTGATCATGCCCAAGGTCGTGTCCGAGCGGGAGCCGTACCGCATCACCACGCTCCACCCCCGGACCTACAACGAGGCCCGTACCATCGGGGAACACTTCCGTGAGGGCACTCCGGTGATCATGAATCTCACGGAGATGGACGACACGGACGCAAAGCGACTTGTCGACTTTGCCGCAGGACTTGTCTTCGGTCTCCATGGCAGCATTGAGCGTGTGACGCAGAAGGTGTTCCTGTTGTCGCCTGCTAACGTCGATGTCACGGCGGAGGACAAGGCCCGTATCGCAGAGGGCGGATTCTTCAACCAGAGCTGAGAACACGACACCGGGAACGACCCGGCCGAGAGGCCGGTACCGGCCGCGAGGCCGGAGCTACGAGAGCCAGGGGAGAGGGAAGCGCGGGAATGGGCGTCGCACTGGATGTGGTCTATATCGCGCTGATGTGTTTCCTCATCGTGCTGATCTTCCGGCTGGTCATGGACTATGTCTTCCAGTTCGCACGTTCATGGCAGCCCGGCAAGGCGATGGTGGTCGTTCTTGAGGCCACCTACACTGTCACCGATCCACCGCTCAAGCTTCTGCGGCGGTTCATTCCGCCGCTGCGTCTCGGGGGCGTGGCACTCGACCTGTCCTTCTTCGTTCTGATGATCATCGTCTACCTCCTGATCAGCGTTGTGGTCAGGTTGTGAGCGATACGGTCTTGCCGACTGCCGACGACTACGTAGAGGTGAAGAAGAGATGCCGCTGACCCCCGAGGACGTGCGGAACAAGCAGTTCACGACCGTCCGCCTCCGAGAAGGCTATGACGAGGACGAGGTCGATGCCTTCCTCGACGAGGTCGAATCGGAGCTGACCCGTCTGCTCCGCGAGAACGAGGACCTGCGCGCCAAGCTGGCCGCCGCGACGCGAGCCGCCGCGCAGAACCAGCAGCAGCAGGGCATGCGCAAGCCGGAGCCGCAGGACCGCCCGGGTGCGCCCGTTCCCGCCGCCATATCCGGACCGCCGGTGCAGCAGCAGCAGCCGCAGATGGGTCCGCCCCAGCTGCCCGGTGGCGCGCCGCAGTTGCCCGCAGGTCCCAGTGGCCATGGCCCCCAGGGTGGCCACGGTCCCGGTCCGCAGGGCCCGCACGGCCCCGGACCGATGCAGGGCGGTCCCATGGGTGGCCCGATGGGCGGCCCCATGGGCGGTCACGCCCCGCAGCAGCAGATGCAGCAGATGCAGCAGCCGCCGCAGATGCAGCAGCCCGGTCAGGGTCCCGGCGGCGACAGTGCCGCCCGAGTCCTCTCGCTCGCACAGCAGACCGCCGACCAGGCGATCGCGGAGGCCCGTTCCGAGGCCAACAAGATCGTCGGCGAGGCGCGCAGCCGTGCCGAGGGCCTGGAGCGCGACGCGCGTGCCAAGGCCGACGCGCTGGAGCGGGACGCGCAGGAGAAGCACCGCGTGGCGATGGGCTCCTTGGAGTCGGCCCGCGCGACGCTGGAGCGCAAGGTCGAGGACCTGCGCGGCTTCGAGCGCGAGTACCGGACCCGTCTGAAGTCCTACCTGGAGAGCCAGCTGCGTCAGCTGGAGACCCAGGCCGACGACTCGCTGGCTCCGCCGCGGACCCCGGCGACCGCTTCGCTGCCGCCGTCGCCCTCGCTGGCTCCGGCCGGTGCGGGTGCCATGGGCCACAGCATGGGCGGTGGCAGCCACGGCGGTCACAACAGCCAGCAGATGGGCGCCAACACGTCCATGGGCGGTGCGCCTTCGTACGGTGGCCAGCAGCAGATGTCGCCCGCGATGACGCAGCCGATGGCACCGGTGCGGCCGCAGGCGCCGCAGCCGATGCAGCAGGCACCCTCGCCGATGCGCGGGTTCCTGATCGACGAGGACGACAACTGACCGGTTCGCGCTCGCTGAGCGCGTAGCCGTCGGCAGACAAAGGGCCGGGCCCCGGGATTCTCCCCGGGGCCCGGCCCTTTGCCATGGGCGGTGAGCGACGGGAGCGGCGGGGTGGCGCCTGGGGCGCCGTCCCGGGCCGGGGGAATGCGGAAGGCCCGACCGGAGACTCTCCGGTCGGGCCTTCCTGCGCGGCGGGTGGGATCCGGGTCAGCGCTCCGTGCGGCGCAGCCGGAAGGTGAGGGCCAGGCCCTCGTCCTCGAACGGGGAACCGTAGGTCTCGTCCGCCTCGGCCTGCGCGTAGTCCAGGGCCAGCACCTCGTCCTGGATCAGCGGCGCGTGCTCGGTCAGGGCCTCCACCGTCGCGGGGGAGGTGGACGTCCAGCGCACCGCGATCCGGTCCGCCACGTCCAGACCGCTGTTCTTGCGGGCCTCCTGGATCAGACGGATCGCGTCACGGGCCAGGCCGGCACGCCGCAGTTCCGGGGTGATCTCCAGGTCCAGGGCGACCGTCGCGCCCGAGTCGGAGGCCACCGACCAGCCCTCGCGCGGCGTTTCGGTGATGATCACCTCGTCGGGGGAGAGGGAGACCGTCTCGCCGTCCACCTCGACCGACGCCGTACCCTCGCGCAGGGCCAGGGAGAGCGCGGCGGCGTCCGCGTCGGCGACGGCCTTGGCCACCGCCTGGACGCCCTTGCCGAACCGCTTGCCCAGGGCACGGAAGTTGGCCTTCGCCGTCGTGTCGACGAGCGAGCCGCCGACGTCCGAGAGCGAGGCCAGCGAGGAGACGTTCAGCTCCTCGGTGATCTGGGCGTGGAGCTCGGGGGAGAGGGACTCGAAGCCGGCCGCGCCCACCAGGGCACGGGACAGCGGCTGGCGCGTCTTGACGCCCGACTCGGCCCGCGTGGCCCGGCCCAGTTCCACCAGGCGGCGCACCAGCGCCATCTGCGTGGACAGCGCGGGGTCGATCGCCGCCAGGTCCGCCTTCGGCCAGGTGGAGAGGTGGACCGACTCCGGGGCCTCCGGGGCGACGGGGACCACCAGGTCCTGCCAGACCCGCTCGGTGATGAACGGGGTCAGCGGGGCCATCAGCCGGGTCACCGTCTCGATGGCCTCGTGCAGTGTGCGCAGCGCCGCCTTGTCGCCCTGCCAGAAGCGGCGGCGCGAGCGGCGTACGTACCAGTTGGACAGGTCGTCCACGAAGGCGGAGAGCAGCTTTCCGGCGCGCTGGGTGTCGTAACCCTCCAGCGCCTGCGTGACCTGGTCGACCAGGGCGTTGAGTTCGCTGAGGAGCCAGCGGTCCAGGACCGTGCGGTCCGCGGGTGCCGGGTCGGCCGCGGACGGCGCCCAGTTGGACGTGCGGGCGTACAGGGCCTGGAAGGCGACCGTGTTCCAGTACGTCAGGAGGGTCTTGCGGACGACCTCCTGGATGGTGCCGTGACCGACGCGCCGCGCCGCCCACGGGGAGCCGCCCGCCGCCATGAACCAGCGCACCGCGTCGGCGCCGTGCTGGTCCATCAGCGGGATGGGCTGGAGGATGTTGCCCAAGTGCTTGGACATCTTCCGGCCGTCCTCGGCGAGGATGTGGCCGAGGCACACCACGTTCTCGTACGACGACTTGTCGAACACCAGCGTGCCGACGGCCATCAGGGTGTAGAACCAGCCACGGGTCTGGTCGATGGCCTCCGAGATGAACTGCGCCGGGTAGCGGCTCTCGAAGATCTCCTTGTTCTTGTACGGGTAGCCCCACTGCGCGAACGGCATCGAACCCGAGTCGTACCAGGCGTCGATGACCTCGGGGACGCGGTACGCCTCCAGCTGGCAGTTCTCCTGCGAGCAGGTGAACGTGATCTCGTCGATGAACGGACGGTGCGGGTCCAGCTGCGACTGGTCGGTGCCGGTCAGCTCACCGAGCTCGGCGCGCGAGCCGACGCAGGTGAGGTGGTTGTCCTCGCAGCGCCAGATGGGCAGCGGCGTGCCCCAGTAGCGGTTGCGGGACAGTGCCCAGTCGACGTTGTTGTTCAGCCAGTCGCCGAAGCGTCCGTTCTTGACCGAGTCGGGGAACCAGTTGGTCTTCTCGTTCTCTTCGAGGAGCCGGTTCTTGATCGCGGTCGTGCGGATGTACCAGGACGGCTGCGCGTAGTAGAGCAGCGCGGTGTGGCAGCGCCAGCAGTGCGGGTAGCTGTGCTCGTACGGGACGTGGCGGAAGAGCTTGCCGCGGGCGGCCAGGTCCTCGGTGAGCGCCTCGTCGGCCTTCTTGAAGAAGACGCCGCCGATCAGCGGAAGCCCTTCCTCGAAGGTTCCGTCGGGGCGGACCGGGTTGACGACCGGGAGGCCGTAGGCGCGGCAGACGACGAGGTCGTCGGCGCCGAAGGCGGGGGACTGGTGGACCAGACCCGTACCGTCCTCGGTCGTGACGTACTCGGCGTTCACGACGTAGTGGGCCGCGACCGGGGTGGATCCGTCGCTTCCCCCGACGCTCGGGAAGTCGACCAGGGTGAACGGGCGCTCGTAGGTCCAGCGCTCCATCTCACGGCCGGTGAAGCTCTCGCCGGTGGCCTCCCAGCCCTCGCCGAGCGCCTTCTCCAGCAGCGGCAGCGCGACGACGAGCTTCTCCTCGCCGTTCGTCGCGACGACGTAGGTGACCTCGGGGTGTGCGGCGACGGCGGTGTTGGAGACCAGGGTCCAGGGGGTGGTCGTCCAGACCAGGAGCGCGGCCTCTCCGGCCAGCGGGCCGCTGGTCAGCGGGAAGCGTACGAAGACCGAGGGGTCGACGACCGTCTCGTAGCCCTGTGCCAGCTCGTGGTCGGAGAGCCCGGTGCCGCAGCGCGGGCACCAGGGGGCCACCCGGTGGTCCTGGACCAGCAGGTCCTTGTTGAAGATCTCCTTCAGCGACCACCACACGGAGTCGACGTACTCCGGGTCCATCGTGCGGTAGGCGTCGTCCAGGTCCACCCAGTAGCCCATGCGGGTGGTCAGCTCGGTGAAGGCGTCGGTGTGCCGGGTGACGGACTCGCGGCACTTGGCGTTGAACTCGGCGATGCCGAACGCCTCGATGTCCTTCTTGCCGTTGAAGCCCAGCTCCTTCTCGACCGCGAGCTCGACCGGCAGACCGTGGCAGTCCCAGCCGGCCTTGCGGCCGACGTGGTAGCCCTGCATGGTGCGGAAGCGGGGGAAGACGTCCTTGAAGACGCGGGCCTCGATGTGGTGCGCGCCGGGCATGCCGTTGGCGGTGGGCGGGCCCTCGTAGAAGACCCACTCCGGGCGGCCCTCGGACTGTTCGAGGCTCTTGGCGAAGACCTTGCTGTCGCGCCAGAAGTCGAGCACGGCGTGCTCAAGCGCGGGCAGGTCGACCTGGGCGGGTACCTGGCGGTACTGCGGTGATGTCATGTGCGGCTTCCTCCGGCGGACGTTTTCCACTTCCGTCGGAGGGACGAGAGCATGTCGCTCCCGCGGTACCACCCTCCTTGGCCCCGGGCGTGCGCCCTTGGCCCCCTCATTGGGGTCGCGATGCCGGGTCTACTGGCCTTGCGGCGTTCTTCCGACGGCTCCGGGTGATCTTCACGACGCGCTCGCCCCCGGGCTTCCACCGTCCCCGGGTCGCTCATGGCCGCGTACGACGCTACTCGTCCCATCCACGCCTCTCGCTGAGGCCAGTGTACGGGCCCGTACGGGCGACGGCCGACCGGTTTACCCCGCGGCGCGGGCGTGACCCGAATGGCCACACGGGAGCGGACGGACTTCCCGGCCGGGGGCGGGAGCGGATTACCGGGCGGGGAGCTGGGCACAACGGAGGCAGGCGCGCCACGACCCGGGTTCGGGGAGGGGCGTGGCGGCGGCGTGCCCCGTTGCCGCGGAGCTGGGGTCGATTTATCGTCCCAGCACGATTCGCGTGCAAGATCACAATATGTGAAGGGGCCGCGGCCATGGTGGCGAAGAAGACGGCGAAAGAGACCGTGGCCGGCCCAGAGGGCGACGGAAAGCCACCGGCCGGGGCGGCGGCGAAGAAGACGGCGGCCGGGAAGACGGCGGTGAAGAAGGCGCCGGTGAAGAAGGCGGCGGCCAAGAAGGCCCCGGCGAAGAAGGCCGCCGCCAAGAAGACGGCGGCCAAGAAGACGGCGGCCAAGAAGGCGCCGGCGAAGAAGAGCGCGGTCGAGAAGGCTTCGAAGAAGGCCGCAGCGGCGGCCACGGGGGCGGCCCAGGCCGCCGAGCAGACGGGAGCCCACACGGTGGTAGCCAAGAAGAGCGCGGGTCGGACCACAGCTGCCGGGAAGGCCGCGGCCGCGGTGCCGCAGGCCCGCGCGGCCGCTGCGACAGCGCCCGGAGAACTGGCGGTACGGCCCGGGGAGGACCCCTGGACGCCGGAGGAGGTCGCCGAGGCGCGCACGGTCCTGACCGGTGAGGTTCTGCGGCTGCGGAGCGAGCTGGAGGCTTCGGGCGCCGCCCTCGCCGGACTGATGCGGGACTCCGGTGACGGCGCCGGGGACGACGAGGCGGACACCGGAACGAAGAACATCACCCGCGAGCACGAGCTGTCGCTGGCCGCCAACGCGCAGGAGATGCTGGAGCAGACCGAGCGCGCCCTGGCCCGGCTGGAGGCGGGGACCTACGGACTCTGCGAGATCTGCGGCAAGCCGATCGGCAAGGCGCGGATGCAGGCCTTCCCCCGGGCCACGCTGTGTGTGGAGGACAAACAGAAGCAGGAGCGGCGCGGCTGATCGCCCCGGCCGCCCCTCCGCCTTCCCGGCCGCCCTCCGCCTCCACCGGCCCCGCGGTGCCCGCCGCCGGACCGGCGGAGGCATTTGTCCGGTCCGTGCGGGCCTGTCGTCCGGACCGGACCGCGCCCGCGGGTGCCGGACCCCGTCGGCCCGGCCCGACCCGGACGAAAGGGCCCGGGTGTGTCGTACCCTCGTCCTCAGTCAGGCACCTAGGTTGAGGGACTCACGTGGCAGAGGCGGAGCGCATCATCGGTACGCCGGATATCCCTGATGCCGAGGGGGCGGCCGGGGACGAGACCCCGCAGACCGCCGAGGCCGGGGCCAAGGGCCCGGACGCGGGCGAGACCGGGAGCACGGAAGCGGGCGGGGCGGCGGCCGGGGGCAAGGGCCACCGGAAGATCCTCGCGCTCTTCGCCGTGGCCGTGGTCGCCTATCTGCTCGACCTGAGCAGCAAGATGCTCGTGGTCGCCAAGCTGGAGCACCAGGAGCCCATCGAGATCTTCGGCGACTGGCTGAAGCTCAGCGCGATCCGCAACGCGGGTGCCGCGTTCGGGATCGGCGAGGCCTTCACGGTGATCTTCACCGTGATCGCCGCCGGGGTGATCGTGGTCATCGCCCGGCTGGCCCGCAAGCTCTACAGCCTGCCGTGGGCCATCGCGCTGGGGCTGCTGCTCGGCGGTGCGCTCGGCAATCTCACCGACCGCATCTTCCGCGCGCCCGGCGTGTTCGAGGGCGCGGTGGTGGACTTCATCGCCCCCGCGCACTTCGCCGTCTTCAACCTTGCCGACTCCGCGATCGTCTGCGGCGGAATCCTGATCGTGATCCTTTCCTTCAAGGGCCTGGACCCCGACGGCACCGTGCACAAGGACTAGCGGGCGCAAGGCATACTCGACAGGTGAGTACGCATCCCGAGATCCGCACCCTGCCCGTACCCGATGGCCTGGAAGGCGAGCGTGTCGACGCCGCCATCTCCCGGATGTTCGGTTTCTCCCGCACCAAGGCCGCAGAGCTGGCCGCAGCCGGGAAGGTCCAGGTGGACGGTTCGGTGGCCGGGAAGTCCGAGCGGGTGCACGGTGGCGCCTGGCTGGAGGTGGAGATGCCGCAGGCGGCGGCTCCGGTCCAGATCGTCGCCGAGCCCGTCGAGGGCATGGAGATCGTGCACGACGACGACGACATCGTCGTCATCGTGAAGCCGGTCGGCGTCGCGGCCCACCCGAGCCCCGGCTGGACCGGGACCACCGTCATCGGCGGGCTCGCGGCAGCCGGGTACCGGATCTCCACGTCCGGTGCCGCCGAGCGCCAGGGCATCGTCCACCGCCTGGACGTCGGCACCTCCGGGCTGATGGTCGTCGCCAAGTCGGAGCGGGCCTACACCCTGCTCAAGGCGCAGTTCCGCGACCGGGTCGTCGAGAAGAAGTACCACGCGCTCGTCCAGGGCCACCCGGACCCGATGAGCGGCACCATCGACGCCCCCATCGGCCGGCACCCCAACCACGACTACAAGTGGGCGGTCACGGCCGAGGGCAAGCCGTCGGTCACGCACTACGACCTGATCGAGGCCTACCGGGCCGCGAGCCTTCTCGACATCAAGCTGGAGACGGGCCGCACGCACCAGATCCGGGTGCACATGTCGGCCCACCGCCACCCGTGCGTCGGCGACCTCACCTACGGCGCCGACCCGACCCTGGCCAAGCGGCTGGGGCTGACCCGGCAGTGGCTGCACGCCGTGCGCCTCGGCTTCGAGCACCCCTCCGACGGCAGCTGGGTGGAGTTCGCCAGCAGCTACCCGGACGATCTCCAGCAGGCCCTCGACAAGATCGCGGCGGAGAGCGAATGACCGCCGGGCCCGCCCCGTACATCACCCGCAGGGCCCTCGACGACAACGGTCTCGCGGCCTGTTTCCAGGTCCGCAAGGACGTCTTCGTCGGTGAGCAGCGGGTGCCCGCGGAGATCGAGTACGACGCGCAGGACGCGGACGCGGTGCATGTCCTGGCCCTCGCGGCGGACGGCTCGGCGCTCGGCACGGGGCGGCTGGTGCACGGCCCCGCGGCGGCGGACCGGACGGGCGGCGACCTCACGGCCGGCCTGCTCGGCAGGCTCGCGGTGACCCGGGAGGCGCGCGGCCTCGGCGTCGGCGCCGCACTGGTGCGCGCCATCGAGGACGAGGCGCGCGCCCTGGGCCTGGCCGCCGTCGACCTGCACGCCCAGACCCACGCCCTCGGTTTCTACGAGCGGCTCGGGTATGTGGCGTACGGCCCCGAATTCCCGGACGCGGGCATCGCCCACCGGGCCATGCGCCGCCCGCTCTGACGGCGCCCCCGGGTCGGCGGAAGCGGGGCGACGGCGGCCGGCACCTCGGAGGACCGAGGTGCCAAGGGGGCGGTCGGAGGGGGGTGTTGTCCGAATTGCAGGGATTGCGTGGCAGGGTGGAAGCCCCTATCGGCCGAACGCACGGCCTGACCCCGCACGCCCGGAAGGCACATCGTGGACCAAATGGCACTGCTGCTCCTGCTCCTGCTGGGAGCCGTGGTCACGGTGCCCCTCGGGGAGCGCCTGGGCCTCCCGGCGCCGGTGCTGATGACGCTCGCCGGGGTCGCGATGGCGTTCACCAGCTTCGTACCGAATGTCGACGTCCCGCCGGAGATCATCCTCCCCGCGCTGCTGCCGCCGCTGCTCTACGCCTCTGTGCAGCGCACCTCCTGGCGGCAGTTCACGGCCAACAGACGGCCGATCTTCCTGCTGGCCGTGGCGCTGGTCTTCGTCACCACGGCCGCCGTCGCCGCGGTCGCCAACGCGATCGTCCCCGGGCTGCCCATCGCCGCCGCGGTCGCCCTCGGCGCGCTCGTCGCCCCGCCCGACCCGGTCGCCGCGACCGCCGTCGCGGGCTCGGTCGGACTGCCGCGCCGGCTCGTCTCGATCCTGGAGGGCGAGGGGCTGTTCAACGACGTGACCGCGATCGTGCTCTACCACGTGGCGATCGCCGCCGCCGTGAGCGGGACCTTCTCGCTGCCCGAGGCGTTCGGCCTGCTGATCCTGTCCGCCGTCGTCGCGGTGGCGGTCGGACTGGCGCTGGGCTGGCTCACCATCAAACTGATGAACGTCCTGGGTGACGCCACCCTTCAGGTCGGCCTCTCCCTGCTCGTACCGTTCGTGAGTTACGTCCTCGCCGAGGAACTCATGGGATCGGGTGTGCTGGCCGTCCTCACCACCGCGCTCTTCCTCGCCGAGCACACCGCGGACGCCGACGATGTCCTCGGACGTCTCACCGGACGCACCTTCTGGGAGATCGTCGACACGCTCGTCACCGGGGTCGCCTTCGGGCTGATCGGCCTCGAACTCCACAGTGTCTTCGGCACGGCCGACGGGCGCGAACTGCGGATGGTGGGCTGGGGCCTGGCGATCGTCGTGGTGGTCGTCGGCGTACGGCTGCTGTGGCTGCTCCCCGCGACCTGGCTGGCCAAACGGCTGCACACCCGGCGCGATGTGAGCGAGGAGATCCCCACCAGCTGGCGGGAGACCGTCGTCATGTGGTGGGCCGGGATGCGCGGGGTGGCCTCCGTCGCGCTGGCGCTGGCGATCCCGCTGGAGACGGACGACGGGAAGCCGTTCCCCGGCCGCGACGAGATCATCTTCATCGCGTTCGCCGTCATCATGGCGACCCTCGTCTTCCAGGGGCTCACCCTGCCCTGGCTGGTGCGCAAGCTCGGGGTGCGTGCCGACACCGACGCCGAACAGGCCCTGGAGCGGGAGCTCGCGATCCGGGCCGCCAAGGCGGCCAAGCACCGGCTCAAGGAGATCCAGGAGGTCGAGGACCTCCCGGAGGACGTCATGGAGCGGCTCCAGCGCGCGGCGTACGACATCGGGGCCCGGATCAGCCCCGACATGGTCGACGACGAGCGGCGCGAGGCGTACGCGCAGCGGGCGGAACGGTTCCGGGCGGTCAACCGTGTCCAGCGGGAGATGATGTCGGCCGCCCGCCACGCGGTGCTCTCCGCGCGCAGCGAGCCGGGCGCCGACCCCGAGGTGGTCGACCGGGTGCTGCGCTACCTGGACGTACGCAGCCTGCGCTGAGGAGCAGGAGCAGGAGCAGGAGCAGGAGCTGACGAGCCGAGGCGCCGGGCGGCAGGGGCGCCGGGGCGGCGGGGCCCGGCACCGTCCGGCAGGTCCCGGGCCCTGTCGTTCGGCGCGGACCGGGCTCGCTGGCACCATGGGCGTCATGAACATCATGCTTTTCCACTCGACCTACGGGCTGCGGCCCGCCGTGCACGCCGCGGCCGACCGGCTCCGGGCCGCCGGCCATGAGGTGCGGGTGCCCGATCTGTTCGAGGGGCACACCTTCGACACGGTGGAGGAGGGCATGGCCTTCAAGGAGCAGGTGGGCAAGGACGAACTGCTCAGGCGTGCCGTGCTGGCCGCGGCGCCCTACTCCGACCGGGGCCTGGTCTACGCGGGCTTCTCCTTCGGCGCCGCCACCGCGCAGACCCTCGCCCTCGGCGACGAGAAGGCGCGCGGGCTGCTGCTCCTGCACGGCACGTCGGACATCGCGGAGAACGCCTCGGTGGACGAACTGCCCGTACAGCTGCATGTCGCCGACCCCGACCCGTTCGAGTCGCCCGACTGGCTCAACAGCTGGTACCTCCAGATGCGGCGGACCGGCGCCGACGTGGAGGTCTACCGCTACCCGGGCGCCGGACACCTGTTCACCGACCCGGAGCTGCACGACTACGACGAGCGGGCCGCCGAGCAGACCTGGAAGGTCGCCCTGGGGTTCCTCGCCACGCTGTGACCGGGCCGGGAAACCCGCAGCGGGGTCCCACACCTTCCGGTGCGGGACCCCGCTGCGCCGTACGGCCGTGAGCGGACGGGCGGACGTTACGCCTTCAGCGCCTTGTCGACCGCGGCGTTGAAGTCGGCCACCGACATCGGGGCGTTCTCGCTGCCCTCGGCCGTGACCGGCTTGCCGTCCATCCGCAGCGACGGGGTGCCCGTCACCCCGCTCTTGTCGAACGCCTTGGACATCTTCATCGCCCAGGCGTCGTACGTGCCGTCCTCCACGTTCTTCTGGAACTCCTTGTTGCCCTTCAGCGCGTCCACGGAGTCCGCCACCTCGATCAGGAAGCTGTCCTTGGCGAACTTGTCGTCGCTCTCCTCCGGGTGGTACTTCGCGGAGTAGAGCGCGGCCTTGTAGTCCAGGAACGCCTCGGGGCTCACATCGAGAGCCGCGCCCAGCGCGCTGAGGGCGTTCTTGGAGCCCTCTCCGCTGTCGGAGTTGTCGATGAAGGTCGCGCCGACGTACTTGATCTTGTACTTGCCCGCCTCGACGTCCTTCTCGACGGTCTCGCCGATCGCCTGCTCGAACGTGGCGCAGATCGGGCAGCGCGAGTCCTCGTACAGCTCAAGGGTCTTCTTGGCGGTCGACTTGCCGATGACCACGGTCGTGCCGTCGTCGCCCGAGGTGTTCTTCGGGGCGGTCACGTTCTTCGCGTCCGCGGCGGCCGTCCAGGCGTCCGGCTTGTTCAGCTGCATCACGCCGTAGCTGATGCCGCCGATGACCGCCAGCGCGGCGACGACCGAGACACCGACGACGACCTGCTTGCGGGCCTTGTCCTTCTTCGCCTGGCGCTCGCGTTCGGCGCGCAGCCGCTCGCGGGCCGCTGCCTTGTTGGCCTGGGTGTTGCGCTTGCTCATGATCGTTCTCCGTGGGTGTGAAAGCTGTGTGGGGGTGCTGTACGGCCCGGCCGCCGTTCCCGGGGCCCGGCGTGCCGCGTGCTCAGAGCGCGGCACGGGCCGTCGGCGGAGGACCCCTTCGTCCCACGGAATGCCCCAGCAGACGGGCCGGGAAGAGCGGGTGCGGGCGGCCGGCCGGGCGCGGGGCGCGGGCCGGCCGGCGGCGGGCGTGGCCCACCACGGCGACCGCGGTCAGCAGCGGGCGGAACGCCACGGCGGCCACCGCGCGCAGCAGCCCCGCGAGCGCGGACTCCCCGCGCCTGAGCCAGGCCGCGGCGAGCAGCCCGACGGTCACATGGGCGGCGAGCAGCAGCCACGGCACCGCGGGGCCCGGCTGCGCCAGCAGGGCGGCGGCCCGGTCACCGGCCCCGGTCACCCCGGCCAGCGGGGTGCCCACCGTGCCGACACCCGCGAGATGCGCGCCGCCGCTGCCGCCGCACAGCACATCGACGCCCACGGACCGCAGCGGCCCCGCGATCGGGCCGCCGGCCGCCCCGTAACAGAGATGCTGCCCCGTGGTGAAGACCGTGTCGGCGGCCAGCTCCAGCGGGACGAGCAGGCCCGCGATCGCCCCGAAGCCGCGCTCCCGGCCCGCCAGCGCGTACGCCGTCGCGAAGACGACGCAGGCCAGCATGGCGACCACGGTCAGCGGGAGCGGGACCTGGGAGAGCAGCACATGGGAAGCAGTGGACAGGGTGACGACCAGCGCTGTGAAAAGCGCCGCGCGCACCACCCTGAGCTGCGTCCCTGAGATGTCCATCGCCGGAGAGTGTGTCATGTGTACCTGTAAACGACCCCTAAAAGGCCCGGACCCGCGGATCCGGAGGCCCGGGACCGCCCTACAGACCGGGAATGCGGCCGTTGCGGAAGAGGTCCACGAAGATCTGGTGGTCGGCGCGGGCGCGGGCCCCGTAGCTGTGGGCGAAGTCGACCAGCAGCTCCGCGAAGCCCTCCTCGTCGGCCGCGATGGCCGCGTCGATCGCCCGCTCCGTGGAGAACGGCACCAGCGAGTGCCCGCTCTCGTCGTCCGCCGCCGAGTGCATCGTCGCCGTCGCCCGGCCGAGATCGGCGACGACGGCCGCGATCTCCTCCGGCTCGTCGATGTCGGACCAGTCCAGGTCGACGGCGTACGGCGACACCTCCGCGACCAGCTGGCCCGCGCCGTCCAGCTCGGTCCAGCCGAGCCACGGGTCGGCGTGGGCCTGCAGCGCGCGCTGCGAGATCACGGTGCGGTGTCCCTCGTGCTGGAAGTAGTCCCGCACGGCGGCGTCGGTGATGTGCCGGGAGACCGCCGGGGTCTGCGCCTGCTTGAGATAGATCACCACATCGTTCTCCAGGGCGTCGCTGTTGCCCTCCAGGAGGATGTTGTACGACGGCAGCCCGGCCGAGCCTATGCCGATGCCCCGCCGGCCCACCACGTCCTTCACCCGGTACGAGTCGGGGCGGGTCAGGCTCGACTCCGGCAGTGTCTCCAGATAGCCGTCGAACGCGGACAGCACCTTGTAGCGGGTCGCCGCGTCCAGGTCGATCGCCCCGCCGCCGGCGGCGAACCGGCGCTCGAACTCCCGTATCTCCGTCATCGAGTCCAGCAGCGAGAACCGGGTCAGGGAGCGGGCGTCACGCAGCGCGTCCAGCAGCGGACCCTGGGCGGTGTCCAGCGTGAACGGCGGCAGCTCGTCGTTCTTCGCGCCGGTCGCCAGGGCGTGGATCCGCTCCCGGTAGGCGGCGGCGTAGATCCGCACCAGCTCGCCGATCTGGCCGTCGCCCAGCGCCTTCGCGTAGCCGATCAGGGCGACGGAGGCGGCGAAGCGCTTGAGGTCCCAGGTGAACGGGCCCACATAGGCCTCGTCGAAGTCGTTCACATTGAAGATCAGCCGGCCGTTGGCGTCCATGTACGTGCCGAAGTTCTCCGCGTGCAGATCGCCGTGGATCCACACCCGTCCGGTGCGCTCGTCCAGATACTCCCCGCCGTGCCGCTCCCGCTCCACATCGCCGTAGAACAGGCACGCCGTGCCGCGGTAGAAGGCGAAGGCCGAGCCCGCCATCTTGCGGAACTTGACCCGGAAGGCCGCGGGATCGGCGGCCAGCAGCTCACCGAAAGCGGTGTCGAAAACGGCGAGGATCTGCTCCCCGCGCTGCGCCGCGCCGGTCTGCGTTTCCGACATTTCTTGGTGCCTCCTGGTACCGGACGTGCATGACGTGGGACGTGACCCATGACGTGACTGGGGACATGACAAATAGGACACGTTCCTCAGCCTCTACAACGCGTGACCGTACCCGGGAGTGCCCTTCGTCCGTCACCTCCAAGACGTAGACTTCCCCGCTGTCCCCCCTGTCCGTCATCCCCAGTTCTCCCGGAGGCCCGACGCCGTGACCAAGCCGCCCTTCACGCACCTTCACGTCCACACGCAGTACTCGCTCCTGGACGGTGCCGCGCGGCTCAAGGACATGTTCGAGGCGTGCAACGAGATGGGCATGTCGCACATCGCGATGACGGACCACGGCAACCTGCACGGGGCGTACGACTTCTTCCACTCCGCCACCAAGGCGGGTGTGACGCCGATCATCGGCATCGAGGCGTACGTCGCCCCGGAGTCGCGCAAGCACAAGCGCAAGGTGCAGTGGGGACAGCCGCACCAGAAGCGCGACGACGTGTCCGGATCCGGTGGTTACACCCACAAGACGATCTGGGCGTCGAACAAGACCGGGCTCCACAACCTCTTCCGGCTCTCCTCGGACGCGTACGCCGAGGGCTGGCTGCAGAAGTGGCCGCGCATGGACAAGGAGACCATCGCCAAGTGGTCCGAGGGCCTGATCGCGTCCACCGGGTGCCCCTCGGGAGAGGTGCAGACCCGGCTGCGGCTCGGACAGTTCGACGAGGCGGTCCAGGCGGCCTCCGACTACAAGGACATCTTCGGCGAGGGCAAGTACTTCCTGGAGCTGATGGACCACGGCATCGAGATCGAGCGCCGCGTCCGCGACGGGCTCCTCGAAATCGGTAAGAAGCTGGACATCCCGCCGCTGGTGACGAACGACTCGCACTACACCTACGCGAGCGAGGCCACGGCGCACGACGCCCTGCTGTGCATCCAGACCGGCAAGAACCTCTCCGACCCGGACCGCTTCCGCTTCGACGGCACCGGCTACTACCTCAAGACGACGGAGGAGATGTACGGCGTCGACTCCTCCGACGCCTGGCAGGAGGGCTGCGCCAACACCCTGCTGGTCGCGCAGCAGATCGACACCAGCGGCATGTTCGAGGCGAAGAACCTCATGCCGAAGTTCGACATCCCGGACGGCTTCACCGAGATCACCTGGTTCCAGGAAGAGGTCCGGGTCGGCATGCAGCGCCGCTTCCCGGGCGGGGTCCCCGACGACCGGCAGAAGCAGGTCGAGTACGAGATGGACATCATCATCCAGATGGGGTTCCCGGGGTACTTCCTGGTCGTCGCCGACTTCATCATGTGGGCCAAGAACAACGGCATCGCGGTCGGTCCCGGACGAGGCAGCGCCGCCGGTTCGATCGTGGCGTACGCGATGGGCATCACCGACCTCGACCCGATCGAGCACGGGCTGATCTTCGAGCGGTTCCTGAACCCCGAGCGTGTCTCCATGCCCGACGTCGACATCGACTTCGACGAGCGTCGGCGCGTCGAAGTGATCAGGTACGTGACCGAGAAGTACGGCGCCGACAAGGTCGCCATGATCGGTACGTACGGCAAGATCAAGGCCAAGAACGCCATCAAGGACTCCGCCCGGGTGCTGGGCTACCCGTACGCCATGGGCGACCGGCTCACCAAGGCGATGCCCGCCGACGTCCTGGGCAAGGGCATCGACCTCAACGGCATCACCGACCCCAAGCACCCGCGCTACAGCGAGGCGGGCGAGATCCGGGGGATGTACGAGAACGAGCCGGACGTACGGAAGGTCATCGACACCGCGAAGGGCGTCGAGGGCCTGGTGCGGCAGATGGGCGTGCACGCCGCCGGCGTCATCATGTCCAGCGAGCCCATCGTCGACCACGCCCCCGTCTGGGTGCGGCACACCGACGGCGTCACCATCACGCAGTGGGACTACCCGCAGTGCGAGTCGCTCGGCCTGCTGAAGATGGACTTCCTGGGCCTGCGCAACCTGACGATCATGGACGACGCCATCAAGATGGTGAAGTCCAACAAGGGCATCGACCTGGAGATGCTCTCCCTGCCGCTGGACGACCCCAAGACGTACGAACTGCTCTGCCGCGGCGACACGCTCGGCGTCTTCCAGTTCGACGGCGGTCCGATGCGCTCCCTGCTGCGCCAGATGCAGCCCGACAACTTCGAGGACATCTCCGCCGTCTCGGCCCTCTACCGGCCGGGCCCGATGGGAATGAACTCCCACACGAACTACGCGGAGCGCAAGAACGCCCGCCAGGAGATCACCCCGATCCACCCGGAGCTGGAGGAGCCTCTCAAGGAGGTCCTCGGCCTCACCTACGGTCTGATCGTCTACCAGGAGCAGGTGCAGAAGGCCGCCCAGATCGTCGCCGGATACTCGCTCGGCGAGGCCGACATCCTGCGCCGTGTGATGGGCAAGAAGAAGCCCGACGAGCTGGCGAAGAACTTCGTCCTCTTCGAGGCGGGCGCCAAGGAGAAGGGCTTCTCCGACGCGGCGATCAAGGCGCTGTGGGACGTCCTGGTGCCGTTCGCCGGATACGCGTTCAACAAGGCGCACTCCTCCGCGTACGGCCTGGTCACCTACTGGACCGCGTACCTCAAGGCGAACTACCCCGCCGAATACATGGCGGCGCTGCTGACCTCGGTCAAGGACGACAAGGACAAGTCCGCGGTCTACCTCAACGAGTGCCGCCGCATGGGCATCAAGGTGCTGCCGCCCAACGTCAACGAGTCGCTGTCCAACTTCGCCGCCCAGGGTGACGACGTGATCCTCTTCGGCCTGACCGCCGTGCGCAACGTCGGTCAGAACGTCGTCGACTCGATCATCCGCAGCCGCAAGGCGAAGGGGAAGTACAGCACCTTCCCCGACTTCCTCGACAAGGTCGAAGCGGTCGTCTGCAACAAGCGCACGGTCGAGTCCCTCATCAAGGCCGGTGCCTTCGACGAGATGGGCCACACCCGCAAGGGCCTCGTCGCCCACCACGAGCCGATGATCGACAACGTGGTCCAGGTCAAGCGCAAGGAGGCCGAGGGACAGTTCGACCTCTTCGGCGGCATGGGCGAGGAGGAGAGCGACGAGCCCGGCTTCGGGCTGGACGTGGAGTTCTCCGACATCGAGTGGGAGAAGTCCTACCTGCTCGCGCAGGAACGGGAAATGCTCGGACTGTACGTCTCCGACCACCCGCTCTTCGGCCTGGAGCACGTCCTGTCCGACAAGGCCGACGCGTCGATCTCCCAGCTGACCGGCGGCGAGCACGGCGACGGTGCCATCGTGACCGTCGGCGGCATCATCTCCGGCCTCCAGCGCAAGATGACCAAGCAGGGCAACGCCTGGGCCATCGCCACCGTGGAGGACCTCGCGGGCTCCATCGAGTGCATGTTCTTCCCGGCCACCTACCAGCTGGTCTCCACCCAGCTCGTCGAGGACACCGTCGTCTTCGTCAAGGGCCGCCTGGACAAGCGCGAGGACGTGCCGCGCCTGGTCGCCATGGAGATGCAGGTCCCGGACATCTCCAACGCCGGGACCAACGCCCCGGTCGTCCTCACCATCCCCACGGTGAAGATCACCCCGCCCATGGTCAGCAGGCTCGGCGAGGTCCTGAGCAGCCACCGGGGCGACACCGAGGTACGGATCAGGCTCCAGGGCCCCCGCAAGACCACGGTGCTCCGGCTCGACCGGCACCGGGTGAAGCCCGACCCGGCGCTCTTCGGCGATCTGAAGGTGCTGCTCGGCCCGTCCTGCCTGGCCGGCTGACCGACGCCACCCACCGACGGGAGGGGCGCCCCGCTGTCGCGGGGCGCCCCTCCCGGTCTACAGGCCCGGAACCGGACCGGAGATGACCGGTCAGTTGTGGCCGAAGCGCCGCTGATGCTTGCGCGCGACATCGGAGGGGCTGCCCTGGGCCTGGGACTGGGGCTGGTTCTGCGACTCGAAGGCCGTGGACTTCGCCTGCTCCTCGCCGCGCTCCGAGGCGGACGCGCGATCCTGCCGGCTGCTCTGCTTGCGGTTCTTGTGCTTGGCCATGGTGAATGCCTCCTGTGGGGAATCCTGTGGGCCAGGACCGCTGTCAGACTCACATAGCACCGCAAAGGCCGCATGTTGGATCATTACCGTGCGTAGCAGTATCCGCAGTCGGCCGTTTTCCGGATCCGCCACGCCGATGATCGAGTTCCGGACGTTAACCCCTTCACGGTCGGGCAGACTCGAAGGAAACCCTGAGTAAACCCGTTCCCGAATTCCTGGAAGAGGGTGGAACGCGTGGACCGTTGCGTCGTCCTGGTGGACGCCGGCTACTTGCTGGGCGCAGCCGCGAGTCTGCTGGCCGGGGAGCCCGCCCGTTCCCGCATCACCGTCGACCACGCGGCCCTGATTCAGGGACTGCGCGAACGCGCCGAGATCGATACGGAACAGCCGCTGCTCCGGATCTACTGGTTCGACGGCGCTCCCGACCGCGTACCGCAGCCCGAGCACCGCAGACTCCGGGTGATGTCACGCGTGACCGTACGCCTGGGTGCTCTCACCCGCAGTGACGGGCGCTGGGCGCAGAAGGGCGTCGACGCCGCCATGCACGCCGAGCTCACCGAACTGGCCAGGAACCGGGCCTGCTCCGATGTGGTGCTGGTGACCGGCGACGGCGATCTGCTGCCCGGACTGATGTCCGCCAAGGAACACGGGGTCGCCGTCCATCTGTGGGCCGTCCAGGCCGCCGACGGCGACTACAACCAGTCCGAGGACCTGGTGGCCGAGGCGGACGAACGGCGCGTGCTCGACCGGGCCTGGATCACCAAGGCCGTACGGGCCAAGGAGACCGGCGGCGTCTGCGCCCCGCCGCCCGCCCCGCGCCCCGAGATCGCCGCGATCCTCTCCGCCCCGCTGCCGGAGGCGGCCCTGGCCGCGTCCGCCGAGCGGGCCTCCGAGGCCCAGGCCGCCGCCGCCCGCAACGGCACCGCGGAACCGGCCGGCGAGAACAACGCCGCCGCGCCGCCCGCCCCCGCCCACAAGGGCGTCCCCACCCCGAAGGACCTGGCCGCCCTCCGGGCGCCCGGCGCACACGCCGAGCGGCCCGCCGCGGCCCCGCCCGCCAACGCGACCCTGCGCTGGTCCTCCGACAAGGGGTGGGTGGAGCGCGGCGGCCCGCTCGGCGAGCCGCCGGAAACCGCCTCCCTGCCGACCCTGGCCCAGCTCACCAGCGCCGAACAGCGCTGGGCGGACCGGGAGGAGGACATCACCACGGTCGGCGGCGATCCGTTCGAGGTCGGCCAGGTCTTCGCCCGGCGCTGGATGGAACGGCTGCCGGAGACCGTGCACCTGCAGAAGCTGTCCACGATGTACCCGCGCATCCCGCACCGGATCGATGGCGAGCTGCTGCGGTACGCGGCACGCTTCGGACTCCTCGCGCACAAGGACGACCAGATCGACGAGCACGACCGCTATGCGATCCGGGCCGGATTCTGGCGCGAGATCGACGTCCGTGCCGCGGCGGAGCACGTACCCGCGGTGGAGTAGCCGGTGGAGCGGCCGGCCCCGGAGGCCGCTCCGGCCCCCGGGGCCGGCCGGCACCCCGGCCCCGGGGCCGGACGTGCCCCGGACGCGGTCCGGGGCATCCGACCCCGTACCCTCATACCTCGTGAGCAAGGGCACAGCACAGGCACAGAGGGCTACCGGAACCGTGTGCGCGGTGCGTGATCTGGTCAAGACCCATCCCGCCGTCCGGGGCCGACGCGGACGTCCCGCCACCCCCGAGGTGCGCGCCACCGACGGAATCAGCCTCGATGTGCGGCGCGGAGAGATCTTCGGGCTGCTCGGCCCCAACGGGGCGGGCAAGACCACCCTGGTCCGGCAGCTCACCGGGCTGATGCGCCCCGACTCCGGCAGCGTCGAAGTGCTGGGGCACGACCTGGTGCGCCACCCCGAACGGGCCTCCCGCCTCATCGGCTACCTGGGGCAGGAATCCACCGCCCTCGACGAGCTGACCGTGTCCCTCGCCGCCGAGACCACCGGCCGGCTGCGCGGCCTCGCCGCGGGGGAGGCCCGCGCCGAGCGCGACGCCGTGCTGGAGGAGCTGGGGCTCACCGAACTCGCCGGGCGACCCCTGAAGAAGCTCTCCGGCGGACAGCGCAGGCTCGCCTGCTTCGCCGCCACCCTGGTCGGGGAGCGCCCCGTCCTGGTGCTGGACGAGCCGACGACCGGCATGGACCCCGTCGCCAGGCGCGCCGTGTGGGCCGCCGTCGACCGGCGCAGGGCCGAGCGGGGCGTCAC
This sequence comes from Streptomyces sp. NPDC001787, assembly GCF_040297465.1. Classification (NCBI taxonomy): domain Bacteria; kingdom Bacillati; phylum Actinomycetota; class Actinomycetes; order Kitasatosporales; family Streptomycetaceae; genus Streptomyces; species Streptomyces sp. NPDC001787. The sequence goes on from NZ_JBEOZE010000001.1 coordinate 509,628, forward strand.
CGTCCTGCTGGTCACCCACAACGTGATCGAGGCCGAGACCGTCCTCGACCGGGTCGCCGTCGTCGAGCGCGGCCGGGTCATCGCCTGCGACACCCCCGGCGGGCTGAAGGAGCGGGTCGCCGGAGAGGTCCGGGTCGAGCTGGTGTGGCGGGAGCGGGCGCCGCTGGACGTCCCGGAGGTGGCCGCGCTGCGCGCCTTCGCCCAGGAGTCCGGGCGGCGCTGGGTCCTGCGGCTGGGCCCGGACGAGGCACGGGCCGCGGTCGCCGCGGTGACCGGTGGCGCGGCCTTCGCCGCGCTCGACGATTTCACCCTGGCCACGCCCAGCCTGGAGGATGTCTATCTGGCCCTCGGCGGGGATGCGGCCAATGCGACCAAGGGGCTGGTGAAGGCGTGAGATTCCACGTACGGGAGCGGGGACACGTGCGGGCAGCCGTGTCGAGGGGGAGCGGCCTCACGTGACGAGCATCGTTCCCGCCGAGGCGGTGTCCTCGCGTGTCCCGGACCGGGCGGCGCAGGAGCCCTCCGGTGCCTCCCGCACCCTGCCGGCCCCGCTCGCGCCGCGCGCCCGGCTGCTGCCCTCGCTGGCCGCGGTGTACCGCGCCCAGCTCTCCCGGGCCCGGGTCGCCCGGATTCCGCTGCTGTTCGTGGCGACCTTCCAGTCCGTCGGGATCATGATCCTGATGCGCGGGGTGGTCGACGGCGGCTCCGAGGCCCGCGCCGTCGTCGCCGGTTCCAGCGTGCTGGTCGTGGCGTTCGTCGCGCTGAACCTGCTCGCCCAGTACTTCGGCCAGCTGCGGGCCGGCGGGGGGCTCGACCACTACGCCACGCTGCCGGTGCCGCCCGCCTCGGTGGTGCTGGGGGCGGCCGGCGCGTACGCCTCCTTCACCGTGCCCGGCACGCTCGTCACGGCCGTCACCGGCAGTGTGCTCTTCCAGCTGCCGATGACACATCTGTGGGTGCTCGTCGCCGTGATCCCGCTCGCCGGGGCGGCGCTGGCGGGACTGGGGGCCGCCCTCGGCCTGCTCGCGCCGCGCCAGGAGCTGGCCACGCTGCTCGGGCAGCTGGGCATGTCCGCCGCGCTGCTGCTCGGCGTGCTGCCGGCCGACCGGATGCCGGGGCCGGTGGCATGGGCGCGCGATCTGCTGCCGTCCACCTACGGGGTCGAGGCGCTGGCCCGGTCCTTCGACGCCCGGCCGGACTGGACCGCGATCGTCCTCGACCTCGGTGTGTGCGCGGCCGTCGGTGTGCTGTCGCTCGCGGTGGCGACGTGGGCCTACCGCCGCGCCGCGGTGCGCTAGAGCGGTGCCCCGGCCGCGTACGGCCGTGTGAGGCGTGAGGCCGCGTACGGCCGCGGGAGCCGCGGCAGCGGTCCGGTGAGGCGGCGCACAGGGGAGCCTGGCACGATGGCTGAGTGACAGCACCTCTGACGCCGCCTCACCAGCCTTCGCCCCACGACCCCTGGCAGACCCCGCCGGCGGGCTCCCATCCCGCGCCCGGCACCGGGTCGCCGGACGCCACGGATCTGGCCACGGAGCTCCGTCAGGCCGCCGTGGTCATGGTGCTCGTGGCCCTGACCGGTCTCGGTCTCGGGCTGCTCTGGCTGTGGCTGGCGCCGAGGGTGCCGCTGATCTCCGACGACACCGCCGTCTTCCTCAAGGACAGCGAGGGCGAGGAGGCCATCGGCGCCGACGGAACGTTTGTGCTGCTGGCACTCCTGTTCGGTGCGGTCACGGCCGGCGCGGTGGTCCTGTTCCGGCGCCGCGGAGGCATCTGGCTGGTCGTGGGGCTGGCGCTCGGCGGGCTGCTCGGCTCGCTGCTGGCGTGGCGCATCGGCGTCTGGTTCGGGCCCACCTCGGACGTGGTCGCCCATGCGCGCGAGGTCGGCAAGGGCGTGGTCTTCGACGCGCCGCTGGAGCTCCACGCGGTGGGCGCGGTGCTGGCGTGGCCGATCGCGGCGATGATCGTGCATCTGGGGCTGACGGCGATGTTCGGGCCGCGGGACCCCGAGCCCGACTGGGGCCCCGCGCACTGGCCGCCCGCGCCGAAGGACGGGGCGGGGCCGGCGGCGCCGTAGAGGCTCTGTCCCGTACTCCCCCCGGCGGGCGCCGGGGGCGGGTCAGGCGGCCCGGCCGATCGGGGCGAACACCGCGTCGGTCAGGGCCGCCAGGTCCGTCGCGGAGAGTTCGACCTCCAGGCCCCGGCGGCCCGCCGAGACACAGATCGTGGGATGGGTCCGGGCCGAGGCGTCCAGCACCGTGGGCAGCCGCTTGCGCTGGCCCAGCGGGGAGATGCCGCCCCGGACGTAGCCGGTCGTGCGCTCGGCCGCCGCGGGGTCGGCCATGGCCGCGCGCTTGCCGCCCACCGCCGAGGCCAGGGCCTTCAGGTCCAGCGAGCCGGCGACCGGGACGACCGCGACGGTCAGCGTGCCGTCGACATCGGCCACCAGGGTCTTGAACACCCGGTCGGGGGAGACACCGAGCGCCTCGGCCGCCTCCTCCCCGTACGAGGGGGAGGCCGGGTCGTGCTCGTAGGCGTGGACCGTGAACGCGGTGCCCGCCGCCGTCAGGGCGACCGTGGCGGGGGTGCCGCCCGACTGCTGCTTCTTCGACTTCTTCGCCACCGGGCAGGTTCCTTCGTCGGTGAGGGCTCAGTTGGGGTGGGTGGGGGCGCGGGTCAGGTCCACGGCGGGCAGCGACGGCAGATGCCGGATGACCGCGGTCTCCTTGCGCAGGAGTGTCAGCTCCTCGCGCAGCCGGGTCGCGGTGTCCGGTGCCTGGAGCAGCCGCTGCTTGGAGGGGACGTCCAGCACGGCCGCCGCCGCGACGAGGTACGAGACCACGGACGGGTCGTCCGGCAGTTCCGCGCCGGTCGTCAGTGACCGTTCCCTCGCTCCGGCCAGCCGCTTCTGATAGGCGCGGAAGGCGCGCAGGACGCCCTCGGCCAGCGCGCCGGCCTCGTCGTCCTTCGTCTCCTCGGTCAGCTCCTCCACCTCGGCCGTGAGATACGGGCCGCTCGCGTCGACGGAGAGCAGCCTGACCCGGGTGGTACCGGTGGCCAGGACCTCGAAGCTGCCGTCGGAGCGCTCGCGGACCGTCGCCGCGTCCGCGATGCAGCCGACCCGGTGGAAGGTCTGGATGGGGTCGGGGCCGAAGCCGTCGGCGGGGCCGCGCTCCATGACCGGTGCCGCGGCGGCCGTGTCCGGCATGCCGGTGGCCGTCGGAGCGGTCTCGCGGCCGTCGCGGATCGCGACGACGACGAAGCGGCGCGGTTCGTCCTCGTCGGTCTTCAGCAGCTCGCGCATCATGGCGCGATAACGCTCCTCGAAGACGTTGAGGGGCAGCACGAGGCCGGGGAACAGCACCGCGTTGAGCGGAAAGAGGGGCAGACGGGCGGTGGTCACAACGGTCAAGCGTAATGGCCGCGCGGCCGGCCGTGACCGGACCGGTTGCGCAGCGGGGTCGAGGAGGCGACCTGGAGCCGTGCGCGGTCCCTCGCTTCGAGGAAGAGGCCCAGCGCGTCCTCGGACACCGACGACCACGGGAACGACGTCGCGTGGGGCCCGATCAGCGTGAACTGTTCCAGCGCCTCCTCCCAGCGGCCCCGGGCCACCAGGACGTACGCGAGGAGGTTGCGGACCTCGGCGGGCCACGGGTCGTTCGGGCGGTACGCGCCCGAGAGCCCGATCGCCAGGTCGGCCGCCAGGTCTATCCGCTCCTCCAGCACCGAGCTGGTCCGCCCGGCGAGCTGTTCGTCGAGCAACAGCGCGAAGGCGGCCCGTACCGGCAGCGCCTGCACCAGCGAGTCGGGCACGGCGTCCTCGGCGGCGCGCTCGGCGAAGTCGAAGCACTCGCGGTGCGAGCCGTACCAGGCGGCGGAGAGATAGCGGAGCGCCGCTATGTGGCAGCCGTAGTGGTGCGGGGCGCGGCGTACGGCCTGCTCCCACAGGGCCTCGAACACGGTGTGTGTGGCGTGGGTGCCGCGGGCGTGGTCGAGGGCGAGGCGCCAGGGCACCGGATCGCGCGGGTCGGCGTCGGCCGCCGCGGTGATCAGCGGGCCGACCTCGCGCAGCCGCTCGGCCCTGGCGGGCGACTCCCAGGCCCGGAAGACGGCCAGCTGGGCCTTGACGAGCAGCGCGTCCGGATCGCGTGGCGAGCCGGCCAGCCAGTCGATGAGCCAGCCGTCCCGGTTGTGGGCGAACATGACGAGCCGGCCGAGATACCGGTCGCGGTTCTCCCAGTCGGTGGCGTCACGGGTGGTGGCGAGGAGTTTGGCGGCGGGGCCGTAGTCCCCCAGGGCAGCCGCCACCAGCGCGGGGGAGAGCCGCTCGTCGGGGGCGTCGAGCAGCACCGCGTCGTCCGCGGGCAGTCCGGCGGACAGCCGGGGGCTGTGCCGGAACCTGCGCGCGGTACTGAGCAGAGCGCGAAGCAATGGCATGGTGCAGACCATTGAAAAGCGCTGGTGAGGGCGGCGCCAGGGGTGCGCTGTGAAGCTTCTGTGCCGAGTGGAGGGGTTGTATCGGCCCCAGTCAAGATAGGGTAAAGGAAAAGGCTGTGACTGGCTTGATTCCGCCTTTTCCCGTCGGTCCCGCCCGCCACTGCGGGCGCACTCCGGCATTCCGTTCGACCGTGGTGCCGGAAGGAATTCCCCCCGGCCCGCACGGCCCGGACGTCAGCCCCGGCGCAGCAGCCGGGAGGCGCCCGCCGCCACCGTCGTGGCCAATATCCATCCCAGGAGTACGAGAGCGGCCGCCGCCCACTGCCAGCCGCCCTCCGTGCGCCAGTAACCGTCCTGCCCGAGGTTGATCACCGGCACCAGCAGATCGAGCGCGTACAGCGCGGCGTTCCACTGGGGGTGCTCGTCCCCCTTGATCGCCGCCGGGTGGTACTGCGCGAAGCCCAGCGCGCCGGCCGCCCACAGCACCGCCATCCACACGGCGGCCCGCCCCGGACGGTAGCCGTAGGCCACCGTCCAGTCCTGGAGGTAGCCCCACAGCTTGGCGGCGGTCGGCAGCGTCTCGCGGCGGCGCCGCTGCTTGGCGAGCAGCACCTCACGGGCGTCCGCGTCCTCGCCGCAGCTGCGCAGGACCGCGGCGAGCCGCTCGTACGGCTCGGGGACGTACTCCGGGGTCGCGGCCAGCACCCACTCCAGCCGCCGGGAGAGCGGGAAGTGCCCGTACGGGACGAGGTTCTCGTAGACGAAGCCGCCCATCGCCAGGCCCCCGGGGCCCGGCCAGCTGGACGACACATCGATCAGGGTGACCACCTTGGCGCCGTTCAGCACGACCCGGCCCTCCTCCGGGCGCTCCGCGTTGAACCGCAGCTCGGGCGTGACGATCCGGCGCAGCGACAGCTCCTCGTGCCGGGCCAGGACGAACCGCGCCTTGTGCAGGTCCACCGCGTCCCCGAAGCGCCCGTCGTCCAGCCGTACCGCGCCCCGGCACTCGAAGATCTGGGCCCGGGTGCCACGCGCCGGGGTGGGCCCGAACACGATGCCGTACGGGGGAGTGGTGCCCTGGTTCCCGGTGTCGACGCTCACCCACGCCTCGGTCATGTAGAGCGTGCGCTCCACGGTCAGCTGCGGGGCGTTCAGCGCCCGCCGCCCGTCCTTGGCGCGCAGCCGGCTGCCGCGCAGACTCAGCGAACCGCCCACCTTCGCCCCGCGCAGACTCAGCTCGCCGTGCGCCTCGACCATCTCGGCCTGGAGATCCTGCGCGACGCTCAGTCCGTCCCCGACCAGGGCGCGGCCGCTCCGGTCGGCGCCGACGCTGATCTGGTTGATCAGCAGATCGGTGCCGATCTGGGCGTCGGTGAGCCGGATGCCGCGCTCCACCCGGCAGCGCGGCAGATGCAGATCGCCCTCCGTGTGCAGCCGGGCCGCCTCCAGCCTCGGCAGCGCGCAGCCGACCATCCGCAGGGTGGTGAAGTGGCACTCGGGCAGCACCACTTCCTGTTCGAACCGGCAGCCCGTCAGCTCCACGTACGGAGCGACCCGGCCGCCTGCCAGGTCCAGCTTTCCGGTGATCCGGACTCCCCGTAGCTTCAGCGCCGCCACCCGGCCCGGCCGGGCGGGCGGCCCGCTCAGCAGCAGCCGCGCCACCGTGCGCGCGCCGACGCTCCGCTCGGGTCCCCAGATGTGCGGTGCGAATGGATCGTCGCGCACCGGGTCGTGGGTGCGCAGATCGTAGGTGGTTCCGTTGCGGAAGGACTGCCACATACCCAGCTCCGCTGCGCTGAGGCCGTCCGGGATTTCGCCATCATGCGGCTCGGTCACTGCCGTCCCCTCTGTGCACATGCCGTACAACTGTTCTTCCCGCTGTGTGACGGCGTGAACGCTAATGGTCAGCAGTGACGGACGTGGCTGGTATCAGCCAGTGATACGGGCGGCCGGGGGCCTGTGGCGGTCTGCGAGAATTGCGGGGTGATCTCTCGAATCGATCTGCGCGGCGAGGCCCTCCCCGAGGGTGCCGCCCTGCGCGACCTGCTGCCCCGTGCCGAGTTCGACGTGGAAGCCGCCCTGGAGACGGTGCGGCCCATCTGCGAGGACGTACGCCATCGTGGCTCCGCGGCAGTGATCGAGTGGGGGGAGAAGTTCGACGGAGTGCGGATCGACTCGATCCGGGTCCCGGCCGCCGCGATCACCGAGGCGCTGGAGGGGCTCGATCCGGCCGTCCGCGCCGCGCTGGAGGAGTCGATCCGCCGCGCCCGCCTCGTCCACCGCGAGCAGCGCCGCACCACCCACACCACCCAGGTCGTCCCCGGCGGCACCGTCACCGAGAAGTGGGTGCCCGTCGAGCGGGTCGGGCTGTACGTCCCCGGCGGGCGCTCGGTCTACCCCTCGTCCGTCGTGATGAACGTCGTGCCCGCCCAGGAGGCGGGGGTCGAGGGCATCGCCGTCGCCTCCCCGCCGCAGAAGGAGTTCGGCGGTCTGCCGCACCCCACCATCCTCGCCGCGTGCGCCCTGCTCGGTGTCGGCGAGGTGTACGCGGCGGGCGGCGCCCAGGCCGTCGCGATGTTCGCGTACGGCACCCCGGAGGAGGGCGGCTGCGCCCCCGTCAACCTGGTCACCGGCCCCGGCAACATCTACGTCGCCGCCGCCAAGCGCCTGCTCAAGGGCCGCGTCGGCATCGACGCCGAGGCCGGCCCCACCGAGATCGCGATCCTCGCGGACTCCACCGCCGACCCGGTGCACGTCGCGGCCGACCTGATCAGCCAGGCCGAGCACGACCCGATGGCCGCCGCGGTTCTTGTCACCGACTCCGCGGAGCTGGCCGCCGCCACCGAGGCCGAGCTCGTCCCGCAGGTCGCCGCCTCCAAGCACATCAGCGACCGGATCGAGCCCGCCCTGGCCGGCCGTCAGTCCGCGATCGTCCTGGTCGACAGCGTCGACGCGGGCCTCAAGGTCGTCGACGCCTACGGCGCGGAACACCTGGAGATCCAGACCGCCGACGCCGCGGCCGTGGCCGGCCGGGTCCGCAACGCCGGTGCGGTCTTCGTCGGCCCCTGGTCCCCGGTCTCCCTCGGCGACTACTGCGCGGGCTCCAACCACGTGCTGCCCACCGGCGGCTGCGCCTGCCACTCCTCGGGGCTGTCCGTGCAGTCGTTCCTGCGCGGCATCCACATCGTCGACTACACACGCGACGCGCTCGCCGAGGTCACCCACCATGTCGTGACCCTCGCCGAGGCGGAGGACCTCCCCGCCCACGGCGCCGCGCTCAAGGCAAGGTTCGGCTGGAAGGTTCCGCAGCAGTGACGCACAGCAGCTCCAACAGCACCAGCAGCACCGGCGGCTTCAGCAACACCGACGGTTCCGACAGCACCGGCGGCTCCAGCAACACCGACGGTTCCAACAGCACCGGCACCACCGGCGGCACCGCCCGCAACGCCTGGGACGAGCTCCCGATCCGGGACGAACTGCGCGGGCAGTCCCCCTACGGGGCGCCCCAGCTGGACGTACCCGTCCGGCTGAACACCAACGAGAACCCCTACCCGCTGCCCGAGGCGCTCGTCGACCGGATCGCCGAACGCGTCCGCGAGGCCGCCCGCGACCTCAACCGCTACCCCGACCGGGACGCGGTGGAGCTGCGCACCGAGCTGGCCCGCTACCTCACCCGCACCGCCGGACACGAGGTCGGCCTCGCCAACGTCTGGGCGGCCAACGGCTCCAACGAGGTCCTCCAGCAGCTGCTCCAGACCTTCGGCGGCCCGGGGCGCACGGCCATCGGCTTCGAGCCCTCGTACTCGATGCACGCCCTCATCTCGCGCGGCACCGGCACCGGCTGGATCTCCGGCCCCCGCAAGGACGACTTCACCATCGACGTCGCGGCGGCCCGCGCGGCCATCGCCGAGCACCGCCCCGACGTCGTCTTCATCACCTCCCCCAACAACCCCACCGGCACCGCCGTGGACGCCGGCACCGTCCTCGCGCTGTACGAGGCCGCCCAGGCCGCCGGGCCCTCGATGGTCGTCGTCGACGAGGCGTACGGCGAGTTCAGCCATCACCCCTCGCTGCTCCCGCTGATCGGGGGCCGCCGCAATCTGGTGCTCTCGCGCACCATGTCCAAGGCGTTCGGTGCCGCCGGACTGCGCCTGGGCTACCTCGCGGCCGACCCGGCGGTCGTGGACGCCGTCCAGCTGGTGCGGCTGCCGTACCACCTGTCCTCCGTCACCCAGGCCACCGCGCTCGCCGCCCTGGAGCACACGGATACGCTGCTCGGGTACGTCGGCCGGCTCAAGGACGAGCGTGACCGGATCGTCGCTGAACTGCGCGCGCTCGGGTTCGACGTGACCGACTCGGACGCCAACTTCGTCCAGTTCGGCCGCTTCGCCGACAGCCACACCGCCTGGCAGCAGATCCTCGACCGGGGTGTCCTGGTCCGGGACAACGGCGTACCGGGATGGCTGCGGGTCTCCGCGGGCACCCCGGCAGAGAACGACGCGTTCCTCGCTGCGGTGCGCGAACTCAAGAAGGAGCACGACGCATGAGCCCCCGCGTAGGCCGCGTGGAACGCACCACGAAGGAAACATCGGTGCTCGTCGAGATCGATCTCGACGGTACCGGCAAGGTCGATGTCGCCACCGGGGTCGGCTTCTACGACCACATGCTCGACCAGCTCGGCCGCCACGGCCTGTTCGACCTGACGGTCAAGACCGACGGCGACCTGCACATCGACAGTCACCACACCATCGAGGACACCGCCCTCGCCCTCGGCGCCGCCTTCCGGCAGGCCCTCGGCGACAAGGTCGGGATCTACCGCTTCGGCAACTGCACCGTCCCGCTGGACGAGTCGCTCGCCCAGGTCACCGTCGACCTCTCCGGCCGCCCGTACCTGGTGCACACCGAGCCGGAGAAGATGGCGCCGATGATCGGCGAGTACGACACGACGATGACCCGGCACATCCTGGAGTCCTTCGTCGCCCAGGCGCAGATCGCCCTGCACGTCCACGTACCGTACGGGCGCAACGCCCACCACATCGTCGAGTGCCAGTTCAAGGCGCTCGCCCGCGCACTGCGCTATGCCTGCGAGCATGATCCGCGCGCCGCCGGAATCCTCCCCTCCACGAAGGGCGCGCTGTGACCGGCCTCAACACCATCCTGATAGTCGTCGGCCTCTTCCTGGCCGGCGGCGTCTACTCCTTCTCGAAGCAGGGCATGCCCAAGGGCGTCATCGTCCTGCTCTCGATCGCCTCCGTGATGTGCCTGGTGGCAGGCATTATGCGGATCCAGGGACTCTGGGACTGAGGAACGAGCTGTGAGCGACAACAAGAAGGTCGTCGTCTTCGACTACGGCTTCGGCAACGTCCGTTCCGCCGAGCGGGCCCTGGCCCATGTCGGCGCGGACGTGGAGATCACCCGCGACTACGACCGGGCGATGAACGCGGACGGGCTGCTGGTGCCGGGCGTCGGTGCCTTCTCCGCCTGCATGGACGGACTGAAGCGGGCCCGCGGCGACTGGATCATCGGCCGCAGGCTCTCCGGCGGGCGCCCGGTCATGGGCATCTGCGTCGGCATGCAGATCCTGTTCGAGCGCGGCATCGAGCACGGTGTGGAGACCGAGGGCCTGGACGAGTGGCCCGGCACCGTCGGCCCGCTCAAGGCCGACGTCGTCCCGCACATGGGCTGGAACACCGTCGAATCCCCCGAGGACTCCCGGCTCTTCGCCGGTCTCGACGCGGACGCGCGCTACTACTTCGTGCACTCCTACGCCGCGCACGACTGGTCCCTCGAAGTCACCAACGCCAAGATCCGTGCTCCCAGGGTCACCTGGGCCACGCACGGCGAACGGTTCGTGGCGGCCGTGGAGAACGGCGCGCTGTGGGCCACCCAGTTCCACCCCGAGAAGTCCGGCGATGCCGGCGCCCAGCTGCTGACCAACTGGATCGAGACGCTGTAATGCCGAAGCTTGAACTGCTCCCCGCCGTCGATGTCCGCGACGGCCAGGCCGTCCGCCTCGTCCACGGCGAGTCCGGCTCCGAGACCTCCTACGGCTCCCCGCTGGAGGCCGCCCTCGCCTGGCAGCGCGCCGGTGCCGAGTGGCTGCACCTCGTCGACCTGGACGCCGCCTTCGGCACCGGCGACAACCGGAAGCTGATCGCCGAAGTGGCCGGCGCCATGGACATCAAGGTCGAGCTGTCCGGCGGCATCCGCGACGACGCCTCGCTCGCCGCCGCCCTCGCCACCGGCTGCCGCCGGGTCAACCTCGGCACCGCCGCGCTGGAGACCCCCGAGTGGGTCGCCAAGGTCATCGCCGAGTACGGCGACAGGATCGCGGTCGGCCTGGACGTACGCGGCACGACGCTGCGCGGACGCGGCTGGACCCGCGACGGCGGCGATCTCTACGAGACGCTCGCCCGCCTCGACTCCGAGGGCTGCGCCCGCTACGTCGTCACCGACATCGCCAAGGATGGCACCCTCCAGGGCCCCAACCTGGAGCTCCTGAAGAACGTCTGCGCCGCCACCGACAAGCCGGTCGTCGCCTCCGGCGGCGTCTCCTCGCTGGACGACCTGCGGGCGATCTCCTCGCTCGTGCCGGACGGCGTCGAGGGCGCCATCGTCGGCAAGGCGCTGTACGCCGAGGCGTTCACCCTGGAAGAGGCGCTGAAGGCGGTCTCGGCATGACCGATTCCGTACGCCGCATCTCCACGGGCGCCCCGTGGGAGGAGAAGTTCGGCTACTCCCGCGCCGTGGCACTTCCGGGCGGCCTGGTCCTGGTCTCCGGCTGCACCTCCGTGGTCAACGGCCAGATCTCGGCGGGCAGCCCGTACGAGCAGACCCTCACCTCCTTCGAGGTCGCCTTCGAGGCGCTGAAGGAGGCGGGCCTGGGCCGCGAGGACGTCGTCCGCACCCGGATGTACCTCACCCACGCCCGGGACGTGGACGACGTCGGCCGCGCCCACAAGGAGCTGTTCGACGCCGTGCGCCCCGCCGCTTCCATGATCATCGTGTCCGGCCTCGTCGACCCGAGCCTGGTCGTCGAGGTCGAGGTCGAGGCGTACCGGGCAGGTGCGCGGTGAGCCTCGCGGTACGCGTCATCCCCTGCCTGGACGTCGACAACGGGCGGGTCGTCAAGGGGGTCAACTTCCAGAACCTGCGCGACGCCGGTGACCCCGTCGAGATGGCCAAGCTGTACGACGCCGAGGGCGCCGACGAGCTGACCTTCCTCGACATCACCGCCTCCAGCGGCGACCGCGAGACGACCTACGACGTGGTGCGGCGCACCGCCGAGCAGGTCTTCATCCCGCTCACCGTCGGCGGCGGCGTCCGTACCCCGGACGACGTCGACAAGCTGCTGCGCGCCGGCGCGGACAAGGTCGGCGTCAACACCGCCGCCATCGCCCGCCCCGACCTGATCCGCGAGATCGCCGAACGCTTCGGCCGCCAGGTGCTCGTGCTCTCCGTCGACGCCCGGCGCACCGCGGCGGGCACCTTCGAGGTCACCACCCACGGAGGCCGCAGGGGCACCGGCATCGACGCCGTCGAATGGGCCCACCGGGCCGCCGAGCTGGGCGCGGGCGAGATCCTGCTCAACTCGATGGACGCGGACGGCACCAAGGACGGCTACGACACCGAGATGATCGCGGCGGTACGGGCCCATGTCACCGTCCCCGTCATCGCCTCCGGGGGCGCGGGCCGGCTCGCGGACTTCGCGCCCGCCATCGACGCGGGCGCCGACGCGGTGCTCGCCGCGTCCGTCTTCCACTTCGGGGACCTGCGCATCTCCGAGGTCAAGGGCGCCCTCCGGGAGGCCGGGCACCCGGTGCGCTGACCGCCCTCGCGGGAGGGCCGGCCGCCAGGACCGGTGATCTCGCCGATGCGTACCCCAGGGGTGCGCCGCGAAAGTGACGACCGCCGACGAACAACGGCGGTACCCACGCGGCGCACCCCGAAAGCCCCGGACGACGGGCTCCCGGTCCCCGCGCGGTGTGGTTCCGCCACGACCGAGAGGACCCCCCTCGTGCAGCAGCACCTCCCCTCCGGCGACACCTCCCCGCGCCCCGGGACGGCCAGGAGCCGCGCCCGTACCCTCAAGGGCCTGCTGGCCGCCGCGGCGACCGCGGTCCTGATGACCGCCCTGGTCCCCGGGGCCCGGGCCGCCGACAACCCCTACGAGCGCGGACCGGCGCCGACCGTCTCCAGCATCGAGGCGAGCCGCGGCTCCTACGCCACCTCGCAGACCACCGTCTCCTCGCTGAGTGTCAGCGGCTTCGGCGGCGGCACCCTCTACTACCCGACCTCCACCGCCGACGGCACCTTCGGCGCGGTCGTCATCTCACCCGGCTTCACCGCCTACCAGTCATCCATCGCCTGGCTGGGGCCGCGCCTGGCCTCGCAGGGTTTCGTCGTATTCACCATCGACACCAACACCACGCTCGATCAGCCCGACAGCCGTGGCCGCCAACTCCTCGCAGCCCTCGACTACTTGACCACGAGCAGTTCCGTGCGCGGCCGGGTCGACGCCTCGCGGCTCGGGGTGATGGGCCACTCCATGGGCGGCGGCGGCACGCTGGAGGCCGCGAAGAGCCGCACCTCGCTCAAGGCGGCGATCCCGCTGACCGGCTGGAACCTCGACACGACCTGGCCCGAACTGCGCACCCCCACCCTGGTGGTGGGCGCGGACGGCGACACGATCGCCCCCGTCGCCACACACTCCAAGCCGTTCTACGGGTCGCTGCCCGGCTCGCTGGACAAGGCGTATCTGGAGCTGCGGGGCGCCACGCACTTCACCCCGAACACCTCCAGCACCACGATCGCGAAGTACAGCATCGCGTGGCTGAAGCGCTTCATCGACGAGGACACCCGCTATGAGCAGTTCCTCTGCCCGATCCCGCAGCCGAGCCTGACCATCGCCGAATACCGGGGCAACTGTCCGTACACGGCCTGACCTCCGGGAGGGGCCCGGCCGCCGGGAGGCGGTCCGGCCCCTCCTCGCGGCTGTGCCGGCGCACAGTGCCCGCGCCCCCGCTCTGTGGGGCCGCAGCACACCGCGCAGCCCCGGCGGCGCCGGCGGACGCGAACCTTCCGGGACCGTGTACGCGGCAGTAGCGTGCGGGCGTGACCCCACCGACCGTGCACCGCCCGCCCCGGTTGTATGGACGCGGCGCTGAACTCGCCCTTCTGGAAAGCCTGTTGAGGCGCCTACGCCGGGGCGACGGAGGTGCGCTCCTGCTGACCGGACCCCCGGGCCTCGGCCGTACCGCCCTTCTGCGGCAGGCCGCCGCCGGCCACCGGGACAGCGGCGCCGGACCGCTGCTCCACACCGCCGCGGCCCCCGCCGAACGGCACCTGCCGCACAGCGGACTGCACGCCCTGCTCTGCTCCGCGCCGGGTCCGCTGCCCCTGCCGCCCGACCGGGTCCTGCGCGGCGGGTTCACTCCGGACGCGCTGCTGGCCCTGCTGCGGGAACTCGGCGCCGAACGGCCCCTGCTCGTCTGTGTGGACGACGCCCACGCGTGGGACCCCGCCTCCCGGGCGGCCCTCTCCTTCGCCGCCCGCCGGCTCGGCGCGGGCAGCCGTGTCGCCCTGCTGATCGGCGCCGCCGACGGGACCGGTTTCGCCGGGCTGCCCGCCCTGCGGCTCGGCCCGCTGGGCGAGGACGCGGCCTCGGCGCTCCTGGACCGGCTGGCCGGCGGAGGCGGCGGGGGAGCGGCGGTTGGGGAGGACGGCGGGGAAGCGGTGGCCGGAGAGGATGGCGGGGAAGCGGCGGCCCGAGCGGCCCGAGCAGCCCGAGAGACCGGGGAGACCGGGGAGACCGGAGCGGCTGGGATGATCGACCCGGTCGTACGGAGCGCACTGCTGCGGGAAGCGGCCGGTAATCCGCGCCTGCTCACCGGGCTGGTGAGCCGCCTCACCACCGAACAGCTGGCCGGGCGCGCCCCGTTGCCCTACCCGCTGCCCGGCGGCGAGAGCGTGCTGGCCGCCCATGCCGCCCCGCTCGGCGGACTCCCGCCGGACACCCGCGCCCTGCTCCTGCTCGCCGCGGCGGCCCAGGAACACGAACCCGACGGCGCCGGGGCCGATGCCGCACTGCTCCTGCGGGCGGCCCACCGGGCGGGCCTGGCCCCCGCCGTCCTGGACCGTGCGCTGTCCGGGGCCGCCGCGCCCGGCGGAATCGCGGCGGCGCTCCAATGGGCGGGCGGCAGAGTCCACTTCAGCCCCCCCGCTCCTGGGCCGCGCGGTTCTGCGTCACGCACCGCCGGCCCGCCGACGTGCCGCCCACGCGCTGCTCGCCACACTGCTGGCGGGCCCCTCCGCGCAGCGCCCGTCCCTGCCCGCCCTGGTCCAGCGGGCCTGCGCCGCCCCGGGCCCCGACGCCGCGCTCGCCGGGCTGCTCCAGTCGGCCGCCACCGCCCCGGGCCCGCACGCCGAAAGGTCGGCCGCACTGGTCCGCGCGGCGGCGCTGTCCACCGACGCCGCCCTGCGCGCCGCGCGGCTCGCCGAGGCCGCCGACCACGCCAGGCTCGCGGGGGACCCGGGGCGGACCCGCGCGCTGCTGGCGCGGAGCGGCCCGGCCGGCCACACCGGAGCCGGTTCCGCCGCGCCGGGCCTCGTCCCCTATGTGCACGGCATGCTCGCGCTGCGCGCCGGACCCGCCGCCGACGCCCGGGAAGCGCTCCTCGCCGCCGCCGCGCTGCTCGCCCCGCACGACCCGCGCCGCGCCCTCGGCGCCCTGCTCGGCGCGGCCGACGCCGCCTGGGCGATGGGCGACGCACCGGCCTGTCTGGACGCGCTGAACCGCCTCGCCGTCCCGTCGTACGACGAGGCGCTGGGCCGGTACCGGGCCGGGATGTGCGCCGTGCTCGGCTCACGTACCGCCGAGGGGCACGCCCTGCTGCGCCGGTGCCTGGAGGCGGCCGGCCGGGCCGGGGACCCGGCGGCCCTGTTGCGGGCCGGGGTCTCGGCGCTGGTGCTCGGCGAGGTCGACGCCGCCTGCCGGGCCGGGGCGCGGGCGCTCGCCGCCGTACGGACCGAAGGCCCCGACGCGCTGCTGCCGCAGGCCCTGGAACACCTCGCCTACGCCGAACTGCGGTCCGGCCGGCACTCCGCCGCCCGCGCCCACGCGCTGGAGGGGCTGCACGCCGCCCGGCGTACCGGGCAGCCCAACTCCGCCGCCCATCTGCACGCCGTGCTGGCCCTCGCCGCGTCGGTGGAGGGCCCCGCGGAGGTCTGCGCCGCGCACCGCGACGCCGCTCTGACCGGGGCGGGACCGCACCGGCTCACCCAGGCCGTGACCCTCGCCACCTGGGCGGTCGCGCGGGCGGACCTCGCCTC
Source organism: Streptomyces sp. NPDC001787 (assembly GCF_040297465.1). Classification (NCBI taxonomy): domain Bacteria; kingdom Bacillati; phylum Actinomycetota; class Actinomycetes; order Kitasatosporales; family Streptomycetaceae; genus Streptomyces; species Streptomyces sp. NPDC001787. The sequence continues at coordinate 525,393 of NZ_JBEOZE010000001.1, forward strand.
GGGCCGTCCCGGTGAGGCGGCGGCCCGGCTCGCCCCCCTGGTGCGGCCGGGGCCTCATCAGGGCCACTTCGCCGCCCGGATGCTCGCCCTGCCCTGCTACATCGAGGCAGCCGTACTCTCCGGCCGCACCGCCACGGACACCGACGGCCGCGGGAGGCCGGAAGCCGGACGGGCGGGGTCCGGACTCGCGGAAGCCGTGGAGGAGTTCGCGCGATGGACCGCCGCGACGGCCGACCCGCAGGCACCCGCCCAGCTCGCCCGCTGCCGCGCCCTGCTGGCACCCCCGCAGGAGGCCGCCGCCCGGTACGGGGAGGCCCTGGCCCACCACGACCGGGCCGGCGGCGGCTTCGAGCAGGCCCGTACCCAGCTCCTGTACGGGCAGTGGCTGCGGCGTCGGCGCCGCACCAGGGAGGCCCGCGGCCCGCTGCGCGACGCGCTGGTCGGTTTCGAGCGCTGCTCCGCCCGCGCCTGGGCGGTCCGGGCCGGCGGTGAACTGCGCGCGGCGGGGGAGGCGGTGGACGTGCCGGAGGTCAGGGGGACGGGGCCGCTGGCCGGGCTCACCCCGCAGCAGCAGCGCATCGCCCGCTGTGTGGCCGAGGGCGCGACCAACCGCGAAGTGGCGGTGCGGCTCTCCCTGAGTCCCCGCACCGTCGACCACCATCTGCGCAATGTCTTCGCCGCGCTCGGTGTCCGCTCCAGGACCGAACTGGCCCGGTTGCTCGACCGGTAGCCGGTGCTCAACTCCCGTGAAGGCGCGGGAGGTTGCCGGACCGTAATGAGAAGGACGCCGCAGACCCCTAGGTACCGACCGGGCGGTATGTCATTCTGCGGGCGTCAGGACCATTCGGTTGTGCTCGCGCCCGATGCCGGGCCGGGTGCCCCAGCCGGCCGAATCCGGGGCCGGCCGATTCCCGGTGGAGGCCGCCATGCCACAGGTCGTACGTCCGGGGATCCGGGCGCAGCACGGTCCGTACGCCGCGATGCCGTCGCCGCGGCGCTTCCGTTCGCAGGCCGACCGCGCGGCCGTCGAGGTGCTGCACCGGGCCGCCCGGGTCCTCGTCGCGGCGCTGCCGGAGCTCACGGAGCGGCTCGTCGACGCCCTGTACGAACAGGAGCCCGGTTACCGCCCGGCGATCGAGGCCGATCGCGGCGAGGTGTGGCAGGAGGTCCATCACTCGCTGCGGCACAACGTCGGCTCACTGATCCGGCCCCGGGAGTCCCGGGAGGCGGCCCACCGCACCTCGCGCCGGATCGGTGAGATCCGGGCCGGTCAGGGGGTGCCGCTCGACGCGGTCCTGCACGCCTTCCGGATGGGCGGGGCGATGGTCTGGCAGGACCTCGTGGAGGCGACCGCCCGGCGCGCCCCCGACGATGTCCGGCTGCTGGTCCATGTCGCCGCCGACGTCTGGAACTTCGTGGACGAGCACTGCGGGGTGGTGGCGGACGCCTACCGGCAGGCCGAACGCGAGCTGTCCTGGCGGCGGGAGAACCGGCAGCGGCTGATGACGGCCGCGCTGCTGGACGGAACGGCCCGGATCGCGGACCTGCCGGACGCGGCGGCGATGCTGGGGCTCCCGGAGCACGGGCGGTACGCGGTCCTCGCGGTCCTCCCGGCCCACCCCGCCCCTCCCGCACACGCCTCTCATGCTTCCCACCCCGCCCCTCCCGCCCATGCCGCACACGCCTCCCATGCCGCACACGCGTCTCGCGGGGCCCCGTACGCCGAGGCCGCCCGGCCGCCCCTGACCCTGCCCCCGGGCACGGCGGCGCTCTGGCACGCGGGCCCGGAGGCCCAGTACGCGATCCTGCCGCTCGGCGGGGCGAGTGTGGCTCGGGCGGGTGCGGAGGGCGCGGAGGGCGCGGACGCCCGCGGGGAGGACGAGGCCGCCGTGTCCGCCGAACTCTCGCTGCTCGCCTCCGGGCTGTCCGCTCCCGCCGGGACCAGGGCCGGGATCGGCTCGGCCGTGGAGGGGCTGGCCTCGCTCGGCGACGCGAGGCGCCTCGCGCGGACCGCGCTGCGGGCCTGCCCGGCGTCCGGTGGCGTGGTCCTGCTCGGCGAACATCTGCCGGCCGCGCTCGTCGTGTCCTCGCCGGACCTCGGCGCGGCGCTCGCCGCCCGGGTGCTGGGGCCGCTCGGCCGGCTGGACCCCGCCGACCGGGACGTGCTCATCGGGACGCTCACCGCGTGGCTGGACTCGGACGGTTCGGCGCAGCGGGCCGGGGCCCGGCTGTACTGCCACCGCAACACCGTGCTCAACCGGCTCCGGCGGTTCGAGCAGCTGACCGGACGCTGTCTGACCCGGCCGTCGGACGCGGTCGAGGTGTCCCTGGCGCTGGCCGCCCGCCGCCTGCTGGGCGGCTGAGCCACCGCCACCGCCACCGCCACCGGACGCGGTCCTTCGCCGCGAGAAGCCGCCTTCCCGATCCCGCAACGAAACTTGCGCAATAAATATTGCGCAAGTTTCCTTTTCTTTCTAGGGTGGGGCCATGCCCAGCAACGAAACCCGCCGCGTCTCCGACCTCGCCACCCTCAAGGCGTTCGGCCACCCCCTGCGGATGAAGCTCTACCGGGCGCTCTACATCGAGCGTTCGGCCACCGCCTCCCAGCTCGCCGAGCAGGTCGACGAGGCCGTCTCGCTGGTCAGCTACCACCTGCGCAAGCTCGCCGACCACGGCCTGATCGAGGAGGCCGAGCAGCAGGGCGCGGACGGCCGCGAACGCTGGTGGCGCCCCGCGTCGCACGGACTGACCTTCCACGACGAGGACTTCCGCGACGCCCCCGAGAAGGCCGCCACGCACTCCGCCATCGGCCGCCTCTCCTTCGACCAGCACATCGAGCTCTACCGCCGCTATCTCGACTCCTACCGCAGCTGGTCGCCCGAGTGGCGCAGCGCCTCCTTCAGCTCAGAGTTCCTGGGCCGGCTCACCGCCGAGGAGCTCGCCTCCCTCAGCCACGAGATGCACACGCTGATCAGGCGGTACGAGGACGAGGGCCGCGCCCGCGAGGACTCGGGCGACACGGAGGGGCGCGAGAACGTCGCCCTGCACATCTACGGATTCCCGTTCCGGACCTGACGCGGCGCACGCCCCGAGAGGACGAACCCATGACCAGCGCCACCCTCACCGCCCCCGGCCCGGGGACCCCGGCTCAGCGGCCCGCCCACCGCGACGGCAACGTCCTGCGCTGGCTCGGTGCGTACACCGCGTCGATGATCGGCGACAGCGTCTACTACATGGCGCTCGCGTGGGCCGCGTCCCGTGCCGGCAGCGACTCCCAGACCGGGCTCGTCCTCGCCGCCGGCTCCATACCCAGGGCCGTGCTGATGCTCGCCGGGGGAGTGCTCGCCGACCGGCTCGGCCCGCGCAGAGTCGTCATCGGCAGCGACATCGCTCGCTGTCTCGTCGTCCTGGGCCTGGCCGGGGCCCTGCTGTTCACCTCCCCCGCCGTCTGGATGCTGATCGCCGTCGCACTGGTCTTCGGCGTGGTCGACGCCCTGTTCCTCCCCGCCGTCGGGGCCCTGCCGCCCCGGATCAGCGCCCCCGGACAGCTCGCCAGGATCCAGGGACTGCGCGGCCTCGCCGCCCGGGGCGCCAATGTCGCCGGCGCCCCGCTCGGCGGGCTCGCGGTGGCCCTCGGCGGGCCCGTGCTCGCCTTCGCCGCCGCCGGAGTGCTCTTCGCGCTCTCGCTGCCGCTGCTCCTGCTCGTACGGATGCGACCGCTGCCCGAACAGCCGGAGGCAGCAGGGGAGCCGGGCACGGCGTGGCAGGAGCTGACCGACGGACTGCGCCACATCCGCCGCCACCCGCTGCTCGGCCCGCTCATGCTCGTCATCGCCGTCAGCGAGCTGGGCTTCGTGGGACCGCTGAACCTCGGCATGATCCTGCTCGCCCGGCAGCGCGGCTGGGGCGCCACCGGAATGGGCTGGATCGTCGCCGCGTTCGGCATCGGCGCGGGTGCCGCCGCGCTGCTGCTCGCGGTGCGCGGCCGGGTGCCGCGCGGCGGGCTCGTGATGTGTCTGCTGGTGCTCGTCGGAGCGATCGGCGTCGGTGCCCTCGCGTACGCGCCCTCGGTGGCCGCGGCCGTCGTGATCGCCGCCCTCGTCGGACTCCTCATGGGCCTCGGCGGCGCCCTGTGCGCGGCCCTCGTGCAGACCGCGACGGAACCCGCCTATCTGGGCCGGGTCACCTCGGTCTCGACGCTCTTCACCCACGCCGTCGCACCGCTCAGCTACCCGGTCACCGGCGCGGCCGTCGCCGCCTGGGGCACCGGCCCGGTCTTCGTCGCCAGCGGGGCGCTGTGCGCGGCGGGCGGTGCCATCGGTCTGGCCTTCACCCGGCTCCGCCGCGCCGAACTCCCGCGCTGACCCCGCCCCCGTACACCCCGCGACCCCGCCCCCTGCCCCCGCGGCCGGGCGAGGCCGGGGCCTACATCCCCAGCTGGGCCGTCCGCAGCCGGTCCACCGCCTCCTTGTCGCCGTCCAGCTCCACCGAGGCCACGTCCTGCCGGCCGAACGCGAACAGCAGCAGCTCACCCGGCTCCCCGGTGACCGTCACCACCGGTGTGCCCTTGTGCGCCACCGCCGTCTGGCCGTCCGGGCGGCGCAGCACCACACCCACCGGGGACCGGCGGCCCAGCAGCCGGGCCATCTTCTCGGTGCGCGACCACAGCACATCGGAGAAGACCGGGTCCAGCTCCCGCCGCGACCAGTCCGGCTGGGCCCGGCGCACGTCCTCCGTATGGACGTAGAACTCGATCGTGTTGGCCACCTCGTCGAGCTGCTTGAGGGAGTACGGGGAAAAGCGCGGCGGTCCCGTACGGATGAGCTGGATCAGCTCCTCGTACGGCTTCGCCGCGAACTCGGCCTGCACCCGCTCCATCCGGGTCCGCAGCGCGCCCAGCAGCAGCCCGCCCGCCGCGTCCGCGCGGCGCTCGCGCACCACCACATGGGCGGCCAGGTCACGGGTCTTCCAGCCGTCGCACAGGGTCGGGGCCTCCGGGCCCGCCGCCTCCAACAGGTCCGCAAGCAGCAGGCGTTCACGCTTCGCATGGGTCGACATGACCGCCAGCGTACGGCCGGGTCCCGCCGTCCGCCCAGTGGACGCCCGCCCGGACGGCCCCCGCGGCCACGGCACAATGGACCGCATGACCAGCACGCCCGGCACCCCGCCGCCCGCCAGCAGCCTCGATCCCGCCATCGCCGCCCGCCTCAGGCGCGGCGCCGACGGTCTGGTCCCGGCCATCGCCCAGCAGTACGACACCGGCGAGGTGCTGATGCTCGGCTGGATGGACGACGAGGCGCTGCACCGCACCCTCACCACCGGCCGCTGCACCTACTGGTCGCGCAGCCGGCAGGAGTACTGGGTCAAGGGCGACACCTCCGGGCACATCCAGCGGGTGAAGTCGGTCGCGCTGGACTGCGACGCCGACACCGTCCTGGTGAAGGTCGACCAGACGGGTGCCGCCTGCCACACGGGGGACCGCACCTGCTTCGACGCCGATGTCCTCCCCCTCGCCCAGTAAGGTCACCGGCCATGGATCTCGACACCTTCCGCAAGCTGGCCATCGACCGGCGCGTCATCCCCGTCAGCCGCCGGCTCCTCGCGGACGGCGACACCCCGGTCGGGCTCTACCGCAAGCTCGCGGCCGAGCGGACCGGGACCTTCCTCCTCGAATCCGCGGAGAACGGCCGCACCTGGTCCCGCTACTCCTTCATCGGGGTACGCAGCGACTCCACCCTCACCGCCCGTGACGGGCAGGCCCACTGGCTGGGCACGCCGCCCGTCGGCGTCCCCGCCGACGGCGACCCGCTCCAGGCCCTGCGCGCCACCGTCGAGACCCTGCACACCCCGCGCGACCTGGTCGCCGACGAGGGGCTGCCGCCCTTCACCGGCGGCATGGTCGGCTACCTCGGGTACGACATCGTGCGCCGCCTGGAGAGGATCGGCGAGCACGGCGGCGACGACCTGGGGCTCCCCGAGCTGACCATGCTCCTCACCTCGGACCTCGCCGTGCTGGACCACTGGGACGGCACCGTCCTGCTGATCGCCAACGCGATCAACCACAACGACCTCGCCACCGGTGTCGACGAGGCGTACGCGGACGCCGTCGCGCGGCTCGACGCGATGGAGCAGGACCTGCGCCGGCCCGTCGAGAACGCCCCCGCCGTCCTGCCCCCGTCCGAGCTGCCGCCGTACACCGCGCTGTGGGGCGGCGAGGCGTTCCAGGACGCCGTCGAGGACGTCAAGGAACGGATCAGGGCCGGCGAGGCCTTCCAGGTCGTCCCGTCCCAGCGCTTCGAAACCCCTTGCACGGCAAGCGCATTGGACGTCTATCGGGTGCTGCGCGCCACCAACCCGTCGCCGTACATGTACCTCTTCCGCTTCGACGGCTTCGATGTCGTCGGCTCCAGCCCCGAGGCCCTGGTCAAGGTCGAGGACGGGCGGGCCATGCTCCATCCGATCGCCGGGACCCGGCACCGCGGCGCCACCCCGCAGGAGGACCAGGCGCTCGCCGAGGAACTCCTGGCCGACCCGAAGGAACGCGCCGAGCACCTGATGCTCGTCGACCTCGGCCGCAACGACCTCGGGCGCGTCTGCGAACCCGGCAGCGTCGAGGTCGTCGACTTCATGTCGGTCGAGCGGTACTCGCACGTGATGCACATCGTCTCCACCGTCACCGGCCGGGTCACCGAGGGCCGGACCGCCTTCGACGTCCTCACCGCCTGCTTCCCCGCGGGCACCCTCTCCGGCGCGCCCAAACCGCGGGCGATGCAGATCATCGAGGAGCTCGAACCCACCCGCCGCGGGCTGTACGGGGGCTGCGTCGGCTACCTCGACTTCGCCGGGGACTCCGACACCGCCATCGCCATCCGCACCGCGCTGCTGCGCGACGGCACCGCGTACGTCCAGGCCGGAGCGGGGATCGTGGCCGATTCCGACCCGGTCGCCGAGGACACCGAGTGCCGCAACAAGGCGGCCGCCGTGCTGCGGGCCGTCCATACGGCCAACCGCCTCCGCGAGCACCGGAGCGGTAGGGGATAGTGGAGGGCGTGAGTGCCGTGCCCGTACCCCAGCCCCGCGCCCGAGCCGTCGTGTCCGACTCCGCGCCCGCCTCCGCACCCGACTCCGCGGGAAGCCGCCGCAGTCTGGCCGCCGGTCTGTTCCTCGGCGCGATCGGCGCGGCCGTCGTCCTCCTGGCCTCCGGACAGACGTGGGCCGAGGGCAAGGCCTCCGTGGGCGGCGGCACCCTGCCGCTGACCGCCGACGGACAGGACGTCACCGGGCTTCCGGCCGCCCTGGCCGTCGTCGCCCTGGCCGCTCTCGTCGCCGTCTTCGCCGTACGCGGTGCCGGACGCCTGGCCGTCTCCGGGCTCCTGGCCCTCAGCGGACTCGGCGCGGCACTCAGCGCCTGGTCCGGAGCCTTCGACAGCGCCGCCCTCGACGAGAAGGCCGCCCGTTCCACCGGTGACGCCTCCGCCACCGTCGGCGCCCTCAGCCACACCGCCTGGCCGTACCTCACGGCCGTCGGCGGCGCGCTGATCCTGCTCGCCGGGCTGCTCGCCCTGCGCTACGGCAGCCGCTGGCCCGCCATGTCGGGACGGTACGAGCGCGACGGCACCCCGCGCCCCGGCAAGGCGCCCCGCACCGCCCCGGACCCCGACCGGCCCGAGGACCTGTGGAAGGCCCTGGACCGCGGCGAGGACCCGACGCGCGAGGCATGACCCCCCAGCTCACGTCCTACCGGCACGTACGGGACAATGACCGTGAGCTTTCCCCGTGGCGCCAGTCACGGCGATATCCACAGCGCAACACCAACGAGGAGCAACTCATGGCGGGCAGCAGCCACGGACACACCCCGGCCGCCTGGACCGGTGTCATCATCTCGTTCATCGGCTTCTGCGTCGCAGGCGTCTTCATGGTCGCGGCCAACCCGCTCGGCTTCTGGGCCGGTATCGCCGTCATCTTCGTCGGCGGCGTCGTCGGTCTCGCGATGAAGGCCGCGGGCCTCGGCATGCCGAAGGAGTCGGCCGAGATGGCGGCGGCCAGGGCCCGCGCTTCGCAGGCGCAGATCTCCCACTGATACCGGAGACCTCCGGCCCCGGCCGGAGACACGACGCGAGGCGCAGCCCGGACCGGGCTGCGCCTTTCCGCATGAGCGTGGACAATCAGCGGGTGGACGCCTCGCCTTCTCCCGCAGCCCCGCCCCCCGACCCCGGGGCGGCGTACGCGCCCGGCCCCGCGCGGCCACCGGGGCCCCCCTCGCGCCTGCGCCGGTTCGCCACGCCCGTGGGCATCCTGGCCGGCGTCGTCGGCGCCTTCGGATACGTCGCCACGTTCGACCCCAACGAACCCGGCCACTACCCGGTCTGCCCGCTGCTGGGGCTCACCGGGCTGTACTGCCCCGGCTGCGGCGGGCTGCGCAGCGCCTACGCCTTCGCCCACGGAGACCTCGGGACCGCGTTCGGCGCCAACGCCGTGGCCGTCGTCGGCTACTTCCTCTTCGCCGCCGTCTGGGTGCTCTGGATGGTCCGCGCGGGCCGGGCAAAGCCCCTGCGGATCGCTCTGGCGCCGGTCCACTGGTGGGGGATCGGCGCCCTGCTGCTGATCTTCTCCGTCGTCCGGAACCTGCCCTTCGGCTCCGCCCTGGCGCCATGAATGCCCAGGTAGTGGGACGCATCGTGGCCGGATGCGAACCCTGCGGCCCGCTGCGGATACCATCAGTAGGGCTGATCCTGTTCCCTCATCACCGTTCCGGAAGGGGGCCGCTCGCGTGAGTGTGCTCGACGAGATTATCGACGGCGTACGCGCCGACCTCGCGGAGCGGCAGGCGCGCGTCAGCCTCGACGAGCTGAAGGAGCGCGCGGCCCGCGCTCCCCAGGCCAAGGACGGGGTCGCCGCACTGCGCGGCGAGGGCGTCACCGTCATCTGCGAGGTCAAGCGCTCGTCCCCCTCCAAGGGGGCGCTTGCCGCGATCGCCGACCCGGCCGCACTCGCCGCCGACTACGAGGCGGGCGGCGCGTCCGTCATCTCGGTCCTCACCGAGGAGCGCCGCTTCGGCGGCTCGCTCGCCGACCTGGAGGCCGTCCGCGCCAAGGTCGACATCCCGGTCCTGCGCAAGGACTTCATCGTCACCTCGTACCAGCTGTGGGAGGCCCGCGCCTACGGCGCCGACCTCGCCCTGCTGATCGTCGCCGCCCTCGACCAGCAGGCCCTGGTCTCGCTGATCGAGCGCGCCGAGTCGATCGGCCTGACGCCGCTCGTCGAGGCGCACGACGAGGAGGAGGCGGAGCGCGCCGTGGACGCCGGAGCGAAGATCATCGGTGTCAACGCGCGCAATCTGAAGGACCTCAAGGTCGACCGCTCCACCTTCGAGCGGGTCGCCCCCGAGATCCCGGACCACATCGTCAAGGTCGCCGAGTCCGGCGTCCGCGGCCCGCACGACCTCATCGCCTACGCCAACGCGGGCGCGGACGCCGTGCTCGTCGGCGAGTCCCTGGTCACCGGCCGCGACCCGCGCGCCGCCGTCGCCGATCTGGTCGCCGCGGGCGCCCACCCGGCGCTCCGGCACGGACGGGGCTGACCCGGCCCGTGTCCGCCCACCGCCCCGTGTCCCGTACCCGGCCGGGCCTGCGCTCCGCCGGGGCGGGCTCCCGGGTTCCGCACGCCCCGCTGGCGCGCGGCTGCCGCCCACGCGGCTGCCGCGCCCCCGCCCGGCGTGTGCACGGCCGGCGGGTGCGGTACGTCATCGGTGACGAACCCGGCCAGGTCAACGGCATGCGATGGCGCACGGGGTCCGCGCTGTAGCGAGCCCCGGCCGACGTACCCGCACCACACACGCGTACGCACGACCGCACCGCCCCGACCGTCCCGGTCGCGGTGGCGCTCCGCTCACGGCGCATACGGTGAACCCACCCGTTGCCATGCCAAGGAGCACGTCGGATGTCGTCTGACTTCTTCATTCCGGACCCCGAGGGTCTGATTCCCAGCGCCGAAGGGTATTTCGGCGCCTACGGCGGCAAGTTCATCCCGGAGGCGCTCGTCGCCGCCGTGGACGAGGTCGCCGTCGAGTACGACAAGGCCAAGGCCGACCCGGCCTTCGCCGCCGAGCTCAACGAGCTCATGGTCAACTACACGGGCCGCCCGAGCGCGCTGACCGAGGTCCCGCGCTTCGCCGAGCACGCGGGCGGGGCCCGGGTCTTCCTCAAGCGCGAGGACCTGAACCACACCGGCTCGCACAAGATCAACAACGTGCTGGGCCAGGCACTCCTCACCAAGCGCATGGGCAAGACCCGGGTCATCGCCGAGACCGGCGCGGGCCAGCACGGCGTCGCCACCGCCACCGCCTGCGCCCTGTTCGGCCTCGAATGCACCATCTACATGGGCGAGATCGACACCGAGCGGCAGGCGCTGAACGTGGCGCGGATGCGGATGCTCGGCGCCGAGGTCATCGCCGTGAAGTCCGGCTCGCGCACCCTCAAGGACGCCATCAACGAGGCGTTCCGCGACTGGGTCGCCGAGGTGGACCGCACCCACTACCTCTTCGGCACGGTCGCGGGCCCGCACCCGTTCCCGGCGATGGTCCGCGACTTCCACCGGGTGATCGGCGTCGAGGCCCGCCGCCAGATCCTGGAGCGCGCCGGCCGGCTGCCGGACGCCGCGGTCGCCTGCGTCGGCGGCGGCTCCAACGCCATCGGGCTCTTCCACGCGTTCATCCCGGACGCGGATGTCCGGCTGATCGGCTGCGAGCCCGCCGGACACGGGGTGGAGACCGGTGAGCACGCGGCCACCCTGACCGCGGGCGAGCCCGGCATCCTGCACGGCTCGCGCTCCTACGTCCTCCAGGACGACGAGGGCCAGATCACCGAGCCGTACTCCATCTCGGCGGGGCTGGACTACCCGGGCATCGGCCCGGAGCACTCCTACCTCAAGGACATCGGCCGCGGCGAGTACCGCGCGGTCACCGACGACGCCGCCATGCAGGCCCTGCGGCTCCTCTCCCGCACCGAGGGGATCATCCCGGCCATCGAGAGCGCGCACGCCCTGGCCGGCGCGCTGGAGGTCGGACGGGAACTGGGCGGGGACGGGCTGATCCTGATCAACCTGTCCGGCCGCGGCGACAAGGACATGGACACGGCGGCCCGCTACTTCGGCCTGTACGACGGGGGTGCCAAGTGAGCACGCACAGCGGAAACCGGGACCTGCTGAGTTCGACGCTGGCCAGGGCCAAGGCGGAGGACCGCGCGGCGCTGATCGCGTACCTCCCGGCCGGGTTCCCGACCGTCGACGGAGGCATCGAGGCGGTCAAGGCCGTCGTCGCGGGCGGCGCGGACATCGTCGAGGTGGGACTGCCGCACAGCGACCCGGTGCTCGACGGTCCGGTCATCCAGACCGCCGACGACATCGCCCTGCGCGGCGGGGTCAGAATCGCCGACGTGATGCGTACGGTCCGCGAGGCGTACGAGGCGACCGGCGCCCCGATCCTGATCATGACCTACTGGAACCCCATCGACCGGTACGGCATCGAGCGCTTCACCGCCGAGCTGGCCGAGGCGGGCGGAGCCGGGTGCATCCTGCCCGACCTGCCGGTCCAGGAGTCCGCGACCTGGCGCGAGCACGCGGACAGGCACGGCCTCGCGACCGTGTTCGTCGTCGCGCCCAGCAGCCGGGACGCGCGTCTGGCCACCATCACGGCGGCGGGCTCCGGCTTCGTGTACGCCGCCTCGCTCATGGGGGTCACCGGCACCCGCGAGTCGGTCGGCGACGAGGCCCAGAACCTGGTGCGCCGCACCCGCGCCACCACGGACCTGCCCGTCTGCGTCGGCCTCGGCGTCTCCAACGCCGGGCAGGCCGCCGAGGTCGCCGGGTTCGCCGACGGGGTGATCGTCGGCTCGGCCTTCGTCAAGGGCATGCTGGACGCCCCCGACGAGGCGGCGGGTCTCGCCGCCGTCCGCGCCCTGGCGGGCGAACTGGCCGAAGGTGTTCGAAAGCGCTGATACCAGACATCACCCGAACGGGTGGAACCGGACCGGGGAGGCACGCGCGTGCCTTCCCGGTTCGTTGCTGCGGGTGTGAGCGAGAAGAACCCTGAGGGAAACAGAAGCGCGCGTGAGCGCCTGGCCCAGCAGCGCGAGCGGGACAAGGCGCGCGAGCGCCGCCGGCGCACGCTGATCGTCTCGGCCGCGGTGGTCGGAGTGCTGGCCCTGGCGGCCGTGGTCGGACTGATCGCCGCCAACGCGGGTGACGACGACGGCGACAGCGGGGCGGGCCCGGTGGTCGCCCCCTCGGGCGCCACCGGGAAGGACGAGCTCACCATCCCGGTCGGGGCGAGCGACGCACCGTCGACGCTCACGATCTGGGAGGACTTCCGCTGCCCGGTCTGCGCCCAGTTCGAGCTGGCCTTCCGGGACACGATCGCGGAGCTGGCGGACAGCGGCCAGATCAAGGTGGAGTACCACCTCGCCACGATCATCGACGGGAATCTCGGCGGCACCGGCTCGCTGCGAGCCGCCAACGCCGCCGCCTGCGCCCAGGACGCGGGCAGGTTCCCCGCGTACCACGACGTCCTCTACAGCAACCAGCCCGCCGAGGCCGATGACGCCTTCGGTCGGAACAGCAAGCTGATCGAGCTGGCGGGCAAGGTCGAGGGCCTCGACACGCCCGGCTTCCGCAGCTGTGTGGAGAGCGGCAAGCACGACAGCTGGGTCACCAAGTCCGACACCGCGTTCCGCGACGGGGGATTCCAGGGCACGCCCACCGCGCTGCTCAACGGGGTGTCGGTCTTCCCGAAGAAGGGCGACGAACAGATCTCCGCCGAGAACCTCAAGAAGTGGGTCGCCGAGGCCAACAAGGGCAAGAAGCCGGGCACGGCCACCCCGGCCCCCCCGGCTTCCTGATCCGGCCCTTCCGGGCTCCTGGCAGGGGTGCGGGGCGGCGGGCCGACGGCCGCCTCGTTACCCAGACGTTGCCGGGTGGCCTGCCGTACCTCCCGCCCGGCAAGGTAGCGTCGACCCCGTCATGAACCTTGCCTTCATTCCCAGCCCGTCGACCGGCGTGATCGATCTCGGCCCGATCCCGCTTCGCGGCTACGCGTTCTGCATCATCATCGGTGTCTTTGTCGCCGTCTGGTTCGGCAACAAGCGCTGGGTCGCCCGGGGCGGCAGATCCGGCACCGTCGCCGACATCGCCGTCTGGGCCGTGCCCTTCGGCCTCGTCGGCGGCCGGCTGTACCACGTCATCACCGACTACCAGCTGTACTTCAGCGACGGTGAGAACTGGGTCGACGCCTTCAAGATCTGGGAAGGCGGCCTCGGGATCTGGGGCGCGATCGCGCTCGGCGCGGTCGGCGCCTGGATCGGCTGCCGCAGGCGGGGGATTCCGCTCCCCGCCTGGGCCGACGCCCTGGCCCCCGGCATCGCCCTGGCCCAGGCCATCGGCCGCTGGGGCAACTGGTTCAACCAGGAGCTGTACGGCAAGCCGACCGACCTCCCGTGGGCGCTGAAGATCAGCGAGGGCCCGAACCGGGTCGCGGGCACCTACCACCCGACCTTCCTGTACGAGTCGCTGTGGTGCGTCGGCGTCGCGCTGCTGGTGGTCTGGGCCGACCGCCGCTTCAAGCTCGGCCACGGACGGGTCTTCGCGCTGTACGTCGCGGCGTACTGCGCGGGCCGCGCCTGGATCGAGTACATGCGGGTCGACGAGGCCCACCACGTGCTGGGGCTGCGCCTCAACGTCTGGACCGCGATCATCGTGTTCGTCCTCGCCGTCGTGTACATCGTGATCTCGGCGAAGGTACGTCCCGGACGCGAGGAGATCGTCGAGCCGGGCGCGTCGGACACCGACGCCGAAGGTGACGCCGACGCCAAGGACGCCGACGCGAAGGACGGGGACGCGAAGGACGGGGACGCGAAGGACGCCGAGCCCGACGCCACCGACACGGCCACCGACACCGACACCGACACCGACACCGAGGTCAAGGCCGAGGCCGGGCCCGGTGACGGCGAGACCGGTGACGCGGAGAAGGACGGCGCCCCCGAGGCGGCCAAGAAGCTCTGACCGCGCCCGCGGGCGCACCCTGTTCCGCTCAGACGCCGGACGGATCGGTACTGCCGACCCGTCCGGCGTTCCGCTGTCCCAGGGCCAGTGTCCGGCGCGCCGATGCCACCACCGCCGCGTCCACGAACCTCCCGTCCGGCAGCGCCAGCGCCCCCGCGTCCACCGCCGAGGCGGCCACGATCTCCTCGGCCGCCTCGATCTCCCGGGCCGTCGGCAGGAAGGCCCGCTCGATCACCGCCAGCTGCCGGGGGTGGATCGCCGCCCGGCCGAGCATCCCCAGCGCCCGCGCCCGGCCGCAGGACGCCCACAGCCCGTCCAGGTCCCGCACGTCCGGGAAGACCGACTGCGCGGGCGGCGGCAGACCGGCGGCCCGCGCGGCGACCACGGTCCGGCTGCGCGGCCAGTCCAGCCCGGCGTCCTCCCGTACCCCCAGATCGGCCCGGAGGTCGGCCTCGCCCAGTCCGATGCCCCGCACCTCCGCGTGGGCCGTCGCGATCGAGTAGGCGTGCTCGATCGCGAGCGCCGATTCGAGCAGCGGATACAGCGGCACCCCGGGGGCCACCGCCGCCACATGGTGCACGGAGACCGCATGCGTGATCTTCGGCAGCCGCAGACCGGAGAGACCCGGCAGCCCGGCCAGGGCCCGTACGTCGTCCTCGCCGTGCACCCGGACATGGACCGGCACCGTGCCCGGGGCGGCGGTGACCGGGTCGGCGAGGAGTTCGGCGGTGGCCGCCCGCGCGTACTCCTTGCGGTCCGGAGCGACCGCGTCCTCCAGGTCGACGATCACCACATCCGCTCCCGAGCCGAGTGCCTTGCGCACCACGTCCGGCCGGTCCCCGGGGACGTAGAGCCAGGTCAGGGGGACGAACAGGGAGGTCACAGGGCTCCCTGCGCGCGCAGATCCATGATGTCGGGGGCCGACAGGCCGAGCCCGGCGAGGATCTCCTCGGTGTCCGCGCCGTGCGGGCGGCCCGCCCAGCGGATCGCTCCCGGTGTCCCGGACAGCCGGAAGAGGACGTTCTGCATCCGCAGGGGCCCCAGCTCCGGGTCGTCGATCTCGGTGAGGGTGTCCAGGGCCCGGTACTGCGGATCCTCCATCACCTCCCGTACGTCATGGACCGGCGCGATCGCCGCTTCCGCCTTCTCGAACGCGGTCAGGGCCTCCTCCCGGGTGTGCCGGGCGATCCAGTTGCCGACGGCCTCGTCCAGCTCCTCGGTGTGCTCGGCACGGGTGGTGCCCGCGCCGAACCACGGCTCGTCGATCAGTTCCGGTCGGCCGACCAGCCGCATGACCCGTTCGGCGACCGACTGCGCGGAGGTGGACACGGCGACCCAGTGGCCGTCACCTGTGCGGTAGGTGTTGCGCGGGGCGTTGTTGCGGGACCGGTTGCCGGTGCGCGGCTGGACATAGCCGAGCTGGTCGTACCAGAGGGGCTGCGGGCCCAGCACCGTCAGGATCGGTTCGATGATCGCCAGGTCGACGACCTGGCCCTCGCCGGTGCGGTCGCGCCCGGCGAGCGCGGCCATCACCGCGTACGCGGTGGCGAGCGCCGCGATCGAGTCGGCGAGCCCGAACGGCGGCAGCGTGGGCGGCCCGTCCGGCTCCCCGGTGATCGCAGCGAAGCCGCTCATCGCCTCTGCCAGGGTGCCGAAGCCCGGGCGGTGCGCGTACGGGCCGAACTGGCCGAAGCCGGTGACCCGGGCCAGTACCAGCCGGGGGTTGACGGCCCGCAGCTCCTCCCAGCCGATGCCCCAGCGCTCCAGGGTTCCCGGCCGGAAGTTCTCGATGATCACATCGCTGTCCGCCGCCAGCCGCAGCAGGACGTCCCGGCCGCCGGGGGCGGACAGGTCCAGGGTCAGATTGCGCTTGTTGCGGCCGAGCAGCTTCCACCACAGTCCGACACCGTCCTTGGCGGGGCCGTGCCCGCGCGAGGGGTCGGGGCGGCGCGGGTGCTCGACCTTGATGACCTCGGCCCCGAAGTCGCCGAGCATTGTGGCCGCGAGCGGTCCGGCGAACAGGGTGGCGATATCGAGGACCTTCAGACCGGTCAGGGGTCCTTCTGCGGGGTGATTCACGCGGCATCGCTCTCGCTTCGGTACGGCAGGGACGGGGAGGCGCCGGGCAGTGGCCGGACGGGGGAGGGGGCGGGGCCGTCGGTGCTCGCCGGGCACGGGAGCGCTGCGCCGCCCCTCATGTGCGGACGGCTTCCCGGTAGGTCAGTTCGGCGAGGGTGTCGAAACCGGTGGAGTCGAAACCGGCGACGGAGGTGGCGAGGCGGTTCTTCAACGGGGCGGTGAAGCGGTCGGGCAGGGCGGCGGGCCGGCCGGCCAGCAGTCCCGCGAGCGAACCGGCTGTCGCCCCGTTGGAATCGGTGTCCCAGCCGCCCGAGACCGCGCAGCCGACGGAACGGGTGAAGTCCCCGTCGGCATGGGTGAGGGCCGCGGCCAGCAGCGCGGCGTTGGGCAGGACGTGGACCCAGTGGTGGGTGTCCGCGTACACGGCGTGCAGCCGGTCCACCACCGTGTCGAACTCCGGCTCCGCGCGGGCCGTCGCGATCCCGAGGCGGACGGCCCGCGCGTACCGGGAGCGGGGCGGGACCACCCGCAGTCCGGCCGCCAGGCACGCGTGCGCATCGCTCCCGCCGCCGGCCGCCTCGGCGAGCGCGGCAGCGGTGAACATCGCCCCGTACACCCCGTTGGCGGTGTGGGTGAGGACCGCGTCCCGGTGGGCCTGGGCGGCGGCGGCGCCGGGGTCGCCCGGGTGCGTCCAGCCGTGGACGTCGGCGCGGATCTGGGCCCCGATCCACTCGCGGAACGGATTGCGGTGGCGTGCCGTGTCCGGCGGCTCGATGCCGTCCAGCAGATTGCGGTAGGCGATGCGCTCGGCGGTGAAGACGCGGCCCGCCGGGAGTTCGGCGAGCCAGAGCCGGGCGAGATCGGCCGTGGTGAAGCCGCGCCCGTGGCGACGGAGCAACAGCACGGTGAGCAGGGGGTGGTCGAGGTCGTCGTCCTCCGGCATGCCGTCGATGTTCTCGGCCAGCGAGGTGGCGGCCGAGCGCCGGTTCCACGGGTAGCGCTCCAGCAGCGCGGCGGGTACGCCCCTGGCGGTGAACCAGGTGGTGAGCGGCCAGTTGCCGGTGGCGCGGGCCAGGGCGCGGATACCGGCCAGCTCCAGCTTCTCGACCGGCTTGCCCAGCAGACAGCCCGCGGCCCGGCCGAGCCAGGCGGCGTGCAGCCGGTCCGGGTCGGCCGGACGCCGGCCGGCGGGTGGGGCGGGCCAGTGCGGGCAGGCCGCCCGGATCGCCGCCAGGTCCGTCGGTTCATGGGGTGCCGACGGGCATTCCAGCAGGGCGAGTTCGTCCAGCAGCTCCTCGGCCAGTGCGCGCAGCCGGGGGGCGGCGGGCGGCTCGGACGCGCCGGCGCGCTCCGGGGCGGGCGCGCCGCCCGCCCCGTACCAGCGCCGCCCGATCTCCCGCGCGTCCCGGCCGTCCTGCGCCGCCTGCCGCAGTTCATGGCCGACCAGGTCCTCGGGCTGCACCCAGGTCAGCCGGACGGTCACCGCTCACCGGCCAGCGCGGCGAAGGCCGACTCGTGCGCCCGGCGGCGGGCGGTGTCCCGTACGAAGATCTCGCGGGCCACCTCCGCCAGCTCCCGTGCCGGGGTGTGCAGATCGAGGCGGCTGGCCTCGGCGACCGTCTTCGACCAGTCGGCGGGGATCGCCGCCGCGCCGTTCAGCGCGCCCGCGAGGGCACCGCCCATGGTGGCGATCGAGTCGCAGTCGCGGCCGTAGTTGACCGAGCCGAGGACGGTGCGGCGGTAGTCGCCGTCCCCGACGAGCAGCATGCCGAGCGCGATGGGCAGTTCCTCGATGGAGTGCAGCCGGGAGGGCCGGCGGGCGCCGAGGGAGGGGGCGCGGTAGTCCGGGCCCACCGTGTCGAAGGGGGCGACGGCGGCGCGCAGGGGGGCCAGCGCGGACTCGAAGTCGCTGTGGCGCACGGCCACTTCGCGGACCGCCTCGATCGCGGACCGGGTCCCGTCCTTGGCCAGCGCCAGGGCCGCCGTGACGACGGAGGCGGGGGTGGCGCCCGGGGCGCAGGCGGCGGCGACGGCGGCGGCGAAGACCCCGGCGGCCTCCCGGCCGTACGAGGACTGATGAGCCCCCGCGATCTCCAGCGCCTCGGCGTAGGCGGCCTCGGGGTGGGCGGCGTTGACCAGGCCGACCGGCGCCATGTACATCGCCGCACCGCAGTTGACGATGTTTCCGGAACCCGCCTCGCGCGGGTCGGCGTGACCGTAGTGCAGCCGCGCGACGATCCACTTCTCGGCCAGGAAGATCCGCTGGAGGGGCAGCGCCTCGGCCTCCAGTTCCGGGATCCAGCGGGGGCGGGACATCAGGTCCGGTACGAGATGACCGGCGATGTCGTAGGCGTCGAGGTGGTCGCGGACGCCGGTGTAGACGCGGATCAGCGCATGGGTCATCAGGGTGTCGTCGGTGACGTGCCCGTCGCCCTTGTGGTACGGGGCGATGGGGCGGGCGGTGCGCCAGTCGTCGCCGTGCCAGGGGCCGACGATGCCGCGCACCCGGCCGCCGTGGCGTTCGGCGATCTGCTCCGGGCTCCAGCCCTCGACGGGGCCGCCGAGCGCGTCGCCGACCGCGGCGCCGATGAGTGCGCCGGTGATGCGCTCATCGAGCCCGAGCGTGGGGGGTGAGGTCCGAGGGACGATCGTTGTGGGCGTCATGCCGGAATTGTCCACCCGTGGGGGCCGGTTCCGTGTCTGCCAGCAGCCCGGCGAGTTCGATCAGATCCGTGCCCGCGAGCAGGGGCAGCGCGCATCCGGCCAGGGTGCGGCAGGCCTCGCGCCAGCCCGCCGGTACGGCGGCGATCCCGCCGAGCGCACCGGTCAGCGCCCCGGCGAGGGCGGGCGCGGAATCGGCGACCCGGGACAGACAGGCCGCCGCCGGGACGGCCTGGGCGATCTCGCCGCGGGCCGCGGTGGTCAGTGCCAGGGCCACCGGTACGGTCTCGGCCGCCGCGATCCCGTAGCTGTAGACGTGGTCGACGATCTGATGCTCCAGCACCGGGACCAGGGCGAAGGCGCCGTGCGGCTCGTCGGCGAAGGCGCGGGCGAGCCGCACGGCGTGCTCGGCGTTGCGGGCGATCTCGGTGCCCTCGGGGAGCTGGGCGAGCGCGGCGTTCACCACCGTGTCGACGTCCGCCCCGGCCAGTGCCTCGGCGACGGCGGCGGCGACGGCCCGCGCGCCGTGCACCCCGTCGCCGTCCTGGGTGTAGCGGGCGTCGAACTCGGCGAGTCCGGCGGCGACAGCCGGGTCCCCGGGGTGGACGACGGCGAGTACGGCGGCCCGCACACAGGCGGCGTCGTCGAAGTAGTGCGGGTTGTCATGGCCGGTGGCGGGCGGCCGGAGCCCGGCGGCGAGGTTGCCGAGCCCCGCGCGTACCGAGATCCGGGCCCGCAGGGGGAGCACGGCGGCCTCGACCTCGGGGGCCCGTGCGCTGGCCGCGGCGACTTTGGCGGCCAGCGCGTTCCACGCCCGGTCCACCGCGTCCCGCGTCCGTCGGCCGGGGGAGCGGCCGTCCGTGTGGTCCGCCGCGGCGGCCAGCACCGTACGGGCGGCGAACGCGGCCCACTCGGCGTCGTCGGACGGCCCCAGCCGCAGCGGCTCGGGCGGCTGGTTGAGGGCGATCGGGACCGGGAGCGTGGTGGTGGCGTTCTGCTCGGCGAAGGTGTCCAGCTCCCGGGTGAGCCGCCGCGTCCACTCCGGCATCCGGGCCGCCCGGTGCCGGGCGGCCGGCCATCCGGCGGCGTCCCCGGCGGCCAGCCCGAGCAGCAGGCCCTCGATCCGGGCCCGGCGGCCGGGGGCGGGCCCGGCCAGGGGCTCCCGGCCGGCCGGCGGGGAGTCGGTGCGAAGGCCGGTCCGGCGCGCGGTGGTCATCGGTGCTCCTCCCGTTCGGGCCGGCCCGGCCCGCAGGGCGCCGACACCTGTGCCAGGTCCCGCACCTTCTCCCCGGCGCCGGGCCCGCGCGCCCCGCCCCGCTCGTCCGCGCCCTCTCCCGCGCCGGTGTTCCCCGGGTCCGCGCCCGCGCTTTGCGGCCGGCGCGCGTGCCCCGGCCGCCGTTTCCGCCCGGCCCGCGCCGTCCCCTCCCGCTGCTGTGGGGATTCCGGCTCCTCCGGGGTCAGCAGTTCCGCGATGTCCAGGACGTGGTAGCCCCGCATCGACGGCAGGCAGCTGCCCCGGACCGGCCCGATCGCCGCCGCCCAGTCCGGCTCGATCGCGCCCGCCCCGTTCAGCGCCCCGGCCAGTGCCCCCGCCACCGCCGCCGTCGTATCGGCGTCGCGGCCCATGTTGA
The DNA here is from genome assembly GCF_040297465.1 of Streptomyces sp. NPDC001787. Lineage (NCBI taxonomy): Bacteria > Bacillati > Actinomycetota > Actinomycetes > Kitasatosporales > Streptomycetaceae > Streptomyces > Streptomyces sp. NPDC001787. The sequence goes on from NZ_JBEOZE010000001.1 coordinate 545,816, forward strand.
CGGCCGTCAGCACCGCCGTACGGAAGTCGCCGCGCGCCGCCGTGAGCGCGCCGAAGGCCAGGCCCACCGCCTCCGGCGCCAGGTCCGTCCACGGGTAGCCGCCGATCACCACGGCCGAGCGCACCGCGCGTTCCATGGTGAGGCGGTCCGGGTAGGGGCGCTGAGCCGCCGTCACCGCGCGCCGCAGCGAGCGGGCCGTCCACGAGTCCATCGGGACGACGGACAGCGCGGCGGCGATCACCGAGGCGAGCCCCGCCCCCACCATGGCCGCGGCCACCCCGGCCGCCACCGCCTGCCCGCCGTAGATGCCCTCGCCGTCATGGCTCACCCGGCCGTCGATCGCGACCAGCCGCGCCGCCTCGGCCGGCCGGCCCGCCGCGAACACCCCGAACGGCGCCGCCCGCATGGCGAGCCCGTCGCTCCAGGCGTGCCGGTGCTGCGCCGAGATCGGGGCCGCCAGCCCCCGGCGCAGGTTCTCCAGCGTGCCGCGCTCGCTGAACCCGGCGCCGCGGAACGGGCCTTCGTCGAGGTCGGCGATCCAGTGGTGCCAGGCCCGCTCGACATGTGCGACGGTGAGCGCCGAGCCGTGCCGGGCCAGCAGCAGCCCGGAGAAGATCGCGTACTCCGTGTCGTCCGTCCCCGCCGGGTCGTCGCTCACGAACCCCTCGATGCGCCCCCAGCGGCGGCGGATCTCGGACGGCCGGAGATTCTCCGCGGGCGCCCCGAGCGCGTCCCCGACGGCGAGCCCCAGCAGCGCACCCCGGGCCCGGTCATTGCCTGCGATCGGTTCCATCGCGTCGCCCTTCGTTCGTGCCGGGAGTCCTGATTCCCGTCCTGACCGATCTGTGCCACGTGGAGCGCGGGTAAAGGCTGACAATCGCAATAAAAGGGCCAGTCGGATGAGGCGCCGAAGAGGGGCCGAGGGCGGGCCCGACGGAGGGTCAGGAGAGGTGAGCCTGCCCTTCCTTCGCAGGTCAGAGGCCTGGTAAGTACGGCCTGCCTTGCTGGCGGGCACCGGTTTTCGTGCGTACTTTCGATGGTGTCGAGCGGGGGCGGGAACGCAGGGAGCCCGCTTCCGGAGAAGGGGAGAGCCGTGGCCATCATCGAGACCGAAGCCGTACTGCACGAGGCGCACCGCGACAATCACACCCACCGCGATGTGAACGGCGGCTGGCTGCGCCCCGCCGTCTTCGGCGCCATGGACGGCCTGGTCTCCAACCTCGCGCTGATGACCGGAGTCGCGGGCGGCGCGGTGTCCCAGCAGACCCTGGTGATCACCGGTCTGGCGGGCCTGGCCGCCGGCGCGTTCTCCATGGCGGCCGGCGAGTACACCTCCGTCGCCTCGCAGCGCGAACTGGTTGAGGCCGAACTCGACGTCGAGCGGCGGGAGTTGCGCAAGCACCCGATGGACGAGATGGCGGAGCTCGCCGCCCTGTACGAGACCCGTGGCGTCGAGCCCGCGCTGGCCCGCGAAGTCGCCCGGCAGCTCTCGCGCGACCCGGAGCAGGCCCTGGAGATCCACGCCCGCGAGGAGCTGGGCATCGACCCGGGCGACCTGCCCTCGCCGCTCGTGGCCGCCGTGTCCTCCTTCGGCGCCTTCGCGCTGGGTGCCCTGCTGCCCGTACTGCCGTATCTGCTCGGCGCGAGCGCGCTGTGGCCCGCGGTGCTGCTCGCGCTGATCGGCCTCTTCGCCTGCGGTGCGGTGGTGGCCAGGGTGACCGCCCGCAGCTGGTGGTTCAGCGGGCTGCGCCAGCTCGCCCTGGGCGGGGCCGCGGCGGCGCTGACGTACGGCCTCGGCACGCTGTTCGGTGTGGCGGTCGGCGGCTGACCCCGCCGCCTGCGGACCCCGGCGGCCGACCGCGGCCGACCCCGCCGCCTGCGGCCCCCGACGGCCGACCCCGCCGTCGGGGGCCGCAGGCGTGCCCCCGGAAGGCCCGGAAGCGGGCCCGCCCGCGCCGCCCCCGCCGTGCCGGAAGCGGGCCCGCACCCGTGTGACGTACGTCCTGGCACCCGCCACTGGGCGGATCCGGCCAGGCGGCCGTAAAATGAGACTCTATGCAGGGCTACACATAAGTAGTCGTTACCCGGCGGTTTCGTTTTCTTTGCCGCCGGGCATGAGCCGTAGACACCCGCAGGCAACGACGCCTGCTCTCTGCGGATCCCAGGGCGCCGATCTTCCGACCGCGACCCACCTCACTGTCACCACAGTGTCCGCATGTTGGAACGAGCCTTCCGCTTCTTGAGAAGCGCCCCATCATGTAACCTGCACAAAATTTCGCAGAGGGCCAACGTCGTCCCTATGCACTTGCATATGCCACGACGACGACGGGAGAGCCGATGCGCATCCACGCCTGGTCGCCCATGGACGGTCGCCCCGCCCAGCAGGGGTTGTACGACCCCCGTAACGAGCACGACGCCTGTGGCGTCGGGTTCGTGGCCACTCTGACCGGTGTGGCCAGCCATGAGCTGGTCGAGCAGGCGCTGACCGTTCTGCGCAACCTCGAACACCGCGGCGCGACCGGATCCGAGCCCGACTCGGGTGACGGAGCCGGCATTCTGCTCCAGGTCCCGGACGCCTTCCTCCGCGAAGAGGCCGCCTTCGCCCTCCCCGAGGCCGGCTCCTACGCCGTCGGCATCGCCTTCCTCCCCGCGGACGACTCCACCGGGGCCGTCCGCACGATCGAGGACATCGCCGGCGAGGAGGGCCTGACGGTTCTCGGCTGGCGCGAGGTCCCGGTCGCCCCGGACCTCCTCGGCAACGGCGCCCGCGCCACCATGCCCGAGTTCCGCCAGCTCTTCGTCGCGGACAGCGACGGCACGGCGAGCGGCATCGCCCTGGACCGCAAGGCCTTCGTCCTGCGCAAGCGCGCCGAGCGTGAGGCCGGGGTGTACTTCCCCTCGCTCTCCGCCCGCACGATCGTCTACAAGGGCATGCTCACCACCGGGCAGCTGGAGCCGTTCTTCCCCGACCTCTCCGACCGCCGGTTCGCCACCACGGTCGCGCTGGTCCACTCCCGCTTCTCCACCAACACCTTCCCCAGCTGGCCGCTCGCCCACCCGTACCGCTTCGTCGCCCACAACGGCGAGATCAACACGGTCAAGGGCAACCGCAACTGGATGAAGGCCCGCGAGTCCCAGCTCGCCTCCCGCCTCTTCGGCGAGGCGCGGCTCGACCGGATCTTCCCCGTCTGCACCCCGGACGCCTCCGACTCGGCCTCCTTCGACGAGGTCCTGGAGCTGCTCCACCTCGGCGGCCGTTCGCTGCCGCACTCCGTGCTGATGATGGTCCCCGAGGCATGGGAGAACCATGACTCCATGGACCCCGCCCGGCGGGCGTTCTACCAGTACCACGCCACGATGATGGAGCCCTGGGACGGCCCGGCCTGCGTCACCTTCACCGACGGCACCCAGGTCGGCGCGGTCCTCGACCGCAACGGGCTGCGCCCCGGCCGCTACTGGGTCACCGACGACGGCCTCGTCGTCCTCTCCTCCGAGGTCGGCGTCCTGGACATCGACCCCGCCAAGGTCGTCCGCAAGGGCCGCCTCCAGCCCGGCAAGATGTTCCTCGTCGACACCGCCGAGCACCGCATCATCGAGGACGACGAGATCAAGGCGTCCCTCGCCGCCGAGCAGCCCTACCAGGACTGGCTGGAGACCGGCGAGATCGAGCTCGGCGACCTCCCCGAGCGCGAGCACATCGTGCACACCCACGCCTCGGTCACCCGCCGCCAGCAGACCTTCGGCTACACCGAGGAAGAGCTCCGCGTCATCCTCGCGCCGATGGCCCGCACCGCCGGCGAGCCGCTCGGCTCCATGGGCACGGACTCGCCGATCGCCGCGCTCTCCGAACGGCCCCGGCTGCTCTTCGACTACTTCACCCAGCTCTTCGCCCAGGTCACCAACCCGCCGCTGGACGCCATCCGCGAGGAACTCGTCACCTCGCTGCGCTCCTCGCTCGGTCCGCAGGGCAACATCCTGGAGCCGACCGCCGCGACGTGCCGCAGCGTCACGCTGCCCTTCCCGGTGATCGACAACGACGAGCTGGCCAAGCTCATACACATCAACGCCGACGGCGACATGCCGGGCATGAAGGCCGCGACCCTCGCCGGCCTCTACCGGGTCGGCGGCGGCGGCGAGGCGCTGGCCGCGCGGATCGAGGAGATCTGCGCGGAGGCCGACGCCGCCATGGAGGACGGCGCCCGCCTGATCGTCCTGTCCGACCGGCACTCCGACGCCGAGCACGCGCCGATCCCGTCGCTGCTGCTCACCTCGGCCGTCCACCACCACCTCATCCGCACCAAGCAGCGCACCCAGGTGGGCCTGCTGGTCGAGGCCGGAGACGTCCGCGAGGTCCACCACGTCGCCCTGCTGATCGGCTACGGCGCCGCCGCGGTCAACCCCTACCTGGCGATGGAGTCGGTCGAGGACCTGGTCCGCGCCGGCACGTTCATCGACGGCATCGAGGCCGAACAGGCCATCCGCAACCTGATCCACGCGCTCGGCAAGGGCGTCCTCAAGGTCATGTCCAAGATGGGCATCTCCACCGTCGCCTCCTACCGCGGCGCCCAGGTGTTCGAGGCCGTCGGCCTGGACGAGACCTTCGTCGCCACGTACTTCAACGGCACCGCCACCAAGATCGGCGGCGCCGGACTCGACGTCGTCGCCAAGGAGGTCGCCGCCCGGCACACCAAGGCGTACCCCGCCTCCGGCATCGCGGCCTCGCACCGCGCACTGGAGATCGGCGGCGAGTACCAGTGGCGCCGCGAGGGCGAACCGCACCTGTTCGACCCGGAGACGGTCTTCCGCCTCCAGCACGCCACCCGCAACCGGCGCTACGACATCTTCAAGAAGTACACGGACCGGGTGAACGAGCAGTCCGAGCGCCTCATGACGCTCCGCGGGCTGTTCGCCCTCCCGCACGAGCGCGGCACCGCGGAGCGCGAGCCGGTACCCCTGGACGAGGTCGAGTCCGTCTCCGACATCGTCAAGCGCTTCTCCACCGGCGCCATGTCCTACGGCTCGATCTCCCGCGAGGCGCACGAGACCCTCGCCATCGCCATGAACCAGCTGGGCGGCAAGTCCAACACCGGTGAGGGCGGCGAGGACGCCGACCGACTCCACGACCCGGCCCGCCGCTCCTCCATCAAGCAGGTCGCCTCCGGCCGCTTCGGTGTGACCAGCGAATACCTGGTCAACGCCGACGACATCCAGATCAAGATGGCGCAGGGCGCCAAGCCCGGCGAGGGCGGCCAGCTGCCCGGCCACAAGGTCTACCCGTGGGTCGCCCGGACCCGGCACTCCACCCCCGGCGTGGGCCTGATCTCCCCGCCGCCGCACCACGACATCTACTCCATCGAGGATCTGGCCCAGCTGATCCACGACCTCAAGAACGCCAACCCCGCGGCCCGTATCCACGTGAAGCTGGTGTCCGAGGTCGGTGTCGGCACGGTCGCCGCGGGTGTCTCCAAGGCGCACGCGGACGTCGTCCTCATCTCCGGCCACGACGGCGGCACGGGCGCCTCCCCGCTGACCAGCCTCAAGCACGCGGGCGGCCCCTGGGAGCTCGGCCTCGCCGAGACCCAGCAGACCCTGCTGCTCAACGGACTGCGCGACCGTATCGTCGTGCAGACCGACGGCCAGCTCAAGACCGGCCGCGACGTCGTCATCGCCGCGCTGCTGGGCGCCGAGGAGTTCGGTTTCGCGACCGCGCCGCTCGTCGTCTCCGGCTGCGTCATGATGCGCGTCTGCCACCTCGACACCTGCCCGGTCGGCATCGCCACCCAGAACCCGGTGCTGCGCGACCGGTTCTCCGGCAAGGCCGAGTACGTCGTGAACTTCTTCGAGTTCATCGCCGAGGAGGTCCGCGAGATCCTCGCCGAGCTGGGCTTCCGCACCATCGAGGAAGCGGTCGGCCACGCCGAACTGCTGGACACCGAGCGGGCCGTCACCCACTGGAAGGCCCAGGGCCTCGACCTGGCCCCGCTCTTCCACGTCCCCGAGCTGGCCGAGGGCGCCGTCCGCCACCAGGTCATCGAGCAGGACCACGGCCTGACCAAGGCGCTCGACAACGAGCTGATCAAGCTCGCCGCCGACGCGCTCGGCGCGGACACCGCCGAGGCCGCCCAGCCGGTCCGGGCCCAGGTCGCGATCCGCAACATCAACCGGACCGTCGGCACCATGCTCGGCCACGAGGTCACCAAGAAGTTCGGCGGTGCGGGCCTGCCCGAGAACACCATCGACATCACCTTCACCGGCTCCGCGGGCCAGTCCTTCGGCGCCTTCGTACCCAAGGGCGTGACGCTGCGCCTGGAGGGCGACGCCAACGACTACGTCGGCAAGGGCCTCTCCGGCGGCCGCGTCGTCGTCCGCCCCGACCGCGGCGCCGACCACCTCGCCGAGTACTCCACCATCGCGGGCAACACCATCGGCTACGGTGCGACCGGCGGCGAGCTGTTCCTGCGCGGCCGTACCGGTGAGCGGTTCTGCGTCCGCAACTCCGGCGCCACCGTCGTCTCCGAAGGCGTGGGCGACCACGGCTGCGAGTACATGACCGGCGGCCACGCCGTCGTCCTCGGCGAGACCGGACGCAACTTCGCCGCCGGTATGTCGGGCGGTGTCGCGTACGTCATCGACCTCGACCGCGACAACGTCAACATCGGCAACCTCGGCGCGGTCGAGGAACTGACCGCCGCGGACAAGCAGTGGCTGCACGACGTGGTGCGCCGTCACCAGGAGGAGACCGGCTCCACGGTCGCCGAGAAGCTGCTCGCCGAGTGGGACGGCGTCGACGGCGGTGTCTCCCGCTTCAGCAAGATCATCCCGTCCACCTACAAGGCAGTGCTCGCCGCCAAGGACGCCGCTGAGCTCGCCGGTCTCTCCGAGCAGGAGACCACCGAGAAGATGATGGAGGCGGCGACCAATGGCTGACCCCAAGGGCTTCCTGACCACCGGCCGCGAGGTCGCCGAGACCCGCCCCGTCCAGGAGCGCGTCAAGGACTGGAACGAGGTCTACGTTCCGGGCTCGCTGCTCCCGATCATCAGCAAGCAGGCCGGCCGCTGCATGGACTGCGGCATCCCGTTCTGCCACAACGGCTGCCCCCTCGGAAACCTCATCCCCGAGTGGAACGACTACGCCTACCGCGAGGACTGGACCGCCGCGTCCGAGCGCCTGCACGCCACGAACAACTTCCCGGAGTTCACCGGGCGGCTGTGCCCCGCTCCCTGCGAGTCGGCGTGCGTCCTCGGCATCAACCAGCCGGCCGTCACCATCAAGAACGTCGAAGTCTCCATCATCGACAAGGCGTGGGACAGCGGCGACGTCACCCCGCAGCCTCCCGAGCGCCTCTCCGGCAAGACCGTCGCCGTCATCGGCTCCGGACCGGCCGGGCTGGCCGCCGCCCAGCAGCTGACCCGGGCCGGCCACACCGTCGCCGTCTACGAGCGCGCGGACCGCATCGGGGGCCTCCTCCGATACGGCATCCCCGCGTTCAAGATGGAGAAGTCGCACATCAACCGCCGCATCGAGCAGATGCGCGCGGAAGGCACCAAGTTCCGCACCGAGGTGGAGATCGGCACGGACATCGACGCCGCCAAGCTCCGCCGGCGCTACGACGCGGTCGTCATCGCCGCCGGTGCCACCGTCTCCCGCGATCTGCCCGTCCCGGGCCGTGAGCTGAACGGCGTGCACTTCGCGATGGAGTACCTCCCGCTCGCCAACAAGGTGCAGGAGGGCGACCTGACGGTCTCCCCGATCACCGCCGAGGGCAAGCACGTCGTCGTCATCGGCGGCGGCGACACCGGCGCCGACTGCGTCGGCACCGCCCACCGCCAGGGCGCGGCCTCCGTCACCCAGCTGGAGATCATGCCGAAGCCGGGCGAGGACCGCAGCGCCAACCAGCCGTGGCCGACCTTCCCCATGCTCTACAAGGTCACCTCCGCGCACGAGGAGGGCGGCGAGCGGGTCTACTCCGTCTCCACCACCCACTTCGAGGGCTCGGTCCCCGAGGAGGGCCAGGCGGTCGGCGACGTCCGGGCGCTGCATCTGGTCGAGGTGGAGTTCAAGGACGGCAAGCTGGAGCAGAAGCCCGGCACCGAGCGCCGCATCCCCGCCGACCTCGTCACCCTCGCCATGGGCTTCACCGGCACGGACCAGGCCAACGGTCTTGTCCAGCAGTTCGGCCTCGAACTCGACGAACGGGGTAATGTTGCCCGTGACGACAACTACGCAACCAACGTCGACGGCGTCTTCGTCGCCGGAGACGCGGGCCGCGGGCAGTCGCTCATCGTCTGGGCCATCGCCGAGGGCCGCTCCGCGGCACGAGGCGTGGACCGCTACCTGACCGGGACCAGCGCCCTGCCGGCCCCGATCCGCCCGACGGACCGGTCGCTGCTGGTCTGACCCCACGGGGTTCCCCTCACCGGGAATCCCCCCAAAAACGTCCCGTACAACGGCGTACGGAACTGAACGCGGCGCCTGCGCAGTCCCCGACCGGACCATGCGGGCGCCGTGGCGCGTCCGGGGCCGGTACGCACACGGGCCGGGGACCGCCGCTTCCCGGGGCCGGACTACTGGACGTCGGCCCCGTGCGGGTGCGAGGCGTCCGCCGGGCAGACGAACACCCGGTACGCCCCGTACCGTCCCACCGCGATCTCCGTCGGCTCACCGACCAGCGGCACGGGAGGCAGATCCGGATCGGTGGGCGAGGGGTCCTCACGCGGCCACCAGCTCGCCCCGCCCCACTCGCTGGAGTCGATGGTGAGCATCAGCCGCAGCTCCCGCCCGCAGTCGCAGTACTGCCGCTGGAGATCGGTCACGCTCCAGCTCTCCCAGCCCCCGGCCTTCCAGCCGGGCGCCAGGGAGAGGTCCGTCCGGTACGACGGGGCCCCGGGCAGCTCCTGGGCCGGGCCCTCCTCCCAGATCCTGATCCGGGCCGCGAGCGCGTCCGGCAGATACTCGTGCCACGGGTAGTCGGTCACCTGCTCGGGGTGCAGCACACACGGTTCGGGTACGTACCCCTCGTCCTCCACGACCTCCGGCTCCGGCTGCCGCCCGGCGAGGACCTCGGTCACCTGTGCGGCCCGCCGCCAGACCAGCCGGAGCGCCGGGGCGCACGGGATGCTCCGGTGCTCGTCGAAGGGGCACCACAGCACCTGGAGGAGGTCGGTGTCCCCGGGCGCGAACTCCGCGAGAGCCGGGACGTCGCGCACGAAGAGCTGGGCGAGCGCCATCAGGGGTACGGGGGCGTCGTCGGGCAGCGGGGGCGGGTGCGGCCCCTCGGTCATCGCGTCCAGCTCCGCCTCCTCGTCACCGGCGTAGGTCAGACCTCCCGCCGCCGGGCGCGGGCGCAGCCAGGCCGCCGCGAGGATCTCCCGGCGCCTGCGCGCATCGGCGGGCCGGATCCCGTACGAGCGGGGGTGCGGCTCACGGCAGACCGGCCACGGCTCGGCCGCGGGCCACAGCAGCGGCCCGCCCACCGAACTCGTCCCCGCCGTCGGCGCGCCGGGCCGCGGATGCAGCCGGGTGGCGGTACGGGCGTACGGGCGGATCTCCGGGAACAGCGCGGCGATGTCGACCGGGCGGGGCGGCGTCGTACGGCCCATCAGGCACCGCCGCCGGTCAGCGCCGCTGTCCTGAGCGCGACCACCACGGCCAGCAGGCACAGCAGAGCGAGCCCGCCCCCGGTCTGCGCCGCCGAGGTCCGCAGCTTCGCCGGGGCGTAGGCGAGCCCGTACGTCACCAGGGCACCGGTCAGCAGACCGCCCAGGTGCCCCTGCCACGAGGTGAACGCCGCTGAGACGACCATCCACAGCAGGAACCCGGCCATGAACCGGTTGACCGCCCGCATGTCCCGGCCGAGCCGCCTGCTGATGACGTAGAACGAGGCGGCGAGCCCGAAGACCGCGCCGGACGCGCCCACCGTCAGGGTGTCGGGGGAGACCAGATAGACCAGCACCGAGCCACCGGCCGCCGACAGCAGGTACAGCGCCAGAAAGCGCGCCCGGCCCAGCTGCCCCTCCACGACCCGGCCCAGATTCCACAGCGCGAGCATGTTGAAGACCAGGTGCATCACACCGATCGAGGCGTCCGGCGGCAGATGCAGAAAGGCACCGGTCAGCAGCCGGTACCACTCGCCGTCCGCGATCCCGATCAGCTCGTACCCGGGGACCGTCCCGCCCCTGTAGTAGTACCGTCCGCCCGCCGGATCGACCACCATGGCCCCGAGGACGCCGAACCGGTCCACGATCGAGGGCCTGATCAGCTCGCCGATGTAGGCGAGGACGTTCAGCGCCATCAGCACCTGGGTCACGACGGGCCTCGTCGCGGAGGACACCGCGCCGCCGAAGACCGTGCGGGCCCGCCGCACCGACCGCTGCCCCTCCTTCACACACTCCACGCAGTGATGACCGACCGAGGCCTCGCGCATGCAGTCCGGGCAGATGTAGCGGTCGCAACGGGTGCAGCGCACATACGTCTCGTAGGACGGATGGCGGTAACACGTGGTGGCGGCGGCCTCCATGACCGGCTCCTTCACTGCTGGCTGAGACAAAAGGGCCGGTGGGGACGGCGGCGCTCAAGATAGCGAACCCGGCCGGGTCCGCCCTGCCCGGGGCGCCGCCGCACCGCGGGGGTGACCTACCCTCAGGAGACCGCGACGCGCGGACCGGAGACACAGGGAGACGACATGGCCGGCTCGCCGCACGTACTGAGGGCCGCCGGACGCGCGGCCGTGCCCTGGAAGAACGGCGGGGGAGTCACCCGCGAGATCGCCGCCGGCCCCGAGGGCGCGGCGATGGACGCCTTCGACTGGCGGATCAGCCTGGCGGAGGTCGCCGCCGACGGGCCGTTCTCCGTGTTCGACGGCGTCGACCGCACCCTGACCGTGGTCGAGGGCGCCGGAATCCACCTGCTGGTGGGCGGCGAGCACCACATCGTCGACGAGCCGCTCTGGCCCCACGACTTCCCCGGGGACCTGCCGGCCGAGGGCCGTCTGCCCGCGGGCCCGGTCGTGAACCTCAACGTGATGTGGCGCAGGGGCCGTACGCGGGCGGAGACCGCCGTCGTCCGGGGCACCGTCCGGCTGCTGCCGCCGCCCGGCGGCGCGGTGCTCGCCCTCGCGCTGGACGGCGGCACCGTCATCGACGGTACGGACATCGCGCTGGGCCCCTACGACGCGGTCCTGGCGACCGGCACGTCACCGGGCGTCCTGCGCACGATGGGCGACGCGGTCCTGGTCACGCTGTCTCCCGCGTGAACCCGCCGCGGGACGGCGTCCGATCCGGTGACCATCGGCCAAACCGGACAGAAGGTGTCGGGTTTCGGGTGTTCGATGGCTGTCATGACGTCGAACCCACCGGCCCCCTGGGCGGTCTTCGCAGCGGAACAGCCCGACTACGCCGACATCGTGCGCAAGCGGTTCCAGCTGTACAAGCACCATGTCCTGGCGACCCTGCGCAAGGACGGCTCGCCCCGGGTCACCGGCCTCGAAGCGGAATTCCGCCTCGGTGAGCTGTGGCTCGGCATGATGCCGGGCTCCCGCAAGGCCCAGGACCTGCTGCGGGACCCGCGCTTCGCGCTCCAGGCCAACCCGGGGCCCGACGCCGAGATGAACGACGGCGACGTCCGCGTCGCCGGGCGCGCGGTGGCGGTGACCGACCCGGGGACGCTGGCCCGATTCGCCGAGGCGGTCCGGCCCCCGGAACCGTTCCTCCTCTTCCGCGCGGAACTGACCGAGGCGGTCCGCACCACGCTGGACGGCGAGACCCTGGTCGTGCGGACCTGGCGCCCCGGCCAGGCCCTGCGCACCATCCGCCGGGGCGGCGACGACCCACAGGCCGGAGCCTGAGGGGGTGGTGACGGGGCGGAGGACGGTCACCACCGGTCCTCCGCCCCGCCACCCGGAGAGCACGCTGCCGCGCCGAGCCCCCCGCCACCGGGAGAGACCCTGCCGCGCCGGGCCCCCGCTACCCGGAGAGCACCCGCTCCCGGCACGCCCCCGGAGTCCCCCACGCGTCCCGCAACGGCCGCGCCTTGCGCAGCCACAGCGACAGGTCCAGCTCCTGCGTGTACCCCACCGCACCGTGCAGCTGGAGCGCGGTGCGGGCCGCCGCGTACCCCGCCTCGCCCGCCAGCACCTTCGCCGCCGCGACGTCCGCCCCGGCCCGTGCCGAGCCCTCCGACAGCGACACCGCCGCCCCGTACAGCGCCGGACGGGCGAACTCCAGCCCCAGCAGCGTGTCCGCCAGCCGGTGCTTGACGGCCTGGAAGGACCCGATGGGCACCGAGAACTGCGTGCGCTGCTTGACGTACTCGACCGTGGAGCGCAGCAGCGCCTCCCCGGTCCCCAGCGCCTGGGCCGCCGTCGCGAACGCCGCCCAGTCGCCCGCCGCGCGGGCCGCCGCCGCCACCCGGGGCCCGGCGGCGAGCACCGTACCGCCCTCCTCCGGGACGAACAGCCGCCGCGCCGGGTCGGCCGACGCATGAGGCCCGCCCTGCCCCGGCGCCAGCCGCAGCTCCTCCCCGTCGACCACGAACACCGCGTCCACCGCGTCCGCGTCCAGGGCGTACGGCCCGTACCCGTCCAGCCGCAGGCTCGCCGACGCCTCCCCGGAGGCCAGCCGGGGCAGCCACTCCTTCGCCGCCGGACCTCCCACCGCGCCCAGCAGCACCGCGGCGGCCACCGACTCCACCACCGGGCCCGGCACCACATGCCGCCCCAACTCCACGAAGGAGACCGCGAGTTCGACCGGGAGGGGCCCCACGCCTCCATATGTCTCCGGGACCGCGAGAGCGAACACCCCGGCATGGGCGAGCCGGGCCCACAGGGCTCTGCCCGGGGCATGGTCCCCGGCGCCCCACGCCCGTACCGCCGACGGGGTGTCCGAGGCGCTCAGCATCGCGTCCAGCGAACGGGCGAACTCCCGCTGCTCCCCGTCGAGGAGGAAACGCATCAGCGCCGTCCCTTCGGCAGACCGAGCAGTCGCTCGGCGATGATGTCCCGCTGGATCTCGTTCGTACCGGCGTAGATCGGCCCGGCCAGGGAGAAGACATACCCCTCGGCCCACTCGGACTCCGCGAGCTCCGCGTCCGGGCCCAGCAGATCGAGCGCCGTCTCGTGCAACGCGATGTCGTACTCCGACCAGAACACCTTGTTCAGGCTCGACTCCGCACCGATGGTCCCGCCCGCCGCGAAGCGTGCCGCGCCCGCGCAGGTGAACAGCTGATAGGCCCGCGCCCCGATCACCGCGTCGGCCACCCGGTCCCGCAGCGCCGTGTCCGAGGCGTCGCCCCGCGTACGCCACAGTCCCGCCAGCCGGTCCGCCGCCGCGAGGAACCGCCCGGGGGAGCGGAGCGTGAGACCGCGCTCGTTCCCCGTCGCCGACATGGCGATGCGCCACCCCTGTCCGGGCTCCCCGATGATGTCGGCGTCCGGTACGAAGACCTCGTCCAGGAACAGTTCGGCGAACGCCGGTTTCCCGTCGAGCCGCCCGATCGGCCGCACCGAGACACCCGGCGCCGACAGGTCGAACATCAGATACGTCAGCCCCTGATGCGGCTTCGCCGCCCCGGGATCCGTGCGGAAGACGCCGAACGCCCGGTCCGCGAACGCCGCCCGCGAGGACCAGGTCTTCTGCCCGGACAGCAGCCACCCGCCGTCGGTGCGCACCGCACGCGAGCGCAGCGACGCCAGGTCGGACCCCGCCTCCGGCTCGGACCAGGCCTGCGCCCAGATCACCTCGCCGCTCGCCATCGGGGGCAGCACCCGGGCCCGCTGCTCCTCGGTCGCGTGGTCGAAGAGCGTCGGGGCGAGCAGATTGATGCCGTTCTGCGAGACCCGGCCGGGCGCTCCGGCCGCGTAGTACTCCTCCTCGAAGGCCAGCCAGCCGAAGATGTCCGTGTCCCGGCCGCCGAACCGGGCGGGCCAGGAGACCACCGACCAGCGGTCCGCGTGCAGCCGTGCCTCCCACTCCCGGTGCGCGGCGAACCCCTCCGCCGTCTCCAGCGACGGCAGCGGCGTGTCCGGTACGTGGGCCCGCAGCCAGGCCCGCGCCTCGGCCCGGACGGCGTCCGTCTGCGCCGAGTGCGCCGGATCCATCACGCACCCGCCTTCTTCATCGTGGCGATGTCCATTCCGCCCAGGGAGTCCGCGGCCGTCTCGGCGTTGTGGGCATGGGCGAGATGATGCAGCCCGAACACCGAGTCCAGGCCGGTGTGCAGCCCCTGGAGATCCTCCGCCTGATTCACCGCGCGCTTGGTGAGCGCCAGCCCCAGGCGCGGCATCGCGGCGATGCGCAGGGCCAGTTCCGTGGTGCGCTCGGCGAGTTCGGCCCGCTCCACGACCCGGTTGACCATGCCGACCTCGTACGCCCGCCGGGCACTCATCCGGTCTCCGGTGAACAGGAACTCCTTGGCGATCCGGGGCGGCATCACCCAGGGGTGTGCGAAGTACTCGACACCCGGGATGCCCATCCGCACCACCGGATCGGCGAAGAACGCGTCCTCGCTCGCCACGATCAGATCGCAGATCCACGCCAGCATCAGCCCGCCCGCCACGCACGCCCCGTGCACGGAGGCGACGACGGGCTTCGGCAGCTCGCGCCAGCGCCGGCACATCCCGAGGTAGACCTCCGACTCCCGGGCGAAGCGGCTCTCCGCGCCCGCCTTGTCGCTGTGGTCCCACCAGAGCCCCGCCCGGCGTTCGAAGGGCAGATGCGCGTCGCGCTGGGGGGTGCCGATGTCGTGGCCCGCCGAGAAGTGGTCCCCGGCCCCGGCCAGCACGACCACCTTGACCTCGCCGTCCTCGGCCGCGCGGTAGAAGGCGGCGTCCAGCGCGTAGGTCATGGCGGAGTTCTGGGCGTTGCGGTAGCGGGGGCGGTTCAGCGTGAGGTACGCGACGGGGCCCCGGCGCTCGTACAGCACGGGCCCGCCCTCACCGGCGGACGGCGGGCCGGGCGTCGGATCGGGCGTGGCGCCGGGTGTCGGATCGGGCATCGGCTCATCCTTCCCTAACAAGTGTTTGGTAGGTTAATGTACGCGCACCGGCACCGGCTAGAGGATGTCCCACACCGTCCCTGGCTCCGGTGCCGCCGAGCGGAGGGGGCAGGGCGTGAACGCACCGCAGTACCTACCGGGCCACGGACTGCTGGCCTCCCGCAGCGCCGTCGTGACCGCCGCAGCCGGGGCCGGGATCGGCGGCGCCACCGCCCGCAGGCTCCTGGAGGAGGGCGCCCGCGTCGTCATCGGCGACGCCCACGCCCGCCGCCTCAAGGAGACCGAACAGGCCCTCGCCGACGAGTTCGGCGCCGACCGCGTCACCTCCCTGCCCTGCGACGTCACCGACGAGACCCAGGTCCGGGCCCTCTTCGCCCACGCCGAACAGACCCACGGCGGCCTCGACATCGTCGTCAACAACGCCGGCCTCGGCGGCACCGCCGAAATCACCGAGATGACCGACGAACAGTGGACCAAGGTCCTCGACGTCACCCTGAACGGCACCTTCCGCTGCACCCGCACCGCCCTGCGCTCCCTCAGAGCCGCGGGCAACGGAGGCGTCGTCGTCAACAACGCCTCCGTCATCGGCTGGCGCGCCCAGAGCGGCCAGGCCCACTACGCCGCCGCCAAGGCCGGCGTCATGGCACTCACCCGCTGCGCCGCCGTCGAAGCCGCCGCGTACGGCGTGCGGGTCAACGCGGTCGCCCCCAGCCTCGCCATGCACCCGCACCTGGCCAAGGTCACCTCCGAGGAACTCCTCGCCGAACTCACCGCGAAGGAGGCCTTCGGCCGGTACGCCGAACCCTGGGAGGTCGCCAACGTCATCGTCTTCCTCGCCAGCGGCTACTCCTCCTACATGACCGGCGAGGTCGTCTCCGTGAGCAGCCAGCATGCGTGAGAGCGCCGCGGGCGTACGCGCGGCGGCGGGCCGGACGGCGGGCGGGCGGACAATGGGCGGGTGCCTACCAAGAAGAAGCCCCAGGTGACCCCCTCGCCCGAGCGGCGCCGTGAACTGCTCGCCACCGCCGCAGAGGTCTTCGCCGCGCAGGGATACAACGCCACCACCGTCCGGAGGATCGCGGACGAGGCCGGGATGCTCGCGGGCAGCCTCTACTACCACTTCGATTCCAAGGAATCGATGGTCGACGAGATCCTCTCCACCTTCCTCGACGAACTCTGGGAGGGATACGACGCGGTGCTGGAGGCCGGTCTCGGCCCCAGGGAATCCATCGAGGCACTCGTCACCGAGTCCTTCCGGGAGATCGACCGGCACCGGGCCGCCGTCGCCATCTACCAGAAGGAGTCCAAGCACCTCGCCACCCAGCCCCGCTTCCAGTACCTCGTCGATTCGCAGCAGAAGTTCGAGAAGGCCTGGCTCGGCACGCTGGAACGCGGTGTCGCCGACAAGTCCTTCCGCGACGACCTCGACATCCGGCTCACCTACCGCTTCGTCCGCGACACCGTCTGGGTCGCCGCGTCCTGGTACCGGCCCGGCGGACAGCACAGCCCCGAGGAGATCGCCCGCCAGTACCTCTCGATGGTGCTCGACGGGATCGCCCTGCGTCACTGACCCACCCAAGGAGCAGCAGTCATGGCCGAGGCCTACATCGTCGAAGCGGTACGCACCCCCGTCGGCAGGCGCAAAGGGGGCCTCGGAGCCGTCCACCCCGCCGACCTCGGCGCCCATGTCCTCAAGGCCCTGGTCGCCCGCAGCGGCATCGATCCGGCGGCCGTCGAGGACGTCGTCTTCGGCTGCCTCGACACCGTGGGGCCCCAGGCCGGCGACATCGCCCGTACCTCCTGGCTCGCGGCCGGACTCCCCGAAGAGGTCCCCGGCGTCACCATCGACCGCCAGTGCGGATCCTCCCAGCAGGCCGTCCACTTCGCCGCCCAGGGCGTCCTGTCCGGCACCCAGGACCTGGTCGTCGCCGGCGGCACCCAGAGCATGACGCAGATCCCGATCGCGTTCGCCTCCCGGCAGGCCGCCGAACCCCTCGGCCTCACCCAGGGCCCCTACGCGGGCAGCGAGGGCTGGCGCGCCCGGTACGGCGACGCACCCGTCAACCAGTTCCACGGAGCCGAACTCATCGCCGCGAAGTGGGGCATCGGCCGCCGCGAGATGGAGGAGTTCGCCCTGCGCTCCCACCTGCGGGCGGTCCGCGCCATCGACGAGGGCCGCTTCGCCCGCGAGACCGTCGCCTACGGGGAGGTCGCCGTCGACGAGGGGCCGCGCCGCGACACCACCCTGGAGAAGATGGCCGCGCTCAGGCCCGTCGTGGACGGCGGCACCATCACCGCCGCCTGCTCCTCGCAGGTCTCCGACGCCGCCGCCGCCCTGCTGATCGCCTCCGAACGCGCCGTCGCCGAGCACGGCCTCACCCCGCGCGCCCGCATCCACCACCTCTCCGTGCGCGGCGAGGACCCGATCCGGATGCTGTCCGCCCCCATCCCGGCAACCGCCCACGCGCTGAAGAAGACCGGCCTCACCCTCGACGACATCGACCTCGTCGAGATCAACGAAGCCTTCGCTCCGGTCGTCCTGGCCTGGCTGAAGGAGACCGGCGCGGACCCGGAGAAGGTCAATGTCAACGGCGGGGCGATCGCCCTCGGGCACCCGCTCGGCGCGACCGGCGCCAAACTGATGACGACCCTTCTGCACGAACTGGAACGCACCGGCGGGCGCTACGGCCTCCAGACGATGTGCGAAGGCGGCGGCCAGGCGAACGTCACCATCATCGAACGGCTCTGACACCCGGTCCCGGAGCCAGGAGAAAACAGCCGGGGAACCTTGGGAGAACGGGCGTCCAACGCCCCGGGGGCAGCACGCGGACACACCCCGGACACCGCCCCGGAAACCACCCGGAAACGGCCCCGGACCCCTCCTGGTCAGCGACGTTCCCCGCCCGGCGGCCGGACGCGATCCACCGCCGGGCGACAGGACGTGCTACGGTGGTCCAGTTGCAGTTTTGGTACCCATGAACTTTATGTGCGCCTGACGGGAATGCTTCCTCAGGCGCTTTATTGTTTTCCGGCTTTCTCCGGGTGGGGCTCAATGCGGCGACTTGGAATTCGTAAAGTGCGAATTTCCGGCACTGCACCTCTTTTAGGAGATTGACATGGCTACTGGAACCGTGAAGTGGTTCAACTCGGAAAAGGGCTTCGGCTTCATCGAGCAGGACGGCGGCGGCGCCGACGTCTTCGCCCACTACTCCAACATCGCCACCCAGGGCTTCCGTGAGCTCCAGGAGGGCCAGAAGGTCTCCTTCGACGTCACGCAGGGCCAGAAGGGCCCGCAGGCGGAGAACATCGTCCCGGCCTAATTGCCGGACGCGTACCTCGCAACCGGGGCCCGCACCGTGAAGGTGCGGGCCCCGGTTTGTGCTGTCCGGGGGACACCCTGCCATGTGCTGCATCCTGGGGCGCACATCGAGCAGTCCGCCAGTCAGTCCCTCAGCATTCCCGCAGTAACCCCAGGAATCCCCCAGGAGGGCAATTCCGTATGACCCGCTTCGAACGCCAGGACCGACCGGCCCGCACCCGACCGACCAGGGGACGAGGCCCGGCCCCGGCACAGACGAACGCCAAGGGCTCCGGTTCCGGCCGCGGCTCCGGCAAGGCACCCGCCCGCCGCCGCGCCACCCCGCCCCAGGGCGAGTTCGCCCTGCCGGAGACCATGACCCCCGCGCTGCCCGCGGTCGAGGCGTTCGCCGAGCTGGACATGCCGGCGGCGCTGCTGAAGACCCTCACCGCACAGGGCGTCACCGAGCCCTTCCCCATCCAGGGCGCCACCCTGCCGAACTCGCTGGCCGGCCGGGACATCCTCGGCCGCGGACGCACCGGCTCCGGCAAGACGCTCGCCTTCGGCCTGGCCCTGCTCGCCCGCACCGCCGGACGCCGCTCCGAGCCCCGCGCGCCGCTGGCACTCGTCCTCGTCCCGACCCGCGAACTCGCCCAGCAGGTCACCGACGCCCTCACCCCGTACGCGACCTCCGTGAACCTGCGGCTCGCCACCGTCGTCGGCGGCATGTCGATCAGCAAGCAGTCCGGCACACTGCGCCGGGGCGCCGAGGTCCTCGTCGCCACGCCCGGCCGGCTCAAGGACCTCATCGAGCGCGGCGACTGCCGCCTCGACCAGGTCGCCATCACCGTCCTCGACGAGGCCGACCAGATGGCCGACATGGGCTTCATGCCGCAGGTCGTCGCGCTGCTCAAGCAGGTCGAGCCGGACGGACAGCGGATGCTGTTCTCCGCGACCCTCGACAAGAACATCGACCGGCTGGTCAAGATGTTCCTCACCGACCCGGTCGTGCACTCCGTCGACCCGTCCGCCGGCGCGGTCACCACCATGGAGCACCATGTGCTCCACGTCGCCGACGAGACGGACAAGAAGGCCGTCGCCACGAGGATCGCCGCCCGCGAGGGCCGGGTGATCATGTTCGTCGACACCAAGCGCGCCGCCGACCGCTTCGCCAAGCGGCTGCTCGCCAGCGGTGTCCGGGCAGCCGCACTGCACGGCGGCCGGTCCCAGCCGCAGCGCAACAGGACCCTGGACCAGTTCAAGAACGGCCAGGTCACCGCGCTCGTCGCGACCAATGTGGCGGCCCGCGGCATCCACGTCGACGACCTCGACCTCGTCGTCAACGTGGACCCGCCCACCGACCACAAGGACTACCTCCACCGCGGCGGGCGCACGGCGCGCGCCGGGGAGTCCGGCAGCGTCGTGACGCTGGTGCTGCCCGAGGAGAAGCGGGAGATGACCCGGCTGATGCAGGACGCGGGCATCGCCCCGCGCACCACCCGCATCAAGTCGAGCGACGAGGAACTCAGCCGGATCACCGGTGCGCGCGAGCCGTCCGGTGTCGCGGTCGTCGTCGAGGTCCCCCAGCCCACCCAGCCCAAGCCGCGCACGCGGACGGGCGGGGCGGCGGGCGCGGGCACCGGCGGCGGCTTCCGCTCGGGCAGCCGGGGCCGCGGTCGCCGCGGTGGCGGCGCCGGAGGCACACAGGGCGCGGGAGGCGGCGGCGAGTCCCGCGGCGCCGCGACCGGTTCCGTACGCGGCGGTGGCGGCAACGGCAACGGTGGCGCACGTTCGGGCGGCGAGTCCCGTGGCGCCGGAACCGGCCGTACCGGAGCCGGCCGTAGCGGTTCGGGCCGCGGCGGAGCCCCCGCGCGTGGCCGCCGGGCCGCCTGACCGGCAGCCGGCACCTGTACGGGGCGGGGCGGGGCGCGGACCTTCGGGACTGCCGCCCGGCCCCGCCCCTCTCCGCACCCCTACGGCAGCGCCGCGCGGGCCTCCCGGGCCTCGCCCATGATCCGTTCCACCAGTTCCGCCACGCTCGGCAGGTCCTCGATCAGGCCCGCCACCTGGCCCGAGGCCATGATCCCGAGGTCCGTACGGCCGTCCACCATGGACGCCTTCAGCAGCATCGGCGTGTTCGCGGCCAGCAGCATCTGGCTCCAGGTCAGATCCTTCCCGTGCTTCGCCGCCAGCCCCTCGCGCAGCATCCGGGGCCAGCTCAGTCCGGAGATCCGCCGGAAACCCGACGCCCTGCGCACCGCCTGCGCCAGCGCCCGTACCCGCCCCGCCCGCTCCAGGGCGGCCACCATGTCCGTACGCAGCATCCGGTGCGGGAGCCCGTCCACCGCCGTGGTGACCGTGATGTCCCTGACACCCGCGGCCACATAACGCGCCTTCACCGCGTCCGGGACGGTCGAGTCCGACGTCAGCAGGAACCGGGTCCCCATCGCGATGCCCGCCGCCCCGTACGCCAGCGCCGCGACCAGCCCCCGGCCGTCGTGGAAGCCGCCCGCCGCGACCACCGGGATGTCCACCGCGTCGACGACCTGGGGCAGGAGGACCGTCGTCGCCACCTCCCCGGTGTGCCCGCCGCCCTCGCCCCCCTGCACGATCACCGCGTCCGCACCCCACGCCGCGACCTTCTCCGCATGGCGCCGGGCCCCGATCGACGGGACGACCACCACCCCCGCGTCCTTCAGCTCGGCGATCAGCTCCCTCGACGGGGCCAGCGCGAACGACGCCACCCGGACCCCCTCGTCGATGATGATCCGGACCCGCTCCCGGGCATCCCCCGCGTCCGCCCGCAGATTCACGCCGAACGGCGCGTCGGTACGCGACCTGACCTCCCGGACCGCCGCGCGCAGCTGGTCCGTCGTCATCGTCGCGGAGGCCAGGATCCCGAGAGCGCCCGCCCGCGCGGTGGCGGTGACCAGCCGGGGACCGGCGACCCAGCCCATCCCGGTCTGCACGATCGGATACCGGACGCCGACGAGTTCGGTGAGGGCCGTACGCATCAGGACCGCACCTCGCGCTCACGGGCGCCCGCGGGGTCGATGACCTCACGGATCAGACGGAGCTCCCCGGCGGTCGGCTCACGGGTGGGGGGGACGTCGTCCGCGACCGTCAGCGCGAAACCGGTGGCCTCGCGGACCTGCCCGACGGTGACACCCGGGTGCAGCGAGGCGAGCCGCATGGAACGGTCCGGGGTCGCGAAGTCGAAGACCCCGAGATCACTGACGACCCGCGGGATGCGGTGGAAGCGCGTCGCGGACGGACCCGCCGCCGCGGCCCGGTCGTACCCCACTCCGCAGACCATGTCGACCCGCTCGACGAACACCCGGAGCGAATGCCGAGGAACCCAGTAACTGACCGGATTGTTCAGGGTGTTGACCGGTGCGCCGCGTACGCCCAGCAACTGGCGGGCCGGCCGCTCCCAGTCGCCCACGCAGGAGATGTTCTGGTTGCCGAAACGGTCGATCTGGCTCGCGCCCATCATCACGTGCCGCTTGCCGCCGGTGACCATGGCCAGATGCTGACGGTAGGGCAGCCAGCCCTCCGGAGTGCCGTCCAGCCCGACGATCAACGCCTCGCCGTCGGTGAGCAGCAGATCGGGGGAGAAGGTGCGCTTGGCGAGACGGGCACCCAGGGACGGGATCAGGCCCATCGGACTGGCGAGCACCTCACCGTCGCCGCGCCATGCCTCGGCGCACGCGATCACGCAGTACTCGGCCCGGGTGACGGTCCCCGCAGCGGCTTCGGTGCTCACATCTGCTCCTCGTGCCAGGTCCGGACGGCGCTCTGGTAGCTCTTCTCGTCGCCCCGCGCGGGCAGGAAGCGTTCGCTGAACGCGGCCCAGGCCCCGGGGTCGGCGGCGGCCGCGGCGTACGCCTTCTGGAACGCCTCGTCGCGGGGGTGGTCGGGCACGCAGGAGGTGAAGTGCGCCCCGTTCGGCGTCTCGACGACGCCGGTGACGGAGTGCCGCTTGACCAGGAGGGTCTGCGGAGCGGCCCCCTCGGTCAGCTCGGCGGTCGCGACGAGCCGTTCGCAGGAGAGGTACGCGGTGTCGGCGGCCTCGCAGAACAGGTCGTCGAAGTACGGATCGGGGCCCAGGTACTGGCCGTTGCCGAGCCGGTCGGCCCGGTTGACGTGGACCAGGGCCGCGTCCATCCGCAGGGCCGGCATCGCGACGAACTCCTCGCCGTCCTCGTACGGTGAAGTCACCGTACGCAGACCGGGGTTGACCCGCATCACATCGGATCCCAGCCCCGCCCGCACCGGCAGGAACGGCAGCCGGTTCGCGGCGGCGTGCAGACCCCACATGAACATCGCCTCGTCGATCTCCCGCAGTTCGAAGGCCCCCTGCTGCCGGGCCGCGCGGAAGTGCGGTTCGAGAGGGACCGAGTCGAGTGTGACGAACGCGGCGACCAGGGTGCGGATCCGGCCCGCGGCGGCCAGCAGGCCGACATCGGGGCCGCCGTAGGAGATCACGGTGAGATCGGTGACCGGGGACCGGAGCAGGGCGCGTACGAGCGCCATCGGCTTGCGGCGCGACCCCCAGCCCCCGATGCCGATCGTCATCCCGCTGCGGAGCCGGGCGACGACATCCTCGGGTGTCATCGTCTTGTCGGTCACGTTCGTGCCTCCTTGCCGAAGGTGTCGCGGACACGGCCGGCGCTGCCGCTGAGTCCGGCCTCGAAGGTGAAGCCCTGCTCGAAGCGGTAGCTGCGGCGCACGTCCACGGGATCGATGCCGTTGATGGCCGCCTTGGCGAGCCGCAGGAGATGCCCGTCCTTGCGGGCGATCTCCCCGGCCAGCTCCAGCGCCGCCGCGGCCAGTGCGTCGCGCGGGACGACCCGCCAGACCGAGCCGTGGGCGTGCAGTTCGGCCGCCGTGACGGTGCGTGAGGTGTAGTACAGCGTCCGCATCAGATGCTGGGGAACCAGCCGCGCGAGATGGGTGGCCGCACCCAGCGCGCCGCGGTCCAGCTCCGGCAGCCCGAAGGTGGCGTCCTCGCTCGCCACGATCGCGTCGGCGTTGCCGACGAGCCCGATGCCGCCGCCGAGGCAGAAGCCGTGCACCGCGGCGACGACCGGCACCTCGCACTCGTACACCGCCGCGAACGCCTCGAAGCAGCCGCGGTTGGCGCCGATCAGGGCGTCCTGACCGGGGTCGCGCTGGATCTCCTTGATGTCGACACCCGCGTTGAAGCCGCGCCCCGCCGCGGTCAGCACCACGCAGCGGACGCCGGGGTCGCGGCCGGCCGCGCGCAGTGCGTCGGCCAGGTCGTACCAGCCCCGCACCGGCAGGGCGTTGACGGGCGGGAAGTCGACGGTGACGGCGAGGACGCCCTCGGCGGGCCGTGAGGTGGAGACACCCATGAGCGGATCAGCTACCTTTCCACCAAACATTTGTTAGGTGGAAGGTAGCAGCCGGCCACCGCATCGCCAACCAGGGGAGCCGAGATGACCACCAGCAGTGCCGGACTCTGCGCGGGCCGCGTCGTCGCCGTGACGGGCGCCGGGCGGGGACTGGGCCGGGCCCACGCCCTGGCCTTCGCCGCCGAAGGGGCCAGGGTCGTCGTCAACGACCTCGGCGTCGGACTCGCGGGTGACGGGGGAACGCGCGACGGGGGAGCGCGCGAGGGAGGAGCGGAGAGCGGAGCCGACGGGGCGGCCGGGCGCGGGGGCGGCGCCGGACCCGCCAGGCAGGTCGTCGACGAGATCGTGGCGGCGGGCGGTGAGGCCGTCGCCCACCGGGGCGACATCGCCACGACCGAGGGCGCGTCCTCGCTGGTCACCACGGCACTGGAGGCGTTCGGCCGGCTCGACACCCTGGTCAACAACGCGGGCTTCCTGCGGGACCGGATGCTGGTCAACCTCGACGAGGACGACTGGGACGCGGTGCTGCGGGTCCACCTCAAGGGTCACTTCCTGCCCCTGAAACACGCGGCGGCCCACTGGCGGGCCGAGTCCAGGAACGGCCGCACCCCCGAGGCCCGGGTGATCAACACCAGCTCGGGCGCGGGGCTGCTCGGCAGTGTCGGACAGGGCAACTACGCCGCCGCGAAGGCCGGGATCCTCGGCCTCACCCTGGTCGCGGCCGAGGAGCTGGGACGGTACGGAGTCCAGGTCAACGCCCTTGCCCCGGCGGCCCGTACCCGGATGACCGAGCAGACCTTCGCCGCGACGATGGCGGCGCCTGAGCCGGGGGCCTTCGACGCGATGGCCCCCGAGAACGTGTCGCCGCTGGTGGTGTGGCTCGGCTCGGCCGCGAGCGCCGGGGTCACCGGACGCGTCTTCGAGGCCGAGGCGGGCCGGATCACCGTCATGGAGGGCTGGCGCCCGGGGCCCACCGCGGACCGGGGCGCACGCTGGTCCCCGGCCGAGGCGGGCGCCGCGGCCCGCCGCCTGCTGGCCGACGCGGAGCCGGCCAGGCCGGTCTACGGGGCACGATGAAGCCCGCGAATCCGGGGCGCCCGGTTCCGGCGGCGGAGCAGCCGGCGCCGACGGAAGAGCAGCCGTTGCCGGTGGCCGAGCGGTCGGCGTCGGCGGTGGCCGATCATCCGGAGCCTCTGGTTCCGTTGGTGGCCGATCATCCGGAGCCCCTGGTTCCGATGGCCGGACCCGGGGGCGTTCCCACGCCCGGCCCCGTACCCCTCACTTCGCGGCGTTCAGCAGCTCCGCGATCTCCTCGTGCCCCGTCTGGCAGTCCGCCCCGGCGAACGGCACCCCGTCGCGCAGCAGTTCCACCGTCAACGTCTCCTCGCCGTTCACGAGGTCACGGCGGGTCAGCGCGTCGAACCCGGAGCCGTGCGCCTCCTCCAGCCCCCGCAGCAACTGCCGCTCCACGTCCACGCCGAGCATCCGCCGTGCCTGGGTCAGCGCCCACTCCACTGCCCCCGCCCAGCTCCCCGCCCCATGGTCCAGCAGCGCCCGCACGGTCCGGACCGATCCGCGCCGGGCCGCGAGCACCAGCGGGGGTTCGCCCTCCGGGCCGGGCAGATGGGGGTCGGCGCCATGGGCGAGCAGCAGCTCCACGATCGGCGCGTGGCCGAGCCCGACCGCCCAGCGCAGCGCCGTGAACCCGAACTGCTCGGCCAGATCCGGCCGTGCCCCGGCGGACAGCAGGGCCGCCACCACCTCGGTGTGCCCGCCGCACGCGGCTCCGCACAGCGGCAGATCGCCCGCTTCGGGGCCGCTCGGCCGGTCCGGGTCGGCCCCGGCCGCGAGCAGGAGCCGTACCGCTCCCGGCAGGTCCTGCACCGACGCGAGATACAGCGCCGTCGTGCCGTCCGTGTCGCGGGAATCGGCCCCGGCCCCCGCGCGCAGCGCCCGTACGACGGCGTCCTCACTCACGTACAAGGCTTCGAACAGGCTCTGTTCGTCCCCGATAGGCTCTTCCGTCATGCTTCGACCCTACGGTGGCCGCGACGGCCCCCGGGCCACGGCGTCCGCCTCAGGTGTCGCACTCCAGGACCGTGCGGCACAGCCCGCACCTGGCCCGTACCCGGCCGCGGACCGGGACCCGGATGCGCTGGTGGCAGCCGGGGCAGGCGAAGGAGACCCGCAGGGCTTCGCCGCCGCCCCCCTCGAAGGCGTACGGGACACCGGGGTCCGCGGCCGTGCCCGGGTGGTCCGCGGCGTACCGCCGGTCCTTGGCGTAGCGCCTGCGGGCCGCCCACCCGGCCGCCGCCAGCGGAGGCTGCCGCAGATCGCGCAGGGCCAGCGCCCGTCCCCGGATGTAGGCGGAGTACGCCTGCGGGCTGGTGAACCACGGTGAGGGGTCCTCGTCGAACGCCAGCGCCCGCTTGGCCAGGACGTACCCGAACTCCTCCGGGGTGAGGTAGCCGAGCTTCTGGCTGGACAGGGCGTCCTCGCGGAAGGCGTCGAGCAGCAGCCAGCCCGCACCGAGGTACGTCGTCACGGTGTCGGTGAGGATCTCGTTGTCGCGGGTGCCGGGCAGCTCCAGGCCGAGCCGGTGCAGCAGCACATGGGTGATCTCGTGCGAGAGCGCGGCCCCGATGTCCCTGCGATGCGTACGGAATCGGTCATTGAGTTCGATGAAGTACTCGGGTCCGGCGGCGAGTTCGACGCTTGCCGCGTGCTCCATCCGCCGGAAGCCGACGATCATGCGGGCCTCCGGGAGACGCAGATGCCGGACCAGTGCCCCCGCCACCCGCTGGGCACCCGGATACAGGTCGTCCAGGTCCGGGAAGGCGGCGTCGGAGGGCACCAGGCTGGTGGCGTAGGCGTGCACACCGTCGTACGAGAGGCGCCGGTACAGCGCGGTGATCGCGGACCTGACGGCGTCGAGGTGCGGAAACCCATGGACGACCGGACTGTCGTTCGCCACGTCAGAACCCCCATCCGTGACGTTCAACGGACCTCCACTGTATGCCGACCGCGTACGGGCGGACGGGGGTGTGCGGGGGCGCCGGGGGGACGGGCGGAGGCAGGGGCGGACGCGGGGACGGGCGGGGGAGGGACGCGTGCGTGGGCGGGCACATTGATGATCTTGGCCGGAAAGTGCGCCTTGTGGCCGCGGTTATCGGATCCCGATAATCGGATCACTCTTGTCGGGGTCATGCCGAAAATGTTGGATGGCGACCCTCCGGCCGGAGCACGCACCCCACAGCAGCACCCGTACGGCGATGTCCCACACCAACCGCCGTACGACCCTCACAGCAACCCCCCTCAGCACCCCCCACGAAAGAAGGCAGTCCGTTGAAGCAGCTTCTGCGCGCGCTGAAAAGATGTTCCGTCATAGCCGCCGTGGCCCTCGCGACCGTCAGCCTCCAGCCCTCCGGCGCCTCCGCCGCCCCCAACCCCGTCGTCGGCGGAACCCGGGCCGCCCAGGGCGAGTTCCCCTTCATGGTCCGGCTCTCCATGGGCTGCGGCGGCGCGCTCTACGCCAAGGACATCGTCCTCACCGCCGCCCACTGCGTGGACGGATCGGGCAACAACACCTCGATCACCGCCACCGCCGGAGTCGTCGACCTCCAGTCCTCCAGCGCCGTCAAGGTCAAGTCCACCAAGGTCCTCCAGGCCCCCGGCTACAACGGCAAGGGCAAGGACTGGGCGCTGATCAAGCTCGCCAAGCCGATCAACCAGCCGACGCTGAAGATCGCCACCAGCACCGCGTACAACCAGGGCGACTTCACCATCGCCGGCTGGGGTGCCGCCACCGAGGGCGGCGCCCAGCAGCGCTACCTGCTCAAGGCGAGCGTGCCCTACGTCTCCGACGCCGACTGCCAGGACGCGTACGGCAGCGACCTCGTCCCCGGTGAGGAACTGTGCGCCGGCCTCATCGACACCGGCGGCGTCGACACCTGCCAGGGCGACTCCGGCGGCCCGATGTTCCGCAAGGACAACGCCGGTGCCTGGATCCAGGTCGGCATCGTCAGCTGGGGCGAGGGCTGCGCACGCGCCGGCTACCCCGGCGTCTACACCGAGGTCTCGACCTTCGCCTCCGCCATCGCCTCCGCGGCCGCCACACTCTGACCCCGGTGCGTGATCACAGCTGATCCACCCCGGGGGTGCCCGTCCGGACGGGCACCCCCGGGCCCAGCTCCACGAACGGCCCGCCCGCACCCTCCAGCTCCAGCACCCACACCTCGTTGGTGCCCGCGCGGAGCACCGGGCCCGGCACATACAGCGTCTCCTGCGGACCCGCGGACCAGTACCGGCCCAGACAGAAGCCGTTCACCCAGACGAAGCCGCGCGTCCAGCCCGGCAGTTCCAGCCCGGCATGAGCGGCGTCGACCGCATCCGCGACCTCGAACGTCCCCCGGAACAGCCCGGTCGTACCGGTCGCTCCGGTCGCTCCGGTCGCTCCGGTCGTACCGGTCGTACCGGTCGTACCGGTCGGCTCCGCCGCGAACGGCACCGTCGTGAACGGCACCGCCGCCACCGCCTCCGCCGACTCGAAGGCGTCCAGCCGCAGCCCCCGGGCCCGCACCCCGTGCAGATACTGCCGCTCGTGCAGCACCCCGCCCGTGATGCCCTTCGGCTCACCCAGCCGCGGCCCGTAGTTGACCCGGCCCAGCGACTCCACCCACAGCTCGACCTCCGCGGGACCCGCCACCGGCTCGTCCAGCGTGCCCCGCTCCTCGGTCAGCACCCCCGCCCGCACCCCGTCCACGTACACCACCGCCCGGTCCCGGAGACCCGAGACCCCCAGCGCGTACGGCCGGCGCGGACCCGGAACACCGACCCGGTAACGGACCAGCCCACGATCCACCCCCAGCTCCTCGAACGTCGGCGCGGCACCCAGCTCCGCCGTCTCCGGATCACCCAGCGCCTCCAGCACGTCCCCCAGCGGCGCCCACTCCGTCAACGCCGCGCGCACCCGGCCCCGCAGCCCGGCCGGCTCCGGCGGCAGCTCCGGAAGCGGACCGTCCGCGTACTGCGCCAGCACCTTCCGGAACAGCCAGAACTTCTCCGTCGGCCGCCCGTACTCATCGACCGGCGCGTCGTAGTCGTACGACGTCACCGTCGGCTGAAGCTCCTGGTCCTGCAGCGGACCGGAACGATTGGCCCCCGCCCAGCCCGCGAAGTTCGTCCCACCGTGCGCCATGTAGATGTTGACCGACGCCCCGCACTCCAGGATCTCCCGCAGCGCGTCCGCCGCCCGCGCCGGATCCCGTACGACGGACCCCGCGCCCCAGTGCTCGAACCAGCCGCACCAGAACTCCATGCACATCAGCGGCCCCTTCGGCTGATGGCGGCGCAGCACCTCGAACCCCGCACGCGCCTGCGAACCGAAATTCGCCGTCGCCGGCAGACCGGGCACCGAGCCGCCCGTCAGCATGTGATCCTCCGGCCCGTCCGACGTGAACAGCGGCACCGTCACCCCGCACTGCCGCAGCAGCCCCGCCAGCCACTCCAGATACACCGAGTCGGTGCCGTAGCTCCCGTACTCGTTCTCCACCTGCACCATGATCACCGGGCCGCCCCGGGTGATCTGCCTTGCCACCACCTGCGGCAACAGCTCCCGGAACCACCGCTCCACCGCCGCAAGATAATCCGCGTCCCGGGTCCGCACCCGCCGGCCGAACCGCCCCGTCACCCAGACCGGCAGGCCACCGTTCTCCCACTCGGCACAGATGTACGGACCCGGCCGCACGATCGCCAGCAGCCCGGCCCGCTCCGCCGCGTCCAGGAACCGTCCCAGCGCCGCCACATCCCGGAACCGGCCCGGACGCGGCTCATGCAGATTCCACGGCACATACGTCTCGACACAGTTCAGCCCCATGGCCCGCAGCATCGCCAGCCGGTGGTCCCACTGCTCCTCATGCACCCGGAAGTAGTGCAGAGCCCCCGACAGCAGCCGTACGGGCTTCCCGTCGAGCCGGAAGTGGTCGTCCCCCACGGTGAAGTCAGCCATCGTGCTCGTACTCTCCTGTGCGCCGCGGGTCACCCCGGGTGAAATAGTGCGCCCAGCTTCACCCTCTGGCGCCGACCCGGTCCATGGACAAAGATCACTGCTGTTTGGACACAACGAGATGCACGACAGAGCCCGGGAGGAAGGCAGGCCGATGTACCACACCTGGATGCGCTTCTTCACTCCCAGCCCGCTCCACCACCGCCTGGGCCTCGTCTGCCTCGGGGTCGGCCTCCAGCACGGCGCCCTGCCCACCGTCGGCCCCCGCACCCTCGACCACCACGTCGCCGTGATCATCAACTCCGGCAGCGGCTGGTTCAGCGGCCCCGACGGCCGCCGCACACCCGTCACCGGCCCCAGCCTGATCTGGCTGACCCCCGGCACCCCCCACCACTACGGCGCCGACCCGGACACCGGCTGGGACGAGAGCTTCGTCGATTTCACCGGGCCCGCCACCGGCACCTACACCGAGCTGGGCTACATCGAACCCGACCGCCCCCTCGTCCCCCTCTCCGACACCGCCGGCCCACGCGCCGCCATCGGCCGCATGGTCCGCGCCGCCCGCAGGGGCAACCCGCTCCTCGAAGTCGAGACCGGCGCCGCCGTCCACGAACTCCTCGTCTCCCTGCGCCGCGCCCGCGCCGACATCGGACCCGACGGCGACCCCGTACTCCAGGCCCTGGCACGCGACGCGTTCCAGCCGCTCTCCGTCGCCGAACACGCGGCCCGCCACGGCATGACACCCGCCGAACTGCGCACCGCCGTACGACGCGGCGCGGGCTGCAGCCCCAAGGACTACCTGCTCGGCATCCGGCTGGGCCACGCCAAGGAACTCCTCGCGGCCACCGAACTGCCGGTCGCCGCCGTGGCCCGCCGCGTCGGCTACGACGACCCCGCCTACTTCTCCCGGCTCTTCGCCCGCCGCGTCGGCACCGCCCCCGTCCGCTTCCGCGAACAACAGGGCCGCAACGTCCCCGGCGGCTGGAGCGACCAGGTCCCCGACCCGGAGAATCCGCCCACGATCAGCACCTGAGACCCCAAGCCCTCGGACCGCTCCCCAGGTGGACAGCCTCTAAGCTCGACGACCATGACCAAGAGCAACATCGACGAGTCCGTACGCACGGAACTGAAGCGGCTGCGCGACAGCATCGACAACATCGACGCCGCTGTCATCCACATGCTCGCCGAACGCTTCAAGTGCACCCAGCAGGTCGGTCACCTCAAAGCCGAGCACAAGCTCCCGCCCGCCGACCCGGACCGCGAAGCCCGGCAGATCGCCCGCCTGCGACAGCTCGCGGAGAACGCCAGACTCGACCCGGCCTTCGCGGAAAAGCTGCTGAACTTCGTCGTGGCCGAAGTCATCCGCCACCACGAACGCATCGCGGACGCATCGGAACACGCGGCCACCGGGACAGCCCCGGCCCCCGGATGCGGAGCGGGCGGCAGCGCCGACAGGGCCGGCACCTGACCTGACCCCGCCCGACCGGGCCCCGCCACCGCCCGACCGGGCTCCGCCCCCGCCCGACCGGGCCCGCCACCGCCGGGCCCGGCCGGGCATGCTCCCACGGCTCTCCCGCAGCCCCACCCGTATCCCTGCCGGAGAACCCGCCTGCACGGCCCCGACCCCGTACGGCAGCATGGATCCATGTCCGTACTGACGCGCGACGAAGCGCAGACCCGAGCCCAGAACCTCGACGTACACCGGTACACGATCGATCTCGATCTCACCGCAGGCGAGGAGACCTTCGACTCCCGCACCGTCATCCACTTCACCGCCCACACGGCCGGAGACACCTTCGTAGAGGTCAAGCCCGCCACCCTGCGCTCGCTCAGCCTCGACGGACAACCCCTCGACCCCAGCCTCCTCACCGAGAACCGCTACCCCCTCACCGCCCTCACCGCGGGCCCCCACGAACTCCACGTCGACGCCGCCATGCACTACTCCCGCACCGGCGAAGGCATGCACCGCTTCACCGACCCCACCGACGGCGAGACATACGTCTACACCCAGCTCTTCATGGAAGACGTCCAACGCGTCTTCGCCGCGTTCGACCAGCCCGACCTCAAGTCCGTCTTCCAGATCAACGTCACCGCCCCCACCACCTGGACCGTCCTCGGCAACGGCATCGCCGAGCGCACGGGCCAAGGCCACTGGACCATCGCCCCCACCCCCCTCATCTCCACCTACCTCGTCGCCGTCGCGGCGGGCCCCTGGCACTCCATCACCACCGAACACGCCGGACTGCCCTTCGGCATCCACTGCCGCCGCTCCCTGGCCGAACACCTCGACACCGACGCCGACGAGATCCTCGACATCACCCGCGCCTGCTACGACCGGTACCACGAGAAGTTCGACGAGCCCTACCCCTTCGACTCCTACGACCAGGCCTTCGTCC
The DNA here is from genome assembly GCF_040297465.1 of Streptomyces sp. NPDC001787. Lineage (NCBI taxonomy): Bacteria > Bacillati > Actinomycetota > Actinomycetes > Kitasatosporales > Streptomycetaceae > Streptomyces > Streptomyces sp. NPDC001787. Next base: position 577,881 of record NZ_JBEOZE010000001.1, read on the forward strand.
CCGAATTCAACGCGGGCGCCATGGAGAACCCCGGCCTCGTCACCTTCCGCGACGAATTCATCTACCGCTCCGCCGTCACCGACACCGAACGCCAGACCCGCGCCATGATCATCGCCCACGAGATGGCCCACATGTGGTTCGGCGACCTCGTCACCCTCTCCTGGTGGGACGACATCTGGCTCAACGAGTCCTTCGCCGAATACATGGGCTACCAGACCCTCACCGAAGCCACCCGCTTCACCGACACCTGGGTCGACTTCGGCGTCGCACGCAAGGGCTGGGGATACGACGCCGACCAGCGCCCCTCCACCCACCCCGTCGCCCCCGACCCCGACGCCGTCCCCGACACAGCCTCCGCACTCCTCAACTTCGACGGCATCAGCTACGCCAAGGGCGCCTCCGCACTCCGCCAACTCGTCGCCTGGCTCGGCGAGAAGGACTTCCTCGCCGGCATCAACACCCACTTCGCCCGGCACAAGTTCGCCAACGCCACCCTCGCCGACTTCATCGACAACCTCGCCTCCGCCACCGACCGAGACGTCCACGCCTGGGCCGCACAATGGCTGCGCACCACCGGCGCCGACACCCTCACCGCCGACGTGACCGAGACCGACAACACCTGGTCCCTCACCGTCGACCGCGACGGCAGCCGCCCCCACCGCATCACCGTCGGCACCTACGACCGCACCCTCGACACCCGCGGCGGCCCCGGCCACCTCACCCCGCGCGACCGCTTCGAACTCGACATCCCCACCGACCCCGCCGCCACCACCATCTTCCCCGGCAGCCGCCCCGACCTCGTCGTCCTCAACGACGGCGACCTCACCTACGCCAAGATCCGCCTCGACAGCGCCTCCTGGGACGCCGCCCTCACCGGCCTCTCCGGCATCCCCGACGCCCTCACCCGCGCCGTCATCTGGAACACCGCCCGCGACATGGTCCGCGACGGCGACCTCGACCCCACCACCTACCTCACCACCGCCCGCACCCACCTCCCCCACGAAACCGACCTCGCCCTCGTCCAGGGCGTCCTCGGCTTCGCCGCCACCCACATCGCCCCCTGCTACCTCACCCCCACCGACCGGCCGGCCGCCCTCGCCACCCTCACCGCCCTCTGCCGCGACCTCATCCGCCGCACCGAGGACGGCACCGACCCCGGCCTCCGCCTCATCGCCGTACGCCACTTCATCGACGCCGCCACCCAGCCCGACACCATCCAGGACTGGCTCACCGGAGGCACCGTCCACGGCGGCCCCGAACTCGACCCCGAACTCCGCTGGCGCATCCTCACCCGCCTCGCCGTCCTCGGCGCCACCGACGAAGCCACCATCGCCGCCGAACTCGCCCAGGACCCCAGCGCCACCGGCCGGGAAGGCGCCGCCCGCTGCCGCGCCGCCCTGCCCACCCCCGAGACCAAAGCCGCCGCCTGGCACGCCCTGTTCACCGACGACACCCTGTCCAACTACCTCTTCACCGCCACCGCCCAGGGCTTCTGGCAGCCCGAACAGGCCGACCTCGTACAGGAATACGTCACCCGCTACTACCCCGAAGCGACCGCACTCGCCGCCCGCCGCGGACCCGTCATCGCCGAAGCCGTCGGACGCTACGCCTTCCCCGCGTACGCCATCGACACCCACAACCTCGACCTCGGCACCCGCGCCCTGGAGGACCAGGCCCTCATCCCCGCCCTCCGCCGCAAACTGACCGACCAGCTCGACGACCTGCGCCGGGCCCTCGCCGTACGCAACGCCCACTGACCACATCCGGCCGACCACGCACCACCCGCACCACCCGCACGACCGGCGTTCCCCGCACGACCGGCGCCACCCGTGCCACCCGCGTCACCCGTGCCCGGGATCCCTCAGCACCGAGGGGCCCCGGGCACACCCATGCCCGGACACCACCGGCACACCCGACCCCCACACCACCCACACGCACACCCATCCCAAAACCGCACACCCATACCACCTGAACCACCGGCAACGGGCCCACACCCATGGCCAGTACCCCTTTCGAGTTCAGATCGTTGGGCTCTTCGGCCGCGCCACCACAAATCCCGTACAAGCTGGCATGCCCACCCCCGCGTACCCGAAGGACCACCCCGCCCATGCCCACCCCACCGCTCGCCGGAGGCACCGCAGGCCCCGCCGCACTGCGCCCCCTCCTCGACACCGTCCTCACCGCCCTCCACGACGGCGCCACCCGCAGAAACGGTCCCCTCCCCGCAGGCGGACCCGACACCGTCACCCCCCGAACCCGCACCGCCACCCACCCCCTCATCCCCGACCACGGCACCGGCCCCCACCACGCACTGCGCACCCTCGTCACCGCCCTCACCGAAGGCGCCGCAGACCCCGCACACCCCCACTGCGCCGCCCACCTCCACACCCCACCCCTCGCACTCGCCGCAGCCGCCGACCTCGCCGCCAGCGCCCTCAACCCCTCCATGGACTCCTGGGACCAGGCCCCCGCCGCCTCCGCCCTCGAAGCCGACCTCACCACCGCACTCGCCAACGAGATCTACCCCCACACCGGCTCACCCGACGCCGTCATCACCACCGGCGGCACCGAAGCCAACCAACTCGCACTCCTCCTCGCCCGCGAACGCCACGGCCCCGTCCAGACCATCTGCGCCGCCAACGCCCACCACAGCATCACCCGCGCCACCTGGCTCCTCGGCCTCCCCGAACCCGTCATCATCCCCGCCCCCACCGGCGTCATGGACCTCGCCGCCCTCGACACCGCCCTCACCCAACTCCACCGCCCCCTCCTCGTCGTCGCCACCGCAGGCACCACCGACACCGGCGAAATCGACCCCCTCAACGACATCGCCGACCTCTGCGCCACCCACGACGCCGAACTCCACATCGACGCCGCATACGGCGGCCCACTCCTCTTCAGCCCCACCCACAAAAACCGCGTCAACGGCCTCGACCGCGCCCAAAGCGTCACCCTCGACCTGCACAAACTCGGCTGGCAACCCGCATCCGCAGGCATCCTCGCCGTCCCCGACCACCACCACCTCACCCCCCTCCACCACCACGCCCCCTACCTCAACGCCGACGACGACACCGAAGCCGGCCTCCCCGACCTCCTCGGCCGCTCCCTCCGCACCACCCGACGCCCCGACGCCCTCAAAATCGCCGTCACCCTCCAAGCCCTCGGCCGCACCGGACTCGCCGACCTCATCGACCGCACCCTCACCGCAGCCCACCAACTCGCCGACCTCATCACCAAAACCCCCACCCTCGACCTCTACGACCACCCCACCATCAGCACCGTCCTCTTCCGCCCCACCGACGCCGACGACCTCACCGTCGCCACCATCCGCCGCACCCTCCTCAACCGCGGCCACGCCGTCCTCGGCCGCGCCCACACCAGCGGCCGACTCTGGCTCAAAGCCACCCTCCTCAACCCCCACACCACCCCCGAAGACCTCCACGCACTCCTCGACCTCGTCAACAACGTCACCACCGACCTCACCCACCCCCACAACCCCACCCCCCACACGGTGACCAACCCCACGACCCCCCGCACAGAAGGCGACACCCCCCGATGACCGACCGGCCCGCCCTCGACCCCGACCAGCCGCACGACCTCGTCGGCGTCGGCATCGGCCCCTTCAACCTCTCCCTCGCCGCCCTCGCCCACGGCATCCCCACCGCCCCCGGAAACCCCCGCCCCCTCGCCGCGACCTTCTACGAACAACGCCGCGCCTTCCACTGGCACCCCGGACTCCTCCTCGACGGCGCCAGCCTCCAAGTCCCCTTCCTCGCCGACCTCGTCACCCTCGCCGACCCCGCGAGCCCCTGGACCTTCCTCAACTACCTACGCACCCGCGACCGGCTCTTCCCCTTCTACTTCGCCGAGCGCTTCCACATCCAACGCGCCGAATACGACGCCTACTGCCGCTGGGTCAGCGAACAACTCCCCGGACTCCACTTCAGCCACCAGGTCGACGCCGTCCGCTGGAACCCCGACCGCGCCCTCTTCGAAGTCGACTTCACCCAACTCGACACCGAAGGCGAAGCCGAAGCACTCGGCCGCGCCTACACCCGCCACATCGCCCTCGGCATCGGCACCGAACCCTTCGTCCCCGAACCCCTCAAACCCCTCGCCGAAGCCGAATCCGTCCCCGTCATCCACTCCGCCGAATACCTCCAGCACCGCGAACAACTACTCAAAGCCGAACACATCACCGTCATCGGCTCAGGACAATCAGGCGCCGAAATCTTCCTCGACCTCCTCCGCGCCCGCCCCACCGGAGCCGAAAAGATCCACTGGCTCGCCCGCACCGAAGCCTTCGCCCCCATGGAGTACTCCAAACTCGGCCTCGAACACTTCACCCCCGACTACAGCCGCTACTTCCACGCACTCCCCGAATCAGCCCGCGACGAACTCGTCCCCCGCCAATGGCAGCTCCACAAAGGCATCGACGCCGACACCATCGCCGCCATCCACGACGAGCTCTACCGCCGCACCCTCCACGGCGGCTGGCCCGACGCCACCCTCACCCCCGGAGTCTCCGTACGCACCGCAGGCCGCGTCGCCACCACCCGCGTCGAACTCCACCTCGAACACACCCAGCAAGCCACCCGCACCCGCCTCACCACCGACGCCGTCATCCTCGCCACCGGCTACCGCGAACGCCCCCTCGACGGCCTCCTCGACAGCCTCGGCCCCTACCTGCGCCGCGACGCCTCCCGCCGCCCCCGCATCGACGACCAGTACCGCCTGGTCCTCGACCCCACCGTGACCGGACACGTCTACGTACAGAACGCCGAACGCCACACCCACGGCGTCGGCGCCCCCGACCTCGGACTCGCCGCCTGGCGCAGCGCCACCATCCTCAACAACCTCACCGGCACCGACCCCTACCCCCTCCCACAACGCACCGCCTTCACCACCTTCGGCCTCACCCCCCAGCACAACCCCCGGATCCCCGCCCAGGGCCACGCACTCATCCCCCTCGCCCACGGCAACTGACCCCACCAGCACACACAAAAACGGCCGCCCCCGGCATCAACCGAGGGCGGCCGCCCCACACCCCAACCCGAACCCGGACCGGGAACCCCGACCCGGCCGCGGACCTAGAACACCGGCACACCGTCCCGCGTCAGCCGCCACCCCACCGACGCGAACGAAGCCGGATCCACCGACCCCTTCGCCTGCACCCAGCCGATGATTGTATTCCGTATCTCATCCGAATTCGCCCACAGCTGCTTCGCACCCGGCACATGCGGGAAGTTACCCCCACCACTCGCCCGATAATTATTCACCGCGAACACAAACTGCGCCGCCGGATCGATCGCCTTCCCCTCAAACGAAAGACCCACGATCCGAGAACCCACCGGCTTCGCGATATCGACGTCATACGTCACACCCGAAACCGCGTCATAATTATAATCCGGCGTGCCGTCCGCATTCGTCAGCTTCGACGTATCCACCGGAACACCGGCCGCCGTCCGCACATAATACTTCGCCGAATACTCCAGATAATCCTTCAGCTGCGCACCCGTCAGCAACCGCGCCTCAAGCGTGTTCTCGAACGGATACAGACCCGCCGCATCCCGAATCGTCACATCACCCGCAGGAATCGCCGCAGTCCGCGAGAAACACGACGCCTGCGACAACACCGGCAACGCCGCGTACTCACCACCCGCCAGAGCCGCCCGCACCGTCTCCGCCTGCACCACATTGATCAGATCGATGATCGGCTCGTCCTTCCACGCCGCCTCCGCCGTGGACATCGCCACCACCGACGTACCGATGACCTGATTCACATACGCCACCACCTTCCGGTGCTCGTCCCGCAACAGCGACGTCACCTTCCGGTCCTCCACCGCCGTGTTCGAGTTCAGCACCTGCGCCCCGGCCCTCTCGACCGACCAGCGCCCCTTCTCCCACACCAGATCGAAGTCGAACAGCGTCAGCCGCTGACCCCACTTCGCCGGCTCCGACAGAACAACCTGCCTACCCGTCTCCTTGTTCGTCACAAAATGCTCAGGAATCTCCAGATGCGCATGCCCCACCAGAATCGCATCGATCCCCGGCACCTGCTCCGCCACCAGACCCGCCGCATTCTCCACATGCGGCAACTGATCCCCGTACGACGACGTACCCGACGAACCCGAATGCGCCGAAACAATCACCACATCCGCACCCATCGACCGAAGCCTCGGCACCCACTTCGCCGCCTGCTCCTCAAGACCCGGGAACACCATCTTCCCGCCCACATTCACCTTGTCCCAGATCGCGATACCAGGATTCGTCAACCCCAGCACCGCCACCCGCACATCACGGCCGTGCGGAGTACGCAACCGCTTCATCACATACGGAGCGAACGCCGGACGCAACGTCCTCGCATCCAACGCATTCGCACCGAGCAACGGAAAATCACACTGCTCCTCGAACTTCCGCAGCACCGGAATACCGTAATTGAACTCATGATTCCCCAGCGCCGCCGCGTCGTACCCGATCGCGTTCATCGCCTGCGCCATCGGATGCACCGGACCGCGCCGCGCCGTGATCGGATCGATCTTCGCGTAGTAGTACGACAACTGGGTGCCCTGAATGGTGTCACCCGCATCGATCAGCAGCGTATTCCGGCGGCCCTTCTCCTTCCGGACCTGATCCACCAACGTCGAGATCTTCGCCAGACCCACATCATTGTGCGCCGGATCGTCGAACTCCTTGTCCGTGAAATAGTCCCAGTTGAAGACATTTCCATGCAGATCCGTCGTGCCCATCACCGTGAACGAGTACCGCTTCACCGGACGGCCATGACCATGACCGTGCCCGGAACGACCCTTCGCCTCCGCAGCCCCGGCAGCCCCCACGACAGCCCCGCCCGCCATCGCCACACCCGCACCGGCAACAGCCGAACGGCCCAGAAACGTCCTACGGTTCAACGGCATTCTTACTCCTCGTTCAGTCGGGCAACGCGCGTAGATTCTGGCCCAGCAACCACACCCCGCAACACCCCGCGCAGGTTTCGATCTGATGACCACCAGCCCCCACACCCCCATGCCACAGTGAACACATGACCGACCACACCGCACCCCGCCCCTACGGCACCCCCCAAACCCCCCGCCTCACCGTCCGCGGCGAAGCCCACCTCGAAGCCGACCCCGAAACCGCCCGCATCACCATCACCGTCACCGCCCGCGGCACCGACCGACGCACCGCCCTCGACGACCTCACCCGCCGCAACACCCAAGCCATCGACCTCATCAAGAGCTACGGCGACGCCGTCGAAAAACTCGAAACCGGCACCCTCTCCGTCAGCCCCGAACTCACCCGCCACGGCCGCGGCGAACGCATCCGCGCCTACCACGGACACGTACAACTCAGCGCCACTCTCACCGACTTCACCGCCCTCGGCGAACTCACCGCCCGCCTCGCCGACCACGAACTCACCCGCGTCGACGGCCCCTGGTGGGACCTGCGCCCCCACTCACCCGTCCACGCCGCCGCCCGCCGCCAAGCCGTCCACGAAGCCCTCCAACGCGCTCGCGAATACGCCGAAGCCCTCAACACCCGACTCGGCGCCCTCCTCGAACTCACCGACACCGACACCGGAACCGGCCGACGCGCCGCCCGCGCCGGCTTCGCCCACCACGCCGTCCCCTTCAGCGCCGCCGCATCCACCGAAATGGCCGACGCCGCCACCCCCATCGACCTCGAACCCGTACGCCAGAACGTCGACGCACACGTCGAAGCCTCCTTCACCCTCGACCCGCCCCCGCTCCACTGAAACGCTCATCGGAGCACCCCCGTGCACAATTCAACACTTGTCAATAACCCTTCATCCAAAGGTTGTTGAGGTGTCATACGGAGCCAAATACCTACCCGTAGGTAAGGTCTAGGCTCAAACCATGCGCCGAGCAAAAATCGTTTGTACCCTGGGCCCCGCAACCGACTCGTACGACCAGATCAAGGCACTCGTCGAAGCGGGAATGGACATCGCCCGCTTCAACCTCAGCCACGGCACCTACGCCGAACACGAAGAGCGCTACCACCGTGTACGCAAAGCATCCGAAGAGACCGGCCGCAGCGTAGGCATCCTCGCCGACCTTCAAGGCCCGAAGATCCGCCTCGGACGCTTCCGCGAAGGCCCCGTACTCCTTGAACGCGGCGACACCTTCACCATCACCGTCGAACCCCACGAAGGCGACCGCACCACCTGCGGCACCACCTACGACGGCCTCGCCGCCGACGTCACCACCGGCGAACGCATCCTCGTCGACGACGGCCGCGTCACCCTCGAAGTCACCGAGGTCGACGGCCCCCGCGTCCGCACCACCGTCATCGAAGGCGGCATGGTCTCCGACCACAAGGGACTCAACCTCCCCGGCGTCGCCGTCTCCGTCCCCGCACTCTCCGAAAAGGACATCGACGACCTCCGCTGGGCCCTGCGCATCGGCGCCGACATCATCGCCCTCTCCTTCGTACGCAGCGGACGCGACATCGACGACGTCCACCGCATCATGGAAGAGGAAGGCCGCCGCCTCCCCGTCATCGCCAAGGTCGAGAAACCCCAAGCCGTCGACAACATCGACGACATCGTCGCCGCCTTCGACGGCATCATGGTCGCCCGCGGCGACCTCGGCGTCGAAATGCCCCTGGAACAGGTCCCGATCGTCCAGAAGCGCGCCATCAAACTCGCCCGGCGCAACGCCAAGCCGGTCATCGTCGCCACACAGATGCTCGACTCGATGATCGACAACTCCCGCCCCACCCGCGCCGAGGCCTCCGACGTCGCCAACGCGATCATCGACGGCACGGACGCGGTGATGCTCTCCGGCGAGACCAGCGTCGGCAAGTTCCCCGTCGAGACCGTCCGCACGATGTCCCGCATCGTCGAAGCGGCCGAGGAGGACATCCTCGCCAAGGGCCTCCCGCCCCTCACCGAACGCAACAAGCCCCGCACCCAGGGCGGCGCCGTCGCCCGCGCGGCAGCCGAGATGGGCGACTTCCTCGGCGCGAAGTTCCTGGTGGCCTTCACCCAGAGCGGCGACACGGTCAAGCGCCTGTCCCGCTACCGCTCGCCCATCCCGCTGCTCGCCTTCACCCCCGACGAGGCCACCCGCGCCCAGCTGAACCTCACCTGGGGCGTCGAGACCTTCCTCGGCCCGCACGTGGACTCCACGGACGCGATGGTGGCCCAGGTCGACGAGGAACTCCTGCGGATCGGCCGCTGCCGGAAGGGCGACGTGGTCGTCATCACGGCCGGCTCCCCGCCCGGAGTCGCGGGATCCACGAACCTGGTCCGCGTGCACCACATCGGCGAGGACGACAGCCCGAAGTAGGGCAGCTCAGTATTTCGGCCCGACGTGAGCATCCATGAGCGCTACGGATGCCCGTCGGGCGACGGAGATGTTGTACGCCTTCCCGCCGCGCGTGCAGTGCTTCCACTCGACGCCGAGCTTGTCGAGAGTGTCGGTGTAGAGCTGACGGATGTCGTCGGAGACGTTGGTGAACCAATACCTCGCGTACTCGTACCGCTTCTGTTCGCCGCCGACCGTACGGGTCGTCCAGTTCATATTCCGGCATCCGTCGGAGTGGATCAGACCTCGGATGAAATCCCATGGGTGCGCGTCCACGATCTCCTGCTGCCAGAGTTCGAGGACGATGCGACGCTCATGCTTCCGGCCCGGGCCGTGCTGAGGGAACAGGCAGGGCAGGTGTTTGGAGTAGACCTTGATGTTGTGGCAACCCGTCTTGCGTACCCGGCATGTCGCGTTGTCCGGGAACACCCTGCGGATTGCCGCCTCGGCTTCGCTCTGGATGCCAGGCCAGGAGTCATCGAGAGTGATCATGAGGTTTGGTACCCGGTGCTCGGCGTACTGGCTTATGTGGCCATCACCCAGGTACAGGGCCAGGAGATACGAATAGGCGGATGCGTCGAGGGGGACACGGTCACACCGGTGGCACTGTGGTTTGTCTCCGCCTGGGCACTCACCTCGCTTGGACCGATCCATATGGAGCCAGTACGAGACGGTGCCGCGCGGCACATTGAGCTGCCGCGCCACTTCCGCACCCTTCGCGCCGGACCGGAGTAGGGAGAGTGCCCTCTGACGCACTTCGACGCCGTGGAAGTTCATGTCACTACCCTGCGTGATGAAGTGTCGCCGCAGGTAGCGAAAAGCGGATGTTCACGAGAACGTGAACATCCGCTTTTCTGATCCGTGCCGAGTGCGGGATTCGAACCCGCAAGCTCTTTCGAGCAGATGTGTTTGAGACATCCGTGTATACCCTTCCACCAACCCGGCAAGGGTGCTGTCAGGAGTGTACCGGGTGACTCGTGGCCCCTGCCGCTAGGTAGGCTGATTCGAAGCAGCATCTGCCCTGAATCAAGGAGCCCCGTGACCACCCCCGAGTCGCCCCAGCCCGTAGACGCCGCCGACGACGACAAGTCGCACGTCCCGCCGCTGACGACCCGTGTCGTCATCGCCGAGGACGAGGCTCTGATCCGTCTGGACCTCAAGGAGATGCTGGAGGAGGAGGGCTACTCCGTCGTCGGTGAGGCCGGGGACGGCCAGCAGGCCGTGGAGCTGGCCCGGGAGCACAAGCCGGACCTGGTCATCCTCGATGTGAAGATGCCCGTGCTCGACGGGATCTCCGCGGCGGAGAAGATCGCCGAGGAGTCAATCGCGCCGGTCCTGATGCTCACCGCGTTCTCGCAGCGCGACCTCGTCGAGCGGGCCCGGGACGCCGGGGCGATGGCGTATCTGGTGAAGCCGTTCAGCAAGAGCGACGTGGTGCCGGCCATCGAGATGGCGGTGTCGCGGTTCGCGGAGCTGAAGGCGCTGGAGGGCGAGGTCGCGGACCTGGCGCAGCGGCTGGAGACCCGGAAGCTGGTGGACCGGGCGAAGAGCATTCTGCAGACGGATTACGGGCTGTCCGAGCCGGCGGCTTTCCGGTGGATCCAGAAGACGTCGATGGACCGGCGGCTGTCGATGCAGCAGCTGGCGGAGGCGTTGATCGAGGATGCCGAGGAGAAGAAGGCGGCGGAGTAGCGGTCGCCGTCAGGGTTTGTACGTAGGAGGCCCGCGCCCCGGATCGATCGGGGTGCGGGCCTCCTTCGTGTGTTCGGGGGTGCTGGTGGGTCAGTCCTCGCCGAGGTAGGCCTTGCGGACGGATTCGTCGTGCAGGAGGTCCGGGCCGGTGCCGGAGAGGACGATCTTGCCGACCTCCATGACGTGGCCCTGGTCCGCGAGGGAGAGGGCGGCCTGGGCGTTCTGTTCGACGAGGAGGATCGTGGTGCCCGCGGCCTTGAGTTCGACGATGGTCTCCATGATCTTCTGCATCATGATCGGGGAGAGGCCCATGGAGGGTTCGTCGAGCATGAGCAGTTTGGGCTGGGACATGAGGGCGCGTCCCATGGCGAGCATCTGCTGTTCGCCGCCGGAGAGGGTTCCCGCGGCCTGCTTTCGGCGTTCTCCGAGGATGGGGAAGAGGCTGTAGGCGCGCTGGATATCCTTCTCGATGCCTGCTTTGTCGTTGCGGAGGTAGGCGCCGAGGAGGAGGTTTTCGGTGATCGTCAGCCGGGGGAAGATGTGGCGTCCCTCGGGGGAGTGGGCGATGCCGAGGGAGACGATCTTGTGGGCGGGGATGTTGGTGAGGGGTTTGCCCTCGAAGATGATGCTGCCGCCGAGTGGTTTGAGCAGTCCGGAGAGGGTGCGCAGGGTGGTGGTCTTGCCTGCGCCGTTGGTGCCGATGAGGGTGACGACCTGGCCGGCTTCGACGCTGAAGGAGATGCCCTTGACGGCTTCGATCTTGCCGTAGGCGACGCGGAGGTCCTTGACCTCTAGCAGTGCGGTCATCGGGTGTCCTCCTCCTCGGTGCGGGTGGTGTCGGTCGTGTCGGGTGTGGTCGTGGCTGTTCCGTGTGCTGCGGCTTCGGCTTCGGCCGCTTCGACTTCGGCGGCTTCTTCGGCGCCGGGGGCGCCTTCGAAGGGGGTGCCGAGGTAGGCGGCGACGACGCGTTCGTCGCTCTGGACGACGTCGGCGGTGCCTTCGACGAGTTTTTCGCCCTGGACGAGGACGGCGACGCGGTCGCAGAGGTTGAAGATGAACCGCATGTCGTGCTCGATGACGAGGATGGCGATGCCCTGGTCCCGGATGGCGAAGATGAGTTCTTCGGTGACGCGGGTTTCCTGGGGGTTCATGCCGGCGGTGGGCTCGTCCAGGAGGAGGAGGCCGGGGTCGCTGGCGAGGGCGCGGGCGATTTCCAGTTTGCGCTGGTCTCCGTAGGGGAGGTTGCGCGCGAGGTGGTCGGCCTTGTCCTGGAGTCCGATGAACTCCAGGAGTTCCATGGCGCGTTCGCGGCTGGCGTTCTCGGCCTTCTTGTAGCCGGGGAGGCGCAGGAGGGCGGACCAGAGTCCTTCTTTGGTTCTGGTGTGGCGTCCGACGAGCACGTTTTCCAGGACGGTCATGTTGGCGAAGAGCCGGATGTTCTGGAAGGTGCGGGCGATGCCTGCCTGGGTGACGAGGTGGGGCTTGGGGGGCAGGACGGTGCCTTTGTAGCTGACCTTGCCCTCGGTGGGGACGTAGAGGCCGGTGAGGCAGTTGAAGAAGGTGGTTTTGCCGGCGCCGTTGGGGCCGATGAGGCCGACGATCTCGCCGGTGTTGACGGTGAGGTCGACGTCGCGTACGGCGGTGAGGCCGCCGAAGCGCATGGTGACGCCGCTGGCGTCGAGCACGGTGGTGCTGGTTGTGGTGGTGGTTGTGGTGGTCATGGTGGTCACGCCCCCGCCTTCGTGGTGCCGGCGGCTGTGTCGGTGAGTGGTGTGTCGGGTGGTACGTCGAGTTGGCCGGTCTCGTGGAATTCGAGCTGCTTGCGGCGGTCGGCGACGAGGCCCTCGGGGCGGAAGCGCATCAGGAGGATGAGCGCGAGGCCGAAGAGGAGGAGCTGGTAGTCCTGCATGAACTGCAGCTTGGCCGGGATGAGGTAGAGCAGTGCGGCGCCGACGAGGGGTCCGCTGAGGGTTCCCATGCCGCCGAGGATGACGGCGGCGAGGAGGAAGGCGGAGTTGGGCGGTGCGGATCCGGCGAACTGGTACTGCTCGGGCGTCACGGTGTAGGACACGTGTGCCTGGACGGTTCCGGCGAGTCCGGCGAGGGTGGCGCCGAGGGCGAAGGCGAGCAGTTTGAGCCGGAAGGCGTTGATGCCCATGGCGGTGGCGGCGGTTTCGTCCTCGCGGATGGCGACCCAGGCGCGGCCGATGCGGGATTCGCCGGAGCGGCGGAAGACCATGACGACGACGGCGGTGAAGACGAGCATCAGCAGGTAGTAGTTGGCGGACCTGCCGAGGGTGAAGCCGCCGATGTCGTGGCTGGTTCCGAAGTCGAACCCGAAGAGGTTGAGGTCGGGGATGCTCGGGATGCCCTGTGAGCCGTTGGTGAGGTCCGGGCCGCTGACGCCGTTGAGGGCGTTGACGGTGAGGCGGAAGATCTCTCCGAAGCCGAGGGTGACGATGGCGAGGTAGTCGCCGCGCAGTCGCAGGGTGGGGGCGCCGATGACGACGCCGAAGACGAGTGATGCGGCGGCGCCGGTGAGGACGGCGGCCCAGAAGGGGAACTGGACGCCGATGGGGGAGAGCGGTGAGCCGGATACGAGGGCGGCGGCGTAGGCGCCGACGCCGAGGAAGGCGACGTATCCGAGGTCGAGGAGTCCGGCGAGGCCGACGACGACGTTGAGGCCGAGTGCGACGGTCGCGAAGATGAGGATGTTGGCGCCGATGAGGGCGTATTCCTCGTTCTGCTGGGTGAAGGGGAAGCAGAAGGCTGCGACGAGCGCGGCGGCGAGGGTGACGTTGCGGTGTTTCGTGGTGAGTGCGGTGATGCGGGCGATGAGGCCGGCGCGGTTGAGCGCGGTGAAGCCGAAGGCGACGCTGATCATGAAGCCGATGAAGAGTTCGGCGTATTCGGTGTCGATGCCGTACGTGAAGACGTAGAGGGCGATGCCGAAGGCTCCGGCGATGATCAGGATTTCGGCCCAGGAGGGGAGTTCCTTGGCGCGTGCGGGTGTGGGGGCTCGCAGGCTGTTGCGGAACTGTTCCCAGGGGCTGGGGGTGGTGGTGTGGGTGATGTTCTGGTCGGCGGGGAGGCCGAAGGCGGCGATGACGGCGATGAGTGCGCCGATGCCGCTGATCCAGGCTCCGGGTTCGAGGTTGACGGCGCCGCCGAGTTTCGCGGAGATGGCGCCGATGGTGTAGCCGGTGGTGCCGAGGACGCCGAGTGCGGCGAGTCGGACGGGGCTGTTGGTGCCGCCGGGGGTGAGCCAGCGGAGGCCTTTGAGGCCGTACCCGGAGAGGGTGAGGAGCAGGGTGAGTGCTGCGCCGATGAGGGTGAGGACCTGGAGGCCGCCGGGGTAGCCGGTGACGGTGAGGTCGCCGGGGAACTCGTCGGTCCAGGTCCAGGCGAGGAAGGTGCCGATGAGGGTGACGGCGGCGCCGAGTGTGGTGAGGGCGCGGGCGGTGTTGGTGGGCAGGGGGAGGAGTGCGCCGGTGTGGGGCGTGGTGTTGGTGGTCATCCGTATCACGCCCGATCCGCGACGCGTTCGCCGAGTAGGCCTTGGGGTCGGACGAGGAGGACGATGATGAGGAGGGCGAAGGCCCATACGTCCTTCCAGGCGCCGCCGCCGAAGAGTTCCATGCCGGGGACCTCGCTCATGTAGCCGGTGGCGAGGGCTTCGGCGACGCCGAGTACGACGCCGCCGAGCATGGCGCCGTAGATGTTTCCGATGCCGCCGAGTACGGCTGCGGTGAAGGCTTTGAGGCCCATGATGAAGCCCATGCGGAAGCCGATCTGGCCGTTCTTGAGCCCGTAGGCGACGGCGGCGACGGCGGCGAACGCGGCACCGATGGCGAAGGCCATGACGATGATGCGGTCGGTGTTGATGCCCATGAGCTTGGCGGTGTCGGGGTCCTGCGAGGTGGCTTGCATGCCGCGGCCGGAGCGGGTCTTGGAGACGAAGAGGCCGAGGGCGAGCATGCAGACGGGGGCGGCGATGAGGACGAAGACGTCGCCGCGTTGGATGTTGGCGCCGAGGATCTCGAACGCTTCGCCCTTGAACTGGGGGAAGGAGCGGTCCTTCGTGGCGTCGGGGTACCACATCCAGACTGCCTGCTGGAGGGCGAGGGAGAGTCCGATGGCGGTGATGAGGGGTGCGAGTCGTGGTGCGGTGCGCAGTGGCCGGTAGGCGAATCGTTCGGCGGCCATGCTGATGGCGACGGCGGCGATGATGCCGCCGATGATCATGAGGGGTATCGCAGCTATGAGGGAGAATCCGGACGGAAGCCCGAGGTAGACCGTGAGGGCACCGAAGCCTCCGATCATGAAGATCTCGCCGTGTGCGAAGTTGATGAGCTGGATGATTCCGTAGACCATCGTGTAACCGATCGCGATGAGACCGTACATCGCGCCGAGGATGAGTCCATTGGCCAGCTGTTGCGGCAGTTCGTTCACCGCAGGGCCTCCGTCGAGTGGTTCGGATATGGCACCGCGCGGGAGCGCTCGTAGCGCTCCCGCGCGGTCTGGTTGCTTCGGGGTGACCGGGAGGGGCCTGGTCGGTTAGTTGACTGCCTCGCTGAGCTTGGAGGCCCACTTGCCGCTGGTGACCTGGTAGGCGGTCATCATGGTGTTGGTGGTGTCGCCGTATTCGTCGAAGGAGACGGGGCCGGTGACGCCTTCGAACTTGACCTTGGCCATGGCGGCGAGGACCTTTTCGCGGGCGTTGTCGGGGAGCTTGCCGCCGTTGTCGGCGACGACGATCTTGACGGCTTCGATGATGGACCAGGTGGCGTCGTAGGTGCCGCCGCCGTAGGCCTCGTAGGCGTCCTTGTAGCCGGCCGTCTTGTAGTCCGCGATGAACTTCTTGGCGGATTCGAGTTCTTCGACGGGCTTGCCGACGGAGGTGGCGATGTCGCCTTCGGCCTTCTTGTTGAGCTTGATGAAGTCGGCGCTGTACATGCCGTCGCCGCCCATGAGGGGGATCTTGACGCTGTCCTTGAGCTGCTGGCTCAGGGGTGCGCCGGCGGGGTATTCGCCGCCGTAGTAGACGGCCTTGGCGCTGGTGCCCTTGACCTTGGTGACGACGGAGTTGAAGTCGCGGTCGTCGGGGTTGACGTGGTCGGTGCCGACGATCTTGCCGCCGAGCTCGGTGAACGTCGCCTTGAAGGAGGCGGCGAGGCCGGCGCCGTAGGGCTTCTGGTCGTCGATGAGGTAGACGTCCTTGATCTTCGCGTTGTTGAAGAGGTACTTGGCCGCGAAGGCGCCCTGGATCTGGTCGGTGGTGGAGGTGCGGAAGTACGTGGCGTAGGGGCGCTTCTTGTCGCCGGTCTTCCAGTCGTTGCCCTGGGTCAGCTCGGTGCCGGTGTTGGCGGGGGAGACCTGGGTGAGCTTGGCGTCGTTGAGGGGCTTCTGCATCGACTGGGAGACGCCGGAGTTCAGCGGGCCGACGACGCCGAGGAGTTCTTTGTTGCCGATGAACTTCTGGGCGTTCTGCTGGCCGACGGAGGGCTGGGCCTGGTCGTCGAGCGGCTGGAGCTCGAAGGTGATGCCGGGGACCGTCTTGTCCTTGTTCGCCGTGTTGACGGCGAGGTCGGCGGAGTTCTTGATGCCGAGGCCGAGGGCGGAGAGGTCGCCGGTCAGGGGCGCGTCGACGCCGATGACGACGGTCTGGGTGTCGCCGCCGCTGCTCTTCTTGTCGTCGTCGCGCGACCCGCAGGCGGTGAGCGTCAGTGCTCCGGTGGTGAGCACTGCAGTGAGTATGAGCAAAGAACGGTGTCGCACGAAAGGTCCTTTCCCTGGCGCGGCCTCCTCTGCTTGAGGTGCCGTCCTCGATCGCCGGGCGGTACTGGGTGGTGCGGTACGTGCAGCAGTTGCGCCCGGCGGCGCGGTGACTGGCGGTGACTCTAGGCGTAGGTGTGGAGGTCCGGGATGGGTCGAGTCAGGATGTGACTCTCTTGTTATGCCCTTGAGGAAGGCTTGAGGTGGCTGTGCTGACATGTGCCGTTTTTTCACTGGACGGAGAAGTGACCGCATCATGAGAACGCGCAGCTCTGCTAAGGGGCTTGAACCGATCTTGGTGCTGTCGCGTGGTGTGTGGTGCGGGGGGCGCGAAGGGGCCGGCCGCTGCCGTGGAGGGTGGTGGGAGCGGCCTGTTTTCGCCCTGCCCGAATGTTACGGAGTGTGACATTGGCGGGGAGGTGTCCGCGGGGGCGCCATGGCGGGTGGGCTGCTGAGTGGCTCATGGAACGCCCTTTGGGGTCAAGGGTGTTGACCGAGTGTGTTGGTCAACGACCTTGAAAGGGTGGGGATATGGGTCTGCCCGGCCGGAATGCGCGGGTGCGTTCCGGTCGGGCAGTGGTGTGGTGCGGGGGTGGTCCGCGGCGTTGTGGGGTCAGCCGGCGGTGGGCCGGGGGGCGTCGCGGAGCAGGCAGGTGAGGCGGGCGGTGCAGACCCGCTTGTCCTGTTCGTCGGTGATGACGATCTCGTAGGTGGCGGTGGTGCGTCCGCGGTGTACGGGGGTGGCGACGCCGGTGACGAGGCCGCTGCGGACGCCGCGGTGGTGGGTGCAGTTCAGGTCGACGCCGACGGCGACCTTGGCGGCGCCGCCGTGGAGCATGGTGCCGACGGAGCCGAGGGTTTCGGCGAGGACGGCAGAGGCGCCGCCGTGCAGGAGGCCGTAGGGCTGGGTGTTGCCCTCGACGGGCATGGTGCCGACGACGCGGTCCGCGGAGGCTTCGGTGATGGACACGCCCATGCGCTCGCCGAGGTGTCCGGCGGAGAACAGTGCGGGGAGGTCGACGCCGAGTGCGGCGTACTCGTCGATGACTTCCTGGGGGAACTTCGGGGTGGTCTGCTCGCCCATGGTTCCGGCTCCGATCGTCTGCGCTGGTTCATTGCTGTGTGCACTGTTCTTACCAGACGGCTGAGCGGACGCTTAGGAGGAGGGTGTTCGTGCTCGTCAGCGGGTGTTCTCGAAGCGGACGACGACGGATTTGCTGGCGGGGGTGTTGCTGGTGTCGGCGGTGGCGTCGAGCGGGACGAGCACGTTGGTCTCTGGGTAGTAGGCGGCGGCGCAGCCGCGTGCGGTGGGGTAGTGGACGATGCGGAAGCCTTCGGCGCGGCGTTCGGTGCCGTCCTTGCCTTCGCTGACGAGGTCGGTGTGGGCGCCGTCGGGGAGGCCGAGGGTGTGTGCGTCGTCGGGGTGGACCATGACGATGCGGCGGCCGCCCTTGATGCCTCGGTAGCGGTCGTCGAGGCCGTAGATGGTGGTGTTGTACTGGTCGTGGGAGCGCAGGGTCTGCAACAGCAGTCTGCCTTCGGGGAGTTCGGGGTATTCGACGGGGGCCGCGGTGAAGTTGGCGCGGCCGGTGGCGGTGGGGAAGCGGCGTTCGTCGCGGGGGGCGTGGGGGAGGGTGAAGCCGCCGGGGTGGGCGATGCGGGTGTTGAAGTCCTCGAAGCCGGGGACGACGCGGGAGATGTGGTCGCGGATGGTGCCGTAGTCGTTCTCGAAGGCTTCCCACCGGGTGCGGGATCCGGGTCCGAGGACGGCGCGGGCGAGGCGGGCGATGATGGCGGGTTCGGAGAGCAGGTGGGGGCCGGCGGGGGTGAGGTTGCCGCGGGAGGCGTGGACCTTGCCCATGGAGTCCTCGACGGTGACGAACTGTCTGCCGCCGGTCTGGGTGTCCTTGTCGGTGCGGCCGAGGGTGGGCAGGATCAGGGCGCGGGTGCCGGTGACGGTGTGCGAGCGGTTGAGTTTGGTGGAGACGTGGACGGTGAGCCGGGCGCGGCGCATGGCGGCTTCGGTGACGGTGGTGTCGGGGGTCGCCGCGACGAAGTTGCCGCCCATGGCGAAGAAGACCTTTGCCTTGCCGTCGCGGAGGGCCTGGATGGATCTGACGACGTCGTAGCCGTGGTCGCGGGGTGAGGTGATCCCGAATTCCTTGTCGAGGGCGTCGAGGAAGGCGGGTGCGGGGCGTTCGAAGATGCCCATGGTGCGGTCGCCCTGGACGTTGGAGTGGCCGCGGACGGGGCAGACTCCGGCGCCGGGGCGGCCGATGTTTCCGCGGAGCAGGAGGAAGTTGACGACTTCGCGGATGGTGGGTACGGAGTGTTTGTGCTGGGTGAGGCCCATGGCCCAGCAGACGATGGTGCGTTTCGAGGCGAGGGTCATGGCGAGGGCCTGCTCGATGGCGGTGCGGTCGAGGCCGGTGGCGGTGAGGGTCTCGTCCCAGTCGGCGGCGCGGGCGGCTTCGGCGAACTCCTCGTATCCGTGGGTGTGTTCGTTGATGAACGCGGTGTCGACGGCGCCTTCGGTCTCCAGGATCATTTTGTTGAGGAGGCGGAAGAGGGCCTGGTCGCCGCCGATCCGGATCTGGAGGAAGAGGTCGTTGAGGGCGACGCCCTTGATCATGCCGGTGGGGGTCTGGGGGTTCTTGAACCGTTCCATGCCGGCTTCCGGCAGTGGATTGACCGAGATGATCTTCGCTCCGGCGGATTTGGCCTTTTCGAGGGCGGAGAGCATCCGGGGGTGGTTGGTCCCGGGGTTCTGTCCGGCGACGATGATCAGGTCGGCCTGGTGGAGGTCTTCGAGGGAGACGCTGCCCTTGCCGACGCCGATGGTCTCCGTGAGCGCGGATCCGGAGGATTCGTGGCACATGTTGGAGCAGTCGGGCAGGTTGTTGGTGCCGAATTCGCGGGCGAGGAGCTGGAGGAGGAACGCGGCCTCGTTGCTGGTGCGGCCGGAGGTGTAGAAGAGCGCTTCGTCGGGGGAGGCGAGTGCCCGGAGTTCTTCGGCGATGACGGCGAAGGCGCGTTCCCAGGTGATGGCCTCGTAGCGGTCGGCGCCTTCGGGCAGGTACATGGGCTGGGTGATGCGGCCCTGCTGGCCGAGCCAGTAGCCGCTGCGGGTGGCGAGGTCGGCGACGGGGTGGGCGGCGAAGAAGGCGGGGGTGACGCGGCGCAGGGTCGCTTCCTCGGCGACGGCCTTCGCCCCGTTCTCGCAGAATTCGGCGGTGTGCCGTTTGTCGCCTTCGGGCCAGGCGCAGCCGGGGCAGTCGAAGCCGTCCTTCTGGTTGACCTTGAGGAGGGTCCGCGCGGTGCGTCGTACGCCCATCTGCTGCTGGGCGGCGCGGAGGGTGTGGGCGATGGCGGGCAGTCCGGCGGCGGAGTGCCGGGCCTCCGTCACGTGCGGGGCGTCCTGGACCGGGTCACCGGTCGGGGGCTTGCTGGCCATGGTGATCCCCTTCGAGCGCGTTTTCCTCTTTCTCGATCCTGTCATGTACCGGGGGCGGGGCGCGTGGCCGAGGGCCGGGGACTTCGGGGAGGTCGCGGTGGTGGCGCGGGTGGGGCCGTGGCCGGTCCGGATTGTCAGTGGACCGTGGCAGGATCGGGGGCGTGGCTGAGACGGCATCGAAGAAGACGGCAGACAACCGACCGCGCCTGCTCCTGATGGACGGGCACTCCCTGGCGTACCGGGCGTTCTTTGCGCTGCCTGCGGAGAATTTCACGACGGGGGCGGGGCAGCCGACGAATGCCGTGTACGGCTTCGCGTCGATGCTGGCGAACACGTTGCGTGATGAGGCGCCCACGCATTTCGCGGTGGCGTTCGACGTGTCGCGCAAGACGTGGCGTTCGCAGGAGTTCCCGGAGTACAAGGCGAATCGTTCGAAGACGCCCGATGAGTTCAAGGGGCAGGTCGAGCTGATCGGTGAGCTGCTGGACGCGATGCGCGCGGACCGGTTCGCGGTGGACGGTTTCGAGGCGGACGATGTCATCGCGACGCTCGCCACGCAGGCCGAGGCGGCCGGTTTCGAGGTGCTGATCGTCACCGGTGACCGTGATTCGTTCCAGCTGATCACGGACAATGTGACGGTGCTGTATCCGACGAAGGGTGTGTCGGAGCTGACGCGGTTCACCCCGGAGAAGGTCGAGGAGAAGTACGGGCTCACTCCGCGGCAGTATCCGGACTTCGCGGCGCTGCGCGGTGATCCGTCGGACAATCTGCCGGGTATTCCGGGTGTGGGTGAGAAGACGGCCGCGAAGTGGATCAATCAGTTCGGTTCGTTCGCGGAGCTGGTGGAGCGGGCCGAGGAGGTCAAGGGGAAGGCCGGGCAGAATTTCCGGGACCATCTGGACGCGGTGCGGCTGAATCGCCGGCTGACCGAGATGGTGCGGGATGTGGAGCTGCCGAAGGCGCCGGCGGATCTGGAGCGTGCTCCGTACGACCGTACGGCGGTCACCGGGGTGCTGGATGTCCTGGAGATCCGTAATCCGAGCCTGCGTGAGCGGCTGCTGGCCGTCGATCCCGGTGCGGCGGAGGACGAGGGTCCGGCGCCGGCGGCGGGTGTCGAGCTGGACGGGGTGGTGCTGGGGTCGGGGGAGGTCGCCCCGTGGCTGGAGGCGCACGGTGGGCAGCCGCTCGGTGTCGCCACCGCCGATACGTGGGCGCTGGGCAGCGGTGCGGTGACCGAGATCGCGCTCGCGGCGGCGGACGGTGCGGCGGCGTGGCTGGATCCGGCGGAGCTGGACGAGGCCGATGAGCGGGCGTTCGCGGCGTGGATCGCGGATCCGGCGCGGCCGAAGGTCATGCACAACGCGAAGAGCGCGATGCGGGTGTTTCCCGAGCACGGCTGGCAGGTCGGGGGTGTCACGATGGACACCGCGCTGGCGGCGTATCTGGTGAAGCCCGGCCGTCGTTCCTTCGCGCTGGACGCGCTGGCGGTGGAGTATCTGGGGCGGGAGCTGGCCCCGGCCGCCGCGGGTGACGGTCAGCTGGCGTTCGGTGCCGATGACCGGGCGGAGGCCGATGCGCTGATGTCGCAGGCGCGGGCCGTTCTGGATCTCGGTGACGCGTTCGGGGTGCGGCTGAAGGAGGTCGGCGCGGCCGAGCTGCTGCATGACATGGAGCTGCCGACGTCGGTGCTGCTGGCCCGGCTGGAGCGGCACGGTATCGCCGCGGACCGGGCGCATCTGGAGGGTATGGAGCAGCAGTTCGCGGCCGCGGTGCAGCAGGCGGTGAAGGAGGCGCACGCGGCGGTGGGCCGTGAGTTCAATCTCGGGTCGCCCAAGCAGCTTCAGGAGGTTCTCTTCGGCGAGCTGGGTCTGCCGAAGACGAAGAAGACGAAGACGGGTTACACCACGGACGCGGACGCGCTGGCCTGGCTGGCGGGTCAGACCGAGCACGAGCTGCCGGTGATCATGCTGCGTCATCGTGAGCAGGCGAAGCTGCGGGTCACGGTCGAGGGTCTGATCAAGACGATCGCGGCGGACGGCCGCATCCACACCACGTTCAATCAGACGGTGGCGGCGACCGGCAGGCTTTCGTCGACCGATCCGAATCTGCAGAACATTCCCGTCCGTACGGACGAGGGGCGGGCGATCCGCCGCGGTTTCGTCGTCGGTGAGGGCTTCGAGACCCTGATGACGGCGGACTACAGCCAGATCGAGCTGCGGGTGATGGCGCATCTGTCGCGGGACGCCGGGCTGATCGAGGCGTTCACGTCGGGGGAGGACCTGCATACGACGGTCGCCTCGCAGGTGTTCGGCGTCGACAAGTCGGCCGTCGATCCGGAGATGCGCCGCAAGATCAAGGCGATGTCGTACGGGCTGGCGTACGGGCTCTCCGCGTTCGGTCTCTCGCAGCAGCTGAACATCGAGGCCGGTGAGGCCCGCGGTCTGATGGACACCTACTTCGAGCGGTTCGGCGGGGTGCGGGACTATCTGCACCGTGTGGTGGAGGAGGCCAGGGCCACGGGGTACACGGAGACGGTCTTCGGCCGCCGCCGTTATCTCCCCGACCTGAACAGTGACAACCGTCAGCGCCGTGAGATGGCGGAGCGCATGGCGCTCAACGCGCCGATCCAGGGGACGGCCGCCGACATCGTGAAGGTCGCGATGCTGCAGGTGGACCGGGCGCTGACCGAGGCGCGTCTGACGTCGAGGATGCTGCTCCAGGTCCATGACGAAATCGTCCTGGAGATCGCGAAGGGGGAGCGGGAGCGGGTCGAGGAGATCCTGCGTCATGAGATGTCCACGGCGGTGGAGCTGCGCGCGCCGCTGGATGTGTCGGTGGGTGTGGGCAGGGACTGGGAGTCCGCGGCGCACTGAGCGGGCGGCTGTCGGCCGGTAGGGGCGGGTCCGTGTCCGGCGGGGGCCCGCCCCGTTCAGTGGGCGCGCTCCGGGGTGTGGGGGGAGTCCGGGAGCGGTGTCCGCGGGTCCGGGCCGGCCGGAGGGTGTTGCGCGCCGCGCTTCCGCAGCCGCATCCACACCCCGTACAGGAGCAGTCCGGCCGCCAGCCCGGCCCCGGCGCCGAAGCACGCGGTCGGGATGATGTCGAGGGGTGTCTCGACCTGCCCGAAGTGGGCGTACCAGCGGGCGCACCGGTGGAGGATGCCGAGCAGTACGCAGAGGGTGAGCAGGCCGCCGGCGTACCACCGTTCGCGCCGGCCGAGTACAGGGACGGACGCCGGTGCCGGGCCGGGTTCGGTGCGGCGCAGCGCGGTGACGGTGAACCAGGCGAGCAGTGTGAGGGCCACCGCCGAACTGCCGTACTGGACGATCTGGAAGACGGGGTGGCCGCCGACGCTCCGGCTGAGTACGGGGACGAGTTCGGTGCCCCATCGGCTGTGATGGGTGAACGCGTCCCATACGACGTGGCTGCCCGCGCCGATCACCGCGGACACGGTGAACCACAGCGCGGCCCGCGGTCCGAGGGTTTCGCGGTTCCGGCGCCGCCCGGTGACGAAGGTGTGGACGCGTGCCTGCCGGGCGGCGGGCAGGAGTGCCACCAGGGGTTCGCGCAGCAGCAGCCACACCGCGACCAGGATCGCGGTGATCAGTACGTCCACGGTGAACACGCCCAGGACGCCGTGTGTCACGTCGCCGAACTCCATCGCGCCCGGGATCGCCGTGTCCGCGTAATAGGTGATGTCGGGTGCGAACGAACCGGCGACGAGCGCGGAGGCGAACAGAGGCCCGCGGGCGGTCCCGTCGCGCCGCATTCCCGGGAGTACGGCGGCGGCATGACTGAGCGTGAACGGCATGCGGGCAAGTATGCGCGAAGCTTTCACACGGTCCCCGGCCGTGTCCGCGGCCTCCTGGGCCACTTGTCGTCAGCAACGTGAGAAAACAGTAAGAACCGGTCAGTGCCAGGTGTTCGGGCGTGATGAGTTGCCGTAGGGTCGCCTGAGTCCTCGCGCTGGGGAGCGCGAGCAGCCGTCGACGGGGAGGGACCAGGACATATGGCAGCGCAATTCGGCCGACGACTGCGCAGGGGGGCCACGACCACCGCGGTGGCGGCCGCCGCCGTGGCGGCGCTCTCGGCCTCGCAGGCGGCCCCCGTCGCGTCGCCGGCCGACACCGCGGGCGGTGGTGACCAGAAGACGGCCGGTGCGGAGTCCGGCGACAGCGCGGCCACCGGCAACTCGCCGTACTACACGGACCTTCCGCCCCTGGTCACGCCCGACAAGCCCGGCGCGTCCAGCAATCTGCCGATGACCGGAACCGCGGAATCGGGCATACCGGCCTCGATCCTGGCCGCGTACAAGCAGGCCGAGGAGACCGTCGCGGGCACCGACGCCGCCTGCCGTCTGCCGTGGCAGCTCCTCGCGGCGATCGGCAAGGTCGAGTCCGGTCAGGCCCGTGGCGGCCGGGTCGACGCGAACGGCACCACCCTCTCCCCGATCCTCGGCCCGGCTCTCAACGGGCAGGGGTTCGCGCTGATCAAGGACACGGACGGCGGGGCGTACGACGGTGACGCCGCGCACGACCGTGCGGTCGGCCCGATGCAGTTCATCCCGTCGACCTGGGCCACCTGGGGCCAGGACGCCAACGCGGACGGCCGCAAGGACCCCAACAACATCTACGACGCGGCGCTCGCCGCCGGGCGTTACCTCTGCGCCGGGAGCCGTGACCTGGCGCTCGCCGCCGATCTGGACCGTGCGGTGCTGAGCTACAACCACTCGCGGGAGTACCTGCGTACGGTGCGCTCCTGGTTCGCGTACTACCAGCGCGGCACCCATGAGGTCCCCGACGGCACCGGCGCCCTCCCGGACGGCCCGAGCAGTGGTTCCGGTCCCTCGCCGAGCCCGAGCCCGACGCCGACCCCGCCCGGCTCCGGTGGCACGAGTCCGTCCAAGCCGGGCGGTGGCTCCGGCGGTACGAAGCCCAAACCGCCCACCACGCCGCCCACGACCCCGACGCCCAAGCCCACGCCGGACCAGACGCTCGGCAGCCTGGAGAACGCGGGCACCGGCCCGCTGAACGCCATGGCCGGCGAGGCGTTCGCCGAGCGGATCTCGGTGCGGGCCAGGAACGCCCTCGGTGCCCCGTTCGCCAAGGTGCCCGTCACCTTCACCATCACCGGTGACACCGACACCCGTTTCGCGGGCGGCAGGACCACCGTCAAGGTGGCCACCGGAGCCGATGGCACCGCCACCGCGCCGGAGCTGAAGGCGGGGGAGAGGACCGGCGAGTTCAAGGTGACGGTCACGGCCGGCACCGGCAAGCCGCGCGTCCTCACCTACGCGGCGGGCGTCACCGCCCGGCAGGCCGACAGGATCGTCCGGACCGGCGACAAGGCGCTCGTCGCCGCGCCCGGCGCGGAGTTCGCGGACGCCGTCGAGGTCAGGGCGACGTACAAGGACGCGGTCGCCGGCGGGGTCGCGGTCACCGCCACGATGATCACGGACGACGAGAAGCCCGTCGAGAACGGCAAGGGCCCGTACTTCAAGGACGCGGACGGCAGGACGGTCCGTACCCTCGCGGACCTGAGGACCGGCGCCGACGGCCTCCTGAAGCTCCCGAAGATCTACGCCGACGACACCGCGGGGACCTACAGGCTGCGGCTCACCACCGAGGGCGGCGCCACGGTCGTCATCGAGCTGACGGTCGAAGCGGCGCCGACGGCCCCGCCCGCCACAACGGCCCCGCCGACCCCGGCGGCCTGACCCCGCGGCACACCGGGCGGACGCGTCGAGCGGCCCGCCCGGTACCGCACCGAACAGCCCCTTCGCCGGCATCCGGTGAAGGGGCTGTTGTACGTGTTCTCATCTCGCGCCCCGGTTGCTACGGTGCCCCAGCCCTGGCTGACGCTCCATCAGATGCCTGAGATCCCCGGGAGGCCGACCATGCGTGCCCTCGTCGCCGCCGCCATCGGACTGGCCGCCGCCCTCGCGCTCGTGTTCACCGTCGTCGCGGTCGGCGCGCCGCCCGGGGAGACGTCGCCCAAGCCTCTGCTGACCACGGTCCCGGGCCCCAAGAAGTAGCCGGAGCGCGGCGGGGGGAACGAGCCGATCCGCAACGAACCGGAACGAACCGGAACGAAAAGCTGAGGGAGGACTCCATCATGCGCCGCCGAGCCGGCCTCGTACTCCTGGCCTTCGCCGTCTTCTTCGCCGCCATGTCACCGCTGCTGCGCTGGTACGCCTTCCCCCGGCTGGCGAAGATCCCGCCGAGCCAGTACCAGGAGACGGTCCTGGAGGCCAAGCCCGCCACCCTTCTCGACTACACCACCCTGAAGGCCAAGAAGGTCGACAAGGTCACCATCGTCCAGACCCTCAAGGGCAACGTCGAGGAGTCCGAGAGGATCGAGCGCAGCGTCGGACGCGATGTCGTCGTCTGGGACGCGCTCTCCTACATCCAGGGCCCCGACGGCAAGACGGTCTCCCAGATCCCCGAGCGCTACATCTTCGACGCCCACACCCAGGCCCCCGTCAACGCCACCGGCGAGATGGTCGACGGCGACCCGGTCCGGCGCACCGGCATCGAGTTCAAGTGGCCCTTCCTCACAGAGAAGCGCGACTACGAGTACTTCGACGCGCAGACCCGTACGTCCTCGCCCATCCACTACAAGGGCACCCGGACGTTCCGCGGCATGGAGGTCTACTACTTCGAGCAGACCATCCCCTGGACCAAGGTCCCCATGCCGCAGAAGATGCCGATCGAGGACATCACCGCCGAGCAGGTCGCCGGCACGGGCATGACCCGCTGGTACTCCACCACACGCATGTTCTGGATCGACCCGGTCACCGGCGCGCCCGTCAACGGGGAGGAGATCCACAAGGAGGAGATGCGCGACGCGAAGAAGATGGGCATGCCCCAGGACACCGTCACCGCGTTCGCCGGGCACGTGAAGATGCGCGAGGACTACATCGTCGCCGTCGTCGACCAGGTCAAGTCCCAGCGCCTGCTGATCCTGCTCCTCACCAGCTATCTGCCCCGGGGCTTCCTGACCCTGGCCGCCGGCTTCCTCGCGCTCTCCCTGTGGCTGGAGGCCCGCTCCCGCAGGCGCCCCGGCGGACCGGCGGACGCCGGACCCGCGCCCGGCCCGGTGCCTACTCCCGCCTGAGCCGCGCCGAGGTGAACCGGGTCGCCTCCACCGTCGTCGGGTCCTCGGGCCATGGGTGCCTGGGGTACCGGCCGCGCAGCTCCGCCCGTACGGCGCGGTAGCCCTCCCGCCAGAACGACGCCAGGTCCGCGGTGACGGCCGCCGGGCGCCCGGCGGGGGAGAGCAGATGCACCAGGACCGGCACCCCGGCCACCCTCGGCGTCTCCCGCAGCCCGAACAGCTCCTGGAGCTTCACCGCCAGTACGGGCTGGTCGCCGCCGTACTCCACCCGGATCCGCGAACCGCTCGGCACCTCGATCCGCTCCGGCGCCAGCTCGTCGAGCCGGGCCGCCTCACCGGACGCCCAGGGCAGCAGCCGCCGCACGGCCTGCCCCGCGTCGATCCGGGCCAGGTCCGCACGGCGCCGGGCCCGCGACAGCTCGGGCTCCAGCCACTCACCGGTACGCGCCAGCAGGGCCTCGTCCGACACGTCCGGCCACGGCGTCCCCCGCACCCGGTGCACGAACGCGAGCCGCAGCCGCAACTGCTCACCGTCCCGGGTCCACCGCAGCAGCCCGAGCCCCTCCCTGCGCAGCCCCTCCACCAGGGCCCCGCGCACCAGCTCCGGTTCCGGGGCCCTCAGCGGCCGCACCGCCAGCTCCACGGCCCCCAGCCGGTCCACGGAACGCGCCACCACATCACCCTCCACCCAGCGGACCTCCTCGCCGCGGAACCGCAGATGCCCCGCCGCCAGCCGTGCGGTGTCCTCGTCGACGACGGCGGCCAGCCGCACCCGGGCCGACGCCGCGTGCGCCGGACGGTCCGCGACCGCGACGGCCAGCCACGGGGCGCTGCGCAGCCGGGAACCCTCCCCCAGCTCCGCACCGGTCCCCGACACCATCAGGAACGACCCCTGCCCCCGGGCGCGCGCCACCCGCTCCGGGAACGCCAGCGCCGCCACCAGCCCCGCGGCGGCATCGTCCGAAACCGGCCCCCCGCCCGTGTCCCCCACCGACGACGACAGCCGCCGCACCTCCTGCCGCCAGCGCGCCGCATAGCCGTCGCCGCCCCGCCGCGCGGTACGCAGGGCCGCCGCCAGATCGTCCCCGTACCCCCTGGGCGGCTCCTCGCTCAGCAGCGCCACCACCTCCGCGGCCCGCCGTCCGCCGACCTCCGCAGCACCGTCCAGCAGGGCCCGCGCCAGCCGGGGGTGCAGGCCCAGCCGGGACAGGCGTACGCCCCGTTCGGTGACCCGGCCCTCCCCGTCGACAGCGCCGACGGCCGTCAGCACCTCCCGGGCCGCGCCCATCGCTCCGGCGGGCGGCGGGTCGAGGAGCGCGAGCCCGGTGGCGTCCGGGTCGCCCCAGCACGCCGCCTGGAGGGCGAACGCGGCGAGGTCGGCGACCTTGATCTCCGGGGCCGGGAACCTGGCCAGCCGCCCGTCCTCCGCCTGCTCCCAGCACCGGTACACCGCACCCGGCGCCTCCCGCCCGGCCCTGCCCGCCCGCTGCCGGCCCGCCGCCTGCGAGGCCCGTACGGTCGTCAGGGCGCTCAGCCCGCGCGCATGGTCGGTACGCGGCTCCCTGGCCAGCCCCGAGTCGACGACCACCCGCACGCCCGGCACCGTCAGGGACGACTCCGCCACCGAGGTCGCCAGCACCACCCGGCGGCCCTGCGACGACCCCGCCAGTACCGCGTCCTGCACCGCGGCCGGAGCCCGCCCGTGGACCTGGAGCACCTCCGCGTCCACCCCGGCGAGCTGCCCCGCCACCCGGCCGATCTCGCCGACGCCGGGCAGGAAACACAGCACATCCCCCTCCCGCTCGGCGAGCGCCCGGCGCACCACCGAGGCCACATGCGTCAGCAGCACCGGATCGACCCGCATCCCGTGCGGTGGGCGGACCGGACGCGCCGGCGGCGCCCACACCACTTCCACCGGATGCGCCACCCCCTGGGCCGTCACCACCGGGGCATCGCCCAGCAGCCGTGACCAGCCCTCCGCGTCCGTCGTCGCCGACGCCGCCACCAGCCGGAGATCGGGCCGGATCGCCTCCCGTACGTCGAGCAGGAACGCGGCGACGGTGTCGGCGTCCAGATGCCGCTCGTGGCACTCGTCGATGATCACCGCGTCGACCCCGGCCAGCTCCTGGTCCCGCTGGAGCCGCTGGAGCAGGACACCGGTGGTGACGACCTCCACCGAGGTCGAGGGCCCCACGGCGCGCTCGCCCCGGACGGTGAAGCCGACCCGCCCGCCGGGCCGCTCGCCCAGGAGCCAGGCCATCCGCCGGGCAGCCGCGCGGGCGGCGATCCGGCGCGGCTCGGCGACCACCACCCGGCGCGGCGGGCCGTCGCCGGTCAGCCCGGCCAGGACCAGGGGGACGAGGGTCGTCTTGCCGGTGCCGGGCGGTGCGCAGAGCACCGCGACACCCCGCTCGTCGAGCGCCCGCTCCAGGGCGGGCACAGCGGTGCGTACGGGCAACTGGTCCAGAGCTTCGGTACGGATCACGCCCCCAGTCTCGTACGGGCCGCCGCGCCCGCCCCGGAGCGGGCCTCAGTCCCGTTCGCAGACGAAGACCGCGGTCCCCGGGATCAGGTTCCCGCGCAGCGGCGACCAGCCGCCCCACTCCTGGTTGTTCCAGGCGGGCCATTCCGGTTCCACCAGGTCCACCAGCCGGAAGCCGCCCGCCACCACGTCCCGCACCCGGTCGCCGAGGGTCCGGTGGTGCTCGACGTACACCGCCTCGCCCCGCTCGTCCTGCTCGACATAGGGGACGCGGTCGAAGTAGGAGGCGGCGACCGAGAGGCCCTCGGGGCCCGGCTCGTCCGGGAACGCCCAGCGGATCGGGTGGGTCACCGAGAAGACCCAGCGCCCGCCGGGCCGCAGCACCCGGTGCACCTCGCGGAACACCCGTACCGGATCGGCGACGAACGGCACCGCCCCGTAGGCGGAGCAGGCGAGGTCGAAGGAGCCGTCCCGGAACGGCAGCCTCCCCGCGTCCGCCTCGACCAGCGGGACGCCCCCGCCGATCCGCAGGGCGTGCTGGAGCTGGCGGTGGGACAGGTCCAGCGCCACCGGCCGGGCCCCCTGGCCGGCCAGCCAGCGCGAGCACTGGGCCGCGCCGGCGCCGATCTCCAGGATGTCCAGGCCCTTCAGGGACGGGGAGGGGCCCAGCAGGGCGGCCTCGGCCTCGTCGAGCCCCTCGGGGCCCCAGACGAAGCGGTCGTCCCCGAGGAAGGCCCCGTGGTCGTTCTGGTACTCGTCGGCGTTCCGGTCCCACCAGCCGCGGCTGGCCCGGCTGCTCTCCGATTCCCCCGCGACGCGGCGGGTGGCTTCGGCCTCGGACTCGTGGATCTCTTGGCTCATCGTGCCCGTCGTTGTAGTTTGCCTTCACTCGCCGCACGCGGCAGGTACGTGGGATACCCGTGGGTAACCAGAGGTGTCCGCGGGTACGGACGCGCGTGTGCGAAACCTTGTGGTGCGTGACCGCGGCCGACGCGGCCTCGGGGAACACGAGTTGTGCCGGGTATGGGCCGTTGCGCCCCGGGTGTGCGCCTTCGCGCATTGACCGTGTCCGGCTGCCCCCGTATGCTACAAGTTGCGCTGCGAGCCTGCGCGCTTCAGACCTAGCAGGCCGCGCTCGCATCTGTTGTATGTCCCCTCGGTTGTCGAGGCACCGCCGGTCACGGGTCGGGTGCTTTCCAGGCTGTCCGGTCTTCTGCAGAAGCGATACGGGCTTTCGGCGTAGCAGTACCTACG
Source organism: Streptomyces sp. NPDC001787 (assembly GCF_040297465.1). Taxonomy (NCBI): domain Bacteria; kingdom Bacillati; phylum Actinomycetota; class Actinomycetes; order Kitasatosporales; family Streptomycetaceae; genus Streptomyces; species Streptomyces sp. NPDC001787. Next base: position 608,980 of record NZ_JBEOZE010000001.1, read on the forward strand.
ACTCACTGTCCGTACCGGAGCCCTTTCCCACATGACGAGCAGCACCGAGACCACCGCCACCACTCCGCAGGTTGCGGTCAACGACATCGGCGACGCGGACGCGTTCCTCGCGGCGATCGACGAGACGATCAAGTACTTCAACGACGGCGACATCGTTGACGGTGTCATCGTCAAGGTTGACCGGGACGAGGTTCTCCTCGACATCGGTTACAAGACCGAAGGCGTCATCCCGAGCCGCGAGCTCTCGATCAAGCACGACGTCGACCCGAATGAGGTCGTCAAGGTCGGCGACGAGATCGAGGCCCTGGTTCTCCAGAAGGAGGACAAGGAAGGCCGCCTGATCCTCTCGAAGAAGCGCGCTCAGTACGAGCGTGCCTGGGGCACCATCGAGAAGATCAAGGAAGAAGACGGCATCGTCACCGGTACCGTCATCGAGGTCGTCAAGGGTGGTCTCATCCTCGACATCGGCCTCCGCGGCTTCCTCCCGGCGTCGCTCGTCGAGATGCGTCGTGTCCGCGACCTCCAGCCCTACGTGGGCAAGGAGCTCGAGGCGAAGATCATCGAGCTGGACAAGAACCGCAACAACGTGGTCCTGTCCCGCCGTGCCTGGCTTGAGCAGACCCAGTCGGAGGTTCGCCAGACGTTCCTCACGACCCTGCAGAAGGGTCAGGTCCGCTCCGGCGTCGTCTCCTCGATCGTCAACTTCGGTGCCTTCGTGGACCTGGGTGGCGTCGACGGTCTCGTGCACGTCTCCGAGCTCTCCTGGAAGCACATCGACCACCCCTCCGAGGTTGTCGAGGTCGGCCAGGAGGTCACCGTCGAGGTTCTCGACGTCGACATGGACCGCGAGCGCGTCTCCCTGTCGCTCAAGGCGACGCAGGAAGACCCGTGGCAGCAGTTCGCCCGGACGCACCAGATCGGTCAGGTCGTCCCGGGTAAGGTCACCAAGCTCGTTCCCTTCGGTGCGTTCGTGCGCGTCGACGAGGGCATCGAGGGTCTGGTCCACATCTCCGAGCTGGCCGAGCGCCACGTGGAGATCCCGGAGCAGGTCGTCCAGGTCAACGACGAGATCTTCGTCAAGGTCATCGACATCGACCTCGAGCGCCGTCGCATCAGCCTCTCGCTGAAGCAGGCCAACGAGTCCTTCGGTGGCGACCCGGCCTCGGTCGAGTTCGACCCGACCCTGTACGGCATGGCCGCGTCGTACGACGACCAGGGCAACTACATCTACCCCGAGGGCTTCGACCCCGAGACCAACGACTGGCTCGAGGGCTTCGAGGCTCAGCGCGAGGTCTGGGAGACCCAGTACGCCGAGGCGCAGCAGCGCTTCGAGCAGCACCAGGCCCAGGTCATCAAGTCCCGCGAGGCCGACGAGGCCGCTGCGGCCGAGGGCGCTGCTGCCCCGGCCGGCAGCGCTCCGGCTGCCTCCGGTGGCACCGGTGGCGGCGGCTCGTACTCCTCGGAGTCCGCGGACAACTCCGGCGCCCTGGCGTCGGACGAGGCCCTGGCCGCGCTGCGCGAGAAGCTGGCGGGCGGCCAGAGCTGAGGCTCCGACCCCCTTCCGCTCATCGGCCGCGGTAGAGCTGTAGAGCAGTAAGTGAGGCCCGCTCCCTTCGGGGGGCGGGCCTCACTCGTGTGCCGGGGCGCCGGTGGGCCCCGCGGGCGCGGTGGTTACGGGGTGACGGCGATGTTCGTCAGCCCCTTGCCGCCGGTGACGGTGTTGCTGCTGTGGACGGTGGTCCGGCAGCTCGTGCCGTTGTTGGTGACGTTGATGGCGAGCTGCTTGTCCCCGGAGGCACCGGACAGGTCGGAGGCGTTGTCGCGGAAGACGGTGCCGCAGCCCCAGCCGCTCTGCTGGGTGTGGGTCTCGTAGCCGTTGTTGGTGGTGCGGGAGCCCCTGTTGCCCTCGACCAGGACGTTGTTGCCCTTCACGTCGACCCAGGAGTCGTCGTAGTTGGCGCCGGTCAGCCCCTTGCCGTCGAAGGTGTTGCCGATGATCCTCGCCCCGGTGGTGCCTTCCTTGATGTCGATGCTCTCGCCGCCGACGCCGGGGCCGATGGTGTTGTCGAGGATCTGGGCGTCGTCGCTCCGGTCGGAGAGGTCGCCGGCCGTGCCGACGTACACGCCCTCGCCCATGCCGCGCCCGTCGTGCCCGGTGTCGTAGATCCGGGAGTTCCTGATGACCGCGTTCCTGCTGGACTTGCGGAAGTGGACGCCCTCCATGTCGAGGTCGTGGACGGTCACCGAGTCGATGACGACGCCGTTCGCGGCGTCGGTCATGATGCCCTTCTGGCCGCCGGTCACGGTGATGCCCCGGACGGTCCAGTAGGAGGCGCCGTTGAGGTGCAGCCCGTAGCCGCCGCCCGCGCTGAGGACCGCCTTCGCGGAGCCGGTGAGGGTGATGCGGGAGCCGGAGGTGCCGGGGGTGGTGGCCTTGAAGTTGCCGGTGTACGTACCGTCGGCGAGCCGGATCGTGTCGCCGGGGGAAGCGGCGGTCAGGGCCGACTTGAGCTGGGCGGCGGTGCTGACGTCGATGACGGCCGCGGCGCCGGCCGGACCTGCGGCGGCCAGCGTGAGGCCGCCGGAGACGAGCGCGGCGGCCAGCAGGGCGGTGAGCGAAGTGCGGGTGCGCATGGGGGTGCCTTCCCGTCGGAGGGGGGATTCGCTTCGGTCTCGCACGTTTCCTGGCGTTCCTGAACGTTCCTGAGTGTTCTGGAACGCTTCTGGCTGTTCTTGTACGTGAATATGGAGCGCGTCTATGAACGTGCTGCCCAGTGACGGTAGGGACCGGGGCTGGTCGCGTCAAGGTCTGGACCAGATCCGCGTGTCCGGGGACGGGGCGCTTGGGCCCGCGAAGGGGGGCGTGCCGCGGCGGCGCCCGCCGTATCGGTCAACGGACCACGGGGCGGGGGCACTTGGGGACCGCTCGGCGCCGCGTTTCGGGGACCTTCCGCGGCCCTCCCGGGTTCCGCCCGAGGCCGGCCCCGGGCCTGCGGGGGATCCTCGTACGGACACCGGGGAATGGCGGGGAAAGGTCTCGCGCGGGGAATGCCCGTGCCCGTGGTGGCGTTCTTCCCTAGGAATACGAGGAGGAGCGGTAACCGTGCCTGATCCGCAGAGTTTGTACGAATGGGAGCCGAAGGGCCTGGCAGTCGTCGACATGGCGCTGGCGCAGGAGTCGGCCGGCCTGGTCATGCTCTACCACTTCGACGGATACATCGACGCGGGTGAGACCGGCGAGCAGATCGTCGACGGCCTGCTCGAAACGCTGCCCCATCAGGTCGTGGCCAGATTCGACCACGACCGGCTCGTCGACTACCGCGCACGGCGCCCGCTGCTCACCTTCCGGCGTGACCGCTGGGCCGCGTTCGAGGCCCCGACGCTGGATGTCCGGGTGGTCCAGGACGCCACCGGGGCGCCGTTCCTGCTGCTGTCCGGCCCCGAGCCGGACGTGGAGTGGGAGCGGTTCGCCGCCGCCGTCGAGCAGATCGTCGAGCGCCTCGGTGTCCGGCTCGCCGTCAATTTCCACGGCATCCCCATGGGCGTCCCGCACACCCGCCCCGTCGGCATCACCCCGCACGGCAACCGCACCGACCTCATGCCGGGCCACCGCAGTCCGTTCGACGAGGCGCAGGTTCCCGGTTCCGCCGAGTCGCTCGTCGAGTACCGGCTGATGGAGTCCGGCCACGACGTCCTCGGGGTGGCCACGCATGTGCCGCACTATGTCGCGCGCTCCGCGTACCCGGACGCGGCGCTCACCGCACTGGAGGCGATCACCGCCGCGACGGGTCTCGTCCTGCCGGCCCTCGCGCACTCGCTCCGTACCGAAGCGCACCGCACCCAGACCGAGATCGACCGGCAGATCGGCCAGGGCGACGAGGAACTGGTGTCGCTGGTCGAGGGACTTGAGCACCAGTACGACGCGGTCGCGGGCGCCGAGACGCGGGGCAACCTCGTCGCCGAGCCGGTGGATCTGCCGTCCGCGGACGAGATCGGCCGCGAATTCGAACGGTTCCTCGCCGAACGTGAGGGCGACGCCTGACGGGGCGGGCCGGGGGACGTAGGCTGCGGCCCATGCTGAAAGTGGGCCTGACCGGCGGGATCGGCGCCGGCAAGAGCGAAGTGTCACGGCTGCTCGTCGGATACGGTGCCGTGCTGATCGACGCCGACCGGATCGCGCGTGAGGTCGTCGAGCCCGGGACCCCCGGACTCGCGGCCGTCGTCGACGCCTTCGGTCCCGGCATCCTCCACGCCGACGGCACCCTGGACCGGCCCGCTCTCGGCGCGGTCGTCTTCGCCGACGCGGACCGCCTGGCCGCACTCAACGCGATCGTCCATCCCCTGGTCGGCGCCCGCTCCGCCGAGCTGGAACGGGCGGCGGGCCGGGACGCCGTCGTCATCCACGACGTCCCCCTCCTCACCGAGAACGGCCTGGCCCCGCTCTACGACCTGGTCGTCGTCGTGGACGCCGCCCCCACGACGCAGCTCGACCGGCTCGTACGGCTGCGCGGTATGACGGAGGCCGACGCCCGCGCCCGGATGGCCGCTCAGGCGACCCGCGAGGAGCGCAGGGCCATCGCCGATCTGATCGTCGACAACGACGGACCGCTGGAGGCGCTGGAGCCCCAGGTCCGCGAGGTGTGGGCCGAACTGACACGGCGGGCCGCGGCCCGCTGAGGCGGAATACCGCGGCCCGTACGGGTGTTGGGGAACTCGCGAGCGAAGGGAAGGACACGACCGTGCCCGAGAGGAACCCGGAAACCCATGTCATCGACTTCCGGGCGGCGGAGCAGTTGCTCGCTGCCCGGGACCCGCGGGGCGCGGTCAAACTGCTCGACTCGGTGATAGCCGCGCATCCGGAGAACACGGCCGCCCGGCTGCTGCGGGCCCGCGCCTTCTTCGCCTCCGCCCAACTGCGCCCGGCCGAGCTGGAGTTCGAGCTGGTGCTGGAGCGTGAGCCGGACAACGCGTTCGCCCACTTCGCGCTGGCCCGGACCTTCCAGCGGGCCGGCAGGCCGGAACAGGCCACCCGGCACTTCCGGCTCGCCGCCGCGCTCGACCCGAACCCGGAGTATCTGCGGGCGGCCCGCTTCGAGGCGCCGGACTGACACCCGGCCCGTGTCACGTGTGCCGTGTCCCATGTCCCGTGTCCCATGTCCCGTGTCCCGTGTCCCGTTCCAGGTGTCCCATGGGCCATGTCCCGTGACACGTACCGCTGTCGCGCCCGTGGGCCCGGCCGGCTGTTCAGCCCGGACGGGGGCGCCTGTGGGACCGGGCCGGCCGCGGCGGGTCCGTGCCGCGGTCCGGTTCGTAGGGCGGGATGTCGCGGCCCGGCTGGTAGTGCGGCCCCTGGCGGAAGCGGTGGAGGATCACACAGAGGTCCAGGACGACGAGCACCAGCAGCACCGCGCAGGCCGCCGCCCAGCCGGGCCGCCCGGTCAGCGCGAAGGCCGCCAGGCCGAAGAGCGCCCAGACCATGCCCCATAGACTCAGCCAGAACCGCATCCGCAGAGCACTGCGGGCGGTCGCGGGTTCACTGCCGGTACGCATACGGATCGCCTCACCTACCAGCATGGACCCGCCGGGCGGCGGACGGAACGCGTGCGCCGGGCGCGATCGGCGACGGGTGGCCGAGGGGGCCGTCGCCGTCGCCGTGTGCCGAGCCCTGATCCTGCCGGGCGCCCAGGACGACGTGACGGCCGGCTGCCGCAGCCCGGGACGCTGAGACCTCGCGCCGGGCCGCACACCGCGTCCGGCGCGCCGACCCCGTGGGACGGGAACGGGCCCGTACCCCCGGACGTTTGACGGAGTATGAGCGGACGACTGGTACGCGAGGGGTATACGGGGACGGGACCCGGGGCCATCACTCCGGACGGCTGCGCGGTCGAGCTGTACAGACGGCTGTCCGTCGGCGAGGAACCGGATGTGATCCAGGCGGCGGTCCCCGCCGGAGCGAGCATTCTGGAGCTGGGCTGCGGCGCGGGCCGGGTGACCCGTTCACTGGTGTCGCGCGGCTTCACCGTGACGGCCGTGGACGAGTCGGCGGAGATGCTGGAGCACATCGGCGGCGCCCGTACGGTACAGAGCCCCATCGAGTCGCTGGACCTCGGCGAGGAGAGGTTCGACGTGGTGATGCTGGCGTCGTTCCTGGTCCACGCGCCCGAGCGCCGGGTGCGCGACGGAATGCTGCGGGTCTGCCGCGCGCATGTGGCGGACGGCGGGTGCGTTCTCATTCAGCGCGAGGGCGTCGCGCACCGCTCCGACCTGCCGTGGGAGCGGCGGGACCCGGCGGGCTGCACCATCCGGATCGTCTCGGCGGAGCCGGTGGGCGACGGTGTGCGTTCGGTGCACGCGGAGTATGTGTTCGACGACGCCCGGTGGACGCAGACGTTCCTGTCGAGGGAGCTGTCCCGCGAGGAGTTCGAAGGGCATCTGGAGGCCGCCGGACTCACCGTCGACCGGTATCTCACCGACGACGGGACGTGGGTGCGCGCCCTGCCCTCGTAGCCGGTGGGGCCGGGGACGGCCGTGCGGCCTCCCCGGCCCCGCCGGGTCAGTGCACGATGCTGTAGCTGCGCCAGGGGCGGCTGTTGTGCGCCTTGGTGTCGGTGAATGTGGTGGGCACATAGGTCGTATTGCCGCCGGTGCAGTTCCGGGTGCGGTACATGATGATGTCGACCAGGGTCCGGTTCTCGACCTCGCGGACACCGGAGGGGGCCAGCCGGTGGCAGCCCTTGACCGAGGGGCTGTTCACCATGATCACGGCGTCCCGCTCGGTGGAGTAGATGACCGGTCCCACGGCGGTGCGGCCGAGACCGGAACAGCCCGTGACGGTGAGGGCGAGAAGCGTCGCTCCGGCCGCGACGCCGAGACGGCTCCGACGGCGGTGACCGGTCGCGGTCACGGGGGTGGTCATGGTCGCGTTCGCGGTCACGGACATGGGCGGGGTCCTCGTCTTCTCGTCCGGCTCTTCTGTCTCCCGTACGTCACGGGGTGTGCCTGTACGTCACCTGATACGTCCCGGCGCTGGTCACCCTTCCCGCTCCGGGCCGGCCCGGCATCCGGTGCGCGGCCGACCGGGCGAGCCGCGGCGCGCCGGAGGTTCGCCTGGTGTACTTATCGGGCATATCGTGGTAACAGCGCTTTTTTCGGGCGCGTTCGATCTCTGTCAGGGGGCCGTGATGGGCCAGGAGCTAGTGATCGCGGTGGTGGCGGCCCTCTGCGCCGTCGCGGTGTACGCCGCGGCGGCGGCCCGGGTCGTCAAGCAGTACGAGCGCGGTGTGGTGCTGCGGCTCGGCAGGCTTCGCGACGATGTGCGAGGGCCGGGCTTCACCATGGTCCTGCCCGGGGTGGACCGGCTCCGCAAGGTGAACATGCAGATCGTGACCATGCCCGTGCCCGCCCAGGACGGCATCACCCGGGACAACGTGACCGTCCGGGTGGACGCCGTCATCTACTTCAAGGTGGTGGACGCGGCGAGCGCGGTCGTCCAGGTGGAGGACTACCGCTTCGCGGTCTCGCAGATGGCCCAGACCTCGCTCCGGTCGATCATCGGTAAGAGCGACCTGGACGATCTGCTGTCCAACAGGGAGAAGCTGAACCAGGGCCTGGAGCTGATGATCGACAGCCCGGCCGTCGGCTGGGGGGTGCAGATCGACCGGGTGGAGATCAAGGACGTGTCCCTGCCGGAGACGATGAAGCGCTCCATGGCACGTCAGGCGGAGGCCGACAGGGAGCGGCGCGCCAGGGTGATCAACGCCGACGCGGAACTGCAGGCGTCGAAGAAGCTGGCCCAGGCGGCCGAGCAGATGTCCAGCCAGCCGTCGGCCCTGCAGCTGCGACTGCTCCAGACCGTGGTCGCGGTCGCGGCCGAGAAGAACTCCACCCTCGTCCTGCCGTTCCCGGTCGAGCTGCTCCGCTTCCTGGAGCGGGCGCAGCAGCCGCAGCAGCCCCAATTGGCACAGCAGCCGCAGCAGCCGCCGCCACAGGTTCCGCAGCGGACCGATGCCTCCAGGGCCTCGGCGCCGGACACCGAGGCGTCCAGGGCCGAGGCGTCCGGCGCACGGTCCTCCGGAGCGGGGTCCCCCACGGGCTCTACGGCCTCCAGGACCGATGCCGGGCCGTTCGCCCATCACTGAGGGACCGAGGCGCCGAGGGGCCGCCCCCTCGTCCCGGCCGACCGCTCTGAGCTGCGGTGACGGCCGCGGGAACAGCGGTCGGCGCGAGCGTTGTCAGACCCCCCGCCTAGACTCGCGGAGCCAGAGGAACACACACGATCCGGGGCGGGAGGGGGTGGCCGGACATGTCCGTACAGGACACGCACGACGCGCGGAACGCGCAGCTCGGCCGTCTGCTGCGCTGTCCGGCGGTGTTCCTGCCCGGCGCGCTGCCCAGGGACGGCCGGGTGGCCTTCTGGGACCCGGAGGAGCGCGGGGACGCCGCGGAGGCCGGGAATCCGTTCTCGTACGTCACCGGTGCCGCACCGGCCGGGGCGGCAGCGCCCGCCGCCGGTCAGGGGGGAGTCAGCGAGCTCACCGTCGTCCGGCGGGACGGTACGGGCGGCGCCCGCCAGGTCCGGACGTGCACCGTGCCGGCCGTCGTGCTGTCCGTCGAGGACGCCCTGCCCCTGCTCGTCCGCGCCCGTCATCGGGCATCCGCCCATCCCGCCACGCGCTGCTGGGGTGCGGCCGCGCTGCACGCGCTGAATCTGGTGGCACGGGGCAGGCTGCTGCCGGGACTGACGGCAGGCAACCACGACGCCTGGCGGGCGGGCCCGCGTGACGCGGAGGACATCGCGCAGCTGCGGGCCGTCGCCGCCGCGATGCCGCCGGAGGGGCACGCGGTGCCGGTCCAGGACCTCCCGCCGCTCCGGCTCCCCGAGCCCGAGTTCCTGATCGGCGCCTTCCTCGACGCGGTCGCCGACACCCTGCCCCGTACGCCGGCCGCGGCGTACGCGATGGGGGCGCCGTTCGCCGCCCGCGAGGCCCAGCATCTGCCCGGTGCCGCCGCCTGGGCCGTCGAGGTGGCCTCCGGCCTGGACGCGGGTGTGCGGGTCTCGCTGCGGCTCGACCTCTCCGCGTACGAGCTCTTCGACACCGCCGACACCTACGCCCTCGCCGACGCCACGGACGGTTCCGGCGAAGCCGACGGCGACACCGACCGCACCGGCGACACCGACCGCACCGGCGGCCCCGACGGCGCGGGCGGTCCGCGCGGGCCGGGGGATCGCGCCGCCCGCCATGCCGCGGCGGCCGTCGTTCAGGTGCACAGCCTCGCCGATCCGACGTATGTCATCGACGCCGCCGCCCTGTGGCACGGCGGCGGAGGGGAGCCTTTCGGGCCGCGCGCCCAGGTCGACGCGGTGCTCGCGCTGCGCCGTGCCGCCCGCGTCTGGGATCCGCTGGAACGGCTGCTCGACCAGCCCGTTCCCGATGTGCTCGCCCTCACCGAGGACGAGCTGTACGAGCTGCTGAGCGATGCCGGGGCCCGCCTCGCGGCGGCCGGGGTCACGGTCCACTGGCCGCGTGAGCTGGCCCGCTCGCTCACCGCGTCCGCCGTCGTGCGCCCCGCGCCCGGCTCGGCCACCGACGGCACCTCGTTCTTCGACGCGCAGCAGCTCTTCGCGTTCAACTGGCAGCTGTCGCTGGGCGACGAGCAGCTGACCGAGGCCGAGATGGACACCCTGGCCGAGGCGCACCGCCCGGTGGTGCGGCTGCGGGACCAGTGGGTGGTCGTCGACCCCGCGCTCGTACGCAAGGCGCGCAAGCGGGAGCTGGGGCTGCTCGATCCGGTGGACGCCCTGGCCGTCGCCCTCACCGGGAGCGCCGAGGTCGACGGGGAGCAGGTGGACGCGGTGCCGGCCGGTGCGCTGGCCGCTCTCCGGGCCCGTATCCTCACCGACGACGCCACCGTTCCGGCACCCCCCGGCCTGGACGCGACCCTGCGCGACTACCAGCTGCGGGGCCTGGCCTGGCTGGACCGGATGACCTCGCTGGGGCTGGGCGGCTGCCTCGCCGACGACATGGGCCTCGGCAAGACGATCACGGTGATCGCCCTTCATCTGCACCGGGCCCGCCCCGCGCCGACGCTGGTGATCTGCCCCGCCTCCCTCCTGGGCAACTGGCACCGGGAGATCAACCGCTTCGCGCCCGGCGTTCCGGTGCGCCGCTTCCACGGCACCGACCGCACACTGACCGACCCGGACGGCGGCTTCGTCCTCACGACGTACGGCACGATGCGCTCCAGCGCCGCCCAGCTGGCCGCGCAGTCCTGGGGCCTGGTCGTCGCCGACGAGGCGCAGCACGTGAAGAACCCGCACTCCTCCACGGCCAAGGCCCTGCGCACGATCCCGGCACCGGCCCGAGTCGCCCTCACCGGTACCCCCGTGGAGAACAATCTCTCCGAGCTCTGGGCGCTGCTCGACTGGACGACCCCCGGACTGCTCGGCCCGCTCAAGGCGTTCCGGTCGCGGCACGCCCGGAGCGTGGAGAACACGGGTACGGCCGCGGGGCTGGGCAACGACGAAGCGGTCGAGCGGCTGGCCCGGCTGGTCCGTCCCTTCCTGCTGCGCCGCAAGAAGTCCGACCCCGGTATCGCCCCCGAGCTGCCGCCGAAGACCGAGACCGACCACCCCGTCTCCCTCACCCGAGAGCAGGTCACGCTCTACGAGGCGGCGGTGCGCGAGACGATGGCGCAGATCGAGGCTGCGGAGGGCATCGCCCGCCGGGGTCTGGTGATGAAGCTGCTGGCCTCGCTGAAGCAGATCTGCAACCACCCCGCCCAGTATCTGAAGGAGGAGCCGACCCGGCTCACCGGCCGTTCCGGCAAGCTCGCGCTGCTGGACGAACTCCTTGACACGATCCTGTCCGAGGGCGGTTCCGTCCTGATCTTCACCCAGTACGTGACGATGGCCAGACTCCTCTCCGCCCACCTCGCCTCCCGCGCCATCCCCTCCCAACTCCTGCACGGCGGTACGCCCGTGCCCGAGCGGGAACGGATGGTGGACCGCTTCCAGGCGGCCGAGGTCCCGGTCTTCCTGCTCTCGCTCAAGGCGGCCGGCACCGGACTGAACCTCACCCGCGCCGCTCATGTCATCCACTACGACCGCTGGTGGAATCCGGCGGTCGAGGAGCAGGCCACCGACCGGGCGTACCGGATCGGCCAGACCCAGCCCGTGCAGGTCCACCGGCTGATCGCGGAGGGGACGGTGGAGGACCGGATCGGCGAACTGCTGGAGTCGAAGAGGGCGTTGGCCGACGCGGTCCTCGGCACCGGCGAGAGTGCGCTGACCGAGCTCAGCGACCGCGATCTGGCCGATCTCGTCTCGCTCCGGAGACCGTCATGAGCCCTCGCCCCGCACCTCGCCCCGCATCCCGCACCGCGCCCCGGTCCCGGCCGGGCCCGGACGATCTGCGGCGCACCTTCGAAGCGGTGCCGGCCCGCACGTCCGAGGAGGGCGAGCCCTTCGCGGACAGCTGGTGGGGGCGTGCCTGGGTGGCCGCCCTGGAGTCCCTGTCGATGGACGAGGCACGGCTCGCCCGCGGACGTGATTACGCCGACGCCGGACATGTCGCCGCGATCACCGTCACCCCCGGCCGGGTCGTCGCCTATGTCCACGGCAGCCGCCCCCGCCCGTACCGGGCCGAACTGCGTCTGCGCACCTTCACGGACACCGGCTGGGAGGCACTCCTCGACGCGGTCGCCGCCCACCCCGGGCATCTGTCCGCACTCCTGGCCAAGGAGATGCCGCACTCCCTGGCCGACACGGCCCAGGAGACCGACACCCGGCTGCTGCCCGCCGCGGGCGATCTCGATCCGAGCTGCTCGTGCCCGGATCACGGCCGGCCCTGCAAGCACGTCGCGGCACTGTGCTTCCAGACGGCCAGGCTGCTCGACAGCGATCCGTTCGTCCTTCTGCTGATGCGCGGCAGGGGCGAGCGGGAACTCCTCGACGAGCTGGGCCGGCGCAACGCGGAACACTCCGCACGGGAGCGCCCCGCCGCCCCCGCCGCGCCCTCGGTCGCCGCCGGGGACGCCCTGGCCGAGCGGTTCCTGCCGCCGCTCCCGGCGCCCCTCCCGGTCCCCCCGCACCCCGGGCAGCCGCCGTCCTATCCGGATCTGCCGGGCGCACGCGATCCGTTGGGCCTCGATCACCTCGCCACGGACGCGGCGGCCCGCGCCCACCGGCTGCTCACCACCGGCGAGGACCCGCTCGCGGGCCTCACCCCGTGGCAGGACGCGGTCCGGCTGGCCGCGTCCCGTCCCACCGCCGGGCTCACCGCCACCACCCGGGCCCTGTACCGGGAGCTGGCCTACGCCACCGGCCGTACCACCACCGACCTGGCCCGTGCCGTCGCCGCCTGGCGGCAGGGCGATGCCGAGGGCCTCGCGGTCCTGGAGGCATCCTGGGACCCTCCGGCCGGGCCGTTCGACCGGGCCCGCCCGGCCCTGGCCGCCGCCGACTTCCCCCGCTTCCAGCCCTGGCGCAACCACCTCACCCACCCGGGCGGCGCCCTTCAGCTCCGCTTCGGCCACGACGGCCGCTGGTACGGCTACGAGTCCGACCCCGGCGCCGACGACTGGTGGCCCCGCGCCGCCCCGGACCCCGATCCGGTGAGCGCGCTGGAAGCCCTGCTGGGCGGCTGACGGCCCGCGAAAAACCTTTCGATCAGCGCAGGTCGGCGGTGCTAGGTTCCCGCACGTGGCGAAACTCAATCAGATCATCGCAGTGGAGAAGGGCGTCAAGTCCAAGGCACACCAGGACCTGACGGCGGCGCATCACGGCCTCCAGAAGGCCGGACTGCTGGCCGGGATCTCCCGGACCTACCAGCCGAAGGACGAGGAGGGCGAGCAGCTGCCGCCCGAGTCCACGCTGGTGCAGGTCAAGGCCGAGGACGTCCTGCGGGAGACCGCGGTGACGCTCACCCGGCTCTTCGATGTGACCGCCACGAAGGACTGGGCGAACTGCTCGGCCCGCGCCGATGTGGTGGTCGACGGCCGGGTGCTGGTGAGCGCGGTGCCGGTGTCGTACCTCCTCTTCCTGGAGAAGCAGCTCACCGACATCAACACCTTCGTCCGCAAGCTGCCGGTGCTGGACGCCTCCGAGGCCTGGACTCAGGACCCGTCGACCGACTCCTGGAAGACGGAGCCGGTCAGGACCCTCCGTACCAAGAAGGTGCCCCGCAACCATGTGAAGGCGGAGGCCACCGAGAAGCACCCGGCGCAGGTCGAGGTGTACTACGAGGACATCCCGATCGGCTACTGGACGACGGTGAAGTTCTCCGGAGCCCTTCCCGCACGGCGCGTCAACGAGCTGCTGGACCGGGTGGAAAGGCTCCAGCAGGCGGTGAAGTTCGCCCGCGAGGAGGCCAACGGCGCCGATGTCACCGACCAACGGGTGGGTGATGCGGTATTCGGTTACCTCTTCGGGTGACCGACCATGGATTCCCCGGCCACCACGACACCACGGCCGGGGTGCGCGAGGAGCGCAAGCTGAACCTGAAGCTTGTCGTGACGACGCGGTTCCAGTGGAGGTTCGAGTCCTCCCTCCGGCACTCCCCGCGTACACCGCAGCAGGTGTACGCGTCCGCGCCGGAGTGGCCCAACTGGCAGAGGCAGACCGCGATCAATCTCAGACTCTTGCTCCAGACTCAGCATTCGCCGCCGATCGCCGGATCAAACGGGCCTGGGCCCAAGGGCGTCGAGATGCCGGTTCGACTCCGGCCCGCGGAGCTTCGGTCCGCGGTCGTCTAAAGGCAGGACGCGACGACATGACAACTGACCCGGGTCCTTAAATGTGCCGGTGTGCTGCATGGGCGGCAACCACAGGGCCCGGAGGCCGGCTACGCCTCCGGGCCCGCTCCCGTTCCGCCCTCCGCTCCCGTTCCGGCCCCCGCCGCCGTCCCTGTTCCCGCCGTCGTGGCCCGTCCCGGACCCGCACCCGGGGAGACGCCGCGACCGGCGCCCAGGGAGACACCACGGCCGGCGAAGAAGCGCCCGAAGTGCGCCAGCGGCAGCCGCGCGGACCGCGTACCGGCGTGTGTGCCGGACGGATTGTGGAAGTGGACGCCGTCCCCGTCCGGTGTACGGGAGGTCAGCAGCACCAGATGCCCGCCCCGCCCGGGGGCCGGCCGGTCGGGATGCCGGATTCCGTAGTGCACCGACGCCATCACCGTCCGGCCCTCGTCCAGCAGGCCGGGGATCTCCTGGAGGTCGAGATGCCGGTGCACGGTGGCGTCGAGCCCATGGACCTCACGCACGTACCGGGCGAACGGGGCGTAGATCAGGCCCTTGATCACCCCGTCCGCGTCCTCCGTGTACGCCCCGTACTTCAGCCCGCCGTCGCGCAGGGCGAACAGCGGGGGAACGGCGGCAGCGGCACCCGGGCCGGGAACACCGGACGTACCGGGTGCACCGAGTGCGCCCAGGGCCATGCGCAGACAGGTCATTCCGCACAGATGGCCCGCCCAGCGCGCGTACTCGGCGGGCGAGGCGGCGCCGGATTCCGCCCAGCCCGGATCCTCGGCCGGATCGAGCCCGCCCTCGACGATCGGCCCCACCAGCGCCGGAGTGGCGAACTGGGTGTGGACGGGAACCCGGCAGAAGGAACAGGTCACTGACGGTATCCGTTCAGGAATCGGCCGATGCGGCTGATGGCCGCGTCCAGATCGTCGGCGTACGGGAGGGTCAGGATACGGAAATGGTCGGGACGCGGCCAGTTGAACCCCGTGCCCTGGACCACCTGGATCTTCTCGCGCAGCAGCAGATCGAGGACGAACCTCTCGTCGTCGACGATGGGGTGCACCTTCGGGTCGATGCGCGGGAAGGCGTACAGCGCGCCCTTCGGCTTCACACAGGACACGCCGGGGATCTCGTTGAGCTTCTCCCAGGCCCGGGTGCGCTGTTCGTACAGCCTGCCGCCCGGCGCCACCAGTTCGCGGATGGACTGCCGGCCGCCGAGCGCCGCCTGGATGGCGTACTGCGAGGGCGCGTTGGGGCACAGGCGCATGGAGGCGAGCATGGTCAGGCCCTCCAGATAGCTGCGGGCGTGCTGCTTGGGCCCGGACACCACCATCCAGCCCGAGCGGAAGCCCGCGACGCGGTAGGTCTTCGACAGCCCGCTGAAGGTGAGGCAGACCAGGTCGGGGGCGAGGGTCGCCACACTGTGGTGCTCGGCGTCGTCGTAGAGGATCTGGTCGTAGATCTCGTCGGCGAGCACCAGCAGCCCGTGCCTGCGGGCCAGTTCGAGGATCCCTTCGAGGAGCTCGCGCGGGTACACGGCTCCGGTCGGGTTGTTCGGGTTGATGATCACGACGGCCTTGGTGCGGTCGGTGATCTTCGACGCCATGTCGGCGAGGTCCGGGTTCCAGTCCGCCGACTCGTCGCAGACGTAGTGCACGGCCTTGCCGCCCGCGAGCGTCACCACGGCCGTCCAGAGCGGATAGTCGGGCGACGGGATCAGTACCTCGTCGCCGTCCTCCAGCAGCCCCTGCACGGCCATGGAGATGAGCTCGGAGACCCCGTTGCCGAGGAAGATGTCGTCCACGCCGACATCCAGCAGCCCCATGGCCTGGTAGCGCTGCGCGACAGCGCGCCGCGCGGAGAGGATGCCGCGCGAATCGGTGTAACCGTGTGCCTGCGGGAGCATCCGGATCATGTCCTGGACGATCTCCTCCGGCGCCTCGAAGCCGAAGAGCGCGGGATTGCCCGTGTTGAGGCGGAGCACGCTGTGGCCCGCCTCCTCCAGGGCGTTGGCCTGCTCGATGACCGGGCCCCGGATCTCGTAACAGACCTCGTTGAGCTTGCTGGACTGCCGGAACTCCATGCGGTGCCTCCCCGACCCGATTGCGATACTTGGTTTTACCAAGCTTGAGCTTGGAAAGTCCAACAACATGTCTAGACTGCGTCGCATGCCACGTCAGCAGCAGCCAGCAGCACGCCCTGTCCGCCGCCGCAGTTACGACCAGTTCTGCGCCGCCGCCCGTGCCCTCGACTCCGTCGGCGACCGGTGGACCCTGCTGATCGTCCGTGAACTGCTGGCGGGCCCGCGCCGCTACACCGATCTGCACGCCGATCTGCCCGGTGTCAGCACCGATGTGCTGGCCTCCCGTCTCAAGGACATGGAACAGAGCGGCCTGGCCGTGCGCCGCCGGCTCCCGCCACCGGCGGCGGCGTCCGTGTACGAGCTCACCGAGCGCGGCCACGGCCTGCTGCCCGTCCTGGCCGCGCTCGCCGAATGGGGCGCGCCGGCACTGACCGGGCGGCGCCCCACCGACGCGGTGCGGGCGCACTGGTACGCCCTGCCGCTGCTGCGCGCCCTGGGCGGCCTGACGCACAGCGGAGTCGTCGAAGTCCACCTGGACGAAGGCGAGTTCCACGTCCGTGCGGGGGCGGGGGCGGCAGCGGGGGGAGCGGGCGGGGATGTGTACGGATACGGCCCCGCCGACCGCCCCGATGCCCGGATCAGGCTCGACGCCGAGCTGTGTCCGGCGCTCGGCAGGGGCGAGGTGACGTTCATCGAGGCGGTCAAGGACGGCCGGATCGAGGTGACGGGCGAGGGGCCGCTCGCCGCCGAACTGCGCGGGGAATGAGGTCGTGGACGGGGGATGATGGACGTGTGCGACTCGAAGCGATCACCTGGGAGGGGCTGGCCGGGGCCCTGGCGGCGCACGCGGACTCCCTGACGCCGTCGGACGGCGGTGCCCGGCTCCGGGTGGGTATCGACGGAGCCCCGGCGTCCGGTACCGGTGGGCTGGCGGAACGTGTCGCCCAGGAGCTGCGGGTGCGCGGCCGTGCCGTGCTCGTCGTGGCCACCGAGGGATTCCTGCGTCCGGCGAGTCTCCGGTACGAGTACGGGAAGGAGGACCCCGACTCGTACGCCGACAGCTGGTTCGACACGGGTGCCCTGTGGCGCGAGGTGTTCGGGCCGCTGGAGCCGGGCGGCAGCGGGCGGGTGCTCCCGGACCTGTGGGACCCGGTGACGGACCGGGCCACCCGGAGCCCGTACCACGCCCTGCCCGAGGGCGGAGTGGTGCTCGTGCACGGACCGCTGCTGCTGGGGCGCTGGTTCCCGTTCGACCTGAGCGTCCATCTGGGGCTCTCGCCGGGGGCGTTGCGGCGGCGCACCGCGGAGTCCGGCCGGTGGACCCTGCCCGCGTTCGCCCGGTACGAGGACGAGGTCACGCCCGCCGAACGCGCCGACGTGGTCGTACGGGCCGATGACCCGCGGCATCCCGCCTGGTCGGGGCTGGGGGGCGCGGGGCGGGGCGCGTAGTGGGAGGCCGGGGGCGTGACGGTCGGCGGGCGTGCGGTGGTGGGCGGGCAGGCGCATGACGGTGGGCCGGTGTGCGGTGGTAGGCGCGTGACGGTGGGCCGGCGTGCGGTGGTCGGCGGGTCCGGGCGTTACGGGGGTGGTCTGCCGCCGACCGTGGCGACCGCTTCCGCTCCCGCCCGGCAGCCCGCCGCCGCTGCCGCGGCGTCGTCCGCCCCGGCGACCCGCGCCGCGAGGAAGCCGCCGGTGAACGCGTCGCCCGCGCCCGTCGAGTCGACCGGGCCGTGGACCGGGCGGGCGGCGACACGGGCGGTCACCGCACCCCCGGCGGCCAGCAGGGCGCCCCGATCGCCGAGCGTGACGACGGCCTTCGGGAACCGCCGGCTCAACTGGGCCGCGGCGTCGGCCGGTTCGGGCAGGCCGGTCAGCCGCTCGGCCTCGTCCGCGTTGGGCAGCAGCAGATTCGCCCTTCGGCCAACTCCAGGAACCGGCCGGCACCCAGCTCGGCCGGAAAGCCCGCGGAGGCGGGGTCCACGCTGACCGGGATGCCGAGCCGCCGGGCCGGCCGCAGGGCGAGAAGGGCCGTCGCGCGGCTGGTCGCGGCGAACAGGAGAGAGCCGGAGATGTGCAGACGGGCGACGCCGTCGAGCATCGAGGGCCGCGCGTACCTCGTCGGACAGGGCCGGTGCGTAGCGCCCGGCGTCGTCGTGCGCGGGGCTCGCGGTGTGCTCCGGCGACCGGTGGGCCGTCTGCTCCGGCGGGTTCTGTGGCAGCCCCATCCCTGTCGCGGGCGGGGCGCCCGCAAACCAGGGAGTGCCGCCCCGCCACCGGTCCCGGTGGCCGTTCCCGCCGGTCCCTGGTGGCCGGGCCTTTGGGGGCGGCGGCTAGGGTGACCGGCCATGACGACACTTGATCAAGCTCCCGCCTCCTTCTCCGTGCACATCCCGGACGCCGAACTGGAACCGGAACCACTCGATCCCGCGCAGATCGTCTCGGGCGACCCGGTGGTGACGGGCAAGGTGCTGTGGGAGTCCCCGGACGGCAAGCAGGTGCGGGGCATCTGGCAGATCACGCCCGGAGTGGTCACCGACACCGAGGCCGACGAGCTGTTCGTGGTCGTCAGCGGGCGGGCGACGGTCGTGGTCGAGGGCGGCGCGACGCTGGAGGTGGGGCCGGGGGACGCCTGCGTGCTGCGGGAGGGCGACCGTACGACGTGGACGGTGCACGAGACGCTGCGCAAGGCCTACCACATCAGCCTTTGAGGCACCGGTTCCGGTCGGCGGCCGGGCCCTCTGCCGGGGCCGCGGCCTGTTCACCGTTCAGGTCCGGGGTCCGGTCCGCGGTCCGTTCGCCGTTGGGGTCCGGGGTCCGGCCGCTGTCCGGTCGCAGGCTCCGGCGCAGGGCGAGCGCGGCCATCGGCAGCAGCAGGCAGGCGCCGATCGCGTTCAGCGGGCCGTAGCCCCACTGCGCGACGATCACCCCGGCCACCGCGCCGCCGACGCCCGCCGCCGTGTTCATGGTCAGGTCCGACAGACCCTGCACGGCGGCGCGGGCGGCCGGTGGCACCGAGTCGGTGAGCAGGGCCGAACCGGCGATCATGCCCGCCGACCAGCCGAGGCCGAGCACGAACAGGCCGGCGGCGGTCTGGCCGTCGCGGTGACCCGCGGTGCCCGCCAGCAGCGCGGCACACGCGAGCAGGCCGACCGCCAGACCGATGACGGCGAGTCGGCCGAGCCGGTCGGACAGCCACCCCATCACCGGGGAGAACGCGTACATGCCCGCGATATGGCCGCTGATGACCAGCCCGATCAGCTGGAGGTCCGCGCCGTGCCGGCCCAGATGGACCGGGGTCATGACCATGATCGAAACCATGGCCGTGTGCGAGACGGCCACGGTCACCAGCGCGAGCCGGGCCATCGGGGCGGCCCGGACGGCGGCGACGGCGGCGCGCAGCGAACGTTTCCCGGCGGCGGGGCCGTCGTCCGGGGCCAGCGCGCGGGCCGTGAGCAGCGGGTCGGGGCGCAGCAGTGCCGCGACCACGAGACCCGCGAGCAGGAAGATGCAGGCCGCGATGAGGAACGGGCCCGCGGTCTCGGGCACGGGTGTGCCGCGGAAGAGCCGGCCCGCCGGTGCGGTGATGTTGGGGCCGAGCACGGAGCCGATCGTCGTGGCCCAGATGACGGTGGAGATCGCCCGGCCCCTTCGGTCCGGGCCCGCGAGATCGGCCGCGGCGAACCGGGCCTGGAGATTGGCCGAGGAGCCGGCGCCGAACGCGGCCATGCCGAGCAGCAGCAGCGGAAAACTGTTCACGACGGTGGCGAGCACCACCAGGCCGGCACCGAGCGCGCCGATCAGATAGGCGAGCACCAGGCCGGGGCGGCGGCCCCGTGCGGTCATCAGCGCGGCCAGCGGCAGTGACAGCAGGGCCGTACCCGCCACCGAGGCGGTCGAGGCGAGACCGGACAGCGCTTCGGAGCCGCCCACCTCCGTGGCCAGGACGGGGGCCAGGGCGATGGCGATGGGCACACCGAGGCCGCCGAGTATCTGGCTGGCGATGAGCACGGCGGATGTCCTGCGCTGCAGGGCGGGCAGGTCGGCAGCGGTGACCGCGGGTATGGAGCGGGGGGTCGTCACCGGCGAAGTGTGCCATCACTCGTACGTGAGTACGAAGACGGTTTCGGTGTCCCGCCGGTCACATGCCGGCGGGAAGCGGCGGCTGCGGGCCTGAACGGCGACTGCCGACCCGAGCAGTGGCGGCTGCGGACCGGAGCGGCGACTGCCGACCCGAGCAGTGGCCGCCTGCTAGAACAGCGGCTGCGGCAGAACACCCTCCAGGGCGAGCAGCTGCCGCTTGGTCTCCAGCCCGCCGCCGAAGCCGCCGAGCCCGCCGTCGCTCTCCACGACCCGGTGGCACGGCACCACCACCGGAAGCGGGTTGGACCCCATGGCCGCCCCCACGGCCTGTGCCGCCCCCGGCTGCCCCACCCGCGCGGCCAGGTCGCCGTACCCGACGACCGTCCCGTACGGCACACCGGACGACAGCTCCTGGAGCACCTCGCGGTGGAAGCCGGAGGTCAGCGACCAGTCCAGATCCAGCGTGAATTCCCGCAGCCCGCCCGCGAAGTAGGCCGCGAGCTGGCGTATCGGCCCCGCGAGCCGCGCGGAGCCGGGAACCTCCACCGGCTCCGCGCCGAGTCGCGTGCGCAGCTGACCGAGCGCCCGCTCCCGGACGGCGGGACCGGCGTGGAAGATCACGCTCACCAGCCCGGTGCCGGTGGCGGCGAGCAACAGCGGTCCGATGTCGCTCGGTACGACGGACCACTCCACGGCCTGCTCGTTGCTGTTCATGCCGACCACGGTACGACCGGCCACTGACAACGCGGCATCCGTGGCTCCATCACGCCCTCGGCACCTTCCCGCCGGTCCTGTCCCTCAGGCGCCGGCGTCCGGCGTCGGCGTCGGCGTGTGGCGTCAGCGCGTGGCGTCACGCACCACGTCGGGGAAGTTCGTGATGATGCCGTCGACCCCGAACTCATGGACCTTGGCCGCGTTCGCCGCGTCGTTGACCGTCCAGGTGTTCACCTGGAGCCGCTTGCCGTGCGCGCCCTTCAGCTTGTGGACGGCCGCCACGTAGTCCGCGCTGATCGTGGAGTACGAGGGGTTGATCTGGTCGTTGAACGCCGCGTACGACGGCAGATCGGCCACCGCCGGGGTGCCCAGGAAGCCGGTGGTGATGTCGGGGCGGAGCGTGTGCACCTTCTTCACGCTGTCGCCGCCGAAGCTCTGGATGATCAGCTTGTGCTTCACATGGCGGCGGTCGAGCCAGCCCTCCTTGCGCAGCACCCGGAGAGTGGCCTGCTCGATGCCGGGGTAGGTTTCCGGGCTCTTGATCTCCAGCAGCAGCTTCTGGCGGTTGCGCTCGACCCGGTGCAGATACTGCTTGAGCGTCGGTACCCGGGCACCCGCGAACCGCGCGCCGAACCAGCTGCCCGCGTCCAGTCTCGCGATCTCGGCGGCGGTGAAGTCCTTGACCGCCCAGGGGGCGCGGTCGGGGAAGACCTCCTCGGCGTTCGTCGTCCGCTTCAGATTGGTGTCGTGGATGACGACCAGTTCACCGTCCTTGGTGAGCTGCACATCGTTCTCCACCCAGTCGATGCCCAGGTCGTCCGCGGCGTCCACGGCGGCCAGGGTGTTCTCCGGCGCGTACGCCGATGCCCCCCGGTGGGCGAAGACGACCGGGCTGTCGTGACGGCCGTGACTGCCGTGACGGTCGGCGGCCTGCGTCTGGGACGCGGGCAGCAGAAGAGCGCCGGCGCCGAGCAGGGCGGCGAAGGCGGTGGAGGCGGTTGCGGTGCGTACGGACACGTGTACTCCTCGCTCGGAGATGCGGACACGCAGAGAGTCGCAGCCGATCACCAACGGAGAACAGGGCGCCGATGGCCACGACGTGAACGGAATCCTCGGTACCGGGTCACCGGAGGATTTCCATGTCGATAAAATGCCGCTCTTATGTTTGTCTGCCGGGCCTCGCCCCTTAGGGTCACCCCCGAACCCGGGCTTCCGTGAAGGGCGTACCAGCATGCAGGGCACAGTGGACGGTTTCAGCTACGGCCTCGTCACCCCGGTCGCGGCATTTCTCATGGCCTGCCTCGGCGCCGCGCTGGGGCTGCGCTGCACCACCCGGTCCCTGAGAACGGAACAGTCCTTCAAAGCCGGCTGGCTGGCCCTGGGGGCCACCTCCATCGGCTCCGGTATCTGGACCATGCATTTCGTCGCGATGATGGGGTTCACCGTCGAAGGGGCACCGATCACGTACGACAAGGCCATCACCTTCGCGAGCCTGGCTGTCGCGATCGTGATGGTCGGTATCGGCATCTTCATTGTCGGCTACCGCGGCGCGACCCGCATGGCACTGATCACCGGCGGCACCATCACCGGCCTCGGGGTGGCCTCCATGCACTACCTCGGCATGGCGGGGATGCGGCTCCAGGGACAGTTCGCGTACGACACGCTCACCGTGTCCCTGTCCGTCGTCATCGCCGTGGTGGCCGCGACCGCCGCGCTCTGGGCGGCCGTCTCCGTCCACGGCTTCGCGGCCAGCCTCGGCGCCAGCCTGGTCATGGGGGTCGCGGTGAGCGGAATGCATTACACCGGAATGGCCGCGCTCGACGTTCACCTGCATGCCGACGCCGCCACCGGCGCCGTCGCGGGGGACACCCCCGCCACACTGATCGTCCCGATGCTGATCGGCCCGGCCGTCTTCCTGCTGCTGGCCGCGGTGGTCGTGATGTTCGACCCCCTGGTGGTCATGGGAGAGCCCGCCGGGGAGGTCCGACGGAACGGCGGGGGCCTCCGGGGCGGCGGCCGGCCCGGGTCGATGGCGGCCCAGCCGCGCCGCGCGACCCATGAAACCCCTGGCCGCAGGGATACCAGGCCGCCGCGGTACCGCTGATCCGGCCCCGTTGTCAGTGGGGGGTCGTACGGTGGTTGCATGCGGCCCGTTTCGAAGATCGAACGTTCGGTGGCGCCTTTCGAGGTCGTCAGTTCCTACCAGCCCAGTGGCGACCAGCCGGCGGCCATCGCCGAGCTGGAGCGGCGCATCCGCGCCGATGAGAAGGACGTGGTCCTGCTCGGCGCCACGGGCACCGGCAAGTCGGCGACCACCGCGTGGATGATCGAGAAGCTGCAGCGCCCCACCCTGGTGATGGCGCCGAACAAGACGCTCGCCGCCCAGCTGGCCAACGAGTTCCGCGAGCTCCTGCCCAACAACGCCGTCGAGTACTTCGTCTCGTACTACGACTACTACCAGCCCGAGGCGTACGTACCGCAGTCGGACACCTACATCGAGAAGGACTCCTCCATCAACGAGGAGGTCGAGCGGCTGCGCCACTCCGCGACGAACTCGCTGCTCACCCGGCGCGACGTCGTCGTGGTCGCCTCCGTCTCCTGCATCTACGGCCTCGGCACGCCCCAGGAGTACGTGGACCGGATGGTCCAGCTCAAGGTGGGCGAGGAGATCGACCGCGACCGGCTGCTGCGCCGCTTCGTCGAGATGCAGTACAGCCGCAACGACCTGGCGTTCACCCGTGGCACCTTCCGGGTGCGCGGCGACACCATCGAGATCTTCCCGGTCTACGAGGAGCTCGCCGTCCGCATCGAGATGTTCGGCGACGAGATCGAGGCGCTCTCCACCCTCCACCCGCTCACCGGAGAGGTCATCAGCGAGGACCAGTCGCTCCACGTCTTCCCCGCCAGCCACTACGTCGCGGGTCCCGAGCGGATGGAGAAGGCGGTCGGCGGCATCGAGCGGGAGCTGGAGCAGCGCCTGGCCGAGCTGGAGAAGCAGGGCAAGATGCTGGAGGCCCAGCGGCTGCGCATGCGCACGACGTACGACATCGAGATGCTCCGCCAGATCGGCACCTGCTCCGGCGTCGAGAACTACTCGATGCACTTCGACGACCGCTCCCCGGGCACCGCCCCCAACACCCTCCTCGACTACTTCCCCGAGGACTTCCTGCTCGTCCTCGACGAGTCGCACGTCACGGTGCCGCAGATCGGCGCGATGTACGAGGGCGACGCCTCCCGCAAGCGGACCCTCGTCGACCACGGGTTCCGGCTGCCGTCCGCCATGGACAACCGCCCGCTGAAGTGGGAGGAGTTCCTGAAGCGGACCGACCAGACCGTCTACCTCTCCGCCACCCCCGGCAAGTACGAACTCTCGCGCGGCGACGGTTTCGTGGAGCAGATCATCCGCCCCACCGGTCTCGTCGACCCCGAGGTCGTGGTCAAACCCACCGAGGGCCAGATCGACGACCTGGTGCACGAGATCCGCAAGCGCACCGAGCGCGACGAGAGGGTCCTGGTCACCACCCTCACCAAGAAGATGTCCGAGGACCTCACCGACTACTTCCTGGAGCTCGGCATCCAGGTCCGCTATCTGCACAGCGACGTCGACACACTGCGCCGTATCGAGCTGCTGCGCGAGCTGCGCGCCGGTGAGTACGACGTCCTGGTCGGCATCAACCTCCTGCGCGAGGGCCTCGACCTGCCCGAGGTCTCGCTGGTGGCCATCCTCGACGCGGACAAGCAGGGCTTCCTGCGCTCGGGCACCTCGCTCATCCAGACCATCGGACGTGCGGCCCGTAACGTGTCCGGCCAGGTCCATATGTACGCCGACAAGATCACCCCGGCCATGGCGCAGGCCATCGACGAGACCAACCGCCGGCGCGAGAAGCAGATCGCGTACAACACCGAGCGCGGCATCGACCCGCAGCCCCTGCGCAAGAAGATCAACGACATCGTCGCGACGATCGCGCGTGAGGAGGTCGACACCGAGCAGCTCCTCGGCACCGGCTACCGGCAGACGAAGGGCGCCAAGGCCCCGGTTCCCGCGCTGGGCGGCAAGGCGGCCAAGGGCGGCGCGGCGCGGGGCGGGACCGCGTCGAACGGCGCGGTGGTCGGCGACCGGCCCGCGACCGAGCTGGCCGGAATCATCGAGGAGATGACCGAGCGGATGCGGGCTGCCGCCGCCGACCTGCAGTTCGAGGTGGCCGCCCGGCTGCGTGACGAGGTCGGCGAGCTGAAGAAGGAACTGCGGCAGATGAAGGAAGCGGGCCTTGCCTGACCACGCCGGTCCGGTGTGTTGCAGGACCGACACAAAAACCGCCCGAACCTGCTGCGGGCCTGGGCGGACTGCGTAGGGTGCGGGGAAACCGCACACGGACGGATGCGGGGCAATGCGGAGAGGGGACAGCGCGTGACGGTCAATATGACCAAGGGTCAGGCCATCAGCCTGCAGAAGAGCGACGGGGGGACCCTGACCGCGGTACGGATGGGGCTCGGCTGGCAGGCGGCTCCGCGCCGCGGACTGTTCGGCTCGCGCACCCGCGAGATCGACCTGGATGCCTCGGCGGTGCTGTTCGCCGACAAGCAGCCTGTCGACGTCGTGTTCTTCCGCCACCTCGTCAGTGATGACGGCTCGGTGAAGCACACCGGCGACAACCTGGTCGGTGGCGCCGGTTCGGGCGGCGACGACGAGGCGATCCTCGTCGACCTCGCGCGCGTCCCGGTCCACATCGACCAGATCGTCTTCACGGTGAACTCCTTCACCGGGCAGACGTTCCAGGAGGTGCAGAACGCCTTCTGCCGCATCGTTGACGAGACCAACGGCCAGGAGCTCGCCCGCTACACGCTCGACGGCGGCGGGCAGTACACCGCGCAGATCATGGCGAAGGTGCACCGCGCGGGGAGCGGGTGGCAGATGACCGCCCTCGGCAACCCGGCCAACGGCCGCACGTTCCAGGACCTGATGCCCTCGATCCTGCCGCACCTGTAGTTGCCGCTCACGGGACCGGGCACGGCGGAACGCGGCGGAGTCCGGTCCACAGCGGTACGAGTACTACGAGCAGTAAGAGCACGGAGAGCAGCTCCCGGAGGCCCCGCCGCCGGGAGCTGCATCACATCGCACGGCACCGCGAAACCCGTTCGAACCACACAGCGAGCAGCACCGCACCACAAGCCGATCGTCGAGGGGACAGGGCAGGAATGACGGCCGAACTGGTCCGGGGGCAGAACCACACCTTGCCCCAGACCCGTCTGGAGATCCGGGTGTCGGCGGGTTCCCCCGTCGTGGCCGGAGCCACCCTCGGCGACGAACAGGGCACGGTGCACGGCATCGAGTGGATCGCCCACCCCGGATCGCCCCGGCTCCCCGGTCTTGAGGTGTCCCAGCAGGCCGCCGCGGGCCACCGGCTCGCGGTGGACCTCGACGCCCTGCCCGACGCGGTCCACCGTGTCACCGTGCTGCTCGCCCTCCCCGTGGGCGCCGGCGGTCCGGTGAGGTTCGGTGCGGTCGCCGCGCCCTTCGTCGCCGTCACCGGGCTGGACGGCACCGAGATCGCCACCTTCACGCTCACCGGCCTGGACTCCGAGACCGCCGTCAGCGCCCTGGAGCTCTACCGCCGGCAAGGAGCCTGGAAGGTCCGCGCCGTAGGCCAGGGATACGCCGCCGGACTCGCGGAGATGCTCGCGGACCAGGGAGTGGCGGGGGCCGCGGAGCTGGCCGGTTCCATCCAGGACGCCGTCGCCCGGGGCATGGCCCGCTCCGTGGCGCCGCCACCGCCCCGTACCCCGGACGGAGACCGGGCCCGCCACGGAGCGGGACCCTCGGCCTCCCCGGCCGCCCAGCCCGTCGTCGCGCCCTCGCCGGCCGAGCCGCAGCCCGCCGCGCCCTCGTCGGCCGCCCCCCAGCCCTCCCCGGCGGTCCGGCCCGCCGCCCAGCCCCCGGCCCACCCCCCCGCGGCCCGCGGGACCGCCCCCCGCCCCCCGCCGCCCCCCCCCGCCGCCG